>NZ_JMKP01000016.1 GCF_000685805.1 Psychrobacter phenylpyruvicus DSM 7000 = NBRC 102152 | reverse complement strand
ATTGTCTGACTGCTTTAATATACAGAAAGTACGTGCTAGAGATTTATGGCATTTGTCTCATCGTTTAACGCGTAAGATTCTGGCGCATAATTTCTTTTTTCTTTTTAATAAAAAACTTGGTACCCCGCCTCTTCAGTTTGAATTGCTAATAAAGTGTTGAGAGTGGGGTAAATATTGATATTACCGGCAAAATGCCAAGCTATTTTTACAGCTAATGGGAGCCCTACTAAGGCTAACCTCTCAAATCAGGTAGATAAATCCCATAAAAAAAACCGCCAAATCATACCCAACCTAATTAGGAGGTAAGACGGCGGTTTTGGTTCAGTCTAAGTGGAACTAAAAATAGTGAATTAAGAATGTAGCGGCTTAGTGAACTCAAGCTGTCTTACTTTTTAACCACTGGGTAATTAATACATGACCGTAATAAATACTCAAAGGTGAAATAGGTAATAACAAACTCACTAATGCCTTCTTCTTTTACAGGTGAAGTTATTGATAGAACGTCATCACTTACCTAAAAAGAAAAACCTCTACGGCGTTGCTTGAGGTTATGAGCTTGATAACTAAATGTTATCATAGTTACCAAGCCTATTGCTAGATAATGCTATGGATTATAAAAATACAATTTTTGCCATTAAGATAATGGTCAGTACCCAGACTGCCACACTTACTTGATTAAATTTACCAGTTAATACTTTTACCACGGTATAAGTAATAAAGCCTAAAGAGATACCATCAGCAATTGAGTAAGTTAACGGCGTCAATAGTAGTACTACTGCCACAGGAGCCGCTTCAGTTAAGTCTTCCCAATCTATGTCCTTTAAGGTATATAACATTAATACCGAAACATAGAAAATAGCGCCTGCGGTAGCATAAGCGGGAATCATGCCTGCCAATGGTGCAAAGAAAATACTTAATAAAAACAACACGCCTACAGTCACGGCCATAAGACCTGTACGGCCACCAGCAGCTACCCCTGCTGTACTTTCAACAAAGCTGGTAGTGGAAGAAGTCCCTAGTAATGAGCCGGCTACTGTCGCCGTAGAGTCCGCCAATAAAGCTTTATCTAAGTTAGGGATATCGCCATTTTTATCTACTAAGCCTGCTTTATTGGTTACCCCAATTAGGGTTCCTGAGGTGTCAAATAAGTCGACGAATAAGAAGGCAAAAATCACACTGATCATGCCAATATCAAACGCACCTGCAATGTCTAGTTGCATAAAAGTAGGTGCAATGGAAGGCGGCATGGACATTACCCCATTAAAGGGCACATTTCCAGTTATAACCGCAATAACGGTCACGGCCAAAATCCCAATGGTTACCGCACCTGGTACATTACGGTAGACCAAGCCAATGATCAAAAAGAAGCCCAATGCGGCCATCATAGGCGAGAACTGTTGTAAATTCCCTAGACTGACAAAAGTGGCTTCGTTAGCTACGATAACGCCTGAGCTCTTCAAGGCAATAAAAGCCAAGAAAGCACCAATACCAGCAACGATACCTTGTTTTAAGCTATTTGGAATGGCATTAATAACCCATTCGCGAATCTTAAATAAGCTTAAGAAAACAAAGATACAGCCCGATAAGAAGACCGCCCCTAAAGCGGTCTGCCAGGTGTAACCCATGCCCAGTACTACGCCATAGGTAAAAAAAGCGTTCAATCCCATACCGGGTGCTAAGGCTACTGGAAGGCGGGCATAAATACCCATGATGAAACAGCCTACTGCCGCAGCCAAACATGTGGCCACAAACACTGCCCCACTATCCATGCCTGCATCTGCAAGAATATTTGGGTTAACAAAAATAATGTATGCCATCGTTAAAAACGTAGTAATCCCTGCTAGGATTTCTGTTCTTATCGTGGTGTTTTGACCGTCAATGCCAAAATAGCGCTCAATTGCATTCATAGGTAGTAGCCTGAGTATATTTGCGTTGAAAAACCAAAAGAGGGAGCTGCTTAGGTAGAAAAGATAAGCTTGTCTTTTTGCTTAACCCTTTTACTTAACCAAAGACAGACAATAAGAAATACTGCATTAATATAATAAAAAAAGGACAGATTATATAGGATTCGCGTTAAAACTAGTACACTTTTGACCAATAATTCATCAAATTCTATGTAAAGTCTTCTATTATTAAACAGTTAGAGAAGATTATTGAGCAGTTTTGAGTATTGCTGATAGATTAAGGCAAATAATCTAATTATTGCATGAGTTTATAAGGCCATTTGGAAGTAGTAGAATCAGCATAGGTTAAGGTATAATGTAGCCCTACTATATTAGGCCCGCTTGTACTTATACCGGTACTGGCGCTTATGCTTACAACTGGTAGCTAAAAACCATATTTGTAGTGATAATAGCAGCTGCTTCATATTTTGCCTTATCTCCACCTTATTTTCCTTTAATCTCTATTTTATTTAGCCTTTTATAACCTCAAGTGAGTTATTCATGTCAGAGCTGTCAGATTCTATCAACCTTATTAGTCTCATTACCAATGCCAGCTTATTGGTTCAGATTGTTATGGCTATCTTATTATTAGCCTCCATCATTTGTTGGGTGCTGATTTTCCGTTTGAGCGCACGACTAGGTACAGCCAAGCGCCAAGATCAGCATTTTGAAAACTGGTTTTGGTCAGGAGAAGATTTGGCGAAACTGTATCAAGGGATTCAGAACTCACCGGATCGTCATGGACTGGCCAATATATTTTATGTCGGCTTTTCTGAATTCTTACGCATGAATAAAAAACGTCAGCCCAAAGATCATATTATCGATGGCGTAGAACGTAAGCTTCGTGTGGGTCTTGGCCGTCAGCAACAGTCATTAGAATCAGGCCTAGCAGTATTGGCGAGTATTGGCTCAGTGTCTCCTTACATTGGTTTATTTGGCACCGTTTGGGGAATAATGAATGCCTTTATCGGTCTATCTGAAGCATCACAAGTTAGCTTATCTGCTGTGGCTCCAGGTATTGCTGAAGCCTTAATCGCTACCGCTATGGGTCTATTTGCCGCTATCCCAGCGGTCTTGGCCTATAACCATTTTACCGCCAAAGCAGCCGGCATTTACGACAGCCGCGCCCTATTTTGTGATGAGATGACTGGTATGCTACAACGTGAGACTCACGAAACAGCTACTCCTACTCAAAATGATCCTGCGGTTGTTGCTCAAAACATTCAGTCCCCTCTGGTATAAAAGGAGCACGTTATGAAAGCCAGCCCCTTTTCAAGACATAAAAAAGAGCTGAATGCCTCTATGAATGTGGTGCCCTACATTGATGTGATGTTGGTGCTATTGGTCATCTTTATGGTGACCACCCCGATGCTGACTACAGGCGTTGATGTTGACTTGCCTAAAGCCACTACGGAGAACATTGCTACCGGAGCTCAAATGCCGGTGATTATCTCTCTAAAAAGTAATGGGGAGATTTATATGAGTTATGAAAACAACATCGATACGCCTGTGCTTGAAGAGGCATTGATCGAGACTCTAATTGGCTTACAAAATAGTTCACCAGGCAATGAGGTGCAAGTCATGATTAATGCTGACCAAAACAATCAATATGGTATGGTAATGCAGTTGATGGCTAACCTACAAAAAGCTGGGATAAAAAAAGTAGGCTTATTAACTGGTCAGCCCCTGCCTACTAATCTTAATTAGTTACAATATAAACTACTTAAAAATTTATAAGCTAGCTCTCTTGCTATAAAGTTATAAACCAGCTACAAAACCATTAACAGCCTGACCAAACCAGACTAAGCTTAGACCCTACTATTTAACTAAAATTTTGAGACTATTACTGTGCTAAATCGAGCGCCTAGTGTTTACGTTCCTGTAGAGCCTGAAGATAATGGCATCGTCCTGCCAGCTGTCTTAAGCTTAATCGTGCATGGCTCTATATTGGCATTTATTGCTTTGTCGTACCAAGTTCCTAAGATTGAAGACAATCAGGCTATTGAGACCAGCATCATCACCCCTGAGGAGTTGGCAAGCTTGCAAGCGGATATTCAGGCCAACCGTGAGTCTCTGGCTGCTGGTGAGATTCCCGAGACCCCTGAGATCAACCATCAGCCACCAGCTACCAATAATGACCCCTCCTATATTGGTAGTGATTCGGTCTTCTCCAGAGGCATATCCTCTATTTTTAATAGAAGGATAGAGCTTGCTCCAGAGCCTATGGGTGCCAATGACAGTAGTGATCCTGTCTTTACTGAACTAAATGAACTTCCGGAGAGCAGTCACACAGAAGAGTTTGCAGACACTACAGCAGTGGAGTCTACTGACAATTCAAAAACAACAAAAAATATTCCAAAAGTAACCCCTAATAGCAATAGCAATAGCAATAACCAAGATCAGCTTAGTGCCACTTTCCCCTCAGAATCTACATCCAAACCTACAGGCGGTGGTAGCAGCAAATATAGTAGTGGTGACATCACTGGCGCTCTGGTAAGCCTGATTGAACCTCATTGGACGCCACCAGTGGGCAAGGTCGGTGCCGCTGTCTCGGTATCAGTAACCGTTGATGAAAACGGCAACGTGCTAAGTGTTACTGCCAATACCTCTGATCCAGCACTCAAGGAGTCTTTGGAATCGGCGGTCAACCGAGCAAGTCCCCTCACCCCGGTTATTGGCACCAACAAACGTCGACTGAAACTTAACTTCGTCGTTCGATAAGGCAGGCAAGGTAAATTAATGGCTTAGATATGAGTGAGGGTTTAAACTTAGGTGCAACCATCAACAATCACCAGTGTTATCTTTGATGCGACTGTCTTTAACGGTTTATTTTGCCAAGTTGCTTTTTTTGATAAGTTGCTTTTTTTTGCTAAATTACTTCTGTTGACAAGCTGCTTTGCTAAAGCGAACAATACTAAGGACTACTAAGGACTCATGACATATCTCTAGCATTGAGATTGCTTGACGCAGATGGCTGTTGTAAATTACTGTTTTAAGCTTTACTTCTTACTCTGTCCTTTATATGCTCCTCTTATCCGAATTCTAAGATAGGCTTTATAACTCCATGAAAAAAACTAAAATGATAAATACTGAGTACCCAACCATTCGCTCTAAAAAACAACTAACCACCAGCTTGTCTTGTGCCCTATTGGCATCGCTAGGCCTGATAGTCGGCGTAAGCGCCCACGCAGAAGAAGACTACGACTTAGAGGTAACCATCTCCAAAAAAGGAGAAGTAAGTCAAAACCAAGTGGCCTTTGTGCCTTTTGCTGGCGATAGCAACACCTCACAAATTATCCAAAAAGACTTGCAAGCCACTCCCTTAAAAGTGACCAGCGAAGGCTTAATTGGTCAACCACACAGTCGCGATGATTTAGCGGCAACGCTACCAGCTTGGCAGCAGTTAGGCATTCCATACATGGTCATTGGTAGCAGCAAAAGTGTTGCTGGCAATACCACCATTACTTTTGAAGTAATTGAAGTGGCCAAAGGTAGAATTATCAGAGGCACACAGACGGTTACAGCAGCAGACAGTAAGACAGCGGCTCACAAAGCCTCCGGCCTTATTTATGAACTAATTACCGGTAAGAAGTTAGACCTAAATGCTCGTATTATCTATGTAGAAGAGCAAGGTAGTGGTAAGTCAAAAACCTCTGCTTTGGTATTAATAGATGCTGATGGTAGTAACAAACGTGTGCTGACTCGAGTCACTGATGCCTCTATCTATAGCCCAGCAGTATCTCCTGATGGTCGTTCAGTCGCCTACTCTGTGCAGCTAAAAGACAACAGTGCGCACTTATGGAAGTATAATCTTCAGAACAGTCAACTGACTCGCTTAGTTGACATGAAAGGCAGTAGCTTGAACCCTAGCTTCTCCTCCGATGGCTCAAAGATTTTATTCTCGAGCACAGTGAATGGTGATGCAGACATTTATCGCGTTAGTAGCAGTGGCGGTAAACCAGAGTTGGTCATGTCTGGCCCTTATGAGCAGGTCACACCAAGCTACGCACCGAACGGAAGCTTTGTCTATGCCTCGGATCACGCCAGCCCCAATCGCCCGAGCATTTATCGTTATAACTTCTCAGGCTCACCAGTAAGAATCTCACGAGGTGGCTATGCTACCAACCCTAACTACAGTCCTGATGGCACAAAGATCGGCTTCTTAAATGGACGCAGTGCAGCGATTATGAGCAATAACGGCTCTATTATTGCCAACTTTGGGGCTACCGGCTTAGATGAAGCTCCTAAATTCTCACCGAGTGGCGAGCGTGTGGTGTATTCTCAGGGTGCCAAAAACGGTAACTTAGTTATCCGTTTTGTAGATGGGGGCAAAGTGATTACGCTACCGACTCAAGGTATTGCCAAATCTCCAACTTGGGTCCCTAGCGCCAAATAGCTAGTATTTCCCCTATTTTACTTACACTCTTTTTTAGTTATAAAAAACAAAAAAATCTCAGTTCTAAAACTGAGATTTTTTATTTAATCAGACTTTTATTTATCAGACTAAGAGAAAGCCATTGCACTTTATCTCATTTAATACTTACTATGTTCAGCTACTGCTGGATTAAAGCTTTTTTATCCTGCAACATCTTTCAACGATTTACTATAGTGAGTGACTATGTTTTTAATACCAAAAAAATCTATATTATTACTAGGGCTAACTGCTTTGACAACCTTTATGACAGGGTGTCAAAACATTCAAATGGCAGAGAGCCCCATTCCTGTTACTGCTGATTTTCCTAGCCCGTTAATCGTCAATAGCGCATCAATTCCAAACCCGGCTGCTACTGACAACCAAAAATTACCGCTGGTCTCTAGCTCCAACCAATAACTTAAGGTTAATCAAAAACTTTAGGTTCACCAATAACTTAAGACTAACTTTCTTCGTCTACTGGCAATTTTGGCGGCTGATTAATCAAGGTTTGTGCCAGATGCTCCCCAAACAGCTTGGCTGAATTGATATCACCCTCGCCTGGTGTGATCTCTGGTGAGGCGTTCCCGGACTGGGTCATTAAACCCATAAAACTGGATAAACGGTTGATGTCTTGCTCGCTATGACCAGTCGGCATTACTGGGAAGCCCGCCCAGTTCATACCATGCTGCATACTAAAGCCAAAAATCTGCTGTAAGGCCGCCAGCTTATCGCCACTCAGCCCACCAGAGTTAGCAAATCCTGCTGCCCATTTGCCATGCCATTTACGATGAAACCAGCGCTTAGAGGTACTGTCCATAAAGGTCTTAAATTCAGCAGTAACACTGCCCATATAGACTGCGCTACCGAAGACCATCATTTGGGCAGCATCGGCAAATTCCCAATCCATATCATCTACATCTAACGCTCGGACTTCTACTTTATCTTGGGCATAGTCTCGAGCACCTTGTTCTATAGCTAGAGCAACCTTACGGGTATGCCCATAGTTACTATGATAGACAACAGCCATCTTCAGCGCTTCATCCAGCGTACTGGAGTTTACAATACTAGCTTTATCAGTCATGAGTGGTAAGCATCCTAATATTAGATAAAGGGCCTATTTAACCTAACCTAGACCCAATTTGCAAATTTAGCCAACAATCTACAACACAATAAGCTTAAGTCTTAAGTTTAACGACTAGTAACGCCATACGGCCAGTATTGCCCTCACCTAAATGAGTCTTTCTACGATAAGAATAATAACTGCTGTCCTCATAACTACAGGCCAAAGCAGGACCAGCTTTTGATTCATCACTCAAAGTTGTAGGTTGCTCAACTGCTATACCTAATTGCTCAAGCTGCAACTGCGCCAATTTAGGCAGGTCTAACCAAGCTTTATTAGCATCTTCATGCGCAGCGACAATTTGTGGTCTGATTTGCTCTGCTTCCATGCCCATCTTTTCACAGCCAAGCAGCAGTTTATCTACCACATCACCAGACACCTCATAACAGGCTTGAGAGATACAAGCACCTATCCAAGCTTGTAAAGGCCAAGCTTGGATGGGTTTGACCTCTAAGTTTACAGACACTGAATTAGGCGTTAATGATGTAAGGTTAGTAAGCTCTTTATAAGCTTCAAATATTACCCCATTAGCCAGCCCCTGCCAGCCGGCATGAATAGCGGCAACCTGCTGCGTGTTTGGATCATAAATCACAATGGGCACACAGTCTGCAGTCATAATGGCCAGCGCCTGACACGACTGGGCAGTGACCAAAGCATCTGCCGCAGGGGGAGTTAAAGACAAGTTATCTAAATATTCATCTTCAATGCGAATCACTTGGTTGCTGTGAATTTGACTTAACCAATAAATAGCCTCAACAGCAGAATCTGTCTTCTGCTGATCAGTTTGCTCAGCCAGATATCCATTGATTAATTGTAGTAACTGCGCTCTATTATGCAGTACTTGGGCCGGATCATCATTGACATGCAGCCCCAAGTTAAAGCGGCCATAACTATTGAGCTTAGCTTTTTGTTTCTCAGTAGCGGGTTGTTTGTCAGCAGCTGTAGCCAAGTCAACTCCAGCATTGGTTTGAATGATTAATATCTCATCGGTATGAGCCAATACTTGAAACGGTTTTTTTTGGCTTGAACTTGGGGTAATGGGATTGAACATCATAAACGCTACTCGCTCAAGATTTCTGCCAGTTCAACAATATCATCCGGTAAAGGCGCTGTGACTTCGATATCCTCGCCAGTCTCTGGATGCACAAACCCTAATTGATACGCATGCAGCGCCTGACGCGGGAAGTTTTGAATGGCATCACGCTGCTCTTGGGTCAATCCTGCTCTTAGTTGTTGACGATTACCATAGACATCATCGCCAATAATGGGATGGCCTATGTGACTTAGATGGACACGAATTTGATGGGTACGGCCGGTTTCTAATTGCACATCAAGCAAACTATAATTTTCATTTAACGGGGTAATATTCATAATATGGGTCACAGCTGGCTTACCGACGCTGGTTACCGTCATCTTGGTACGCTGGGTGCGGTGACGACCTATTGGGGCATCGATTGTGCGCTGACGAGTTAGACTTGCCACATCACCTGCAACAATACATTGATAATGACGATAGACCGTTTTATCTTTTAGCTGCTCTTGTAGCTCAAGCTGCGCCGCTTTGGTTTTACCAATGACCAATAATCCCGAAGTATTTTTATCAATACGGTGAACCAAGCCAGCCCTTGGCAAATGTGCTTGATTGGGATAATGAAACAATAGCCCATTGACCAAGGTTCCTGTCCAGTTACCAGCGCCAGGGTGGACCACCATACCCACCGGCTTATTTACCACCAGCACACTGTCATCTTCATAGACAATATCTAAAGCTATGTCTTCTGGCTGATCACTACCATGTTGTTCAAGTTTAGCTTGTAGTAGCAAGCTATCTCCAACCTTAACCCGATATTTCGGTTTTTCGACACTACCATTAATGGTCATGTTACCCGACTTTAGCCATTCTTGCAGCTGAGCACGAGAGTGATCAGCAAAAAGCTCTGCCGCCAACTTATCAATACGCTGACCAGCTTCGTCTTTAGTCACTATATGCTCAGCATGCACCTCTAAGGCTTGATTATCAGTATCTTCTTCGTCTTCATCGAAATCTTCCAGTTCATTGTGTGCCTCATAATCTACTTCATAATCTGCTGTTGATGATGATTGAAATGACTGTAAACTTTCGACTGTCGAGCTTGGCATAGAGTGGCCTTTATCTTCTGTAGCTTTATCCTCTGTAGTTTTAACCTCAGTTTTATCTTCTATAGTATTATTAGCTATAGTACTGCTAGGCGGGTTTGACTGACCTTCCGTACCACTCTGAGCCATATTATCTACAAATCCTGCTTGATTGTTGCGCGGGTTTGGGCTATTTTCCGAAGGTACTGATGACGCCTCAGAAGGCAGATTAGAGGATAGGTTATTAGAAGACATACTAGGAGATGTATTAGAAGACTTATTTGAAGGCATATTAGAAGACATAGTTATTTGGACCAAATTAAATTTTTTATTAATAAGCTAAGTGTAGCATGGTTTGGCTAATTCTCCTTATTTTAGCTTGAGAGCCGACCCTTCAAAATAGCCAGTTTAGTCCCACAAATCTATTAATTATATCCTCAATAACGCCTGATAACTGTTCCAACTAAAGCGCTAACAACATTAAGGTAGCATTCACTCTATAATCCTATACCAAAATATTAGTGTAGCGTGCTACACTAGAGCCACTAAAATTTACTAAAATATTCTGCGGAGATTTCCATGCAGCGTGCTTCAACTTCTTTATTTACTGCATTAACCCCTAATTCATCTCACTCTTCTAGTAAGACTAAGTTCACTTTGGCATTATTAGCCGCTGGTATGCTTAGCTTATCTGGTTGTCAGACTCTAAAAAATATTACTGGCAAAGACACTGACGCGGTAGCTTCTGCAGAGAAGTCGGATGCCCAGTACTATAAAGAAGCGGTAGAATCGATGGAAAAAGGACGCTATATCTATGCCTCAGAGCAATTATCTGAGCTGCGTACTTTCTACCCTACTGGCCCCTATGCCGAGCAAGCTTTATTAGACTTAATGTACAGCCAGTTCCAGTCAAGCGAATACGCCTTAGCGGTGACCAGTGCTGAACAATTTATTAAGCTATATCCTCGCAACCCTCAAGTAGATTATGCTTACTATGTCCGCGGTGTAGCCAATATGCAAACCGGTACTAGTAGCTTATTAAATGCGGCAAAATTACAGCAAGCCCATCGTGATACTTCTTACTATCGTTTGGCTTTTAGCAACTTCCAAGAGTTACTGACTAAGTTCCCAAATAGTAGCTATGCTCCAGATGCAGCGCAGCGCATGATCTATATTTACAACCAATTTGCTGAGAGTGAGCTAACAGCCGCGCGTTGGTATATTAAACGCGAAGCTCATGTTGCCGCTGCTAACCGTGCAAGATGGGTATTCCAATACTATCCTCAAAGCCAACAAATTCCCGAAGCCATTGCGATCTTGGCTTATAGCAATGAGCAATTGGGTCTAAATGATTTGGCACAGCAGTACAAAACCTTGCTACAAATCAACTATCCTGAATGGTTAACTGCTGATGGTAAGGTACGTATTAGCAACAATCGTGCTGGTAGCCTATTAAGCAGAATGACTTACGGCAAGCTGGGTCGCTCAGACAAGCGCTCAGACTCCGAGGCAGCACAAAACACTCAATATACCGGAGCCACCAAACAGCAGGTCATTCATAAAGCTGCTCAATTACAGCTGCCTACAGACGATGCCACTTTATCTGAGCAAAACTTACCGACGATCAATACCGGTCGCCGCGGCGTTAACTTAGGTCTAGGCTTACCTGAAGATACAACAAGCACTCAGCCACAGCCTCGCATTGCTAGCCCAAAAGAGATGTATCCTGATAGCAGCCCTAATGAATAAATGAGTGCTTAGCTAAAACTACGTTGTTAAAGCAATCCCTTTGAGCCACTTTATAAGCTAACCCCTTTAAAGTGGCTTATGCGTCTAAAGAATCCGTTTTTATCTGGTAAGGCCAAACGCAATTATGAGCATCCCTAGCCATATTCTTGATCAACTAAATAGCCAAGCCGATTTGGTAGGGATTATTGGCAAGCACACCACCTTAAAACGTGCCGGAAAAGAATTTAAAGGCAACTGCCCTTTTCACGGTGAAAAAACCCCCTCTTTTTATGTCAATCCCCAAAAAAACGTCTATAACTGCTTTGGGTGCGGCGTGGGTGGCAACGCCATCAGCTTTTTGCGCGACTACGAAAACCAAACCTTTATGGAAGCAGTTCAAGAGTTGTCACGTCAGACAGGGGTTGAGATACCCAAAGAAGATAACAAAAATTTACGCTATAAAAGAGCGCCAAAACAAAGCGCGCCACCACCGCCTCAGCCGCCTATCAAACAGCCCCAAGACGCTTCTACAACAAGCAGCTCTGGCAATTTAAACGGCAATAGCGTCGGCTTTGAGCCTAATAATGGGTCTAACACCAACAATTCCTCCAATGTCAGTGGCACAAATAACTTTGAGTCAGCCCCTGTCTCTGATGACAGTGCCGGCTACTTTGATGAGGCCAGTTATTATAACTCTGCGCCCCCTGCTGACTGGAACTCAGGCTTCTACCCTGAAGACGTTGCCCCCTTTGACCCTAGTATGGGCTCTGCTCCCGATTATCAGTCCGGCTCTCCCTACAATCAGCCTCAAAATAGTCAGCAAGATAGCCAAGAGGGCGACCTGTATGACTTATTGGTGAGTGTCAGTGAGTTTTATCAACATAACTTACGTAATAACTCACGGGCCATGGCTTATTTTAAAGAGCGGGGTCTAACCGACAGCACTATTGAAGAGTTTAAGCTCGGCTATGCCCCAAGCGGTTGGCAGCATTTAGAGCAAGCTTTCCCACGGGATATAGAGGGCTTAAAAGCTTTGGGATTGGTACGCAATTCTGAAAAAGGGCGTGATTATGACTTGCTGCGTGATCGGGTAATTTTCCCGATCCGAGACAATCAAGGCAGGGTGATAGCCTTTGCTGGACGTGCCTTGGACAATGAAGTAAATCCCAAATACATCAACTCTAGTGACTCACCGATATTCCATAAGCAGCACGTTCTGTATGGCTATTATGAGTCTAGGCAGCATAGAGCCAATGACTGGCTAGTGGTCGAAGGCTACATGGATGTCATTGCTCTATATCAAGCAGGCATCTACGGCGCAGTAGCTTCAATGGGAACGGCCATTAATGAGAGCCAAATCTCGCGCTTATTACAATTAAACCCTACCCTAACTTTGTGTTTTGATGGGGATAGTGCGGGTCAAAAAGCAGCGTGGCGTACCCTTGAGGTCGCATTGCCGGTACTTAGTGATGACAAAGAGCTGCGCTTTTTGACCCTGCCTGGTGGCCATGATCCCGATACTTACGTGTCTTTACAAGGGGTAGAGGCCATGCGTGAGCAAATCAAAAACGCCATGCCTTTATCGCAATATATTTTTGCCTACTTAAGTGAGAGATATGACTTAAGCTTGGCTGAGGGCAAAGCGAAACTGATGTCTCAAGTGAGACAGCTGACCAACAACTTACCAAAAGGCTCAAGCTTTAAGTATCTGCTGAATAATGACATCTACCAAAAACTGGGCGGCCGAAAAGGTCAAAAGAGCTCAGCTCATGATGTGTTATTAGACTTCGACAGCGACATGACAGTCAGCCGCATGTTGGAGCTGTGCTTGTTGTTTTCCCCCAATTTGATGCAAGAAGACCCCATTGCACGCATATGGCAAGAGTCTGGTGTGGCAGATATTGAACTATATCCGCAGCGCTCAAAACCAAAAAATGAGCAGGCTGCTGATGCCAATAAAGCTTCCGCTAAAGCGCCCGTCACACCCCCTATCAATGTCTCTACTACTAGGTCGCCTGCTAAAGGGGCTATCAAGGCACCGCCTCTACCGAGTTGGCAAGATTTTGACAGCCCAAGCTTGGTGCAGCTTACTGAGACCATAAATACTCTAGCGCCTCATCTGCCCAAAGACACCAATGCCGCTGCCCACTTTATCCTAGCCAATCTACCGGCTAACATGCAGCAGACCTTGGCCCAGCGTTGGTTTCCTTTTTGGTCCAATTTAAATAAGCGCGGTATCATCGATGTCGATGAGCTGTTCGATGATTTGTTGGTACAACTACTGTTACAAGCCTTGTCCAAGCAAATGTCACAATCTAAGAGTATTATTATCACCTCATATCTAAACCGCCAACGTCAGACCTTAATAAATTGGTCGAAGCAGCAACAGGCCAAACAATCAAATAAGATGGATTAAAGGGGTTTATTTGGCGTATTGAAACTTTATTAAGCTGTTGTTTATCCATACAATAGGCTCTAAGGCTTTAAAAAATGGGCAATGGCCCCATATCATTAGTATCACCGGGTAGTACCTAAGCAAATACTGAACCCATATCAGCGTTAGTTTTTATCACTGAAGGTCGTATTTGCGGTGCTGATTTGGATATTATGTTATAATATCGGACTAAAATCTTTTACTCTTTGGCTGCAGATTTGGTTGCTCAACTTACAGTATATAGCTTTTGCAAAAACTACAACAATAAGACAACAATCTGGCCTACTAAAAAGCGAATGCACCCCCACTCTACCTTTAACCCACATCTTCTATTGCAAGCGAGATATTATGACCGATAAGGCAGCCTCTCAATCTACCTCTCAACTAGCCACCCTAATTCAAATGGGTAAAGAGCAAGGCTATTTGACTTATGCTGAGGTGAACGACCAACTTCCCGCCTCAATTACCGAAAGCGACCAAATTGAAGACATCGTTCAAATGCTTACGGATGTTGGTATTAAAATTTTTGAATCAGCACCGGATGCTGATGATATCTTGATGAACGATGGGGCCAATGATGATGAAATGGCCACTGATGAAGCAGCCGCTGTATTAGCCGCTGTAGAAACAGAACCAGGTCGTACCACTGACCCTGTACGTATGTACATGCGCGAAATGGGTACCGTTGACTTATTAACCCGTGAAGGCGAGATTGTTATCGCTAAGCGTATTGAAGAAGGTATCCGTGATGTGCAGCACGCTATGGCTTACTGGCCTGGCACTGTGCAATTTATCCTTGATGAATATGATCTAGTAGAAGCTGGCGAGAAGAAGCTTTCTGACGTTATCACTGGCTTTTTAGATCCAGAAGAGCTTGAGCCGGTTGAAGAAGACGAAGAAAAAGTACCTGTCATCACCACCAAATCTAAAGCCAAAGATGTGGATGATGATGAGGAAGAAGACGTTGAAGAAGAAGAGGAAGAAGCAGAAGAAGCTGGTGGCCTAGATCCAGAACTTGTGCGTCAGCGTGTCGAAGAGATTCGCGAGCTATTTGCTGTTGCCAAACAAGCTTTAGAAGAGTATGGCCGTGGTAGTCCGCAAGCTGAAGAAGCTTATGCCAAGATGGCCGACCGCTTTATGCTATTGAAGTTAAATAACCGTATGTCTGACAACGTGATGGCTATCATGCACGATGTTTATGATGATGTGCGTAAGCAAGAGCGTCAAATCATGCGTTTGGTTATTCGCCGCGGAAAAATGCCACGTGCAGAGTTCCGTAAGACCTTCCCAAGTAACGAAACCAACGTTGACTGGTTAACCGATCGTCTAAAAGGCAATCCTAAATTTGCCGATAGCTTAGCCAAAGTAGTTGACGACGTAGTGGTATTACAGCGCCGTATTAAAGACCATGAAAACAGACTTGGCATGCAAATCAGCGAGATGAAAGAAGTCGCTCGCCGTATGGCCATTGGGGAAGCAAAAGCCCGCCGTGCCAAAAAAGAAATGGTTGAAGCCAACTTACGTCTGGTAATCTCTATTGCCAAAAAATACACCAACCGTGGTTTACAGTTCTTGGATTTAATTCAAGAAGGTAACATTGGTTTGATGAAAGCGGTAGATAAGTTTGAATACCGCCGTGGTTATAAGTTCTCAACTTACGCTACTTGGTGGATTCGTCAGGCCATTACCCGTTCAATCGCTGACCAGGCTCGTACTATTCGTATCCCGGTCCACATGATTGAAACCATAAACAAAATAAACCGTGTGTCACGTCAGTTGCTACAAGAGATGGGCCGTGAACCCACTCCTGAGGAATTAGGCGAACGTTTAGAGATGGACGAAGGCAAGGTTCGTAAAGTCTTGAAAATTGCCAAAGAACCCATATCTATGGAAACACCAATCGGTGACGATGAAGATTCACACCTAGGCGACTTTATTGAGGACCAAACCATCTCAAGCCCAGTTGAAGATGCTACTTCAGCCGGCCTACAAGAAGCCACTCGTGATGTGTTGAGTAATCTAACCGAACGTGAAGCCAAAGTACTGCGTATGCGTTTTGGTATTGATATGCCAACCGATCATACTCTAGAAGAGGTCGGTAAGCAGTTTGATGTTACCCGTGAGCGTATCCGTCAGATTGAGGCCAAAGCTTTACGTAAGCTACGCCATCCTTCACGCTCTGAGCACCTACGCTCATTTTTAGAAAATGACTAAGTATTAGCCACACCATTACTTATTCACTAAAAAAAGCTGGGGGTTCTCAGCTTTTTTTATACTTCAAAAACAATGGGAGATGCCAATTATGGCTAACAAAAAAATCGATATGACTCGCGACTTAACTCTACACAGAAACCCTCTTGCCAAAAAGACCGACATCCAAAACCTACACTTATGGGAGTTCCCAATGGACTACCCCATGAGCATTATTGGTCATGAAGGTGAGCATGATACTCTACTAAATGAAGTTAAGCTTATTTTAGGCACTCAGTTCCCTGAATTTGACACCGAAAGCCTAACTGTAAAACAATCAAGTACCGGCCGTTTTACCTCAGTGCGTGCTAAGTTATACTTCACTGAAGCCGAGCAAGTGAACGAGCTTTATGCAGCACTGGATAAAGCAAAAACCGTTCGCACCGTGGTGTAAATATCTTTAGTCAATAGCACCTTAACTGAGTCACTATTTTATACATTAGCCACGGCTGAGCTTCCATAATCTAGCTTCACAACATAGCTTCAAAATATAGTTAAAAAAAAGAGCAGGCATCCCTGCTCTTTTTATTTGCGTTTTATTTAGGTTTTATTTTAACCGCTCAAAATGAATTAATTTACAGGTTAAAAGTTTTAGCTGAACAAAGCTAAACCCATTTACTCTCATTTACAATTTAGTAAAAAAAGTTTTTTCCAGCTTTTTTTGCTAATAATTTTCCTTGACATAACCGCTAAGCAATAGCCTATCAGTAGTTGCAAATTTGCAAGTATTTTTCATGGCTAATTGTTCATCTTAATTCTCGCAATTGAACTAGTAACTGCCGCTTTGTCAAGATAGCAAAAATTGTTTTTTTCCTTTATATTGTGCCTATATTATAGAAACCACCCTATATCTTGTGTTTTATCCAAAACACAGGCACTATAGGTACCGGGTAGTATTTTTCAGTACTGAAACGATATCATCGTATCACTTAGCAATAACTAGCGGAGACAGAAATGACAAATATGGATAATATTAAAGTAACAAAACGAGACGGCCGCCTGGAGCCAATCGATTTAGATAAAATCCATAAGGTCATCACTTGGGCCGCAGAAGGATTGGATAACGTCTCCGTTTCTCAAGTAGAATTGAAATCGCATATCCAGTTTTATGATGGCATCAAGACTCGTGATATTCATGAGACCATCATCAAAGCCGCAGCGGATCTTATTTCAGAAGACACGCCAGACTATCAGTATTTGGCTGCCCGTTTGGCGATTTTCCACTTACGTAAGATTGCCTACAATCAATTTGAGCCACCACATCTATACGATCATGTGGTGAACTTAACTGAGTCTGGCAAATATGATGAGCACATCTTACAAGACTACTCTCGTGAAGAATTTGATGAGCTAAACGAATATATCGATCACTGGCGTGACATGACCCTAGCCTATGCTGCTGCTGAGCAAATGGCTGGTAAATACTTGGTACAAGACCGTGTTACCAAGAAGGTTTATGAAAGCCCTCAGTTCTTATACGTGCTAGTGGGTATGTGTCTGTTTGCCTCTTACGATAAATCTGAGCGTATGGACTACGTCAAACGCTTTTATGACGCTGCCTCTACTTTCAAGATTTCACTACCAACCCCAATCATGGCAGGTGTTCGTACCCCATCACGTCAGTTCAGCTCATGTGTACTGATTGAGTGTGGTGACAGCTTAGACTCTATCAACGCTACCACCAGTGCCATCGTACGTTACGTATCACAGCGTGCCGGTATCGGTATCAACGCTGGTAACATCCGTGCCCTAGGTAGCCCTATCCGTGGTGGTGAAGCACAGCACACTGGTTGTATCCCCTTCTACAAGCTGTTCCAAACTGCAGTGAAATGCTGTTCGCAAGGCGGCGTCCGCGGCGGTGCAGCTACTCTATTCTACCCACTGTGGCACTTAGAAGTAGAGTCACTACTGGTACTGAAGAACAACCGCGGTGTAGAAGACAACCGTGTACGTCACATGGACTACGGGGTGCAAATCAACCGCACTCTATATACCCGCTTGATTAAAGGCCAAGACATTGCCCTATTCTCACCCTCAGACGTGCCAGGTCTATACGAAGCTTTCTTCGCAGATCAAGACAAGTTTGAAGAGCTATACACCAAGTATGAGCAAGATGAGAATATCCGTAAGCGCCAAGTGCCTGCCGCCGACTTATTCAGCTTATTAATGCAAGAGCGTGCCAGCACCGGTCGTATCTACATCCAGAACGTTGACCACTGTAACACCCACAGTCCGTTTGACCCAAGCGTGGCCCCTATCCGCCAGTCAAACTTATGTATGGAGATTGCTCTACCAACTAAGCCACTAGACAACATCAATGATGAAAAGGGCGAAATCGCTCTATGTACTTTATCTGCGGTGAACTTAGGTGAAGTCGAAGACTTACAAGACATTGAAGAGCCAGCAGAGCTAATCGTACGTGCCCTAGATGCGTTGCTTGATTACCAAGACTATCCAGTGAAAGCGGCTGAAAATGGCAGTATGCGTCGTCGTACCCTAGGCGTTGGTGTCATTAACTACGCTTACTACTTGGCCAAAAATGGGGTGAAATACTCAGACGGCTCAGCCCTAGGTCTAACCCATCAGACTTTTGAAGCGCTACAGTACTATTTACTAAAAGCGTCAAACAAGTTGGCGAAAGAAAAAGGCGCCTGCCCTGCGTTCAATGAGACCACTTACTCACAAGGTATCCTACCGATTGATACTTATAAGTCTGACTTAGACCAGATTTGCAATGAGCCATTGCAGTTAGACTGGGAAGCTTTGCGTAGTGAGATTAAAGAGCATGGCCTACGCAACTCTACTCTATCAGCGTTAATGCCTTCTGAGACTTCAAGTCAGATTGCCAACGCAACTAACGGTATTGAGCCGCCACGTGGTCTGGTATCGGTAAAAGCATCAAAAGACGGTATCTTGAAGCAAGTAGTGCCTGATATCTTAAACTTAAGAGACAACTACGAGCTGTTATGGCAGATGCCAAATAATGACGGCTACTTAAAGCTGGTAGCGGTTATGCAGAAGTTTATTGATCAGAGTATCTCTGCCAATACCAACTATGACCCAACTCGTTTTGAGGGCAACCGTGTGCCAATGAAGGTGCTATTAAAAGACCTACTAATGGCTTATAAGTTCGGGGTTAAGACTCTGTACTATCACAACACTCGTGATGGGGCCAACGATGCTCAGGCCGATATCGATGACGGCTGTGCCAGCGGTGCTTGTAAGCTTTAAGTGCACAAGATGAGCCTCAGGATGGGAGCTTTTTAACAGGGGAGAAATATGCGAGGCATGGGTAGTCTATTTTTAATGGCTATGTCCGTGCCTCGTCCCTCGGCGAAGAGCGGTTTTGTTCTTGGAATGATATCGCTAATATCGGGGCTAAACCTCTACTTTCATGCTACATCAATATATTTGACATATCTAATTCAATCTTATAAGTATGGATCGAAGGTCATCAGCTAAGCTATATAAGCTATATTGAAATGTACATTATTATTCATAAAAAACATAAATAAATTTAGGAGGTATAGTCAAACGGAAATGAAAATTATAAATTCTCTATATCTACCAGATAATATTTTGTATCGTGATGACTACGTAGGTCCTGTTTACAGATTTTTTACAGAAGAGTCGCACGCTGAAGACTTTATCAGGGGTAAGGTATACTTAAGCACTTTAGAAAAGTGTAGAAATTATGAAGATTCTGAACGTGGAGATAAACAAGAAGGACACCAAACATACCTTTCAGGTCATATTGTTGGAGATAGTAACGATCCTGATTTAGTTGAAATAGCTAGAAGAACTGGAATATTGGTTGGTGAAGGTAATAAAAATATTAGTATTAATAACTGTACCCATACAGAAATTATAAACGATGCTTATGTGCTATGTACTACTATCAATTTCTTACCTGAAAATTTTGAAGATACTTTTGGTAAATACTGTGTAAAAATTCATAATCCTAAGAAGTTTTTCATTACTATTTCAAAGAACTTAAACTCAACCCAAAATATTAAAAATGGGGTTATGGGCAAAGTAATATATAGAGATCGCCATTATACTGGACTCGAACCACCGCCTGGTCCAATAGGCTTTGTAAAACCTTCAAAACCCTATGAAAATCAGAAGGAATTTAGATTTTTGTGGCAGATGGATGAATGTCTTGAACTAAATCCACTTATATTAAACTGTCCTGAAATAGAAGGAATGTGTAGACGTATATATTAAGCAAGCATAGTCTAGGTTTTTAACCCAGCTTTTATACATACTACGATCTGCTGGGCTGAAGCCTCAGCCTACAACTTGCCTCCAAAATAATCTTGTAGGTTGGGTGAAGCTAGCGACACCCAACGATTTAAATATTAAACCATGTTGGGTCTCGTACCTCGACACCAACCTACTGTAAGCTAATAAGCCGTAGGGTGCGTCTCACGCACCAATGAAAATATTAAGATTAAATAGGTGCGAGGGGCGCACCCTACCTCTTTGTTTAACGACAAATCATAAAATACTGAGATAAAGATAATGATTAATTATAAAAGCTCAGCTAGTGCTATGATTTATCGAGATGGTGGTTCACTTGAATTGAGATTTACCGCTGAAGACAATAAAGATTATTGTATTTTGATAGAAGTGGTTAGTGACTCTCCTAACGACTGTAAACGATATCATCAACCAATGTTATTTAAAGGTTCATTTTCTATCAATAGCAATAAACCTGAAGACTTTATATGTCATCTAACTTGGCAACAACTAAGCACTTTAATCGATACCATTAAATTAGATACCGGTCGAAATTATAAACAACATTCTGACAGCTTTTATTTTAACTTGATTAAAAATATTTCTAATAATAATAGTTGGCTTATTGAGTAGTAGGGTGGGTTAATAACCCACTAACGATATATAAAAAATTGCTATATTAAATGGTGGGGTACATTTCACCCGTATTCTCTACTAGAACTCGGCGAAACTAACCCACTCTACTCGCTACTCTAAAAGGTTGCAAAAGTTATTAAGGCGCATTATGGACAACACATTAAATAAAGAAAAGAAAATATGCGATGAATGTCAGTCGCTCTATTTTGCAGCCACTTCTAAGATAGATAATTTATGTCCAGATTGCAGCCACAATATTTACGGCTATACAAATTGTAATCATCAATTCGTAAACGAAGTTTGTTCAAAATGTGGTTGGAATGGTCAATCATCTAAATTCGTAAAAACTCTGATGAATGAGTAATACCTACAGACTAAGATAAATATTGACAAGTTTCGTAGGGTGCGCACCCTACCCAAATAAAAACGGCTTCAAAATTTAAAAATTAACAGTTAAACAAACCCAAAAAAATGAAAGGTGAAAAAGGTAAAATCATGACATACTCAATCTTTTGCCAAACTCCAAATGATCAGCTCAAAGAGCCGATGTTCTTTGGTCAGCCGGTAAACGTGGCACGTTACGACCAACAGAAGCATCCTATCTTTGAACAGCTTATCGAAAAGCAGTTGTCATTTTTCTGGCGTCCAGAAGAGGTTGATGTCTCAAAAGACCGTATCGATTACAGCAATTTATCGAGCCATGAACAACACATCTTTATCAGTAACCTAAAGTATCAAACCTTGCTTGACTCGATTCAAGGTCGTAGTCCAAACGTAGTATTATTGCCACTGGTGTCTATCCCTGAGCTTGAAACCTGGATTGAGACCTGGTCATTCTCAGAGACCATTCACTCACGCAGTTATACCCACATTATTCGTAACATCGTCAACGACCCAGGCATAGTCTTCGACGACATTATGCAGAACGAGCACATTCTACAACGGGCTTCAGACATTGCTTTTTACTATGATGACTTGTATCAGCATTCACAGCTATACAGCTTGTTTGGTGCAGGCACTCATATGGTCAATGGCGAAGAGAGGTATGTTGACTTAAGAAAACTAAAAAAACAGCTATACCTATGCTTGATGGCAGTTAACGTGCTAGAAGCCATTCGCTTCTATGTGTCATTCGCTTGTTCGTTCGCTTTCGCTGAGCGTAAGCTAATGGAAGGTAACGCTAAGATTATTAAATTAATTGCTCGTGACGAAGCGCTACACCTAACCAGTACTCAGCACATGATCAATATCTTAGCCTCAGGTAAAGATGATCCAGAAATGGCTGAAATTGCTGAAGAGTGCTACGAAGAGAGTATCGACATCTTCCGTAAAGCGGCTGAGCAAGAGAAGGAATGGGCCGGCTATCTGTTCAAAGATGGTTCTATGATTGGTCTGAACAAAGACATCTTGTGTCAGTATGTTGAGTACATCACCAACTTACGTATGGAAGCTGTGGGTCTGCCTGCTCTCTTCCCAGACTCTAAGAGCAACCCTATCCCTTGGATCAACACTTGGTTGTCATCGGACAACGTACAAGTTGCGCCCCAAGAGACTGAGATCAGCTCCTACCTAGTGGGTCAGATTGACTCTGACTTATCAGACAGTGACTTTGATGATTTTGAACTGTAATCTGTGACAGAGGTGATAAGCATGTCAGCACCATCAGTACGACATGCTTTATGACTTTCAAAATTAGCGTGCCGTTGTTATAAAATGACCGCACGCTTTTTTGCCCTATTTTTTTATCTAAGCTAGGAAGCATTTCTCTATATAGTGAACCAATCTTAAGACTGGTTCGTCGATAAATAAACCATTACTAAGTGACTTCACACTATGACTTGGGTATTTACCTCAAAGACTCGCTTTTATCTTCATGACGATGAGACCTTGTTAGACGGCTTATTACGCACCGGACATGATATCAACTATCAATGCCGTGAAGGCTACTGTGGCAGTTGCCGCGTGAAGTTAACCGCCTCCTCTTATCCGATTACCTATGCCGAGCCGCCTCTAGCCATGATTGAACAAGGAGAAATCCTCGCCTGCTGCTGTCAGGTAAAAGGCATGATTCATCTAAAAGAAGTAAAGTAATAGTTTAGGCTATAATATATTGCCTATACGCTTGGCAATGTACTATACAAAACCATAAATCAAAAAAGTCCGCACTATGGCGGACTTTTTTGTAGTTATAGCTTTACTGTTTTTATACTCATAGCTTCAACAATTATTGCGGTAAGGGGTCTACTTTTGGTCTCGCCCCATTTTCAAACAATTCAATTAACTCTTCTCTAAGCTGCGCACGCTGCTCATCTGTCATAGGCGGGCCATTTTCTGGCTCTAGTAACATCTCAGGCTCCATTGGCATCTCTAAAGGTGCGGCCCCATCTGTTTGGGTAGGACGCTCCGCCAACACAATCTGAATGTTCATGTTCTTCGAGCCACGCACCACTTGCACTTGCAATACACTGTTAGGCATTTTGCGTGCCACATGCTGAATCAGGGTATTAGAGTCGGTCATCTCTACTCCATCGATAGACAGAATCACATCGCCTACTTTCAGTCCACTCTTAGCAGCAGGACTACCTGGGATAATATTACGTACCACAACTCCCGTGGTGGTTTCAAGTTGTGAAGGGTCACGCAGTTGAGACAGCACCTCAATACCTAGCCAGCCACGACTGACTTTACCATCTTTTATGATGGCATTCATCACTTGCTCAACTAGCGCAGTTGGAATGGCAAATCCAATCCCCATTGAGCCGCCTGAGCGGGAGAAGATTACGGTATTAATCCCCACTAATTCACCGCGAGCATCTACCAAGGCACCACCCGAGTTACCTGGGTTAATCGCCGCATCGGTCTGGATAAAGTCTTCAAAAGTATTTACCCCTAGGCCAGTACGTCCCGTAGCCGAGATGATACCTTGAGTAACGGTCTGCCCCACACCGAAAGGGTTACCAATGGCTAAGGCCACATCCCCTACTTCGATAGGAGTTTCTCTAAATGCCAAAGGCTCCAAGCCCGTCATATCTACTTTAATCACTGCCAAATCACTATCAGGATCGGTACCCACGACTTTGGCCACAGCCTTACGACCATCGTTAAGTGCCACAACGATCTCATCCGCTTTGGCAATCACATGAGCATTGGTTACAATATAGCCATCTTTTGAGACGATGACCCCTGAGCCTAAGTTGGTTTCTTGACCCGCATGCGGGTTTTGGCCATGGAACTCATAGAAGCGGCGCAAGATAGGATCATTCATATAAGGATTTTGAATGGTCTGCGTGGTATAGATATTAACCACCGAGCGTGATGCCTTCGCAACCGCATTGTGATATGACACAATAGGCTCAGGCTTATCAGAGTCTCTACCCGTGTTCAGTGGAATGGAGCCAGTCTCACTACGAGGAGGCTCCCAAGCGGGTTGTTGACTGGTTTTTTGTTCAATATAAACCCAAATAAAAGCTGCTAATACAGCAATTAATAATAACCAGGGTAGAATCTTCCAGACAACACTGGTTTTTGATGATGCAGACATATCACTCCTCGATGTCAAAGCGTGCAAATGGCACGAACACCAGACCTCAAATACATTTTAGATAACTTTAGCTTAAATAATTTTAGCAGTAGCCAGTGTTTTACGTTTTAAGGCAATGGTGAATATTTAGACAGTTTAAAAAATTAAAAATCACTTAAAATGGTATTAGTTTAACATTTGTTAGCCAATTACTGGCACATCCCTTTCTATTTTTAAGCGCTATATTGTTCAATTCATGTTACTTACAGCCTACTAAGCCCATTTTAAACGGCTTATTTTATAAAATAATTCCAAGTTAAGTCCTTTATCATTTGATAGAAAATTTATTAACCAGTATTTCTAAACCCAGAATTTCTAAACATATCATTTCTAGTTAAGGAGTTTGTAATGACCGAACTAAGCCCAATAGCCCTCGAACAGTGGTGCAATGACTACTTAAAAGCCACAGAGTTTAAAGACTACTGTCCTAATGGCTTACAAGTAGATGCCGACACCCCTATCAAGAAGATTGTTACCGGTGTTACCGCCACCCAAAACCTTATTGAAGCGGCTATCGAACAAAATGCCGATGCTCTATTGGTACATCATGGCTACTTTTGGAAAGGAGAGCCTGAGCCACTAACGGGAATGAAAGGCAAACGTATTCGTAGCCTACTCCAAAACAACATCTCTTTATTGGCCTACCATCTTCCGCTGGATGCTCATCCAGTCGTTGGGAACAATGCGGTGCTAGCTGATCTTTTAGATTTGCAAATTACCGGAGCTTTATACCCAGAAGAGAAGCATCCCGTAGGTAATATCGCCCAGTGTGACCCCATCGCCATTGATGACTTTATTAAAAAAGTTAATCAAAAACTACAGCGAAGCCCAATGCATATTAGTGCTGGCAACTCAGTAATTTCAAAAGTAGGTATTTGTACTGGCGGGGCCCAAGACATGATTGAACAAGCTGCTAATATGGGCTGTCAATTGTATATCTCTGGAGAAATCTCAGAGCGTACCACCCACTCGGCCCGAGAACTAGGAATTGATTATCTAGCCTGTGGTCATCATGCTACAGAGAGGGGCGGTATCCAAGCACTTGGAGAGGTGATTGCAAGCACTTTAGGAATACAAGTTAGCTTTATCGATGACCCAAACCCTGCCTAGTAAAGCTTTATACTAAAAGGGTTTTTGTAGTTATATTAAAAAATTAAAATAATCTGATTAAAATTATAATATATACCCAAAGACTATTTTTTAGTATAATTATCGCCTTTCTAAATGCGGCCCTCTAATTAAGTCAACAATTGTTGGTAAGTTTTGGTTTTTTTAGCAACAAATGATGATTTAATATTGAATTTAGCCCTTAATAGCACCATATAATTAAGATAGGACCGCCAAATTTAACAAACTATCGCAAGTGCGAATTTTGACTGGTTTAAATAAAACTAAACCTCAGCACTAATCTTGATATAGTAGCTCTTATAAAATAAAGTGCTTTTTATAAAATAAAGTGCTTTTTATAAAATATAGTACTTTTTATAAAATACAGCACTTATCAGGAAATAAAATGTTGAGTGAGGCTTTGTTTCAGCAAGTTAGTGATTATTAATGCCGGCATTGATCATAAGTTAATTAAATCTAGCTTATATGGTCAGTGCCTAAATCAATAATTAAAAGTAAACCTAATAGAGATGACAACGGATTTAGTAAATTTTAAATCCATCTAGTGGGGATGATATCTAAAGAGATTTATTTACTTAAATGTCATCAATACTAGGTCATAAACCCAATACTTATGAAGTTAGCAGTTTGACAAGTTAATGCAGCTGCTAATTTTTATTTAGAGGGTTTTATCATAAAGCAATATTAATTATGGTATTTAGCTTAGGGGTGCTTTAATTCGTCTTGTTAGCAATATTTTTGATTTTTAAGGAAGATACAAGTTTTAGATTCACACCAGTATCGTCTTTGATAAATCAAACGCTATAGGATCAATAATAATGGCTATTTGTGTTTTTGCCCACCTTTATTGATGCTTAATAGCCCTAGATAGCTTTATCGCTAATTTATGGTTACAAGCTTTATATAGCGTCTATATTGCTCATGACTGTGGCTTAAAGAGACTTTAGTACAATGGTGTATTAAGCTCTACACGGTATGGATAGTTGGACAACGGAGTCATCCATGAAACGACTATCGAATTGGATAAATCGCAAAGACAATAAAACTATCGCTTCTTATGTATTTACTACACCTTCAAACAGTTCCAAAAGTGCTCGTCAATTTTTAACCCCTCTATATCACAGTATACCTAATTCCAAACGTCCTACAGCGAACAAGAAGTTTGCTAAGACCAAAATGCTAGCGCAAATCTCTGGCATCGCTCTATTATCTCTGCCAGCGAAGAGTTTGACCACAGCGTTATTTACTACTGAAGCAGAAGCCTATGAGACCGTTATGGCCTCACAAACTTTAACCCTAGCTTCGGTAAAAGGAAGTAGTACCTATTTTTCAACAGATCGCTTTGAACATGGGTTTGGCTATGATATTGCTCGCACCTACGCTCATGATTTAGGCGTTGATATACAAGTAAAACAATATGATTCCGATGCTGAAGCATTAGCTGCTGTACGTGAAGGTAAAGCGGATATGGCTCTTACCACAGCCAGCACCAAGCTAAGCACAGAATCTGGTGTAGCCTCTATTAATATTAGCTGTGGCTTTGACAGCACCCTAGTAGCCAATGGGCTTCATCCCAAGACCAATTGGAGCTTTAGAAGCAGCACTGACCCTCTGGCAATAAAAGCCAGTCACTTCTTATGTGATGATGGTCAGTTGATTAATACCACCAAAATTGCCAATTTTTATGATCAAACTTTATTAAAAGATGATTATAACCGTAAGCATTTTGAACAGACTTTAACCGCTAATTTGCCCAGTTATAAGTCCTCATTTCAGCAGCAAGCCAGCGCCTATAATCATGACTGGCAGCTGTTAGTGGCCATGGGTTATCAAGAGTCGCATTTGGATGCCAATGCCATCTCACCCACTGGGGTTCGGGGTCTTATGATGTTGACCAATAATACCGCTAAAGCTATGGGAGTATCAGACCGAGTAGACCCGTATCAAAGCATTGGCGGTGGTGCTCGTTATCTGGAGCAAATGAAAGAGACCTTTGCAGATGTGCCTAATCCAGATCGCTTATGGTTTGCTTTAGCCTCTTATAACATGGGCCCTAATGCCATAAAAAGCATTCAGCGAAAAATCGAGAAAGACGGCAAAGACCCAAATAGCTGGTCAAATGTATATGCTTACATGTCAGATCATGCCAGTCAGAACTCTCGCTATGTGCAGTGCATGGACTATGTAACCAATATTCGTAGCTACTTAGAATCCTTGAAGATGCAAACTGTTTAGGCTTCTAGGAGTTCAACCGGCCGTTTAAGGCTAGCTATCAAGCCTAGCAACCAGCCCTTTAGCTAAGCATCTAGTCCTAATTATATTTAGCCTATTACAAAGCAAAAAAAGAGCCCAGTTTCAAACTGAGCTCTTTTTTTATGGACAATGCATTACTAAGCAGTAGTCGCTAAAAGCTTAATATCTTAACTGCTAAAAGCAACTTACTGTCTATGTTATTGAACAGGTACCTTAAGAGTCTGACCCAGTTGTAACATGGCAGTGCTGCTAATTCCGTTCATCTCTGCCAATTTCTCTGGGCTAATACCATACTTCTTAGCTAAGCCAATTAAGCTATCACCAGATTTGACCTTATAGCTAGTGGTAGTGGCAGGAATAGTGATTTTTTGACCGACCTGTAGCTGAGCATTGTTTTGCAAGCCATTAGCACTGGCTAGCTGACTAACACTCATACCATGTTGATTGGCCAAACGAGTCAATGAATCACCAGATTTCACCGTATAATTGCCACTAGTCGTTACTGCAGCTGCTGAACTTGAGCTAGAGTTAGAGCTAGAAGAAGATCCTGAAGAGGAGCTGCTGGTGTTGGCTTTGCTACTTGGAACTTTTAAAGTTTGACCAACGAATAGTCCTGCTGTCGGACTAATGTTATTTGCCTCAGCCAACTCTGCAGTAGACACCCCATACTCACGGGCTAAGTTGATTAAACCATCTCCCGCTTTTACTTTATAAGTGCCAGTATAACTCGCTTTTGAGCTAGAAGAACTGCTCGAGGTGCGAGTATTTTTGGTAGAGGAACTGCTGCTCGCTGCACTGCTGCTCGTGGCCGCTGAATCACTACCTGGAATGGTAATAACCTGACCAATCAACAAGTTTGAGGTGACACTTAGGTTGTTGGCCTTAGCGAGATCCGCAACAGATAGATTGTATTGGTTAGCCAAGTTGGTTAATGAATCCCCTGCCTGAACCTTATATTTTATGGTCTGATTATTCAAGCTACGAGCCACTTGATCTTTACCGACCGGTAACTTAATGCTTTGACCCCGTTGTAATTGAGTGGTCGCTGAGAAGTTATTGATTTCAGCAATTTGGGTATGAGGAACCCCAATTCTGTTGGCAATTCCAATTAGCGTCTCACCCGATTTTACAGTATAACGAGTGGTTTCACCGCTATAGCGACTTGAAGAGCTGCTCTTATTGCTACTTGATGAGCTTGAGCTGGTTGTGTCTGCCGGTACTGTTAGACGCTGCCCTACCAATAACTGCTCATTTGGACTCATGTCATTCATTGCTGCCAATGTAGTCACTGGAATATTAAAGCGTGACGCAAGCCCTATCAGACCTTCTCCACGTTGCACTGTATAAGACTGGGTCTTACCACTATAAGCTGATGAAGAGCTGCTTGAGCTGCTAGCTTCACTGGTTTTTACCATACCTGGGATCAACCACAGCTTTTGACCTGCACGCAACTGGGCGTTGGTTGGCAGACCATTATAACTTGCCAAACGTGACACGCTTAGGCCCACACGATTTGCAGTACCGATTAAAGTATCGCCTGGACGTACAATATAGGTATTGGGTTGAGCGTCAGCTTGAGTGGCATCGGGTTTAGCTACCGCTGTATCTAATGGTTTGATTGGCTTAGCATTGTAAAGATATAAACTGGTGCCTGCCAATAAGGTTGAGTTAGGATTAATTTGGTTCCAATCTGCAATATCACGCCAGTTTAAGCCTGCTCGTGAGGCAATATTAACCAAGGTATCACCACGCTGTACAGTATAGGTGCTACGGGTACCACTTGGCTTTGGTGGCGTGGTTTGCTGCTGTGAAGAGCTTGGACGATCAAAGCTGATTTTTTTCTCTTCGCCGCGCGCCTCTAAGATAGACTGCTGAGTCTGAATGGCTTCAAGTTTGATATTACCATCGACTGAACTGACCACTTCCCCCACTTCTGGAGACTGCTGACGAATCTGTTGTGAAATAAAGCTTTTTTCTTCGGCCGATAAAGGCGGCTCTTGAACAATGGTAACGTTCTTAGTCAACTGAGCAGAAGTAGTTGGCAACGTATTTGATGCCGCAAGCTCCGACTCAATTCTTTTCTTTTCACTGGCACTAATAGGTGGCTCACTTATAGTCACCCCTGGTGAGAATGAAGGAGTTGGCGCAATATAGCTACTGGTTTGTTGTGGAGCACGTGCCTTACTCGCAAACTCTGCTAAACCGTCAGGCGACTTTGACAGTACCTTATATTGTGAATCAGGAATACTATAAGGAGAGCTATTGTTAGTGTTGCTAGCCATAATAGTGCCGCCACTGCCATTTAGACTACTTAGCTTAGAGTCCACTACCACGTTAATTTGGTTAGGAATAATGACACGGTTTGGTCCTGCACTGTCTACTCGGCCACTGCTCAAAGAGGGGTTTAGAGCTTTTAACTCATCATAACTCACCCCAGTTAGCTGCGATACCTCCATCAAACTTACGCCATAGTTGACTGGTACACTTCTAAAATGCTGACGGTTGGCAATGGCCGGTAAATAAATGCTGTATTGATTGGTATCTTTAACAATTTGCGCCACTGCCATGAAGCGAGGTACGTAATGCATGGTTTCAGTAGGCAGTGAAAGCGACCAGTAGTCAGTAGGCAAGCCTCTAGCACGGTTAGCATCAATGGCTTTTTGAACCCGACCTGGACCAGCGTTATAAGCCGCCAAAGCCAGCTCCCAACTGCCGAACTGGTTGTGTAGTGAGGTTAAGAAGTCATAAGCTGCACGTGTCGATTCAATAACATCGCGGCGACCATCATAAGTTGGGGTTTGAGTTAGACCATAGATACGGCCAGTACTTGGAATGAACTGCCATAGGCCGGCAGCCGCTGCGTTACTGGTTCCTGTTGGGTCGTAAGAACTTTCAATGACAGGCAATAAAGCCAGCTCTGTTGGAATGTTACGGCGCTCAGCTTCACGCACAGTATGATACAAATAACGACTCGCACGTGCCGTTAGACGATTGATATATTCTTGACGGCTAATAAACCAGTTTTTCTGAGCATCAATTCTTTGCTGCTGACCATAACCATAGTTTTGGTTCATGCGGAATCCAGCACGCATTCTATCCCACAAGTTACCATATTGCTGAATGGCTAGCTTATCGTCTTCCACCATTTTCATATCGGTGGCTTCTAGTAAGTTTTCTAACTCTGCTAAGCTTTCATCATCTAATAAAGAGGTGCTATATCCTCGGGTAGCAGGAACATTAGATACCGCTTCATTTTGTGCAACGGGGACACGAATCACCTGTTGTGTACCTTGTACTGGTGCTGTGCTGTTACAGCCAGCTAGAATAACTGAGCCTATAGCAATAACTAAAGGTAGCTTACAAAATTGAATAGTGGTATTTCTAAAATTCATGACAATGACAACCCAGAGTGATAAGTGAATAAACAGTTTTATAATTTATAAAGTAGACTTTCAAAAGAGATAGAAAATTTCTTGCTGCAAAGTATAGTAGCTTTTAATAGTAACGGGTATCACTAATAACCTTAACTAGTGGGCAGCTTCTCAACGCTTGAGTATATCAGCATTTTCATCAATACAAAAAACGAAAAAGTTTGTAAATATTACAAACTTTTTCAAAACGAACAATCAGGCTGTGTTATTCAATAGTAACTTGTGACACTGCTCGTAAAAGTACAGCATTGTTATTGTCAGATTTCAGTGTGGCCCGTGAGGTGGTGCTCATAGTGCGCTGCTCACCATCTTTCACCCAAGTTTCTACCGTTTTAACATCGGCCTTGGCCTGCTCGCCACTGATCACTATATTAGATATCGAAATATCATAACTGTAGTTACTAGACTTAGACCAGCTGTCTTGTAGAAGCTTTAAGTAAGCTGATTTATCTAAGCTAGTGGTTTTGCCACGACGTGATAGTGAAATCAAAGCTTCATCTACCACTAAGCTTGACACCTTACTGACATTTTTGCTGTTGGCTGCTTGCTTCATCTGAGTAGCATAATTTTGAACAGCAGCTTCATTGATTGCTGCTTGAGCGGAAGTAGCCGCAAAGCTAACTGCAGCAATCATAGCTACTGGAGCTAAAGCACCAGCTAAAGACTTTCTAGAGCCAAATAAACTCTTCATCATAATTTCCTTAATATAATATTCGTGAATTTAAGCTGAAGACTATCGCTATAGTTGTTGTAAATGTCTTAGCCTATGTTATCTATACTACTACATTTAAAGTAGGCTTATCCTAGTTGATTATTAACGGCTTGTAATATTTAGTCACAAATTAAAATGAGTTGTTTTATCTATACTCATCTCTGCTCATCCATCATTGCTCATTATTGTCATCATCATTTTCGACTAACATACCTAAGCGTGCTGAACGGCGCTGCATCATTTGACGAGCTAAGGCCTGCATATCCTCTACTCTATCCACTTCGTCCACAATCTCTAAGCCAAGCAGCGTCTCTAATACATCCTCTAACGTTACTAAACCTTTAACCTCGCCATACTCACCCACTGTAATAGCAATATGAATACGGCTATTTAGCATTAAGTCTAGTAAGTCAAACAACTTCATCTTAGAGAATACGAAGGTGATTTCACGCTTATAGCTTTCTAATGGCTTGTCCATGTGATTATTGGCTTTTGCCAATAAAATATCTGACTTTAAAACAAAACCCGTGACTTTATCCAAATCTTCATCATAGATAGGCAAGCGAGAAAACATCAGCTTAGGTCGGTTTGCCAATAGTTCAGCAACTGTGATCGACTGATCAAAGGCATGCATCACCGATCTTGGCGTCATAATATCCTCTACCTTAATTGCCCCAAAGGCTAGTAGGTTTCTAATAATACGCGACTCTAAAGGATCTATTTGACCCGACTGCTCACCCACACTGGCCAAAGCAGCAAATTCATTACGACTAAAAGTGTGAGCTTTCTTACCTCGGGTTAGGAGCTTAGTAATCTTTTCTGAGAACCAAATCAGCGGATATAATAAAAATATAGTGCCCTTAACAAAATAAGCAACTGGTCCAGACAATCTACGCCAGTACACGGTACCCAAGGTTTTGGGGATAATCTCCGAACCAATTAATATAATCAGTGTCATCACCACCGAAAACACACCAAACCACTGACTACCAAAGACTATCGTAGCCTGAGCACCCGCCCCTAATGAGCCCACTGTATGGGCTACTGTGTTTAGGGTCAAAATAGCGGCAATTGACTGGTCAATTTTATCAATTTTGACTTCTTTTAACATCGCCGATTTTTTTGGATTCTCTTCTGCAATAGAGGCCACATAAGAGGGCGTCATAGTTAACAACGCAGCTTCAGATACCGAGCAGACAAAAGAGACAAATACTGACAGTACAACGAAGGCTATCAGTAGCACAACGTGAACACTGTAAGCAGAGGTTTGGATAGCAATATCAGCGGAACTGCCACCAGCTGCATAAGCAACTAATGGCAGTGAGGCGATAAGAGTCAAGAAAATAGTAGTGTTACGGGTAAAGCGTGATGATCGTCTAAATCGAGCTTTCAAGTCAAACACCTAATGTAATTAACATTTAAAAAGTAAGAGTTACAGGATATCATTAAACCTATTACGTTTACATCCATTTATCATTAACACCTTCACGTAACGCTTTGCCCGGTTTAAAATGAGGAATGGATTTTTGTGGCACCATAACCGTCTCTCCTGTCTTAGGATTACGGCCCTGTCTAGCCTCCCGATGATGTAAACAGAAAGTTCCAAACCCTCTAACTTCAATGCGATTGTTTTCAATTAGTTTTTCAGAAAGCAGATCAATAATCTCTCTAACTGCCTCATCGACATCTGTATCAGAGATATAGTCGCAACGCGCAGAAACATCCTGAATTAAATCTGATTTATTTATAACTTCTGTCATATCCTTGTGACCTTAATTATTAGTTGAAATACCTTTAAAGATATAGTCCTTTAACAACCTTATAAAGTCGTCTAACAACCTTATAAGCAAATACCATCACTTATATCATAATGGCTATTTTAGCGAACTACAAAATAGCACTGCAAAACTAAGACATACCTTATGCTTTACAAATTAGCACATCTCATAGCATATTGATATTAAATCATAAGTTACGGCATCTGTGGAACTATTATTCAAATTTATAAAAAAATAGCAAATAATTCCCAAAAACTGAGTACAAAAAAGGAGTACCCGAAGGTACTCCTTTTTTTTAACAGCTTATAGCTATTAGTTATTTATCAAAGATTAGTCTTCTTGCATTTGCTCTTTGATTAAGTCACCAATAGTTTTTGGCTGTGCTTCTGGAGCTGCTTGAGTGCTACCAAGCTCTTTAATAGCTTGACGCTCTTCAGCTTCGTCTTTAGCTTTGATTGATAAGCTAATACCACGTGACTTACGATCAACGCTGATGATTTTCGCTTCAACAGTGTCGCCTTCGTTCAAGTGCTTAGTAGCATCTTCAACTTTGTCACGCTGGATTTCAGAGGCACGTAAGTAACCTTCAACTTCGTCAGCTAAGGTGATTACGGCACCTTTAGCATCTACTTCTTTAACAGTACCAGTAACGATTGAACCACGGTCGTTAGCTACTAGGTACTCGTTGAATGGATCAGAGCTTAACTGCTTGATACCTAGGCTGATACGATTCGCTTCAGCGTCAACTGATAGAACCATAGCTTCAACAGTGTCGCCTTTGTTGTAGTTACGGATAGCTTCTTCGCCAGCTTCGTTCCAAGAGATATCAGATAGGTGAACTAGACCGTCGATACCACCGTCAAGACCGATAAAGATACCGAAGTCAGTGATTGACTTGATAGTACCAGTTAACTTATCGCCACGGTCATATTTCTTATCGAACTCTTCCCATGGGTTTGGTAGAGTTTGCTTGATACCTAAGCTGATACGACGACGTTCTTCGTCGATATCTAGGATCATAACGTCAACTTCGTCACCAATCTGAACTACTTTAGATGGGTGGATGTTTTTGTTAGTGTGATCCATTTCTGAAACGTGTACTAGACCTTCGATACCGTCAGAGATCTCAGCGAAACAACCATAATCAGTTAGGTTAGTTACGCGAGCTTTAACGATGCTACCTACTGGGTAAGTACCGCTTACGTTATCCCAAGGATCTGTACCTAGTTGTTTTAGACCTAGGCTTACGCGGTTGCGCTCACGGTCAAACTTAAGTACTTTAACTTTAAGATCTTGACCCACTTCAACAACTTCTGATGGGTGCTTAATACGGCGCCATGCCATATCAGTAATGTGTAGTAGACCGTCGATACCACCTAAGTCTACGAATGCACCGTAGTCAGTTAGGTTTTTAACGATACCTTCAACTTCGATACCTTCTTCAAGCTTATTAAGTAGCTCTTCACGCTCAGCTGAGTTTTCAGCTTCCATAACCGCTTTACGGCTAACAACTACGTTGTTACGTTTCTGGTCTAGTTTAATAATTTTGAATTCTAGTTCTTTGCCTTCAAGGTGCGTAGTGTCACGGATTGGACGAACATCAACTAATGAACCTGGTAAGAAAGCACGTACTGAACCAACATCAACAGTAAAACCACCTTTTACTTTGCTTGAGATGATACCTTTAACAATTTCATCGCCTTCAAATAATTTCTCAAGCGCATTCCATGTCTCAACACGTTTTGCTTTTTCACGTGACAGTAAGGTTTGACCCATACCGTTGTCAACAGCTTCAACAACAACATCAACGCTATCGCCCACTGCTACTTCAAGCTCGCCATTTTCGTCTAAGAACTCTTCACGAGCTACCACACCCTCAGACTTTAAACCAGTGTCAACTGTAATCCAATCGCTATCGATTGCTACAACAGCACCGCTGATAACTGAGCCACGCTCAATATCAAGACCCTGCTCTTCTAGACTCGCTTCAAATAGTTCAGCAAATGATTCCATTATGATTACCTTAATATAGCCGTATCCTGTCCAGCACAGTACGGTTCAAGTTAATGAGAATAAAAGATTGACGCTGGTTTTACTCTTTTGATTCTCATTTGATAAAAACGATTAATTTATAGGGGAAAAACCAAACCGATCCATTACAGTGAATGGCTATTTGGTTTACTGCCTAATTTGCTAACTTTAGCTTATTCGCTAAAACAAATACCCTTGGTTTGGCAGAATTTTTTAATTTTTATATAAACTTCTTCAGCATCCAATTTGGAGCTGTCTAATAACAAAGCATCCTCAGCTGGCTTTGAAGGAGCAACACTGCGCTTTTCATCGCGCTCATCACGCTGTTTAATGCTATTTAAGATAGCTTCGTAATCTGCATGCTGTCCTGCTTGCTCCAGCTGTGCTACTCGGCGCTCAGCTCTAGCTTCTGCACTGGCCGTCAAATATACTTTGGCATCTGCATTAGGAAAAACTACCGTTCCCATATCTCGGCCATCAGCAATAAGACCTGAGTGATTAGCCATATTCTGTTGTAGCGCTAATAGTGCTGCCCTTACTTTGGGTAAAGCAGCCACTCGTGAAGCATAACCGCCCACGGTTTCATTTCTTATCTCGCCGGCGACACTAGTACCATCTACTACAATATCAACTTCACCACTATCGCGTGGGATAAATTCAATATCTAATTGCGCAGTTAATGTGGCAATATTATCTTCATCTAGCGCTGTCAATTCTTGCTCCGCCAACAAACCCGCTTCAAAAGCTTTTAAGCCAACAATACGGTAAAGCGCTCCGGAGTCCAGCAAGCGATAATTTAATGCTTGAGCCAGCTTCAAACAAAGTGTGCCTTTTCCTGCGCCACTTGGGCCATCAATTGTAATAACAGGAAAGCTCATCTTTTTATCACCTACTGCTGCATTAAGTTTGCTAGTTCTAAATTAGCTAGCTCTAGTTTTACTAGTTAAAACTGGCTATTTTTTTACTAATTATAACTGGCTATTTTAGCCAATTAAATGCTCAATTTTTAGCGTTATTGGGAGTAAAGCTTTGGATAATAGCTTAAGTAAAAACCTATTAATAACTCCGTAAACGCAAATAGTGCAAGATTATAACAAATAAAGAAGCACACCACTAGATAATATTAACGATTTATACACAAAATTAGCGTTAATTTTTATCAGCAGCTCTATTCCCTATTTATCTTATAAAACCGCTTTTATTTAAGCTAATTGTTTTATTAAACTATTTGTTCTTTTTTTTATTGCGCCTTGCTTTAAAAAAAGATTTTAATATTTTTTGGCTATCCGGCTGCAATAAACCAAAGCTTACCTCGATCTTATGATTATAAAAATCCATTTTCGTTAAGTTCAACTGACTGCCCACCATACCTGCCCGCGGCTCTTGTGTGGCAAATACTAGCCTTGCTAGCCTTGCATGTATTAATGCTCCAAGGCACATAGTACAAGGCTCTAAAGTAACATATAACGTCGTATTCGCCGGTAATCTATAGTTTTGTATGCCACTACAGGCTTCTCGAAGCGCCACTATTTCGGCATGAGAAGTGGGATCACAGCTCAGTATGGGCTGATTAAAACCCTCTCCAATAATACGGCCTTCATGCACCAGCACTGCCCCCACAGGAACCTCTTCTCTAGCTGCCCCTTTTTTGGCCAAAGCTAAAGCTGCTTGCATAAACTCAACGTCACTGAGTGGCCAATAGTCGGCAGTGGCCAAATAGTCGCTATAACTACTGGGCTTAGTCTGGGGTGGTAACCTTTTTATATCAATCATTTATCTGGCTTTTAATCAGCGTTTATTACACAGGTTGCACATTAAAACAAAGCATAAGCATAAATTAAAGCAAAGCTTAAAACTCCCAAAAAATTATTGTGGCAATTGCCAATCAATAGCCTTTTTGCCATGTTGCACCAGATACTCATTGGCTTTTGAGAATGGCTTAGAGCCAAAGAAGCCGCCTCTATTGGCTGCTAACGGTGAGGGATGTACCGCCGATAAAATTAAATGCTTTTCAGTATCAATGAACTTGCCCTTAAGCTTAGCCTTACTGCCCCACAGGATAAACACCGTATTTGAGGTTTGCTCATTCACCACATCGATTACCGCATCGGTAAATTGCTCCCAACCTTTGCCTTGGTGGCTACCGGCATTACCCTCTTGCACCGTCAAAGAGGCATTTAACAGCAGTACGCCTTGCTTTGCCCAATGGGTTAAATCGCCATGCTTGGGCGGAACGGTACCAATATCATCTGCCATTTCTTTCACAATATTACGTAGTGAGGGTGGCATCGGAATCATCTTAGGCACAGAAAATGACAGACCCATAGCTTGCCCTGGTCCATGATAGGGATCCTGTCCCAAAATCACCACTTTCACCTCTGACAATGGGGTGAGATTAAATGCATTGAACATTTGACTGGCTTTAGGATAGATACTTTTACCAGAGCCATACTCCTGCCTCAAAAAATCTCGTAAATTATCCATATTCTGCGAGGTCAGCTCATCTGCCAGTGCCAACTTCCAGTCTTCAGGCATTTGTACTCGTGCTAATATGGCTTGCTTTTCAGCTTCACTTTTTTGCGGTTGATCGGAGTCAAATAACTGCATAAGGATACTCTTTATATAATTATAAATTTCAGGGTCATTATAGACCTTAATATTAGGATAAAAAAAGAGGTCAACCTTGGGCTAACCTCTTTTTTGCAATACCACAATAAAATTACAACGATTATATCAGCAGCATCTTGTCAAGACCTAGCCTTCAGCGTATTCAACACCACGCTGTCCGTGTTTTTCTACCACGGTTAGTAGGATACGGCTACCTTCAGCAGCAGCTTTATCATCGCTATCAAGCGGACTTTCAAAGGGCTCATCACTCAAGGTGACATGAACTGCCCCGCCCTCTGATAAGTCACCGAACAACACCATGTTAGCCAGTGGTTTCTTGATTTCATTTTGAATCAAGCGCTGCATTGGGCGAGCTCCCATCAGACGATCATAACCTTTGTCTGCTAAGTACTCACGCACCGCATCATCAATCTCTAATACCACTTGCTTGTCATCCAGCTGTGCTTGAAGCTCAACTAAGAACTTGTCTACCACTGATATAACAATTGACGGATCTAGAGGGTTAAACTGAATAATCGCATCCAAGCGGTTACGGAATTCAGGAGTAAACACTCTATTCAACGCTTCAGTGTTGTCTTTACTATGATCTTGCTTCGTAAAGCCCATTGAGGCACGGCTAATGTTTTCAGCCCCAACGTTGGTGGTCATAATCAAGATAACTTGCTTGAAGCTAGCTACGCGGCCATTGTTATCGGTTAGCGATCCATGATCCATCACTTGTAGTAACAAGTTAAAGACATCTGGGTGAGCTTTCTCAATCTCATCTAGCAACAACACACAATGCGGATGCTGATTGATTTTTTCGGTTAATAAGCCACCTTGATCAAAGCCCACATAACCTGGCGGAGCACCAATTAGGCGTGAAGCTGTATGCGCCTCCATATACTCTGACATATCAAAGCGTACCAGCTCAATACCCAATAGATTAGCCAACTGTTTAGAAACTTCCGTTTTACCAACCCCTGTTGGACCAGCAAACATAAAGGATCCAATCGGCTTGTCTGAAGATTTCAGACCGGCTCTTGATAATTTAATCGCATCAGATAAGGTTTTAATGGCTTCATCTTGACCGAATACCAGACGATTTAAATCACGCTCTAAGTGCTGTAACAATGACTTGTCATCATTAGACACAGACTTAGGTGGAATACGAGCCAATTTAGAGATAATCGCTTCAATATCTTCTACATCAATAACCGTTGGCGCAGGACGAGCCTTCTTCGACTCTTCGCTCTCCGACTCTTCACTGCTATCTGAGTTGTCCGAGGTTTTAGCTTCTGATGACTCTTCTTTATGAAGGTTAGATTCTAATTCCTGAGCCAAACTACGTTCGTCCGATTCAATTTCAGCCTCAATATCAGACTCGAAATCTGAGCTTTTGGTATTGTTAAGCTCATCAATTAGCTGATTTTCATCTTCCACTTGATCCGCTTCCGGCGTAATACCTAAACGCTTATAAGCACCCGCCTCATCAATCACGTCAATGGCTTTATCGGGTAAAAAGCGCTCATGAATATGCTTAGCAGATAGCTTAACCGCACTTACTAACGCAGCATCGGTGTATTCCACATTATGGAATTCTTCATAACGCGGTTTTAGGCCACGTAAAATTTCGATACTGTCGTCAATGCTCGGCTCGTTCACATCGATCTTCTGGAAACGACGCGATAAAGCATGATCCTTTTCAAAAACCTGACGATATTCAGTAAAGGTGGTAGAACCGATACATCTTAATTCACCATTGGCCAGCGCCGGCTTAATTAAGTTTGACACATCCATATTGCTGCTCATTGAAGACCCTGCTCCAATAATCATATGGATTTCATCAATGAATAATATAGCATTCGGCTTGGCTTTTAAGGCATCAAGCAGCGCTTTCATACGCTTCTCAAAGTCGCCACGATACTTAGTACCGGCTATTAAAGAGCCTATGTCTAGACTATAAATAACACAGCCTTGTAGCGGCTTAGGAGCTTTATTATTAATAATTAGCCAAGCTAAGCCTTCGGCAATAGAGGTTTTACCAACCCCAGGATCGCCTACTAACAACGGGTTGTTTTTACGGCGACGACACAGTACTTGAGCTGTGCGCTCAATTTCGCTGCTGCGACCAATTAATGGATCTGTCTTGCCTTCTGCCGCTCTTTTGTTTAAGTTTTGAGCAAATTCAGTCAGCGGATCTTTTTTTAGTCTCGCTCCTTTGCCTTCCCCAGCCTCAGACTCAGGACCTGAATCCCGAGTTTCATCTCCCTCATTGCCATGAGATAAGTACTGGGTCAATTCAAGACGACTAACGCCCTGTTTTTTTAGTAAATATACTGCATAAGTGTCATGTTCTGAGAACATAGACACTAGAATGTCTGAACCTTGTACCAATCTACCTGAACCAATAGATTGTACATGGAAAATAGCACGCTGTAGGATGCGATCAAAGCTTTGAGTAGCCTGAGGCGTTTGCTCTAAATCAGCATCTAAGGTTGGCGTGTGTTTTTCGATATAAGCTTCAAGATCTGAGCGTAAGCTTGCAATATCTGCCCCACAAGCTTTCAGAGTAGTGGCGGCATTATTATTTTCTAACAAAGCAAGCAATAAGTGCTCAACTGTTAGATACTCGTGTGACTTTTGTCGGGCCAATGTCATGGCTAGACGCAAGGAAACTTCGAGATGACGACTTAACATAGAGGTGTCCTGTCAATATTGTAATTTTTTATTTGCTAAGATCTTTATAAGAGTATTTATGAAAGCCAGTTAACTATAACAAGTTAACAGGGAGTTTGGGTAGTTTATGGATATGATATTGTTTATATCACAGTTTTTTTGTAACTTAGATCTTAGCCACATATTAACTAAATAGGGTTGCATGCCCTAAATATCAAGTCGCATTAGTTAAGTTATTGATTGCGGATACTCAAAACAAACAAAGATTTAGGCCTTTATTTCAATGAGTTATCGGGGAGTTGGCCAAAATATAGGCCTGAAGAAATAGATTTTAGGGGAGATAATTATTTACGATTAAAGCTGAAATATTAACTTTGATGAGGTTCAATTTGGGTTAATAAAGGGTAACCTTCCTTCCGAGCGGTTTGATTGACTTTTTTGGCTTTGGTTTCGGCAATATCTTTTGGATAAATACCCGCAATACCGCGACCTTGGTTATGAATATTTAGCATAATCTCAACCGCTCTAGTAGTATCATGGCGAAATTCAGATTGTAGAATGTACACTACAAATTCCATTGGAGTGTAGTCATCGTTATACATGACCACGGCATACATGGGTGGCTCAGCAAGTTCAGGATCAGCAACCATTACCTCTACTTCGCCATCCTCTTCCACTTCATCATCTATTAATTTAGAAGGCAGGGTTTTGATAGGATGCAAAATAGGCAGAGTAGCGGGATGATGCCAATCTGCTGAGCTATGCGGATTATACTGAGAGATGATAGTGATATCGGTACTTTTTTTCATAATAATCTATTTGGTAAAAAGTTTGGTTCAATCAACAATAACTGTGAGTTATTCTGTATTACCTTAACCCGCTTTGACAGGGCGCTGATCGGTTTCTGGAACCTCCGACAATGAAAGTGGCATCTTCTCTACTGGACTAGACAATTGCCAATTATAAATCTGTTCAACTTCCTGCCCATTAGATTCAAGAGTCAACTTAGCCTGCTTAGGTCTAAATCCTTTTGGCATCACAAAACGGCCTCTAATACGAGCAACACCTTTAATATCATAAGTACTTGGCTCTAGAGGGACCTCAACCAAGCTGTCTTCGTCCAATAAAGTTAAAGTTGGTTTTAGGCGATGTTGATGACCATCTTTGGCCAACATTGCCACATCAAAGCGATACTCAAAGGCATTCTCTGGTAATGGCTCCATCATCGCCCCTATCACTTGTAACGGTAAGCCACCTTGCTCTATTACCCTATCAGCATAAACCTCATTTAGCTGAATCAGTTGTAAGTTCTTAACTTCTAACTCTTGAATATCTTGACGCATTTGCCCTAAGTTATTAAGACTAATATCACGTTCTTGTTTTGCCGTATTTAATTGGCTGGTTAATGATTGAACGTTCTGTTTAAGCTTTTTGATATCCTCAGCAGTTAGTTGCTGTGCTTCACCTTTAAGTTTCGTATCATTTTGCGATGCCTGATAGCCTCGATAATAACCAAATTTATGGCCAAAGGCAGTGGCTATAACGCCAGTCAATAATACTGCGCTCGCAAATAATACCAATATCAGCGGACTCATCACAGCTTGAGATGATCGCTTCACATTTTTCACAGTGGGTTTGCTGATTTCGGTGGACATGTATTCTAGACTCGTATCTTGTGAATCGGCAATTAGTTAAGCCGCCATGTTCTAAGGCTGATTTAAGGCAAGGTATTATACCTAAATCTCCAACTAATAACTAACAACACATTAGCTTCAATGTAATGTTTATGTCATAGATTACTAATAAAACTTAAATAAATAAGATTATCGCACTATCAAGCAACCCTTAAATCTTTGATTCTAAAAGTAATTTATAACTAAAAAATAATTAAGATAAAAATATAGACCCTTACCCTAAGTAACCAAGTCTCATAAATATCTAATTAAGGAACCACAGGAACATGATTTAAACCCAAAGACTCGTCAAATCCGAACATGACGTTCATACATTGAACCGCCTGCCCTGCTGCCCCTTTAACCAAATTATCCTGTACCACCAAAATAGTGGCAGATTTAGTGCTATTATCTTGATGTACTGCGATTCTAAGTCTATTACTTGCTCTTACGCTGCGTGTGTCAGGGAACTCGCCCGCTGGTAAAACATCAATGAATTTCTCGTTTTGATAGGCTTGCTCATAAATTTGCTGCAAATCCAGCTCACAACCAGCATCCGTAAGCCCCAAGTGAATGGTAGTAAACATACCTCGAATCATAGGCACTAAGTGAGGTAGAAAACGAATGTTGTGGGTAAATCTACTTTGTAGTAACTGATGAACCCCTTGCTCAATTTCAGGTAGATGACGGTGACCTGTCACCCCATAAGCATTAAAATTATCTGTGGTTTCAGCATAGTTTAGATTCAGCTTGGCTTGACGCCCTGCTCCTGAAACACCAGACTTCGCATCAATAATGATTCGGGATTCTATAACCGCTTCGCCCTTAGCGTTTTGAGCTTCGATAATAGGTTTTAAACCTAAGATTGCAGTGGTTGGATAGCAGCCCGGATTGCCAATAACCTTTGCATTCTTAATGGCTTCACGGTTAATCTCTGGCAAGCCATAAGCAGCTTGTTTTAGTAGCTCTGGGCAAGCATGCTTATGTTTATACCACTGCTCAAAAGACTGTAATGATTGTAGTCTAAAGTCAGCAGCCAAATCGATAACCTTTACACCAGCTGCTACTAACGCTTCAGCTTGCTGCATGGCCACACCATGAGGGGTTGCAAAAAACACCACATCACAAGAAGTAAGGGCTTCTAACGTCCCTTCTCCTAAGTCACTATAAGTTAAATCAGATATGCCTCTTAAGCTTGGAAAAATACTAGCGACAGGCTTGCCGGCTTCTGTTCTTGAAGTTAACCATTTGATAGTCACTTTCGGGTGAGAAGATAATAATCTTATAAGCTCAACGCCTGTGTATCCCGTTCCACCAATAATGGCTGCTTGTAACATATCCCATCCTATCTGATTGATTAAAAGCCGATTAAATAAAGTCCTTCTTACTACTTAATCTAACTTAGATAAATTAAATATAGATCAATTAAATATAATCATTGTTTTATATTCAATGATGCAACTTATAAAGTTTACGTTATCCGCTTCAGCTATTCAATGTATTAAAGCTGACTATATTAGTAGTAATTAGTTAAATTTATTTTAGGTCAATTCTCTATTAAATAACTCATTATAAAATAGGCTTATATAAATAAGCCTATTTTTTTATCACTTTAGTTTTAAAGCAAGCTATATTTATAGCTAGCGGTACTATTTATAGTTTATAGCCATGTACCGCATCAATAAATACTTTAGCATTGTCTGGATTTACCCACTGGGTAATGCCATGGCCTAAGTTAGCTATATAACCTGTTTTTACTCCACCAGCATAAGCATCATCAAGCATATTTTTTACTGCTTGACGGATCGACTCTGGCGAACCATAAAGTGTGGCTGGGTCCAAGTTACCTTGTACCGCAATTTGCTTATTGCTTTCCGCTAAAATAGCTCTAGCTTTGTCTAATGGCATGGTCCAGTCTAGGCCCAAGCAATCCGCTTCAGAATCTGCTTGGATATCTAACCATAACCCGCCGCCTTTGGTAAATACTACCACAGGGACTTCAGGATGGCGCTGTTTAAGCTCAGCAACCACACGCTTATTGTACTTATGCGAAAACTCCTCAAATTGGCGGTGTGCTAATGCCCCACCCCAACTATCAAACAACTGTACAAGCTGCGCGCCGGCCACAATTTGTGCATCTAAGTAATCAATGATGGCCGTAGTAACATGATCTAAGATTTGATGCAAAAACTCAGGCTTACTATAAAGTAGCCCTTTGGTATAGCGATAATCTTTTGAGCTACCACCTTCAATCATATAGGTTGCTAAAGTCCAAGCACTACCTGAGAATCCAAATAAAGGAACCAAGCCATTTAACTCTTTGCGGATACTGGTAACGGCATCCATAACATAACTTAAAGAGTCAGTAGCCTTAAATGGTTCAAGCTGGTTAAAATCCGCTTCGGTACGCAATGTACGCTTAAACTTTGGGCCTTCTCCAGTTTCAAAATACAGGCCTAAACCCATGGCATCTGGAATGGTTAAAATATCACTAAATAAAATGGCCGCATCTAAATCAAAACGTCGTAAAGGCTGCATCGTAACTTCTGTCGCACGCGCAGTGTCTTTACACAGACTCATGAAATCCCCAGCTTCTGCTCGCGTAGCCTTGTATTCTGGAAGATAACGACCGGCTTGGCGCATCATCCATACAGGCGTCATGTCCACTTCTTCAAAACGTAACGCTTTAAGTAAGCGATCATTCTTCAGCGGAGCAAAGTTGTGAGGGTTGTTAACAGAATCAGAATTCATTATAGACATTATTATCTCTTTAAAGTCCTAAATTATAATTAAAATGGATAGGTGGAACTGTTTATTACCTATCAATGGTATTTATTACCTAGCAATGGTATCAGGTTATACAGCTCTCCACATCTTATGCGCTTATTTATTTAAAATAGCCATGTCATCACGGTGTATCATTACCACACGTTCCTCAGACTCTCCCAAAATCTTGTCAAAGCTTTGGGTTCTTTTACGAGCCACACGTCTGGCCTCCTCTGAAGAGAAGTTTACTTGACCTACTGCAATACGCTCCTTGGTGGTCTCATCGACTACTGCAACCACATCGCCCTCATCGAAATCCCCATGAATATCCACCACGCCCACCGGCAATAAACTCTTACCTTGTACGGTAATAGCGTTCACAGCTCCTGAGTCAATAAATAAAGTCCCAGCCATTCTTAAATGCGCCGCCAGCCACTGCTTACGAGCAATGATTTTGTCGGCTTGGTTGGTCTGCAGTAGCGTACCTACGGCTTCACCTTCGACAATACGGGTAATGACTTTATCAAGACTGCCATTAGCAATGACCGTTGGACAGCCACCCATAGCAGCCAATCTCCCAGCTCTAATCTTGGTCAGCATACCTCCACTGCCAAGCTTACCGCCTTCTCCCGCAATATCAAACAAATAATCTGCCATGGCGCGCTCTTGACGAATCATTTTTGCATTGGGGTTTTCGCGAGGGTTATCAGTAAACACACCGTCTTGATCGGTTAATATGATATAAAGATCGGCACTTACCATAGCCGCAGCCATTGCACCTAAGGTATCATTGTCCCCAAACTTAATCTCATCAACGGTTATGGTATCGTTCTCATTAATAACAGGTAGTACTCGCCATGACAAAAGCTTGTGTAGAGTATTAGCCGTATTTAGATAGCGTTCACGATTGGACAAATCATCATGGGTCAACAGGATCTGAGCGCTGCGGACTCCGCTTTGGATTAGGGCTGATGACCAAGTCTCTATAAGCCCCATTTGCCCAATGGCCGCACAGGCCTGTAACGCCTCTAACTTCTTAGGACGTTCATCCAGTCCCATTCTAACTAAGCCCTCAGCCACTGCACCAGATGAGACCAAGATCACCTCTTTGCCTTCATTATGCAGCTTTGCAATCTGACTGGCCCATTCATAGATTGCAGTACGATCTAGTCCCTTACCATTGTTGGTCAGTAAAGATGAACCAATTTTTACAATGACTCGTTTTAGATTAAATGATCGATTCTTGGTGACAAATCGACTGTCTGCTGGGTCTGAGTCAATTGGCTTGGGTATACTGCTTTTTGGCTTAATGACTTTAGAGTTTTTCTGGTTATTATTAGCACTCATAATTCTTCCCAAAATCTAATGAATAGAATAGTAATATGCTGGGTTAACACTCTGAACTATTACAAAATATAAAAAAACTGCTGAAGATTTAAGCACCCTCTCACCCTCTACCTTATTACCGAAATATAACCCACAATTCGATAAAAAAGACTGCAGAGGATGAGGGGTATGTATTAAGGGGCGTAAATGACCTCTACGCCATCGTCATCATCATCTTCATTATCGGCATTGAAAGCAGCTTCACGGGCCGCACGACGGGCCGCACGATAGGCTTCTTTTTGCTCTTCTGTGTTGAGTCGTACTTCAGCTTCAAGACGCTCAAATCTTTCTCTTTGCTCTTCAGCAAATAAAGGATCTTCTTCTTCGCGCTCTTTTTCACGCTCAATCTCATTCATCAGATGATATTTAACATCATCCACACCCTCACCGGTTAGGGTTGAGGTTCTGAATACTGCACCGGTCCAGCCTAGCTCTGCCACAATATGTAAGCACAGCTCATCAAGCTCATCAGCGTCGGGCACCTGATCAATTTTGTTCAAAATTAAAATCTGCGGTAAATTAGCAAGCTCTGGTGAGAAGCGCTCAAGCTCGTTTAAAATCACTCTACCGTTCTCTACAGGGTCACTGCCATCAATGGGCTTAATATCTAGGATATGTAGCAAACGACGGGTACGTGCCACATGCTTCAAGAAGCGGATACCTAAGCCAGCCCCTTCTGAAGCCCCTTCAATTAAACCTGGAATATCAGCCATAACAAATGAGCGATGTAGGCCAACATCCACCACACCTAAGTTGGGTACTAAGGTAGTGAAAGGATAATCGGCAACTTTTGGCTTAGCTGAAGACACTTGTCGAATAAAAGTAGATTTACCTGCGTTTGGCAGTCCAATTAAGCCCACATCGGCCACAACTTTTAGTTCAAACTTAAGCTCTTTTAACTCACCTTCAAATCCTGAGGTGGCTTTACGTGGTGCTTGGTTGGTAGAGCTTTTGAAGTGAGTATTGCCTAGGCCACCGTCTCCGCCTTTGGCTACTAATACTTCTTGACCTATCTCAGTCAAATCACCTACGACTTCACCAGTTTCATTGTTGACAATGGTGGTACCAATAGGCACACGCAGATAGATATTGTCTGCGCCTTTACCAGAGCAGTTCTTACTTTGGCCATTTTGACCACGGCCCGCATCATAACGACGGGTATAACGATAGTCTACTAGGGTGTTGGTATTGTCGTCGGCAACCACAATAACGTCGCCTCCTTTACCCCCATCACCGCCATCTGGTCCGCCACGAGGCACATATTTTTCACGGCGAAAGCTCACAATGCCGTTACCACCATCGCCTGCTTTGACAGTAACAATTGCTTCATCAATAAATCGCATTGGGCTTGCTCCCTTAACTTCTTTTAAATTGGTCTAACGAAAATTGGCTAATTGCAGTCTTCTACTGATAGCTATTGTAGAAGGTTTGCTTCTTAGAAATATAATGTTTTAAAGAAAAAATATTTTAGATATATAGTACTTTAGAGAAATAATATTTTAGAAAAATAAATTTTTAAAAAATAGTGTCGCTTTTATACCGCAGTATTCTACAGCATTATCTATGATTACATAGAGTTAATATCGATGGTTACTTTAATGAAAATACCCGATAACCATAACGATTATCGGGTATCGTTGCAAATCGCCTCAGTCATTATGTTGTTTTTGTCCGCATTCAATAAGTGCTTTTTTATATTAGCCTATTGGCGTGCTCAAAAATTTAACCGAGTATTTACAACCGCATTATGTCCATTACAACTTATGACATTCTATGCTTAGGGCTATAAAAGACAGCTTTTATAGCCCACTACAGCTAAGCGAAAATTACGCTGTGATGTTGGTGTAATGAATACCAGCCATTTGTGCTGCTACTCTTAATACCTGAGTGCTGTAGCCTACTTCATTATCGTACCAAATATAAACTGTGGCATGGTTGTCAGTCACGATAGTAGCTTGTGCGTCAACAATACCTACCTGCTTAGTACCCACGAAGTCTGTTGATACCGCTTCAGTTGAGTCAGTATAAGCGATTTGTGATTGCCAAGCATCACTTTCAGAAACTTTCTTGAAGAAAGCATTCAACGCATCAGCGCTTTCAGGTGCTTTTTCAAGGTTCAAGTTTAAGATAGCCATACTAACGTTTGGTGTTGGTACACGAATGGCATTACCCGTTAATTTACCATTTAACTCTGGTAAAGCTTTACCCACAGCTTTAGCAGCGCCTGTGCTGGTGATAACCATGTTCAGTACCGCACTGCGACCACGACGATCTGATTTGTGGTAGTTATCAATTAAGTTCTGGTCATTAGTGAAAGCGTGAATGGTTTCAACGTGACCGTTTACGATACCAAACTCATCATTAAGTACTTTTAATGAAGGAGTGATGGCGTTAGTAGTACAGCTAGCAGCACTTACAATATTATCATCGCCGATAGTATCATTGTTTACGCCGTACACAATGTTTTTAATCTCACCTTTTGAAGGCGCAGTTAATAACACTTTTTTCACACCTTTGGCTTTTAGGTGCTTGCCTAGGCCCTCTTCATCTTTCCAGATACCTGTGTTATCGATAACGATAGCATCGTTGATACCATAGCTTGTGTAATCAATTTCGCTTGGATCGTTGGCATAGATAACCTGGATGAAGCGACCATTAACGATAATTCCTTGGTTTTCTTCGTCAACTACGATTGAGCCTGCAAAAGTACCATGGACTGAGTCACGCTCTAACAATGAAGCACGTTTGGCGATATCACCGTCTTTACCTGGGCGAACCACAAAAGCTTTTAATTGCAAACCTTTGTCAGTAGCCGCTTCTTCTAATAATAAGCGAGTTAAAATACGCCCGATACGACCAAAACCATAAAGTACAACGTCAGTTGCTTCACTGGCAGCAGGGGTTGATTTATCAGCTTTAGCTAGAGCATCAGCAACGCTTACTTTATTTTTTAGTAATTGACCTGCATCTACTACTGCAGTTTTGATATCTTGGTTGTCTACCACTTCTTTAACAGTAGCAACGATATCATCAAGGCTTAATGCGTGACCATCGTTACGCTCAGCTGTTTTCTGAACTTTAGTTAATAGATCCGCTGTTGACAGTCCATTAAGTGTTTCACCAAACAAATTAACTTTTACGTCTTTATCGTTATAAAGATTATGCAGTTGGTTCACTAGCTCATAAGCCTGATTCTCTTGTTGTTGGTATTTGGCTAAATGAACTTTATGTAACTCACGGCGCGTATTAGCATTACTCACAATAATTATCCTTTGGGTAAATGAAGTGAAGGGGTTAGTGAAATCAATATAATCGCTAAATGAAAAAGGGATACTGTAGCTATGGGCTAAATCTGCTTAAGGCAACCAAAAGCAGATTTAAGCCGACTTATCTATTAGTATATTCAGGGAGATTTTAAATCATATTGGAAATTTTAGCCAGTGCGTCAGCTAGCAATCGTTACTAACAGCTGGATTAATCACAAATTTTGCTAAATCCAGCTTAACTTTATTTACTGACTACAGTCTTTGGCGTATTAGTGTGAGCTGTAATCTCTAACTTATTAATATCATAACCCTGCATTTTTGCTATCTTCTTATAGTCTTCAAATACAGTTTCAGATAAAGTAGGCTTACGTGATAACACCCATAGGTACTTGTTATCTGGAGTACCTACTAATGCGCTTTGATAATTGTCATCAAGCTGTAAAATCCAGTAATCTGCTTTACCCACAGGCAACCATCTTAGCCAGCTGGGCACAAAGGTAACTTTGAGCTCACTGCCAGCATCATTTGCCGGCTTAGCCAAACCCTCAGCTTTCATCATCGAGCCATCTTGCTTACGACACTGGTTAATAACATCAACTGAGGTCAACTTGCCCGCCTCATCTTTGTTTAAGTTATACGTTGCCGTTACATCTGACGCACAATTACGTTGAAAATACATAGGCATACGGGCTATTTCATACCACTGCCCTGCATACTTATTTAAATCTACACGGTCTACAGAAGTAGGCGCTGTAACACTAATAGATGAGCTCGGGCTAGACTTACCTGTTTCTGCATGCGAAAAAGTAGAATAAGCCGCCAAAGGAACAAGTAAAGCCAAAGCAATACCTGTGTGCTTGAGCAAAGCTTTCATAAAGGTTCTATCTGGGATATCGTGCTTAAATTGATTCATAATAGTATCGAGAGTTATAAGTTGTATATAAAGCTATAAGTAATTTGATAAAAGCCATATTGAGCCAGTAGCTTAATCCCTACTGGCTGAGCTTCCATTAAGTTATGCCGATAATATGCAAAACTTTTTATGCTTTATTAGTTGATATCAACATCATATTACTGGGCCACAGTCTTTACTATCCAAAAAATGTAGTATTACGCTACGGTTTGTAAATCCCTCGTTCTATTTTGATTTTTTGGTGAGGTTACGTTAAAAACTTACGTATTCCTGCTACTTTGTCACCCTGATAATTTCTTACTTGTTCTATATCTTCTGGTGCCATGCCTCCCAAAGCAATGACCGGCACTTCACTACCTTGAGCCAGATAAGAGAATCCCTCCCAGCCCAAAGCCGTCGCTTCAGGATGGGTATTTGTTGCTTGCACAGGGGAAACAAAAACGCCTACCACCGGTGATAAATTAAGGTTTAACCTATATTGTGCCAATTTATTCGCCTGTTGAATACTGGCTTCACTGTGAGCACTTACGGTTAATGGCAATGCAGATAACAGCTTAATACCCTTATCGGCGCACGCCTGTTGAGTTAAATGCTGAGCGATAATTTGATCCGCTATAGCTGCTCCGCTAAATTCATGTAAATGATTGGCCAGTTCGTAATCTATGATTAACTTGATATCTGGTCGAATGGCCAGCAGGGCTAATACTTGGTCTTTACGTTGAGCTAGGCTTGATTGCTTTAATCTGACATAGACACAGGCCTGCCTAGGCAGCTTTTGCTGATAATAGTTTAGCCATTGCTGTGACTGCTGATCTTTGCCAGTGCTTTGGTCTTTACAGGCTGTACTACTATCAATACTAGCTGTACTACATGCAACACCAGCTATACTACTTGCAACACCAATTGCACTATCCTCAACTGCGAACACAGTGCCAACTTCTTGCGTAATCGCTATTGTATTGGGTAACCTCAACCACTGTAATATGGTTTTATTGGCATCAGGCAGCGGGTATTTATGATCAATTAAATCCTCTAAACTCACCCACTGTAGCTGTTGACTTTCACAGCCCTTCTTTTGATCAGCAAACTCTATGAACTGCTGCTCACTTAATGCGACTCGAAACACATGCAGACAAACCCTCTTTGAGTTACTAGGCACCTCAACATCTGCATAATGATGACGTAGTACTCCCAAAGGATTTATCACACTATGGGTGCCTATATCTAACCCTATCTCCTCAAGGACCTCACGAATAAGAGCTTGTTTAGCGCTTTCGTTGGCTTCAATTTTGCCTCCGATGAACTCATAACGGTTACCTTGATGCTGCTTAGCATTACGAAACCCCAATAAGTATTGCTCCCCAAAGTGAATTACCGCCACAGCCACATCGATATTTGTCACAATTACATCCTTAGTTGGTTACTCATTAAAAGTTATTTATTAGGGGCAGCAGACTAATGTCTATATCAGTATTAGCCAGCATTAATATCATAGTATAAATTTATTTTGATAAAACTCTTGCAATTTTGTTGGTAATAAATAATAATAATCAAAGTTAATGATAATCATTATCAATTAGACATATTTCTACCAGTCTATCTTCAGCTGTAGAAATCAAATAACTTCTAACTAAGGAATAAGCTTATGGCCACTATCATTTCTCGAGCACTTCATCTTCGTGACAATCAACTTCCTATGTTACAGTCAGAGCATTTATTTGCCTTAACTAAAGAAGTGAGAATTCAGCATGAAGGCGAAGAGTACCGTCTGCGTCTAACCCGAAACAATAGACTCATCTTAACTAAATAAACAAATAAAACTGCAAAAAATAAGGGGTGACCTTAAAAAGTCACCCCTTATTTTTATGCCCCTCATTTCTATTAGAAATTAAAGCTATAAACAACGTCCACTGCGTTTTCTACCGCTGATGTGGCTTCGATATAGATACGACGCGTCAACTGGTAACGTAATGACAAGCTGCTTTGCGCATTGAACACGCCTACCCCATAACGGATATATAAATCTGGGGTGATATACCCAGTAACGTTAACGTTAGTATCGCTTTCTGTACCGGAAGCATCAATGGTCAGACGCTCTAAGCCAAAGGCATCTCCAATAGTATTGGTCAGGCTTCGAGTCCCTGTTAACCCTAAGCTTAGACCAGCTGCAGCCAAGTTATTGGTAACCTCTGATTTAAAGCCCTCTTCACTAATCTGAGTGGCACCTGGATTAGAGATGCGTCCTGTAACCAGCGCATTCATGGCTTGCTGCTGAGTCAAACCTGCATTGTTAAAGACCACAATGTTAGGTTCTGAAACTCTGCCTTTCACACGTAACCCCACGGTACGGCCTTCAATCTCTTTAGCCGCTTCAATACTTAAGCGAGGGTTAACCACATCGCCATTAAATCGAATTTGAGCATAATTCAACTCAAGGTTTTGACCAAAGACATCAACGGTACTACGGCGACTGACTTGAACTACGCCTAACGCATTCATTACTCCTTGACCTTTTTGGGTGATATGTACCGCCCCCGCCAATGGCAACACTGCACCAAAGCCGCGGAAGTTAACATTTTCACCCAAATCCACTCCAATATCGGCATTGATCGACCAAGGTTTGGAGATTGCCAATACATCTTCGATTCTGTTGACTAACTGTCGGTCTAATACCACAACATCTTCAGACTTAGTGATTACCTCTTCATTAGCCTCTGGCGGTCTAATGGTCGCAGTAGGTACTGAGATTGCCCCTACGATATTGACATACTTCTGCATCGGCTTGACGATAATATTGAAGTCTGGATTGATTTCTGCATACAATAGTGGAGGCTGAGTGAGCACCAAACCTTCGCCGGTAACACGTAACTTGGCTTGTAGCTCTTGTTTCCAATCCACCGTTCCTGATAGTTCACCAGTGCCTTCACCACTTAAGAAAGTACCTTCAAGCGCAGCGCTTTGACCTCTTATCTTGGCCTTAGCATTGATGTTGGTCAGGTTCACAGGTAAGTCCAACATGGCCACAGTGGCATCTCTTAAGTTAACATCCCCATAGAATACCGGACTGGTCAGCGTTCCACCTAGACCCCCTGCCATAGTGATATTACCCGCAAGTTTTCGCATACCTGGGAAGAAAGGCTTCAAAATTGCCAAGTTTAGCTCGTTAAGCACCAAGGCGCCTGAGATAGGCTTGTTCTCATTATAAGGATCAATCACAACATCAGCGTAGCCTCTAGCACCACTACCATTATCAATATCAGTGCGCAGCTTTAAGCCTTCTTCAAAGGATCTGACAATGACTGACACTCGCTTATAAGGCACAGTTATCGCTTCATCTTGACCTTCTTGGACTAAGCCTAACTTACCATTGTCAGAATATAAGGTGGCATTAATTACTGGCTCAACACCCTTACCCCATTCAACAACCGCTTTACCATTTAGGCTGGCTTGCCAGCTAAGGTCCTTGGGCATAATAGGTGCAAATAAGGAAGTGTCGATTTTTTGAATGGCTACGTTAACCTGACCCCTATCAGCAGAGGCAATCAGATTCTCGCGCAGACAAAGCTTACCAATCTGACCTACAGCTTCCCAGCAGTGAGCTGCCAACTGAATTTCAGGCGTTTTTCCTCCAAAAGAGGCGATTAGCTGCGCTGGTTGGCTTTGGGCTAGCGTGACATATTCGGTTGATACCTCACCGTCACCGACCACTCCCTGCCATCTACCTTTTTTACGATCTAAGCTTCCTTTAATGGTGGCTTTGATACCCACATCCGTATTGGCATTATTGGTATCGCCTTTTACAGTTAAGCTATGCTCTTGTTCAGTACCATCAAATACAGCATAGATATTTTCAAATTTACTGCCTGAGGCCTGTAAACCATCAGCCATAACCACTAAGGTGCTTGGTCGTTTGGCTAAATCAACAATTTTACCTTTAATCATGCCTTGTGCTAATAGCACGCCTGGAAGCGCCAATTTATTACCCGTCAAATCGACATAAATGGTCGGTAAGGCTTGGCCTTTATTCTGCATTAAAGTAAAGCCGCCTAAGACAGAGCCTGAGAAGTCTTTACTAATCTGGCTGAGATTACGAATATTCACTTTGGCTTCTAAAAGCTCTGTATTACCATTGGCCACAACTTGGTTGTCGCCCCACTGCATCATCAAGTTATTGGCGTTTAAGGTTTCAACCACACTCTTAACTTGTTGAACTTGGCCACTGGCATCTGTCGCTTTTAATCTTTCGAAATACTGATTCATATCTTTGGGCAGATGCAAAGTAGCGTCTAGACTGCCTTGAGCCAATAGTGGCTCACCATCAATCTCGCCTCGTAGCGCCATTTGATCAATACTAATACGCTGTACTGAATCTTTCCATCGCCCTGTACTCGACACGCGGCCTGTAATATTACTTGGGACATCTTTGACAAAATAGCCCAGATTAAAATCATCCATGACAGCATTGACATTCCAAGCTACGCCATTGCTAACATCCAGCTTACCTTTGGCGATTAGACTACCTGCCTCACCAACGTGACTTAAATTACGGATGATAATGGCTTGAGCATTACCTCCAGCATCAACCGTCAGCTTGCCACGGGGTAATTGTGGAGTGTCAATTGAGCCATTGAACTTCACATTGAAGTCACGTAGATCCCCAAGCTTGGTTTGATTATTACGCCATTTGCCAGAAGTTTGTAGATTTCCGCTAATAATACCTTCTGTCTGGGGCGCAAAGAAGCCAACATTAAATTTATTGGTATTGGCTTTGACATTCCACCCAATACCGTCACGTAAATTTACGTTACCTGAGGCCGTGATGTCGCCTGCCTCTCCTTTATGACTGAAGTTTTTGATATTGATATTTTCAGTAGTCCCATTGGCATCAACAATAAAATTACCTTTGGGCACTCCTTGAGTGGCAAGCTTGCCATTAAATCTAGCATCGAAGTTTTGTAATGTTCCATTTAAGACATCAACCACACCATCCCCATAGCCAATAACATCGACGCGGCGATTTTCAGAAGTACTCTTTCCAGTTTTTGGGTCTGTAGCAGTGACTTGGGCAGTTAAAGTTGACGATAAATCTGAAGACTTGATAGTAAAGGCATGACGCTGCCCCTTAACCACCTTACCATTAATGCGACGGGTAATATCTATCATCTTCCCTGAAGCACTAATATCCCCCACCAATTTAGTCACAGGAATGGTGTCACTAAAGGCTTGAGGGTTTAGCCCTTTAGTCTTAGCGTCTATATCCCAAGTCAATGGTGATTTATTGGTGGCCAATAAAATATTACCGTTACCGGCAAGATTGCCCATTACCCCATCATAGTTTAGGTTTTGCAGCGTAATCTTATTGTTGCGCTTATTGAGCTTAACTTTATAATCACCAGCAGGAGCAACATTTAATTTGATAATCTCAGCATCCGCGGTAACCCATAATCGATCATCACGTAACATGACATTGGCCACACCGCTTGGGCTATCTATATCGCCAACATTAGGCACATCTTTACGGCGCAGATTTTGCCAGCTGGCATCAACATACCACGGGGCATTGAATCTAGGGTTGTCGGGCTTAACCCCTCTCACAGCCTTAGCCTTAATCTGCTCGCCGTCCCTTTGGTTTAGCTTAGCATTAATCTGCATCAAGCCATCTTTATTTTTTAGATCATAGACCACTGCCAGTTCGCCATTTAGATATTCTGGAGCATAAGGCGCGGCGCTTTCTGGCAATAAGCTACGTACTTTATAGTCCCTACTATAAAGCATGGCCTTGGTAGTGAAGCTATCTTCCCAATCAAGCACCCCAACTGCCAACAGATTGCCCTCTGGAGTTTTAGCAGTTAAGCGGTGTACCAACATTTTGCTGGTATCAATGATATTGGCTCGGCCTTGGTAATAACCGCTAGGAATGTCATTGGCTAATAGTCTACTATTGATGCGAAGCTCAATATCTGAGAGTACACCTGACGCAGTCGCCAACCCATTTTGTAGGCGTATGTCTTGACCTTCAGCATATGGCAGGTCAATTTCATCCCAGTTTAATTTGGCTTCAAAAGGAGCATTATCATCTAAGCCCTGAACGGTAAATACCCCTCTGACATTGCTATTATTATATTTACTACGCAGCTTACCGTAAGTACGTTTGACACTACCTACAGCCTCAACCTCAATAGGATCAATATAAACTTTATCTAAGCTTTTAACTGTGACTAACCCAGATAAATCTAGCGGATAGTTGCCTTCTAAAGTCACAATCCCTTTTAAATTCTCAATCTTTACGAGATCGCTATATTGTAGATTGCCTCGGCCTAACTTAATTTGGGTACCTACCCAGTACAAATCATCAGCTTTGATATCGGTTACTTCAACAGGTTCTCTACCAGCTTGATTATAGATAATTCGGTTAATACGAGCTTTATCAAAGCGCAAGTTAACCGGCAATTCATACTCTTTATATTGAAACGGATCGCCTGAGGGCGGTAAACGGTTTTCAATAACAATGGTTTCGATATCAGCATCGCGCAAATGCACTTCTCTGGCAAATAAGGCACGCCAGCCAATCTTGACATAAGTATTCACGAAGTGCACATCTACATCTTCTGAAGCACTCATGGTGATGTCTTTCACCTTAAGCCCGTCACGCAGATTACCTTCTGAGTACTGTAATTTAACCCCAGTTTCTGAAATAATTCTTTCGAGTATGAACTTAGTACCCCTCTCCGTACCTGCCATTATGTAAAAAGTAATACATATGATTAAAAACAAAATCAACAGTAACGCCAGAAGCTTTATCAGAAATGACAAAGGATAATGGTGCTTAACCCGCTCAGCATCATGCTGAGTAGGGTCTTTTTTTGGATTAGGCTCAGGGGTTTGCGAAGTGGTCATGGGTTAAGTAGCTTGTTATCAATAAGGGAAGTTGAAACAAAGGTTAATAGTTAGCTCAGGGTTAATCGCTAATAGTTAAAACTGTTTAATTTATCAGCAATTAACCTCTATTAAACTTAACAACAACCTCTCGTATTTAGGATTAGAATGGCCTGTTTTCACAAGAGAATCAAAGTCGAGTCATAGTAAATGATATTGAATATAACGGCAACAGCATAAGCCGCTTTATTTCCCTCAATCATTTATCTCACTCTTTATCTTAATCTTCATCGCAATCATGCTATTACTGGAGGGGCGACCCAATGAAGAAATGCAGGCGCACTGGGATACTGTCTTCTAGAACCCCTGCTGCCAAGTCAACTCGGACCATGCCTACCGGTGAGGCCCAACGTACCCCAAAGCCCAAACCTAGCTTGGTATCAGCTTCAAAGTTAGTATCATAGGCGTTACCCACATCGGCAAACACCGCCCCTCTTAAGCCAGGCTTAAACTCATAGTTGTACTCAGTACTACCGACGGCCAACACCTGACCCCCTACCAAGTATCCTTTTTCGGTGGCAGACAAACTATTGTAATCATAACCGCGAATACTACGATCGCCACCAGCGAAGAAGCGCAGCTTATAAGGCACATCTTCAAAGTCATGGGCCCAAATATATCCGCCATCTAGACTGGCTACCACTTGGTGTTTATTTTGTTCACCAAAGCTATATACCCCACTCACGCCTGCTCTAGCAATGGCCATATCTGTATCAGATAGTACGCTGTCAGAGCCAGCTTCAATTGAGTAGTATTGACGCCAACCTTTGGTCGGGTTAGTGGCATTGTCGGTCACCGTCTTGTCTATCTGATAACCTAGTAAGAAAGCTTCTTGATTGAACTGTGCCCCTTCTCGGTTAAAAGGAACCGGTAAGTTTTCGCGATCAGGTCCAGTAACACCACTTTCTAACTCGTCTTGGCGATAGCGTACAGAATAAGTTCTATTCCAGCCCTCTTCATTACGAATATTGCGTGTCAAACCGCCTTTAATGGTATTGGTTTCTAAATCTAAGTTACCCTCACCTTGGTTAATGGTTTCTTGCTCATAACTAATGTTGGCATTAAGAGTGTCATCCAAAGGGTGTTTCCAAGGACGGCTGGCGTGCAGGTTCACTGACTTGTTAATCTTCGAGGCCCCCACACTAATACCCGCTTGATAACCATCACGATTAATCAAGTTATGCTCCATACGAGCCACAGCTCGTACACCGGTATCGGTACCATAACCAATACCCAAATCCACATCTCTAGGCTTATCAGCGGTAACGAAGACATAAAGAGGTACTGACTTGCTTTGTGCCACATCTTGTGGGGTTTTACGATTTGCCAACACCGTCTTACTCAGATCATCAGGCAGAGCACTGGTATCGGCATAAGGGTCTTTTTCATCTGGGAAAACTTGCTTCACTACATCACTAACGGCATTGGATATTTTACCCAACAAGCTTTTTGCCTTCTCTTCAGTTTCATCTAACACCCTATCATCTGGCAATCTAGATAATCGCTCTGCTTTTGCAGTGATATTCTCAAGCTTGGCTGAGGTCTCTTGATCCACTTTATATTCAATGGGGGCAAACTCATCTTCCCAGTTAGGGTTATTCATGGCCTGAGTATCTAAAGGTTCACCATTTTCATCATACTGTATGGGGCCTGAACCCTGTCCATTGGCTTGGGTATTTAGTTGAGCTTCATCACCGTTTGTTAGGAGATCTTCGTCACCATCGTTTTCAAAACCTAAGGTAGCCCCACTGGAATTGGGTCTAATGGTTTCAACGTTTACTGAATTGAAGTAGCGGGTGGCAGATAGATCGTTGGTAAATCTTGTAACATCAGGGGCATAGAAGTCATCACCGACCTCAAACCTGTGTAATTGATGTAACAGCTCTGCTTTAACAGGCAGTTTGTCAGGATCTGTGGTGAGCTGACCGGTCTCTTTATCAATGGTGAAAAATACTACTTTATCAAAATGATAACGCTCCCCAGTATCGTATACCAAATCCACATCTGCAGTGTTATCGGGTAAGATAATATCTACCGATTTATTCAGCCACTGTCCATCAAAGAAACCAAATTGATCTTTTGTGGTTTCAATTCTTTGTTTCGTTTGTTTATACTCGCCGTGGTTAAAAATCTCACCTTCTTTAAGCGGTGAGTCTTCTTGAATCGCTTTAAACTCTGCCAGATCTTCGCCTCCGCCCCGTATATCAATAATGGGGGACGTATTTATTCTTACAGGATCACCTAGATGTTCGATAATCACTGCCACCTCATCAGAATTAACCCGCTTAAAGCTTAGCTCAATGTCATAATAACCCACGGCTTGAGCTGCATTTAAAGCTTCTTGATGCAGCTTCGGGGTAACCGCTGTGAAGTCGGAGATGGATTCGACAGTAATGTTCTCCATCGCCGCTTTAATGTTCGTGGCAGGTTGGGTCCCATTACTAACTCTAATTAACCGTGGCACATCCCCTTCTGAGGTAGGTGATTGCTGTAAATAAATTTTGGCCTTAATTTTTGGCAATGCAGCATAACCATCATTAAAGAAACGGTTATATAGACCTTTAAAGAATCCAGGCTTGGCTCTAGAGTCATCATCGTCTTGATACTGTTCCTCAAAGACGGTAGCCGTTAAATCCTGATTAGGATCGTGTTGATACTCTGGCAAATAGTCCTCGGGGTTAATACCGGCCTCTGCAGCACCGTTTTGTTGTACCTCAGCCACCATTTCATCGGCGCTTTCTGCATTAGAGTTTTTAACTTGGTTATCAACTTTACCGATAGCCGTGTTTTTAACCGCTTGATGCGCAGCATTTTCCGCAGCCTTCGCCTGTTTGCTATCAGGATTTACCGTAACGTCTTTTGCCTCATATACCGGCTTGGTTCCCTCTAACTGCTCCTCCGTAGCCCCCTCATCGGTTATGCCCAAAGTTTTTTTGTTAGAAGGATTAATCTGCGCTGAAGCATCTAACTCAGAGTCAAAGCCTAAAGGAGGCTCAGTGGCATCTAAGCGAGCCACTGGTTTATTAAAATCGCGAGAAACTTGAGGGGTAATTTGCGATAAGGCTTGTTCAATCTGCTGCGGAGACTGCATAACTGGTGCATTAGCCAAACTGTTACCGGCATTGTTATTTGTTTGCAAGCTACTATCAGAGAAGACTCTCTTAAAGATAGCTTCACTACTCTCAATCTCTTTTTGAGGCGCAGGAGTTTGACTATTAACTACCCTGTCAACCTGACTCTGCGTTTCAGGCCGGGGTACAGGAGAATTTAACGTTTCGCGTTGGTAGTCTTCAAGCACACTGGGATCAATCATCCCCTGCTCGACTGCTCTTTTTAATTTAAGCGCAATAAGTGCTTCTTCTAACTCTTCTTGCGACTGAATTTGTGCTTTACCTAAGTTGGGGTTATACGGCTGGTTGTCATTGGTCAACCCTTCAGGCTTAGTAGGCTCAATAGCATGGGCTGCTGTAGCCATAATAGCTTGAGCCATCAAACATACTGACAACCCACATGCAAGTTTAGAATAGCGGAAAGGTAACTTTCGACCACCGCAGCGACTGTCAACGAAATGACCATAAGAAGATAACTGAGTGTCAGTTGACTGCTTAGCCAACAACAAGGTAGCGTCTAAATTCGGCATTGCTGCTCTCTTATCCATATCAACTTGCTATAGTAGTTCTATTAGCGAAAGACTAACGTTTTAATTGTGTCTCTGCAAATGCGATTTTAACCAGCCAAAGAACAAATTTAATTTAGTTGTGATAAATTGTGGCTATTATACTTAGTATCTAAGCATATTTTAGAATGCTTACTTAAAAAATGCATAGCCAAGCTTGGCGTCAAATCAAACTTGGCTATGTTTAATCCAGCTGTAAAAAACCATAATAATCAAATGGCATTAACATTATATTAGGAAGCCGATTTATGGCATCACAATTTACACTATTCCGTAGTCGTCGTTTTACCCCAATGTTCTTCACTCAATTCTTGGGTGCTTTTAACGACAACTTTTTTAAACAAGCTTTATTACTGTTATTGACCTATAGTGCTGCTGCAAAAATAGGGGCATCAGTTAGTTTACTGAATAACTTAGCAGCCATGTTATTTATTTTACCTTTTTTCCTATTTTCAGCCTTAGCAGGTCAATTGGCTGATAAATATGAAAAATCTAGGCTGACACTATATATCAAAGTGTTAGAAATCGTCATCATGGTATTTGCCGCATTTGGTCTTATATTTGAAATATACTGGTTGTTATTTGTGGCCTTATTCTTATTGGGCGCTCAGTCCACTTTTTTTGGTCCTATCAAATACGCCTATCTACCCCAGGCAATGCATAAAAATGAATTAGTCGGTGCCAATGCGCTTTTTCAAACTGGCACCTCTTTATCAATCTTAATGGGGATGATAATAGCAGGCATGTTCACCCAGATGGACAATCACTTGTATTGGGTCAGTGCCATGGCACTTCTCATTGCAGGGTTAGGCCTACTCTCTAGTAAGTTCATTCCCAACATGCCAGCCGTTGAGCCGGATATCAAAATCAACTGGAATATCTTTAGCACCAGTATGGACACCATTAAGTATCTATACTCCTTGCCTCTATTATTCTTTATCGTTCTTGGTAACAGTTGGTTTTGGTTCTATGGCGCTACTTTTATTACTCAAACGCCTGAGTTTAGTAAAGTTATATTAAATGGCAACGAATCGGTTGTTATCTTTTTATTAACCCTATTCTCCGTCGGCGTCTCAGCAGGCTCTTTACTGTGTAAAACCTTAACCAAAAATCAAGTCAGCTTTAAACTGTTGCCTTTTGGTATTGCTGGGTTAAGTCTGTTTGCTATTGACTTATACTTTTCACTTTCTGCTCTAAACATTAATTCAAGCTCATTACTAGGCATTAGTGAGTTGTCTCAGGTAAGTGGCAGCTGGCGCGTTTTCGCTGATCTTTTCTTCCTCGGATTTAGTGGAGGACTTTATATTGTACCTCTGTATGCCGCTATGCAGGCTTACTCGCCTATTAGTCATAGAGCACGCGTAATTGGCGCTAACAATATTTTTAATGCCATCTTTATGGTGGCCTCAGCCATTTTCGCCATTGTCATCCTAAACTTACTAAAGCTCTCCCTACCTCAGCTATTCATGGTAACGGGCTTGCTTAATATAGTGTTTGGTGTATTTTTATATTTTAAACTAAAACGATATAAAGACACCATGCAGATTCAGCAAGATGCGATGATTATGTAACGTCTTAGATTGAAAAAAAATAAAAAGCCAACTTCTAAAGTTGGCTTTTTATTTTAGGGATTGCTTTATTTTTGTTTAATTATAAAACCCTTAGACTGACAGTTTTACCGACAAGCTAAGCTCATGGAATATCCCATTCATAACTTGCCCATTAATGAATAAAGATTAATGAATAAAGATATGAAATCTTCAAATTAGCTAATACGATTGACTTTCTTAGTCACCACCACCGAAATCGGAATAGCTATCACCGCTCCTGCTACAGCAGCACTAATAATATGAGGAATATCATCAAAGCCAATCACCAAAGCAGCAATCATGAATACCCCAATCAGAACAGTCGCTGCCATACCCCATATCATACTAAGTAGTTGCCAGTTCATAATTAATACCTCACTAAAAAATATTCCCAGTTACCCCACTCTCAACACTTTATTAGCAATTCAAACTGAAGAGGCGGGTTACCAAGTTTTTTTTTTAAAAGAAAACAGAAATTATGCGCCAGAATCTTACGCGTTAAACGATGAGACAAATGCCATAAATCTCTAGCACGTACTTTCTGTATATTAAAGCAGTCAGACAATTGACCAATAACAGTCTCAATATTACGTCGATAACGCATCAATCGATTAACATCAGACTTAGGTCTATTATCTGTCATATTGCGTCTTAGCGGTGTTTGCAAATCAATACCCTTTGATGCAAAGTGCTG
>NZ_JMKP01000015.1 GCF_000685805.1 Psychrobacter phenylpyruvicus DSM 7000 = NBRC 102152 | reverse complement strand
TTGGAATAGATGTCGAGTCATTATGACTCATAAATCCATTTTCAAGCTCAGTATCCCCCTCACCTGAAATATTAACGTCAACCTTAGGTAATAGACCGTTTGATGCAATATCAGCACGAGCAATTAAATTATTATCACCAATCTCGAAGTCACGGGTTGTTACTACGAAATCTGCTAAACCTGCAACAGAGGTTCCTACATTAATAGATTGAACACCAGACTTATCAGATTCAGGTTCGTTTGGCTCAGGCGTTGGCTCCGGTGTTGGCTCCGGTGTTGGTTCCGGTGCTGGCTCTGGTGTTGGCTCTGGTGTTGGCTCTGGCGTTGGTTCTGGCGTTGGTTCCGGTGTTGGTGTGTCAATAGTTGGTGTAGCCTTTTTAGGTAAGTACGAATCTGTACTCGAACCACCACATGCAGAAAGTAGCACTGAGGTTATCAGTATTACACTGGCTTTTAAGGGGGTGTTGAGTTTATTAGATGATAAAATTGACGAAATCGAATTATGTTGAGATGACATTAGCCTTCCTCCATGAAAGATAATAAAGTATCTATAGTTAAATAATACTAATAAAGTACAATATTTATTTAAGTTACAATTAATAATTGCAAAGTAATCTATCGATGTCAATGTGAACATTTGAGTTAATTTGATCATTTATCTAATAAAGTTAAATAAACCTATTAAAAAAGCACCCTTAGGGTGCTTTTTTGAATTAAAAGTAAATTGTAAGGAAATAAAGTAAGCAATTATTTATCTCAGGCAGATGTATTTAGAAGTTTAGTTCCCGTATTAATAACTATTTGGATTGATAAACCTAAAATTATTGAAGAACTAAAGCAAAAAATTCATGAGCATACCTACTACTACAGCTATGAACGTATACAACCCAAACTAAAAGGACTGGGCCCTGTAAAGTACAGAGCCCAGTCCTTGTTTTAACTAAACCATCGAAGTGATCGGGTTCAGTTCATTTTTAGCTTACTGCTTCTCAGCACCGAAAGTACCTTGGAACTTCGTACCCGTTCCAGCTACATCGCCTGAGCCACCTTTTACTTCGTTATCTTGGTAAATACCACCTAAGAACTGAGCGTCTTCACCAAAGAAACCACCGGAAGTATGGACAGTATTGCCAACATTTTCATTAGCAAAAGTGTTGCCTGAAATATTAGCTTCAATACCAATTTTATTTCCTTCTGGCATATATTTATAGTTGCCTTCTTCGAAAGCTAAAGTACCAGACAATTTATCGTTGATAAAATCAACTTTAAATTCTGAAATACCATTTACTACAGGAGACATCGCTGTTCTATCTAATAAATGAATGTTCTCTACATAGGTTGCATCACCTTTATAGGCGACTAGACCATCATTGATGCCATTATCAACATTGTACTGTGATAGTGCTTTTAGGTAATCCATATCCTCTTGTGCAGTTGCCTTACCGATAGCGTAAACGTTCGCATAACGAGATTTAACACCTGCAGCAAGACCCTCTTTTCGAAGATCACCATACACATGACCAATCTGCATTACTGAGTCAAAGTTTTTGTACACTGAATTATAATCAACCTTTAGTTCAATCTTACCTATCGGTGAGTTTGCATTGTTGATTGCATCCGTGTTTTGAGCTTTAGATTTCATGAAGCCATTACCAGCATCAACATCATCTGCACGTACCGTCGTTAGTACTACACTCTCAGTAAACTGCTCAGGCTTAACAGTATCCAAACGAGCGTCAAATTTTGCGAAGTCAATGAAGTTGTTAGTGTTTGCACTCTCAACTAAGTTAGGCTGTACCTCTCCGTTCTCATCGGTACTGGTTGTGGTAAAGCTTTGTTTATCGTTAATAAACTGGCGAAAACCTATACGGTTCTCTGTACCTAATCCCTTCTCACTACTTAAGGTATTGCTCATGAAACCGCCAATATCTTCATTAGCTTTGGCGTCAGGATTGACCAGTGGTTCTGGGGTCTCAGGTTCTGGCTCGACTAGAGTGGCTGGGGTACCATTCTTCTCCGCACCAAATGTACCTTGTGAGCCCTTCCCTTCATAAATACCCCCAATAAAGTTAGCATTTTTACCGTAAAAGGCACCTTCAGTGTTATAGCCATTATTATCCGCAGTGTTACCTGAGAATTCATTTCCATCAATATTTGCTGACAACCCAATCTCACCAGCTTGTTTGAACTTAAGCGTACCGTCAAGCGATTTATTAACGAAATCAGCCGTAAACTCTGAACTACCGTATTCAACTTTACTGTTCACACCCAGTTTGCGATTAGTCGCATCACCCGCATAATTCGCTGTACCTTCAGTTGGGAGAGTCTCTGTCTTATTACCTAATACTACTACTCCATTTACTGGAACAGCTCCATCCATTACAGACCCATCAATATGAGCAATACGCAACTCACCACTATCACCAAAGTCTTTGTAGGTTGAGGTGTAAGCTAAATCACCTTCTGATAATACGTTACCTGTGCCTTCATACGCTTTAAAACCATTACTAGTCTCAGCATCATTCTCTCCAGATACTTTAATGGCTACTGAGTCGTTAACTAAACCTTCTAGCGCAAGATCTGCACGTGCATCAACATCTGATGAACTACGGATTATAAAATCGCGACTGGTGGTTTTTTTAACGCCAATCTGATCGGATACTGCAGTTACATCTATTCTCAAATGCTGCGCGCCTGACTTATCAGCCTCAGCTTCAGATTTATAAGCATCTGGATTTTTAAGTGCTTCAAGTTCAGCTTCTAATTCTTTAATACGTTTGTCAGCTTCTGCCTTAGCTTGTTCTGCTGCTGCTTTAGCAGTCTCTGCTTTTTCAGCTGCTTGTTCAGCTGCTATTCTGTCGGCTTCTGCTTGTTCTGCATTATCTTGAGCTGTTTTAGCTTTAGCTTTGGCTTCCTCTGCTATTTTGTTTGCTTCTGCAATATCCTCTTTAGCTGCAGACTCTGCTGCTGCAATTTTGTCAGCTGCTTCTTTTTCAGCTGCATCTGCCGCTGCTTTGGCTTCGGCTTCAGCAGCTTTAGCAGCATTAGCTTGATCTTGTGCTAATTTGGTTTGTTCTTCTGCAGCTTTAACTTGCTCTTGAGCTGCAGTAACTTCTTGTTGAGCTTTCTCATTCGCTTCTTTAATTGCAGCTTCTGCATCAGCTTTCGCTTTTTCTGCTTCTGCCTGTGCTTTTTCTAAAGCATCTTTAAGCGCCTGCTCATTGCCACTTTGCCCAGCATTCTCTAAAGCAGCTTTAGCTTTTTCTAAAGCTTCTTCGGCTTTCTGAACTTCAGCTTTGGCTTCTGCCGCTGCAGCTTGAGCTGCTTCTGCTTGAGCTTGCTGTGCTGCTAGTGCTTGCTGTGCTGCTTCTGCTGCTTCTTGGGCATCTGCTGCTGCTTGATCTGCTACTGTTTGCTTGTCAGATTTCGCACCATAGGTACCTTGAGCCTCATTACCTTCATAGACACCACCTAGGTACTGTGCATCACCACCGAAGAATCCACCTTCAGTAGCATAGCCGCCATTAGCATCGGCTGCGCCTGAAAATTTATTGCCATTGATGTTCGCTTTAAGATTAATGTCACCTGCGTTAGCGAAGCTTAACTTACCAGCTAGGTTTTTAGCGACAAAGTCTGCGGTAAACACAGATGAGCCAAACTCGATGGCATTACCTATACCTAGCTTACGATGTGTGGCATCACCGGTATAACCTACTGTACCTTCTGTCGGTATGTTCTCAGCTTTGGTTGCGTTACCTACCGCTGCAATACCATCTACTGGAATATCTTTACCATTTAAGTTTGCCGCACCGTCAATATGACCGATACGCATGTCATCGCCATAGTCTTTATAGACTGAGGTGTAAGCAAAGGGTAGATCACCTAAAGCAGTTGGAATAGATGTCGAATCATTATGGCTCTTAAATCCATTTTCAAGCTCAGTATCACCTTCACCTGAAATGTTAACATCGACCTTCGGTAATAGATTATTTGACGCAAGGTCAGCACGAGCAACTACATTGCTTTCACCGATATCAAAGTCTCTAGTAGTAATAACGAAATCTTCAAGACCTGCAACGGATGTACCCACATTAATAGACTGAACGCCAGACTTAGCTGCTTCTGGATCATTGTTAATCGCTGCTGCTGCTTGTGCATCTTGAACTGCTTTTTGCGCTGCTGCTGCTGCTTCAGCTTGCGCTTCAGCTTTTTGCTGAGCACTTTCTGCCTCTTGTGTTGCAGCATCAACTGCCGCCTGAGCTTCTTTAAGCTCATTCTCTTTAAGTTCTACTTGAGCTTCAAAGTATTCAGTATTACTACCACCTGAAGCTAAGGCCTCTTCTAGATCTTTTATTGCCTGATCTAATTGTGCTTGAATTTTTTCTAATTGAGCTTTGGCATCAGCAGCTTCTTTTTGCGCAGCTTCTGCTTTTGCTTTTTGCTCCGCAGCCTCTTGTTGTGCTGCTTCTGCTTTTGCTTTTTGCTCTGCTGCGGCAGCTTCTGCCTCTTCTTTAGCTTTTTTTGCTGCTTCAGCTCTCTCTTCAGCTTCGGCTTTCTCTTTTTCGGCCTTATCTAGCTCATCTTGTGAAACACTACCACCAGGCAGCTGAGAGCTTCCAAAAACATCCTCTAAATTATAAGACTGTGTTCCATTGCTTCCACAAGCTGCCATTAACATAGCAGAAACCAGTACCACACTGGCTTTAAGTGGTGTATTTAACTGCTTGATAGTTGTGCCATGTGTAATTGAATTGTCTTTAGCTGACATTTGTCTTCCTCCATGAAGGTATTAATTAATCCATTAATTTTACTGAACTTTGTAAATCTGTCTGTTTGCAAGTTATGAGATAACAGCAAGACAGATAGAAGGTTTTATCTGATAGCTTCTGCATTAGTAAGCTTATTAAACCTGACTTTGGTAGAGTTTTGACTCTACTTGCCATGATAAGAAAGCTTAGCACCTAATATATAGCCATCATTATCTTCGAACTTACTTACAATACTACCATTAGGCAACTTACCGGCAGCATCACCAAATTTCAAATATTTACCACCGACGGAAACGGCCCACTCAGGAGTAACATTATATTTAACACCGCCACCGATGCTGTAATACCCCTCAACAGGTCCTAGAGAGCTAACAGGATCACCGGCACCTGAGTCCCAACCGACAACCACAGATCCTGCTAGTTTTTCATTAAATCTTTTGGCTAGACCGACGTCAACTTTCCATTGATCGTCTTTATAATCTAGCAATGGTAAACCTTTGTTATCTTGTGTTGCAGCCTTAGAATAAGCGTTATACAGTGGCGGTACGATACTAAAGTCGCTCCAAGGCACCCAGCGCACATCTAGGGTTCCTAATAATTGATGTTTAGCACTTAAGCCGGTTTCAAAGTTAAAGTTAACCGATGCAGGCGTGGTCACTTTAGCTTCAGTACTTGCTCTTGCACTAATAGCATTCGCAAGATCTGAATTGGGATCAATACCTAACTTGTTTAAAAATGCACCTTTTAAAATACCATTATCTAACAAAGGAATATATTCAGCCAAATCAGTTTTATGCTCAATCTCTGAACGATAAGTTAAGTTAGCTTTTAAGGCAATTTCAGGCTTGCTATAGCCGACACCAGCTACCCAGCCCCAAGCTGTATCATGGTTGACGTTGGCATCATAGCCAGTCAATGGACCGTAAGCACTACCACGTAAGTTAACCTTAGCTTCTGCTTTTTGTAATACAGGACCACCATAGATTTGGAAACCATCTGGTGACTTAAAGCCAACTAATCCTGTCCAAGATTCAGTATGAAGTCTTACATTGGTTCCTTTGTCATAACTATCATCCAATACATTTGGATTGATGAAGTCATTAGTTATGCTAGGGTTTGGATTTTCAGGATCAGCCAGTGTCGGAACTCCTTCTTTAGAAATAAAAGCGCTCTCACCTTCATATCTAACTTCGGCACCATAAGGCTCATCATAAAAAAGCCCCACACTAATCATATCATTTACATCAGTCTTAACCCCATAACGCATAAAGCTATAAGCATCCTTTGATATGTTTCCTGTGGGATTGCCTTTTATATATTCCCCTTCCGTCTTAGCAATATTAAATGGACCGCCATGATCATGACCTGAAATATCGGTTTTTAGATAAGCATAATCGATTTCGGCGTAAGTGCCGTCATTAAAGAAGCCTTTAATGTCCTGACCTGAACGGTCAATACCTGCAGCATGAGTGAGAGAAGCAAGGGGAAGAGCTAGAAGAGCAAGCGTTAGCTTAGAGATAGGGAACTTTTGTGACATTTGAAATCCTCCATGAAAAAAATAGACACAGTACTTATTACTAATAGCAAAAAAAATGTTAATAAGGTGCCAGGCCATCCAGTGCCAACTATACTGGGCTCTTAAATATCCGCTAAGTATATTACAGATATGTAAGAGCTAGTAAATCGTGTAATTATAATAATCAAACTGTATAAATATAGCAACCTTTGATTTAAAAACTGGTTTAAATAAAAAAAGTAGCCATATGGCTACTTTTTTTATTCCACCTAGTTATAACCAGTTATTTATCTTGGTATGAAAGCTTAACGCCTAGTGCAAAGCCGTCATTGTCTTCAAAGTTAGAAACAATGGTGCCACTTGATAATGCACCTTTGGCATCTCCAAATTTTAGGTATTTACCTCCGGCAGAGATAGCCCAGTTTTTATTCATATTATATTTGGCACCTAGACCCACGCTATAATAGCCTTCAATTGGACCTAATGAAGATACAGGGTTACCAGCACCACTATCCCAGCCCACTGTTCCAGATATCGCTAAATTATCAGCAATACGCTTAGCTAGTCCAAGGTCAACCTTCCACTGGTCATCACTATAAGCGATTAGTGGTCCTTTAGTTATCGAAGTATATTTTGGCGGAACAATTGCAAAGTCAGACCAAGGTACATAACGGACATTTACAGTAGCTAATGTGGTTCGGTTAAGCCCTGTTTGAAAATCAAAGTTATACGACTCAGGGGTAGTTAGTTCAATTTTAGTTTGATAGTCATTACCTTTGAATACTTCTGTAGAATTTATGTCATGTTCAATCTCAGAGCGGTAAGTTAAAGCTGCTTTTAATGCCTTTTCAGGTTTACTATAAGCAAAACCTGCTAACCACCCCATAGCATTATCTGATGACATGGTAGCATCATAACCATCAAAAGGCCCATAAGCATCACCACGTATCTCAAGCTCAGCGGCTGCCTTTTGATATACAGGCCCAGCATATACTTGTATATTTTTAGCTGCACCGATTTTGGCCCCTAAAATACCAGTTAAGTTATAAGTGCGAAGACTTACGTCTGTGCCCTCACCAACCGTCGGTGATGCATTAGAAGAGACAAAATTACTTTTATCCTTATAACCAGCTTCTGCACCAAAAGGTTCATCATATAGAACGCCGATACTAAGAGTATCATCAATATCTGTTTTTACACCATAACGGAAGAAGTCATAAGTTTTGAATATATCACCAGTTTTGTTGTTTGCATTGTCTACGCCGCTAATGTCAGCATCGATATAAGTATAGACAGCTTCAGCATAGGTACCATCTTGTAAAAATGCGCTAATATCCTGACCAGAACGATCAACTCCAGCAGAGTGTGATAAAGAGGCTAAAGGTAGGGTTAAAAAGACGAGGGTAAGTTTTGAAAAGGTGAAAGGTGTTGACATTTGAAACGCTCCATAAGAAAAATTAATTCTCGTAACATAAGCTATATAATTAGCTTATTGAGAACTTGGTACTTCCTGTACCAGACATGCTAAATGCCTGATGCTAGTGAAAAGTATTGCAGCATAAATTAGCATGTCTTGATTGAAACGCTTAAATTAAAAACAACGTAAATTAACATGAATTAACACTTTTTCAAATAATACTTAAAGTTTTATTGCATAGCAATATATTTATTTTTATTTAATAATAAAAAAAGCAGCCAACGGCTGCTTTTTTTTGTAAATACTAATTTAAGATTTACTTATCTTGATAAGATAATCTAACCCCTAATGCAAAACCATCATTGTCTTCAAATGTACTTACCTGATCTCCATTTGGGATAACACCTTTGGCATCACCTATCCATAGATATTTACCACCGGCTGATATTGACCAATTCTTAGTCATATCGTATTTAGCACCAAGACCGACGCTATAATAGCCTTCAACTGGGCCTAATGAGGTCACAGGGTTGCCCGCACCACTATCCCAACCTACTGTTCCAGATACAGCTAGATTGTCTGCCACACGCTTAGCCAGACCTAGCTCTACCATCCATTGGTCATCGTCATAATCAATCAAGTTTAAGCCATTAGGGCCATAATCCCCGCTCTTAACAGTTGCTTCATTATATAGTGGCGGAGTTACTGCGAAATCGCCCCAAGGCACCCAGCGTACTTTGGCTGTCGCTAAAGTAGTTGGGTTAATACCGGTTTGGAAATCAAAGTTCACTGACTCTGGTGTGGTTACTTTCATTTTATTAACTTGTTTTGGTTTATCACCAATTAATGCTAATAATGGCATGTATTCGCCAACATCCATACTATGATCAATCTCTGAACGATAAGTCAAAGCAGCTTTTAGACCGATTTCTGGTTTACTATATTGGAAACCGGCAAGCCAACCATAGTCGGTATCTGGGTTTACATTTAAGTCATAACCCGTCGCACTTAGATAAGCATCGCCACGTAATTTAACATCTGCTTTGATGCGCTGAGCTACCGGACCACCATAAACTTGGAACTCTTTGTTCTGACCGAACTTCATACCTACTAGACCAGTTAGGCTTTCAGAACGAACCTCAACATTGGTTCCTTCGGTATTGGCTAGTGCTGTTGCCAACTCACCTTCTAAATATTGAAGTTTCTGTACATCCTCAGGTTTGGCAAGACCGTTGGCTGCTAAGCCTTCAATAGTTCGGACATATTGTTCAAACTCAGCAACATTAGTTACTTTATCATTTGTTACTGGATTAGTAATATCACGTCCAGAAATCATTCCATTTGCTACTTTTGTCGGAGCCCCACCGAATATACTGTTATTATCGTAATCAGCTGCAGCACCCCACGGCTCATCATAGAGTACACCGATACTAAAGGTATCGTTGATATCTGCTTTTGCGCCATAACGGAAGAAATCATAACTCTCTGCGATATCTTTGATTTTATTACCGTTTATATCTTTACCTGTTACATCTCCATCGAAATAGGTATATACCGCTTCAGCATAGGTGCCATCTTGTAAGAAGGCAGAGACATCTTGCTCTGAACGCGAAAGACCAGCAGCAGACGCTAAGCTAGCAACAGATAAGGCAGCAACGGCAGTGACGAGGGGTTTGATATTAAAAGTAGAGCGCATTTATTTCTCCAAAATTCCATTTATAGGATGAGGACTAAGGTATTATGATTAGACTCTCACAAAGTGTGAAATCATAAAACAGAGGGATGGGCGCTAATTATTATTGAGATAGGTTACCTTTCAACCACATAATAATTAATCACTGGCAATATTACTTAATCAAGAAATAAATTGCAACACTTTGATATATTTATAATTATTTTCTACAGCACTCTGCTTTATTTCCATAAACTGACTTAAATTAACTGTCAAAACAGCTTAAATATATATAACAAAGTATAAGTACGTAGCTGCATAAATTATCAATAGTGCGGAGGAACTTCTGAGGCAGCATCAAAAGGTGCTATGCCTGAGTCACTGACTCTATTTAACTGAACGTACAACAGCTGCAACTGACGCTGCATGTCTTGAATTTGCTTATCTTGCTTAGCAATAACCTGATCTAAACTATCGACTGTGAGCTCTAAGTACGCTACGTTGGATTGTAGATCGGCTATTTGCTGCTTTAAGTGATCAAAATTATCACCACGGTTCTGTGCTAAATTCGACATGGACTTCTTCTGAATATAAGAATGGATAAATGAAGATTTGACCCTGCCCTTGTAGCAAACCTAATGATTTTAAGGAGGCCAAATACGATGACAGGTTATGATTCCCTGCCCGCGTGATATACTGTACTCAATTTTAACATGTAGTAGTTAAGAACATAACTTATAAATAATGGTAAACATACATATATGGCACTTATTAATCTAAAAAACATCCACTTAGCTTTCGGTGTTGCTCCTATTCTTGATGGCGTCGATCTTAGTATTGAGGCTGGAGAACGCGTCTGTCTGATTGGACGCAACGGAGAGGGTAAATCCACTCTATTTAAGCTCATTGATGGCAGAATCGTTCCAGACAGTGGTGAGGTCATCATTAATAGTAGTGTCAAAGTTGCCATGCTTGAGCAGGATGTACCAGAAAGCAGTGGTCGTATCTTAGACATCGTTATGGGCGGCGACAAAAAAACCGCCGATTTACTTATTGCCTATAATAAAAAAGCCGATCAGTGTGCATCTGGCGATATGGACGCTTGTGAGGCCATGTCTAACCTGCAGCATGATATTGATGCTGCACATGGTTGGGACTTAGAGCGTGAGGCCCGTCAAATTATTACTACTATGGGGCTCGATCCTGAGGATGATTTGTCTTCGCTATCCGGTGGTCGTAAACGCCGGGTGCTACTGGCTCGCTCCTTAGTGACCAAGCCTGATATTCTATTACTTGATGAGCCAACTAACCACTTGGATGTGGAAAGTATTGAATGGCTAGAGCAGTTCTTAAAAGACTGGCAGGGATTAACCTTATTGTTCATCACCCACGATAGGGCCTTCGTCGATAAATTAGCGACTCGCATTATTGAGTTGGACCGCGGTAAGCTTTCAAGCTATGACGTCACTCAAGGCGCTGGCGGCTATGCGCGTTATCAAGAGCTCAAAGAGCAACAGTTGATTGCTGAAGAGAAAAACAATGCCAATTTTGATAAAAAACTGGCTCAAGAAGAAGTGTGGATTCGTCAAGGCATCAAAGCACGTCGTACCCGTAATGAAGGCCGGGTCCGTGAGTTGAAGCAACTGCGTGAAGAGCGTAAAAAACGCCGTGAGCAAGTAGGCAACGTCAACATTACTATGGCCAGTGGCGATAAGAGCGGTAAGCTGGTCTGTAAAGTGAAAAACTTACACCTTGAATATGATGGCAACGTATTGGTAGATGACTTTAGCACCACCATTATCCGTGGCGATAAGATTGGTATTATTGGGCCTAATGGCGCCGGTAAAACCACACTTATTAAAGCCATCCTCGGTGAGTCAGATGACCAAGTTGTGCAGCGTGGTAGCGTCACCTTAGGCACCAACTTACAAATAGCTTTCTTCGATCAATTGCGCGATCAATTAGACCTGGAAGCCAGTGTGGCTCAAAACGTATCTGAGGGCTCTGACTTCATTGAAGTGGGTGGCAAAAAGACTCATATTATGAGCTATTTACAAGATTTCTTGTTTGCTCCAGAACGCGCCCGCACCCCAGTAAAAGCTTTGTCAGGAGGTGAAAGAAACCGGGTCCTACTGGCGAAACAACTGCTAAAGCCTGCCAACGTTATGGTACTCGACGAGCCAACTAATGACTTAGATATGGCGACACTTGAGCTATTGGAAGAATCCGTAGCAAACTTCGATGGTACCATCCTACTTATTAGTCATGACCGTGCCTTTATGGACAACGTGGTTACTTCGACTTGGGTATTTGATCAAGATGAAGAAGGCAATGGCATTGTGAAAGAGTATGTCGGTGGTTATCAAGATTACTTGGTGCAAAAGCAGCGCGAAGACAGCTTCAATGCTAAAGAAACAGCTGCTGCAAAGGCTGACAACAGTAAAAAATCAGATAAAGAGTCAGCTCCTACCCCAGCTGCTGATGACAAAGCGGCAACAACTCCTAAACGTAAGCTCAGTTATAATGAACAAAGAGAGCTTGATGAATTACCCAGTCAGATCTCTAAGTTAGAAAAAGAGCAGGCCGATCTGCAACAAAAGCTGGCTGATGGTAGCTGGTTTACCACCGACTTAGAAGCCGCTACTGCTGCTAGTGAAAGACTGGCGGCAATAGATGAAGAGCTTATGATCAAGTTAGAGCGTTGGGATGAGCTAGATAGCTATAGCTAACTGCTTGGCTCAGATGGCTGGTTATTAAATGATTTATCGCCCAAGCCATCGTCCCTTACTCTTTAATTTAACGCTCAAAACTTCAATTGGACACTCATAAGTAACCCCATAACTCTAAGCTAGCGGATTAGCAAATTCTTTGTTGCCAGCTCTTTTATTACTCATTACTTTGGGGTTACCTTCTGGTTAGTTGGATCAAGGTCGACTGATAATCATTGCCGGCCTTCAGGTCCAATCCTGGTGAAACTTTATGAATACTCCCTCCTCGCCTAACGACAGTCCTAACAAGCAACAGTCGAACCGGATTCCTGTACAGTCATCGGTTCAGCACTATACGCCTGAGACAGAGCCTAAGCCTAACTCGACTCAACCTTCTGTGACTTCTAACCCCCCAAAGCCTGTTCCCATTCCAGCAGGTATGCCGACCATTAGCGAGAACCACAAACAAACCTCTATAGCGGATAGAAAGCCTTTTAAACTGGCTTATTTAGCCCCTAAATATTGGGGGATTTGGCTGCTACTTGCTTTAGTATTGCCACTCATTTACTTGCCTTTACGGCTTCAGTTCTGGATTGGGCGACAGTTAGGGATTGCTCTTTATCATTTGGTAAAAAGTCGTAGACATGACACCTTAATCAACCTTGAGCTTGCCTTTCCCGAAAAAATGGCTGCAGACCGTGAGCTTATGGCTAAGCAAGTCTTTGTCAATCAAGGTATTGGCGTGTTTGAGACCTTATGCGCTTGGTTCCGTCCAAATGTCTTTACTCGTACTGTTTCTATTTCAGGGTTGCAGCATTTGGTTGAAGCCAAAAAACAAGGTAAGGCTGTGCTGCTACTGGGTGGTCATTACACCATGCTAGATTTAGGTGGCCGTTTATTTACTCAGTTCTCAGCCGTTGATTGTGTTTATCGTCCTCAAAATAACGAACTGCTAGATTGGTTTATATATAATGGTCGTCGTCATATCTTTGATGAACAGATTGACCATCACAATATGCGTAAGCTTGTAAGCCGTATCCGAGAAGGCCGCGTGGTTTGGTACTCTCCAGATCAGGATTATGGACTAAAACATGGGGTAATGGCGCCTTTTTTTGGGGTACCTGCCGCTACAGTAACCGCCCCGAGACGATTGGCCCGTATGGGAGACAAATCCAACCCGCCAGCGGTCATGGCTCTACATACTTATAGACAAACTCCAGACCATATTCCTCGTGGCAAGCGGCCCCATTATCACCTGAGTATCACGCCAGCTTTAGAGAACTACCCTACCAAAGATGAGGTGGCCGATGCGACCCGCATCAATGAGGTTTTAGAAAGTCTAATCCGCATTGATCCTACGCAGTGGATGTGGTTTCATAAACGCTATAAAAATGCAGAAACTGGTCGTACTTCTTACTACAATAAAAAAACCTCTAATAAATAATTCTGCCAATAGAGTCGTAGAAAAAAAGGACGCTTCCATTAAGGAACCGTCCTTTTTTTATAAAAACTAATTGTGATAAAAGTAAAGTTGTATTAGATAATGACTGAAGAGCTCAACACATCCTCTACCGTAGAATTAAGCACTGTCAAATAGTCGGTCGAATTAAGACTGACCAGCACATCAGTTTTGGATTGAATGGTTTTGGCCGCTAAGTCAGTAAAGCTTTGGAATATAGAGGAAGAGAATTCAATAACATCGTTATAGCCAATATCATTATTGAAATCTACGATGGTATCAGAGCCTGCATTTTCACCGATAACAAAGGTATCGTTGCCAATGCCACCAATTAGCCAGTCATTGCCTGCGCCACCATCAAGCCTATCATCACCTTCAGCGCCATAAAGCTTATCATTGCCGGCTAAACCATATAGGATATCATCGCCTTGACCCCCATGAAGGGTATTATTGCCATTTGTACCATGGATGATGTCATCCCCTTCACGACCGAAGACGATATTACCAGTTAAGCTATCATCACCATCACTGCCTTCGGTGTGTTCTCCATAGCTTTTGCCTTTGCTAAACCATTTGATAACCGGACGGTTTTCAATTAAACCACTACTGCCTATATCATAATTATTAAGATGACTAGCAAGCTCTTTTTCAAAACTAACTGCTTCAACGTTATCCGCTTCTACCAGATTAATACCCTTCTTATCTAAGAAGAATAAGGTATCATCAGCCATTTTAAACACATCCCAATCACTGCTTCTGCCTGCGACACGGACTTGGTCATGACCTTCGTTTCCATCAATATGGTCGACCCCAACCCCAGCTTTGATAATGTCATTGCCTTTGCCAGCATCGATATAATCAAAGTTGCTACCGCCAGCAATTAAGTCATCATGTTCGCTGCCCACAATAAAGGCTGAGCTACCATAATGGCTAGAGGTATGTGATTTATCATCTTGTACCCAAGTGGTTGCACGGCTTATAGCAGTTAAATCTGCCACAATAACGGTACTGTCTTGCTTGGTATGCTCATAAAAAGTGGAGTTAATAATACGGGTAATGGCATCTGTGGTAACACCATTAATGTGGGCATACCAACCGGTAGGAATATTCAATATAGAGAATAGGCTCACATCCCAGATGGGGGAAGCATAGACATCATTGAACAGCACCACGTTGTCAGTTGAACTACTAAAGTCCTTGTCTGGGTTAACCAGCCCAAAGTCGGCAGCTTTAATCGCATCTATAATATTAGATTCGGTACCAGTAATGCGGTGCACCACATCGTTTTCATAACCAAAGTTTAAAATAACGTCTGGGTTATCATAAATGGTGGGTACGGCAAATGCTATATAATCGGCATCTTCAAAGAATCCATCAGCTAAGATTTCACGCTCAGCTGCAATCATGTTAGTAACGGCGGCGCCCGCACTATAACCACTAATCAAGACGTCGCTACCACTTAAACCATTAGCCACCGCGAAATCTTTGACGATAGCCAAAATCGGCTCTAATAAAGCGATACCTTTGCGGCTGTTAAAGTCTAGATAATCTAATACATCAATCAGATTGTTGGTACCCGAGATATTAAGGTTGATGCCAGTCAACTTGCCAGCTGCATCATATTGACCGAAGATAAGCGCCTGTGGCCCACCCACAGCCTTACCACTAAACATACTCTCAATCTGAAAGTAACCTTCTCTATCGACTAAAGAGTCACTGACACCCAGATCACTAGGAGTCAGTTTAGCCCATCCCTCTGGAATGCCAACATTGGTCTTATTAGGAAACAAATCTCCGGTTAACTGACCGACTAGATTTAGCGCATCTGCGCCTGGTATAAAGCCAAAAACACTGAAGGCATTGGTATAAGCCGAGAGATGACTGGCATCGTCCACTAATTTAGCAGACTCTTCACTGGAGTAGTTTTTGTAGTTGAACATTCCCATACTGTTATATCCTTATAATAGTGTGTGGTTGAATAACAGAGCCGTCCTTCAACCTTGAAACATCGAGCCCAAAATTATGTTATAGATTAAAGTAATTAGCAACAATGAAATTAGAAACTAATGGTAATCTGTATATGTCTGCCTTTATAGAGCTGATAACAACCCGCTTACAGCAAATCAGATAATCAGTTATTGTATGGTCTATTTATGACTATATGACTAAAAAATAATGATTATTTGTTATACTGGGCCGATACAATACCTTTATTATCTAGATAACCTTTACAACAACCTGTTTTAGAAGTTGAGTGATTTATGAGCGTATCAGAGACCCATCCAAACCAAACAGTAGCCAATCAACCAAAACGTTTTTTAACAGGGGTGCAGACCACAGGTATCCCGCATTTAGGTAACTATGTGGGCGCTATTAGACCAGCCATACAGTCCACGCAAAACAGCGATAATGAGAAAGATCAATCCTTTTTCTTCTTAGCCGATTACCACAGTATTATTAAATGCGCCGATCCAAAACAAATCCACGAGTCTACCAAAGCCATTGCTGCCACTTGGCTTGCCTGCGGTTTGGACCCTGAAAAAGTGGTTTTTTATCGCCAATCTGATGTGCCTGAAATTCCTGAGCTGGCGTGGATATTGAACTGCTCATGCGCCAAAGGTTTAATGAATCGTGCTCACGCATATAAGGCAGCAGTTGATGTTAACCTAAACAATGACGTCGATGCCGATCACAACATCACCATGGGTCTATTTGGTTATCCAGTACTTATGGCAGCTGACATTTTAATGTTTAATGCCACCCACGTACCGGTAGGTCGTGACCAAATCCAGCACGTAGAGATGGCACGTGACATCGCGGGTACTTTTAACCATAAGTACAAATCACTATTTACCCTACCATCTGCTGTAGTTGATGATGACATGCCATTATTAACTGGTCTTGATGGTCGAAAAATGAGTAAAAGTTACAACAACATTATTCCATTATTTGGCGAATATAACCCTCAAGTTGATCCCGAAAAACAACTGCGCAAGGCGGTTATGCAGATTGTTACCAACTCACAAGCACCTGAAGAGCCAAAGAATCCAGATGATTCAGTCATCTTTGAGATCTACCGTGCTTTTGCTACGCCTAGTGAAATTGCTGACCTGCGTGCACAGTTTGAAGCGGGTATTGCTTGGGGTGATGCCAAACAAATCCTATTTGAAAAAATTAACTCTGAGATTGCGCCATTCCGAGACCGCTATTTTGAGCTGATGGCAAATCCAAAAGAGCTGGAAGAGATCTTGCAAGCTGGTGGTGAAAAAGCACGCCGTCATAGCCGCAGACAGCTAGACAAAGCACGCCGTGCTATTGGCATCAAGCCTCTGGCTAAGTTGAAATAAGGGCAGCGGTTTTTGAATACCACAGCGACTTCCTTAGCAAATTCTCTAAACGACACAGGCGCCAGTATAAGAATTTATACTACGCCTGTTGAAGCTTTGCCTGAGGATTTATATGTGCCGCCTCAGGCTTTTGCTATTTGGCTTGAGCAATTTGAGGGACCCCTAGATTTCTTATTGTATTTGGTCAAAAAGAACAACTTTGACATCACAGATACCGCCATCTTGCCCATCACTGAGCAGTACCTTGCCTATATCGATGAGCTAGATGAGGACCACTTTGAGTTGGCAGGTGACTATCTGTTAATGGCCTCTACTTTGATTGCCATTAAGACGGAGCTGTTATTACCTGTGCCTGAGAAGTTAGAAGATGAGCGGGATCCCAAAGCGGAGCTGATAGCACGCTTGGAGGATTATGCTCAGATTAAAGAGGCCGCTCGCCGCTTGGACAACTTAATCCGCCTTGAGCGAGATGTATTTTTGGCGATGGCAAGCCTGCCTGACCCTGAGGTTATGGCGGCTGAGCTGCCCAGTTATCCTGCGACAATGCTGGTAGAAAGCTTGCTAAAAATGCAACTTAAACCCGATTATCACATGCATAATGTCAAGGTTGACCCGGTTCCATTGTCAGATCGAATTGCCAGTATCAGTCGTCAGCTGAGTGAGCGAGGTGAAGGCACCTTTATTGAGCTGCTTGATCAAAGCCAAGGCCGACTCGGGGTGGTAGTCAGCTTCGTGGCGGTGCTTGAATTGATGAAGCGACAAATTATTGACGTTGTAGATGCTGAAAATGATCAGTTGCAATCAGTCGATGAGACCCTGCAGGAGCCGCAACATACTTACAGCTTATCGAGCCTAAAATTGCGCTGGGTGGCTTAACTTAGGCTGCTAAAAGAATAACCTATATCGCTCAATCTCAGCTGTTATTTACTATAACCCCTCCTTATTTTGACAATTTAGCGAAATTCCATGGCAAAACAAACCGATGACTCTTTGTTAGTAAACTCTCAATTAGCGGACAGTCAATTAGCAGACAATCAGTCTTCTATTACCCCTGACTCTGCGGAGCAAAAACAGACCACTAACTCGGACCTAAGCACCTTTAATCGCTATGACTTATTAAGCCGTAGGATTGAAGTGCTGTTACACGCCTCAGAATCCCCATTAACTGGCAGCCAATTAAGGAAGTATTTGTCTTTATCAAAACAAGAGTTAGAGACAGCTTTGGTAATATTACAACAAAGATTGACCACTGGTGTGCTAAGTCTCAGCGAATCAGCCAGTGGCTATCGACTACAAATTCGCAGTGAATATAGTAGTCTAATTCAAGAGGTTTTCCCGCAGCGTCTAGAGCATTTAAGCCAAGCTTTGCTAGAGACATTAAGTGTCATTGCCTATAAACAACCCGTAACCCGTAGTGATATTGAGCAAGTGCGCGGCGTTACCGTATCGAGCAATATCTTGCGTCAGCTATTTGATAAAGGCTGGATAGTCGAAAAAGGCTATCGAGAAACCTTAGGCCGCCCTGCTCTACTGCATACGACACCTGAATTTTTGGATGCATTCGGTCTTGAAAGCCTCGAGCAGCTGCCACCGCTACCTGATTTGAATTTGGATAATAAAACCCAGAATGAGTAAATTTTGATAGATCGGATGCTATTTCAGCTATGAATAAATCACTCTTTAAAATATCAAAAATGGATTGCCCTTCGGAGGAGAGATTAATCCGAATGAAGCTAGATGGAAATTCGGACATCGAGCATCTTGAGTTCGACATTGCTAACCGTCAATTAACCGTGTTTCATCATGGCAAAGCCGATGATATAGAACATGCTATTCATGATCTAAATTTAGGAGATACTTTGCTCTCTACCGAGACTGTTGACCCCTCCGACCCCAATAATAGCTTTACAGCTAATTTTAGTAACCAAAAAGATGCTGAGCAAAGAAAGCTGCTTTGGATAGTGCTGATTATTAACTTTGCGTTCTTTATTATTGAAATGAGCACGGGATTGATTTCTCGTTCAATGGGTCTGGTTGCTGACAGCTTGGATATGCTGGCAGATAGCTTCGTGTACGCTATCAGCTTATTTGCGGTGGGTGGAACCGTCATTAAGAAAAAACGTATTGCCAGAATTGCTGGATATTTCCAAATGTTGCTAGCAATTATTGGTTTTTTGGAAGTGCTAAGACGCTTCTTTGGCAATGAGCAATTACCTGACTTCTCTACCATGATTGTGGTATCAATCCTTGCACTGATTGCGAACTCAATCTGCCTCTATCTACTGCAAAAATCAAAAAGCAAAGAAGAAGCTCACATGCAAGCCAGTATGATTTTTACCTCAAATGACGTCATTATCAACTCAGGTGTCATCATTGCAGGGCTGTTAGTAAACTGGTTACACTCGAGCACTCCTGATTTAATTATTGGTGGTATCGTATTTGCTTTAGTTATTCAAGGCGCCTTTAGAATCTTGAAGCTTAGTAAATAGCTTAGTCGCTCAATGGAGTAGCTTAATTAAAGCGCTAAGTGTAAAGTATCTAGGTTTGGAGCCTATAAACATCATAAGGATATGAGACCTCAAGCAATGATAAAGCAAACTTTAAATCTAGTGACCACCAAAGATCATCAACAAGTTGCCGTTTGGCAAGTAATAGATGATGAAGTTTTTGATAATATTGCTGATAGTGGCAAGGAAGTTCGTGATAGCAAAAGACTTAATGGCACTAGCGGTGCTAATAAAAAACAAAACCTTTTGTTTTTGCATGGTGCATTTTCAGACAAGACGGTCTGTTTGGGCATAGCTAATTATTTTGCTTCATTAGGCCATCAGTGCTTTGTTATGGAGTGGCGTGGTCATGGCAGTAGTAGTCAGCCGCAGAGCAACTATCATTTAGAAGACATCGCATTTTATGATGTCAAAGCCACTTTCGACTATTTATTTGATGAGCTTAAGCTTGATACACTACACTGTATTACTCACAGTGGTGGCGGTATCTGTTTGACCCTATGCTTAACCCGCTATCCCAAATTTAACGATAAAATAAATAGCATCTGTATGGTGGCCTGCCAAGTCTTTGCTGGCACTTCCACCCCTTCAAGCTACGCAAAATTACTATTTCTCAAAGCAGTGACCCGTAAGCTAGGTTATGTAGAAGGCAAACGATTGAAATTGGGCACTATGAATGAGAGCTACTATTTGCTCTCACAGTGGATGGACTGGAATTTAAACCAAAACTTCAGTAGCTATTTACCGACGCCCATAAGACAGCAATTACTTAGACAAACAGGGCTACGCTTAAGCAGGAAGTCGCAAACTGTAACCACCCCACAACCGCTCGATTATCGTACGCTAATGCCCAATATTACCGTACCGATTTACTCAATTTGCGCCGCCGGTGATTGGGTTGCTCCGCCTCGAGGGACATTGAAATTCCTACAAGCCTTTAAAAACTCAAAAAATCAATGGCGTGAGTTCTCTATCGCCAATGGCAACTTGGAAGATTACAACCATACCCGTATTTTTCTAAGCCGTAACGCTGCTAAAGAGGTTTGGCCTACTGTGCTGGATTGGGTTGAAAGGCATAGCTAGTGCAGTTTGAATTAGTAGCAATTTAGATAACCGGACTTAAGGGAATCCGACTCACATTATTAAAACAATAATCCTGCAAACTATACTATCGACTTAAAGACCTTTCTTTTTAATAAAAAACACCTCAAAGATACTGGTGATGATAAAGAGGATAAACATCCATACTATTAACACGTAAGGGTTAGGAATATCAAATATATTGAGGGTTATAAAACCCAATCCTATGCCTAATGCTGCTCCCAAAATTCTATATAAATATTTCATTATTAGTCCGCCCTATTAATCTTTATATTAGGAGTAGTGAATATGACAGCTTCTGTTAAGTCTAAAGGCTTTAAATGAGGTCGTTGAAATAACTTTTGAATTACGATGAGAGTTTAATACTAAATTTTATACACAGCTCGACTCAAGTCAATATAATTATTAACACCGCTGTGGGCTATAATAGACAATGATGGAGAGGGTTCTGAGTCTACATTTGATACCTCTCACTGTTGGCGCGGACTATACCTTTAACGAGAACTCAAAATGCAAAGATCTATATTAACTACCAGCTTCAGCTTATGTCTATTTTTAGCTAGCAGCACAGTACTTGCCAGCACAGGCAATATGACCAAAATAACCTACTATGAAACGGACGGTACACTACAAAACCTTTCTTTTTGGGAGAGAGCAACGCCTAGAGGTACACAAGTTAAGCCGAACGATAACATTGGTTATTTTAACAACTCACAGTCCAAACAAGACATTGATATCCTTAGATATGATGATGAAAAATCATACAGCTTAATTAATTTAGATAGTAACCAAGTCATTAACCGTATCAATAACAAGACTTACCAGAACCTAAGCCAAGCAAAAAACATCAAGTTCTATGAGTTTGGTAAAGGTATTGTCGAGTCTGCTATATTTATGTCAAATAAGGGTATTTGTCAGGATTTTGACAGCAAGAACGGTATTAATGTGGATTTTGTAACCAATTACTATTCAAATGTTTATCAAAACCCGAATGAATTTACAACGACCTTTGCCAACATTCAAATATATAAAAACAGCCCTAGCCGCTTAATCAGTGAAAAAATAGAGGCTCACTCAAATAATCCTGCGACTGAGCAACAACTAAAGCAGACAATAATGGCCGAAAAAAGCCAGTTATTACAGGCAGATGCAGGTAAGCTGCGTAGCTTTATCCAATACTTATGTATTGGTCAGCTCAAGCAATAGTTAACAGTCCAATAATAGTTAAGATTTAGGATTGTATTGCTCTTGGGTAATATAATTGTCACAGCTTAGCGATAATCTATGTTAATTAGCGTATAATAGCCTGCGTAATTTTACAAACTCCTCCTACATTGTGAAATGTAGCCACTCACCGATTCAAGGATGCATAACATGCCTCAATCAAATCAAACAAACCCTACCCCAGAAAGCGATGTCTATACCGATCATAACGGTGACTACCAATTTGCCACTTCAACCACTCAAACTAGCACTGCTGGTACCGAAAAGCTGCAAAAAGCATTGGCTCGTATGGGCTTAGGCTCACGCCGTCAAATGGAAGAAGTAATCAAAGCAGGTCGCGTGTCTATCAACCAGAAACCTGCCACCATTGGTGACCGTGTCGAGCTAGGCGATGAAATCCGTGTCGATGGCCGCTTAATCAAATACAAATCAGAGCGTGAAAAGCGCCGCCGTGTCTTGGCTTACTATAAGCCAGAAGGCGAGATTTGTTCTGCCAATGACCCTGAGGGTCGTACCACGGTCTTTGAGCGTCTACCGAAGCTAACTCATGATCGCTGGATTATGGTAGGTCGTCTGGACATTAACTCTACCGGCCTATTATTATTCACTAACGATGGTGAATTGGCACACCGCTTAATGCACCCCTCAAATGAGATTGTTCGTGAATATGCAGTACGTGTATTGGGCGAGTTAACTCCTGAGATGATGAAGAACTTAACCGATGGGGTCATGCTAGAAGATGGCCTAGCTAAGTTTGAAGACATCAAACAAGGCGGCGGTGAAGGCGTAAACAAATGGTATCACGTTAAGTTAAAAGAAGGTCGTAACCGTGAAGTACGCCGTCTGATCGAATCTCAAGGTCTGAAAGTAAGCCGTCTACTGCGTACCAGCTATGGCTCGGTGGATTTACCAAAAGAACTACGTACTGGCCGCTTTATTGAATTAGATCGTAAAGAGATTCACCGTCTGATTGATCTAGTGGGTATCCGCCCTCGTGAAGACATGGGTGTCCATGGTAAAGCGAAAGAGAAAAAAGAGCGCTTCCAGAAAAAACCAATGAAAGCCCGTACTATCCGTACCAGCTCTAGAAGTGGCCGAGCCAATACTGCCGGTAGAAACTCTAACCCTAACTCTAGCAATACCCGTGGTAGAAATACAGGTAACAGAGGATCTAAGCGTTAATTGACGTCCAAACTGGACTTACCAAAATCAACAAAAGCCCTTAGTTATTCACTAAGGGCTTTTTGGTTTGTATCTCCAACTAATGTTAACGCTGGTCTAGATAGCGCTGCATTACCTGCATCTGCTGCAAGGCTTCACTTTGACAGCCCTCGAGCAAGCCATCTAATTTGGTTTCAATTTTCATCAATACTTCTAGCAGTAAACCCAGCGCTTGGGCTTTATTTTCACTCATTTGCTCTTCACTGCGAACCTGCCTATTAGCATAGGCAGACGTTGACGCTCTATTGGCCGCTTGCTGCAGTAATTCCTCATGATGGGCAATACGCTGATAGCTCTCAATCAGCTCTGGCAAACGACTCTGCAATAGCTTACTTACCATAAACTCATCTTCAGAGACCATCGGAATTTGACCCGCTTTAATCGCATCATTGCGCCACTGCTGGAAGATATCAGCCTTACCATCAATCCGTAACAGCTGCTCTACAATAGCTGGGGGCAAGCCTTTTATTTGATCATCGACTAAGGTCAGCTGCAACATTGGCGGCGGAGGCAACTGCGCGGGCTCAACATATTTAAGAGTGCCAGGAGTGATACCAACAGCGCGATGAAAAGCCAGCCAGCCCTTACGGCCCACATAGCCTGCTGCCACTACCGCCACAACACCTACTCCAATTAGCACACTCATTTATGAAACTTACCTCCTAGTTTAGGATTAGTTACTTATTACAATTGACTCAGTCGCTGCTTTTTACTTCTCAAAGCGTTGCTGCAAATAACGGTTGGTTGCCAACAGCTTCTGACCATCTTGATGGTAAGCGGCATCTAGCAAATCATCAAATTGAGTCTCTACTGTATTCAGCACTTCTAATAAAGCTTCTCTACCCGTCATATCTGAGTTCTTAATCTTCGTGGTATCCGCTCGGCTAGATGCGTAACTGCTTTTCTCAGCTGAAATAACAACGGTTTTATTTGGGGCGCTGTCTAAGTCATGTAACCGGCGATAGTCTGCAACCGCTTCAGGAATATGGGTATCCATCACATTCTTAATCATAATATAAGTCTCAGTGACGGCATCTGAATCATCAATAACCCCATCATTGTTAGTATCCCCATAAAGCATTTTAAGCTTTTCACCTTTATCATTGATGCTATCAAGCTTTTGCTTCACTTCTGGTGGCAAACTCTTCTCTGGAATAAAACCCAACTGTGGCATGGCTTTGTACTCTAACATTTTGGGTTGAGTCAGCTTTTTAATGCCTCGATAACCTAAATATATCCCTGCAGCTGGCAATAAACCGTACATGATAAACATCAGTACCATTGCAGTGGCTTGCGTCATATATCCATCCTTTGTTGTTTTTTATTATTCAAATACAGAAATCTTAATATTTCAGGGTAAAAGTTTAAGCCTATGGAAGTCTCAATACTTTATAATTAACCCGCCTAAGCTTATGGAAGTCTCATTACTTTATAATTAGACCGTCTAAACTTATGGTAGTCTCATTACTTTATAATTAGACCGTCTAAACTAGGCCCTATATTTCGTTTCTATACTGCCTTATATAGAGCCTCTTAGGCAGTTTCTAAAGTAAAAAAAGCTTAGCCTATCCCTATTTTAATAAATTACCTTGAGATAACTAGATGGATTATGTATCAGGCTTTGCTTTAGGATTATCGCTAATATTTGCGATAGGCTCACAAAACGCTTTTATTCTAAAACAAGGTATAAAAAAACAGCATGTTTTTGCCATCTTTCTGTTTTGTGCGGTCTCAGATGCTTTATTAATCTCCGCTGGGGTCGCTGGATTTGGCGCAGTTACTGCCAAATATCCCAATATCGTCTCCCTTGCAAAAATTGTTGGCGCTTTATTCTTATTGGTGTATGGGTTACAAAGCTTATATGCCAGTGTCAGCAAATCGCATGCTTTGACACAAGACAATCAACAAGTCAGTAGCCTAAAAAAATCTTTGCTATTATGTTTTGGCTTTACCTGGCTTAACCCTCATGTCTATTTAGACACTTTGGTGTTGGTAGGGATGGTTTCGACTGGAGCCGATAGTAAGGTGGAGTTCGGATTGGGGGCAGTGAGTGCCTCATTCGTGTTCTTTTTTAGCTTAGGTTATGGCGCCAGATTATTATCGCCATTATTTGCAAAACCCAAAGCTTGGAGTATCTTGGATGCCCTGGTTGGTATATTGATGATTTATTTGGCTTGGTATTTATATAACAGTTGATATCGCCACTAATTCGGCTAGGGAAATGGTCTATTAAGTAATGAACTGGGCCAGTGGTCTAAAACGGTTGAGGCTAATGAAGTTGGGCTAAGCTTGTAACTTTTGGCTAGGCTAAACTTGGAAAGATGGTGCGGATACCACTGACCAAGATTTCAATGGCCACGGCAGCCAATAACATACCCATGATACGGCTGATAATGTTGAGTCCAGTATCGCCCAATAACTTACTTAAGCGTCCTGCAGCCATCAATGCCAGATAGCAGAACACCGCAATTAACAACCCAGCAATGATAATAGCCAATTTTTGTTGCCAATTGGAAACTTGAGCAGAATAAATAATAACCGTCGAAATACCTCCGGGACCCACCATCATCGGTATGGCTAATGGCACTACTGCTGCAGCTGTACTCCCGATACTTTCAACACTGTCATCAAAATCAACGTTTTCTTGATCCGGTTTTACTGGGTTACCATCGCCATTCATCATATTAATGGCAATCAAAAATACCAGCACCCCACCGGCTACTTGGAACGAGCCTACTGAGATACCCAAGGCCCTTAGCAAGCTTTCACCAGCGACAGTGAAGAAAGTGATGGTAATAAAAACGGTCAAGCTACTGATACGCGCAAAACGGCGCCTATCAGTCATGCTGTAGCCTCGAGTCGAATCTAAAAACAGAGTTAGCGCGCTAAAGGGATTAATTAGCACCATAAACGCTATTATGATTTTTACAATTTCGGTGTCCATAAAGGGCGCCTCAGTTTGTAGAAAAAGGGCAGTATTGGTGCAAGCAGGACCGGTCTGCCGCTCTCTGCAAGCTCCCCTATCTAAGTAATGAAAGATGGGTAATTATAAGGCAATAACTGCTCTATGTATCGCTCAAGTAGCATATTATTACAAGCTTGAGTCTCTCATTTACTTTACTACAAAAAATTTGCCATAGTCAAAGTAAACTACAGGCGCCTAAAGCAAGGCTTAAGCCGAAAAGTCCATGCCAATGTCTAGCGCAGTAGTACTGTGAGTTAAATACCCCATGGCAATAAAATCTACCCCAGTTTCAGCCACGGCTACGACGCTGTCTGGAGTAATGCCACCTGAAGCTTCTGTTTTTACTCGGCCACTGGGGTGGTTTTTACATAGGGCCACCGCTTGACGTAAAGTCTCAGGGCTCATGTTATCTAATAATACTAGCTCTGCCCCCGCCTCCAGCGCTTGCTGTAGCTGCTCCAAGGTATCGACTTCAATCTCAATTGGAATTAGGTGTCCTGCCAGCTGCTTGGCTTGCTCAATGGCCTTAGTAATATTGCCGGCAATGGCAATATGGTTGTCTTTAATTAAGATGGCATCATCCAGACCCAAACGGTGGTTACGACCGCCGCCACAGCGTACAGCATATTTTTGCACAGTGCGTAGACCAGGAATGGTCTTACGAGTACAGGTAATCTGCGCCGGATAATCCGCCACTAGGTCTACTACCTTACGAGTGGCCGTAGCAATGCCGCTTAGATGAGTCATGAAGTTAAGAGCAGTACGCTCTGCTGTCAGTAGGTTGCGAGCATTACCACTAATAGTGGCTAGAGTTTGACCCGCTGTTACCCAAGCACCATCATGAGTATGGGCAGTGAATTCAATACAAGCATCGACTTGAGCAAAGGCCAGTCTCGCTAAATCTAGACCACAAACCACGCCCTCATCACGAACGGTTAAAGTTAACGTAGCTTGCTTGTCAGCTGGTATCGTCGCTTGCGAGGTTACATCACCACGGCGACCTAAGTCTTCTACTAAGGCATTTTCTACCAAAGGCAGCAACAACACATCATTTAACGGAGGGACATTGAGGGTTACAGTATCAGAAGTCTGCTGAGGGCTTGTGCTACGCGTTGAAGACATAAAAGGTCCTTGATAGTTATTTTTTCAATAAAATAAAAAGTTAAGGCAAAAACCTCAACCAATAATACTCATAATGAGCATAAATATAACGAAGAAAAACCGCTTTAGCAATAACTAATCTGCGCCTAATATTTAATCAACACCCGATTATTGAAGATCAGCGAGGGTTACTTTTTGGCAGCTTACTGTCCATTAATAAACTTTGTAGCCCTATATCAAAACGGAACCGATATAATTTGGCAGGTCTTCCTCTACCAGTTTGACTGCTATTACCCGTCGGCTCAACCAAGTTCTGACTCTCAAGTAGCCGTCTAAAGTTTTGTTTGTGCAAAGCCACACCCGATAGAGCTTCTACACTCTGCTGTAATTGCAATAAAGTAAATTCTTCAGGCATTAGACCAAAAATTAGCGGACGATACTCAATCTTGGCCCGTAGTCGCGATATGGCGGTAGCAATCACCCTACGATGATCATAATACATAGGCTCGCCGATGACTTGATGCCAGTTTTTTGGGAGTTTACTGGCATTGTAGCTCGGTGATTCAGGTAACAAGCCAGCCTCATAAAGCATCTCATAGCGCAGTAGAGCATGCTCAGCCACCCACTTAGTAAACATCTCTTTGGCACTGCTACTGTGACCATCGCCACTGGCAACGATTTGCTCAAAATCTAAGTCTTGTTCCCAATCGCCGCCCCAGCACAGATAAATACGTTGTAAGCGCTTTAATCTTTCTGACTTGCTAGTGGCTGATTCTGCCCATTGTTTGAGTCTTGCGGTGATTTGACCGCTATTGGTTTCTGTTTGCAGACGATTCTCCCAAGGGAAATAGTCGTACCAATCTCGCCAACGGGCACTGCTTTCAGTACTATCGGCTACCGAAGCTGATTCAGAGTCTGACTTTTTCTCCTTATCCCCCTCCACCATGGCTTCAGGTATCGCTGCTTCTTGCACCAAGCCCATATAACTGACATAGACCAAGGCATGACCATCTTTATTGCGTCTATTGGTATCGACAAAGGTATATAACTGCTCGATATACCCTAAGGGCTGTTTTGTCTGCTCCTCCACCCATTGGCGAACCCCCGCTTGTAATGAGCGGTGTAATGGCATAAGGGGTCCATTGGGCAAAAGCTTACCCCCATCCACCGTTAGTACTCGGGCTCGGCTGTTGGTAATCGCAATTAACACGGCGACCACTTCAGTGGTACCGCTACCTTCGCTATGGGCGTGAGAAAAAGACAAACTCATATTTATCATCAATGTTATTAAAACTATGGGCTTTAGTATATCTGTTAATGGGCTGAATTACACCAACCCTACCTTACGCCTGAAGATAAAGATCAATTATTTCAAAACAATAAAAAATTAATAAATCCTCTGCTAACACACTGAAATTTAAAGATTTTATATATCGGCTCACAGCCCTTATAAATTTTAATTAAAAAAATTTCTTGTATTTATGCTCAAAACGAGCATAATTATAGTTACTTTATATAAATTCATAGTTTATTTTTTAATTAGTACTTTTTTTAAATTAATAACTTTTTGAGTACCAATTTCGTAATAGGGATTTTTATGACCACCTCAGCCAACAGCCCAGTCGAATTAGAAAAAAATACTACCGCAGAGAAAGTAGAACTTTTTGCTTACGATGCTCCAACTTTAGATCAAAGCAATCAACAGTCTGCTGTCAATAATATTGATATCGAATATGCAAAAGCCAAAATCCCTGCTGAGCTGTCTCGTACTGAACGTCAGCAAGTGGTGGAAAACATCAAGCGTCTGCTACAAGAGCACAACGCAGTATTGGTAGCGCATTATTATGTCGACCCTTATATCCAAGACTTAGCCCTAGAGACTGGCGGCTGCGTAGGAGACTCTTTGGAGATGGCTCGCTTTGGTAAAGAGCATGAAGCCCAAACTTTAGTGGTGGCTGGCGTCAGATTTATGGGGGAGTCTGCCAAAATCTTGAGTATGGAAAAAACAGTCCTTATGGCCGACCTGGAAGCGGAATGCTCCTTAGATTTGGGCTGCCCTATTGAGGAGTTTAGCGCATTTTGTGATCAACATCCCGACCGTACTGTGGTGGTCTATGCCAATACCAGTGCCGAGGTCAAAGCCCGTGCTGACTGGGTCGTAACTTCGTCTGTAGGGCTTGAGATTGTGAACCACCTGCATGAGCAAGGTCAAAAAATCATCTGGGGTCCAGACCGTCACTTAGGCAAATACATTCAACAAGAAACCGGCGCTGATATGCTGCTGTGGCAAGGATCGTGCATCGTCCATAATGAGTTCAAAGCCAAAGAATTACAGCAATTAAAAGCTGAGCATCCTGATGCTGTAGTGCTGGTTCATCCTGAGTCTCCTGATGGTGTGGTGGCCCTTGCTGATGTAGTGGGATCGACCAGTAAGCTGCTTAACGCCACCAAAGAGATGGACGCAAAAACCTTCATCGTTGGTACCGACCTTGGCATCTTGCACGAGATGCAAAAGCATTCTCCAGACAAGCTGTTTTTGGCAGCCCCAACCGCAGGTGAAAGTGCCACTTGTAAAAGCTGTGCTTTTTGTCCTTGGATGGCAATGAATGGACTTAAAGGCATTGAGCAGTGCCTAGAGACCGGCAGTGGTGAAATTACCTTAAAGCCTGAGTTAGCCGAAGCCGCTCTTAAGCCTTTACAACGTATGCTCGACTTTGCCGCTGAACAAAAACGTCGCGTGGCGGCCAGTGGTGATCTTATTAAAGACCGTGAACTGTATAAGCATGTCGGTCCTGCTTAGATAGTAGCTATAACTGTGTAGTTAACCTTTTTGTAAGAGCCTGCTTATGACCACTTCAAAAACTTACCCTCATGATGACTCATCGCTAGAAACTGTCTCTGAACTACTGTCTGAACTGTTGTTAGAGTCACCCTCTAAAGCCTTAGAGGATACCGTTATGACACAATATTGCGATGTATTAGTCATAGGGGCGGGTTTAGCAGGCTTAGCAACTGCACTATCTCTTCCTAAGCACTTAAAAGTGACAGTACTGGCCAAAGAAGGGTTAAGCGCCTGCTCAAGTTACTATGCCCAAGGCGGTATTGCCGCCGTTATTGATGCTGAAGATAAAGTAGCAGACCACGTGAGCGATACCTTGATAGCAGGCGATGGCTTGTGTGATCAACAGGCCACCACCCAAATCCTCACGCAAGGCAGCAATGCCATAAGTTGGCTACTAGCGCATAGCGTACCTTTTACTACTAACGACCACTCGACACAGCTTGCTAAGACCAATACGCCGTCTCTTGCAGAACTGCATTTAACTCAAGAAGGCGGGCATGGTTGTCGCCGTGTGGCTCATGCCGATGATGCTACTGGCCGACATATAATGATCCGCTTGCAGCAGCAGGCCTCACAAGCTAGTAATATTAATCTACTCCCCTTTCATGAGGCCCTAAGTCTACTCACTGAAGACACCGATGAAAGTGCTACAGATCGGCGCTGTACTGGTGCTCTGGCTATTAATACCGAAACCAATAGCGTAATACGTTTTAATAGCAAAGCGGTGGTCCTTGCTAGCGGTGGATTGGGTCAATTATTTAGTCGAGCCACGGCCCCTAATGTCTGCGTCGGTGATGGCATTATGATGGCTTGGGAGGCCGGCTGTAGTTTGGCTAATCTAGAGTTTATCCAATTTCATCCCACAGGCTTGGTCTATAAAGATGAAAATGGTAGTAGCAGCTTCCTGATTTCTGAGGCAGTTCGCGGTGAGGGGGGCCATTTATTATGCCCACTGACCCATCAACGCTTTATGCCGAATTATGATGTGCGTGAAGAGCTAGCCCCTCGTGATATTGTGGCCCGAGCCATCGCCAATGAGATTGCTAATAATGGCTTGGGGTATGTGCATTTGGACATCTCTCATAAGCCAGCTGACTTTATCAAACAGCATTTCCCAGATATTTATGCCCATTGTTTAAGCCTAGGCATTGATATCACGAAACAGCCGATACCAGTTGCCCCTACCGCACACTATACCTGTGGCGGGGTAATGACCAATGCATCAGGGCAAACGGACATAGCAGATTTATATGCCGCTGGAGAGGTGGCTTATACTGGGCTACATGGTGCCAACCGTTTGGCTAGCAATTCACTTTTAGAGTGTGTGGTGGTAGGCCGAACCATTGCTTCACATCTCGCTAAAAAGCTCGACGATGAAAATAATTTGAATAAAGACCAACACAGCCCAGACAAAAACAGCCTTATTGAGTCAACACCACATACTTCCTTACTTGCTCAATTCACTGTGCCTAGTGTATCTTTAAATCCATCTGCTGAGACCACAGTCACGCCATTGGTCGATTTTAATTTGACGCAGCAATTATCTGGGTTAAAGCAGCTAATGACCGATAACATGGGTATTAAACGCAATGAAACCTGCTTAAAGCAGGCCTTACAACAGGTTATTGATTTAAAGCAACAGTTACAGTTGTTCAAAACGCAAGGCTTAGCAGCACAAAGTATGTCCTTAGATATATTTCGTTTCGAGCGCCTATTAACTTTGGCCTCATTGTTATTACAATCGGCCCTGACTCGTACTGAAAGTCGAGGGGGTCATTATCGAGAAGACCATTCCAGTCTCACTCACGCACCTGCAACCAGTATCGTTATGCCTCTCCCTACTCAAACGGATGAGAATACAAAAAAGGTAGATAATATCGCTACACATACATTGAACAAACCAGCCTGCTCTAAGCCTTCTAGTTTGGTAGCCAAAGCTTCTTAGCTCCTGTGCTCGGGCTACTATCGGGGAACAAACCCTCTATTCTCCTTCCTTATCCTGTCCTCACTGTCTATTATTGCAGTGAGGCAAATCTCAGTTTTGATTCCAAACCACCCTACCTTATCAAGCTATGGTAGAATCGCTATTTCTTCACTATGGCTACTGATAGGCTTTTATTTTTTTAAAATTTAGCAGACGGTAACCATAAATTGCTCTCACTAAACTTGCTGTGTGTCCTATCATGCAAACCCCACAAAACTTAGACAATCTCATCACCCTCGTTTTGGTCCTAACCCCCTTGTTTATAGGGTTTGCCTTACCACTGAATAAGACTTTGATTCATTATTCAGAAAAAATGCTGGGCTATTTGGTCTATATCATCCTCACCTTAATTGGGATTGAGCTGGCTCAAGTAGAGGGGCTAGGCAGTCAGATTAACGACATCATGTTATATGTTGGGGTGTTATCGGTACTCACCATCGGTTGTGGCCTAGCAGGATTGATGATTTTTGATCGTCTAATACCTTGGCGACCTTTGGTAAAAACAGCGACCACAGAACACAAAGTCAGTATCCGAGGCAGCTTAATCCAAGTATTCTGTGTGATCTTTGGATTTTTGATTGGTGGCGTATTACCGGTAACTATGATGCCCCCAGAGAACACCATGACCGGGCTACTCATGTTTTTAATTTTATTGGTAGGCATTGGGCTAAAAGGCTCAGGTATTACTCTGAAAGAAGTTCTGCTTAGTAAGCGCGGCATGCAGACCAGTGTCATCTTCACTTTATCAGTATTGATGGGCGGGATAATATTTTGGTTACTGTTCGATGAGGTGACCTTACCCCAAAGCTTAGCACTGGCCTCTGGCTTTGGCTGGTATTCGTTATCTGCCATTGTTATGACCGATGCTTATGGCGCAGTTTGGGGCAGTATCGCCTTATTTAATGACTTGGTGCGTGAGTTTTTTGCATTGTTGTTTATTCCGCTATTTATGCGTAAATACCCATCGGCAGCTGTAGGGCTTGGCGGTGCGACCAGTTTGGACTTTACTCTACCGGTTATTCAACAATCAGGTGGTTTAGGTATCGTCCCGTTGGCGATTAGTTTTGGCTTTATCATTAATATTGTGGCGCCAGTATTAATGGTAGTTTTTGCCTCTTTTGGCTAATGAGTTTTGTCTAGTAAAATGAGATTTTATTGTTCAACAGCTTTTATTGTCCAATAACTAAAAACGAGCTTTTAAAAATGAAAAAGGTATGCGTTTCTGGTCAACACTCGACCATGAAACCATACCTTTTTTAGAATAAAAGCTAAAATTTAGAGTAGAAGCTAAAAAACTAAGACTTTAGCTTTTTTCTATAACTGACTTTATTGTTAATTGAAATCTTGATTCTTTTTTTCTTAATCATTCTCTCAATCACTCTTTCTACCAACTGCTCGTCATCGGTGCGCAGATGACTGAGTAAGAAGTTTTTTAAAGCTTTTTTCTTAATAGGGCGCTTGTCAGCAGGTTGCTTTTTAAGTAACTTAATCCCTTTATGATACTGCTTTTTAACCTCTTTTTTTGCCGCTTTTTCCGCTTCTTTTTCTTTTTTATCCTTCTTGTCTTTTTTGTGGTCTTTGTCTTTCTTCTCATTCTTATCTTTTTTGTGCTTTTTGTCTTTTTTATCCTTCTTATCTTTGTCTTTCTTGTCTTTCTTACGCTTTTTCTCTTCTTTACGTTTCTTATCTTTTTTGCGATCTTTATCCTTATCTTGCTTTTTATCTTTTTTGTCAGATTTCTCTAACTCTTCTTCGTTAAGCAGTTTTTCTTCGTCTTTGTTACTCATGTCATCATCTCCTGACTCTTAGGGTTAATTCCTTTGTACTACAAACTTCCTTTATGAAATACATCTCAACCATTATTACAATATATACGCCTTATCAAAGCCTAAATCAAATTTATAACTTTTATCTTTAGTCTTTATTAATCCTGAACGAACCACTTATGCTCAGAAATGTTGCCGCAATGATTGGGTAAGTTTTCATTTAAAGCCCGCTCGCCTTATTGGTAAAGAAGCGCATTAACGGTTTGATTTTGCCCACACGGTACATACCCTCACTGCGTAGCTGCTGTACCGGACGCAGTGCCGCAAAGTCACCAGCGAACAGCCAGTTCATGAGTGAGAAGCTATGCATCATCACACTATTATGAGGACGACGGGTTCGCTCATAGCGACGAAGCGTGGCTAATTCGCCCCAACATCTGCCGCCACTACGCTGATAATCCTCGTTCAATATTTGGGTCAAAGCTGACACATCAAGCATACCCAAATTCAGTCCTTGACCTGCCAGCGGATGTACTCCATGCGCGGCATCTCCGACTAATACCAAGTTATCTTTCACATAGTGTTTCGCTTGTTGTGCATTCAGTGGGAAACTCGCAATCGACTCAAGCTGCTCAATATCGCCTAAAGCATACTGACTGGCAGCGGCAAGCTCAGCTCGTAAACTATCACCGTCCTCTTCATTTAATTGTAGCAACTCAAGCGCTCTATTGCGTGGCAAACTCCAAACAACCGATTGCCAATGCTGCGGATTGGCTTTGTCTTGTTCAGTGACATCAGCCAATGGTAATAGCGCCAGAGTTCCGGTAGGTAGCATCAACTGACGGGCGGTAGCTTTATGCGGCTTCTCGGTCTTGATAGCACAGCAAATGGCGGTTTGATTATAGTCCAAAGTATCAAGGCCAATACCAGCCTCACGTCGCACCAATGACCCACGACCATCGGCACCAATTAGTAGTTTACCTTGTAGCTTATCGCCATTATCAAGATGAACCTGGTAGCCTTGCTCGCTGCCTAACCAATCCAGCATAGTGACTTTATGACCAGCAACTAAGGTCAGATGCTCTTTCACCTCATCAGCGGCCATTCTTTGGTATAGGGCTTGTTCAATCACAAATGGCTCGACCATAGACCCTAGTAACTGAGGCACCATTTCATCACCAAAATTCAGCTCACCTTTGCCATCTTGTTGCCAGACTTGCATCTGAGTGTAGTCAGCTTTACGTCCTGATTGAGTAATAAGCTGCCAGGCACCGACCTCTTTTAATAGCTCAATGCTGGCGATACTTAACGCAAACACGCGAGCATCACGCTTCTTTAGCCTATCTTGCCACTGAGCCTCACTCAGCTCTGGACGGGCATCGATTAAAGTCACTTTTTGATGCTGCTGTGCTAATTTCAATGCCAAAGTAGCACCGACTATGCCGCCGCCAATAATTAGGGTTTGTGTCGCAGTTGTTGTCGCCATAGAGCCGCCCAATGTTTCAAATAAAATCAGTTAAAAGTAAAATTGTTGCCGTCCAAAGCTGAAAACTTTAGGACTTCAAACCCATCGCATAGTTAGCTACCAACGGCTTCACATTCGGTAGCTTGTCAAAGGCAATGAGCGCTACGTTACGTGCTAGCTTCACCGCTGGATTAGGATGAGTAAACCCATGCACCACCGCATCACAGAAGCGAATAACTCGCTTCTGATCTTTTTGACGGGCACGCTCATAAGCTTTTAGCATCTTGGTATCGCCAATATCTTCTCCGCGCAGTACTTGGTTGCTCAGCATTTTTGCCAATACATGAGCATCGCGCATACATAAGTTAAAGCCTTGTCCAGCAACTGGATGCAGGGTGTGCGCAGCATTGCCCATAATCACTATCCGGCCATCTACCTGACGCTCTGCCAATACGCGGGTTAGCGGATAAGCACCGCGGCGACCGGCTTCAATAAAGTTACCGGCACGCTGACCAAACGCTTTTTGTAGGGTCGCCATAAATAACGCATCATCTTCCAAATACTGCTTTTCTTCACCACTTTTGCAGACCCAAACCACAGAACGACGGTAGCCGGCCTGTACTGGATCATTGCCATCGCCGTCTGCATCTGTTAACGGTAATACTGCCAAAGGTCCAGCTGGGCTAAAGCGCTCGATAGCAACGTGCTCATGCGGTTTATCAGTCTGCACCACCCCAACGATGGCGGTCTGACCATAGTCATAATCTTTAGTGCCAATGCCCAACAGGTTACGCACTGTTGAATCTCGACCATCACAAGCCACCAATAGATCGGCAGTTAAGCTCTGCTGTTTTTCATTATCGGTATCATAAGTAAGCGTCACTGACGTCGCTGACTGCTCAACCTCGGTAACGTTTGCCCCATCAATTAAGTCAATTAAGGGGCTTTGCTGCACGGCCAATAACAGCTTACGACCCAGCCAAGCATTCTCCATCACCTGACCAAAGGACTCTACATTTTCTTCTTCTTTATTCAGCTGAGCATAACCAAAGCTGCCCTGCTCGCTAACCTGAACCGAATCAATACGGCACGCATGGCTTTGGAGCTGACCCCACAAGTCAATTTCTTGATAAATCTGTACCGTGCGTCTCGATAACGCGGTATTGCGACTGTCTAAGTAGTGGGTTCTTTTGGCATCTTCTTTAGGGCTAAGTTTTGGGTATTTATTACGCTCCACGATGGTGCTAGCAATGCCTTGAGCCGCCAATAATAAAGCAAAAGACAAGCCCACATGACCGCCCCCTGCAATAATAACGCTTTGTTCAGTTATCGCATCTGAATTACTAAAAGCTGTGTTTTCTGTTTGATTTGTCATAAACCTACTCTTGTTAATTTTATTGTATTAATTGAAATATGGTATTTATTGAAACTGCTAAACTTTATTATTTTATTAAATGGCACAGTTGTTTTTAGCTTGGTTGTTTTTAAGCATAATCATTTTTAGGCACTGTTTTTCTAGGTATGGCTTTTTAGGTCTAGCTTCTAAACCAAATTTTTAGGCCAAAACTTGTGCCTATATATCTAATGCTTTCTTATTTAGTATCTTATCATGTTACCTTAATTATCGAGCTTAAAATCATAACCTTTAAGTAGTATATTGCTTTTACTGTATCTTACCTTAAACTCTAACAATATTTAATCAACCTATAGTAGCACTCTGGGCTTTGCCAAATTACAAACTACGCTTTACTAAATTACAAAAATCGACCGAATGCTTGGCTTCTATCGCTTGAATTTCCTTATTAAACAGCCATAATAAATACACAGCTTTTACACATACATAATAAAAGGATGCTCACTTGACTGATACCGTCACCCGAAAAATTAATCTTGATTTTTTAACTTCATCACAATTAAAAATCTTGGTTGGCGAATACAACAACAACCTTAAATACATTGAGGAACGCCTTGGTATTCATATCAATCAACGTCAACACAAGTTCATCTTAGCTGGTGACCTGACAGCGGTAGAACGTGGCGACTTTATCTTGAATAAATTGGCCGATGAAGCGCAGTCTGAAAAAGACATTGCCCCGCAAGAGCTACACCTCATCATTCAAGCCAGTATGTCTCGTGATTTTGATAGTTTTGCTAGTCCAGAGAAAGTGGAAGGTGAGCAAGATTCAGAAGATTATGCGTACGATGCTGAAGCCAATTATGACTCAATCGCGCTAAAGACCCGTAAAGGGAAAATTATCCCACGCGGTGGCAACCAACAACGTTATGTCAAACGTATCTTGACCTCAGACGTCTCTTTTGGTGTCGGCCCTGCTGGTACCGGTAAGACCTATTTGGCAGTAGCTTGTGCGGTCGATATGTTAGAGCGTAACGAGATTGAGCGCATCTTACTGGTACGCCCTGCGGTAGAAGCAGGTGAAAAACTGGGCTTTTTACCAGGCGACTTAACCCAAAAAATTGACCCTTACTTACGCCCGTTATACGACGCCTTGTATGAGATGCTAGGCTTTGAAAAAGTAGGTAAACTCATAGAAAAACAAATCATTGAGATTGCCCCACTGGCTTATATGCGGGGCCGTACTTTGAACAATTCATTCGTTATTTTGGACGAGGCCCAAAACACCACGCCAGAACAAATGAAAATGTTCCTAACCCGTCTAGGCTTTGGGTCACGCGCCGTTATCACCGGTGACGTAACTCAGGTGGACTTACCACGAGGCCACAAGTCTGGTCTGGCCCAAGCCATTCAAATCTTAGGTAAAATTGAAGAAATTCATATCACAAAATTTGACTCAAAAGACGTGGTACGTCACCAGCTGGTACAAAAAATCGTTGAGGCTTACGGCGCATGGGATGAAGAACAAGAAGCCATAAAAGAAGCGCGTAAGTTAGCTCGCAGGCAGGAGCAAGAACGCAAGCAAGCAGAGGCTGATGCGAAGTCATAACTTCTAAATATCAGCTAAAAAGCTTAATCTGCTTTGGAGTCGGATAACCTTATCCGACTCTTTATTTTTTGCTCTACACCAGTTTTTGATGCCAGTTAACTCTTTATACAAAAACACCCTATAGACGAAAACACCCTCACCAGAGTTAACTACCCTACACTTTTTAATGGGATTGATTATGACCGACTCTATTGCCCCTATTATTGACATCAGTACCTCGGAGACTGTGGCAAACGAGATTGCTGATAACTTTTATTCGACTCAGCACATTCAGCAAGTGCTAACTACCACCTTAGAGTTTATAAATGCTCAGCCCGTTACTTTGCCCTACTTTGAGGAATTAGAGCCTGAAAACTGGGCAAAAAAACCAAAGCAAATGGGCGTATATCTGACCGATAGCGTTGAAGGACGTGAGCTTAATTTGGAAGCGCGTGGCAAAGATTACGCTACCAATATTCTCTCCTACCCAAGCGACTTACCCGCCTTTATTTTAGCTGAGATGCCAGAAATCTCACTTGGTGAGCTGGTTATTTGTCATGAAGTGGTGGAGCAACAAGCCATAGAGCAACACAAAACCGTAGCAGATCATGTCACCCACTTATTGATACATGGCATTTTGCATCTATTAGGCTTCGACCATGAATTAGGGCAAGCTGAGCAGGATGAAATGGAAGGATTTGAGATTGCTATTTTACAGAAACTAGGTATCAGCAATCCTTATATAGCTAAGTAGTGCCTGTCATTATCCTCTTTTAAATAAACCGTGGTGTCATAGTAACTACACTGTCTTTTTAAAAAAAATTGTCAAATAGACTTGAAATAAATAAAGTTATCCGCATATATATAGGTAAGAGAGACACACAGATGTCACATAGTAAACCATTAACTATAAGGATAATAATATGACTAAGTTAGTAACTAGAAACTCGCTTTTTGATAGCTTATTCGATGAAATGGCACCTAGCTTTTTAATGCGTCCCCTTCATGGTGATGCCCTACCAGCTGCTTCAACAATCAAGATTGATGTCAGTGAAAAAGACGACACTTTCTTTGTGAATGCAGAAGTACCAGGCGTGGCGAAAGAAGATATTGATCTGTCGATTTCAGGTGATGTAGTATCGATTAGTGCTGAAATTGCTCAAAAAGATGAGCAAAAAGAAGGCAATAAAGTTCTACGTAGCGAGCGTTATTTCGGTTCAGTCTCACGTAGCTTCCAGTTACCTGAAAAGATTGATGTGGACAAAGCAGAAGCGTCATACGAAAACGGCGTATTGCAACTGTCTTTACCGAAGCTTGCGAGCTCAAGCAGTAAGAAGCTTGAAATTAAATAAGCCAATATAAAAAATATAAATAAGTTAATTCACTGATCCGAAAGGGGCGCATGATTGATTCATGCGCCCCTTTTCTATGAGCGGATAGCTTAGTAGCTTGGCCGTTACCCAGCTGATTGCCATTCATTATTGAGGGTAAACTGTTGGTTTAAAAGTCGACTGTTTCTGCTGCTATAGGCGTTTATTTTTTATTCAAGCAGGCAATCTATGTCCTTCAATCCGCCCTCTTCGTCCTGTACTCTTTCTATATTATCTTGTTTTTTATTTGAGCTTATACCATTTGAGCTTATACCACTTTTCCGCCTTTAATCTTATTATTTCAATCAGCATAAATAAGCGCATAGCCCAAGCCCATTAGTAAGCATTGACTGAGTATCTGAAGCTGATTATTCAAAGTTAGTTTTGCCTCTAAGCCGCCTGTCAGAAATTTTATCGTAGCCTACGAACAGCTATAAAGAGTACTGCAAATAATGAATAACAAAAAAAAGACCCTGCTCATTTGAACAGGGTCTTTATCATTACCAATCTAGGTTAATGCCCCATTTATGAGGTTCATAGAGCCTAACCAGACAGTTAAATCAATTAGCCTTTAATTCTCTTAACTGATTTTACATTACAGCCTTTATAAAGGATTTTGCTGCTAGCATCTTGAATGTTAATACTAGATTTATGATAGTTATTCAGTTGCATAGCATTACTCATGATACTGAAGTTGTCTTCATCACCAAATACTGTATCAACGTCATCCGAGCGACCTAAATTAACAGGTAAGAATCTGTTTTTGCCACTTAAGTTTGCTTGAGCATAAGTAGGTAAGTTTTGCTTATTAAAGCCATAAGTTACGCTAATTTTATTGTTGTTTTGGCAGCTATAGTTTACTTGTCTAACTTTAGTTGCTGAATCAAAACTGGTCGCAGGATCCATCACTTGCTCCGAATAAGCCAGTGCTGAACCTGAAGTTAATGTAGCTGCTACTACTGCAGCAGAAGATAATATAGTAGTTAATTTTTTCATAAAAATGCCTTGTTTGGAAGTTAGAGCAATATAGTGAATGGAGGTATATCCATCCAATAACCAAATGCTAGTCCTCTAATATTTGTTGCCCTAAGCACTTGGAATACTTAAATATAATAAAACTATAACTGTTAAAATGCTGTTATTACCTAGTAATTTTAATAGATTGTTTTGTTATAACATAACACTAATTGTAATAAATTAGTCTGAAAATATCAATATAATGTTACGCCCCTTTTAATTAAAAGAACTGACTTTAGTTAAAAAACACTGCCTCTAAAACAAAAAAAACCTTGCCAAACTAATGGCAAGGTTTTGTATTCTAAGCGCTTAATTTAAAGCATTTAGCTATACAAGCTAACATTTAAAAAAAAAGCTTATTTAGGATGAACCATATCAGCAGGGATTACCCACTCATCAAACTGCGCTTCAGTCATTAAACCAAGCTCTACTGCTACTTGCTTCAATGTCTTGTCTTCTTTATAAGCCGTCTTAGCAATTTTCGCTGCGTTCTCATAACCCACATGACGGTTTAACGCAGTTACTAACATTAGTGAGTTGTGTAAGAAGTCATCGATTTTCTCTTTCACAGGCTCAATACCCACTGCACAGTTCTCATTGAAGCTGTTACAAGCATCGCCCATTAGCTTGATTGACTGTAATAAGTTATAAGCGATAACTGGCTTATAAACGTTTAATTCAAAGTTACCTGACGCGCCAGCGAAGCTGATAGTAGTGTCGTTACCCATTACTTGAGCCACTGCCATAGTCATGGCTTCTGACTGAGTTGGGTTTACTTTACCTGGCATGATTGAAGAGCCTGGCTCATTCTCAGGAATGGTTAATTCGCCAAGACCACAGCGTGGGCCAGAAGCCAACCAGCGTACGTCATTGGCAATTTTGTTTAAGCTTGCCGCTAGAGTTTTTAAGGCGCCTGAGGCAAATACTTCAGCATCACGTGCAGCTAGTGCTTCAAATTTGTTTGGTGCAGTAACAAATGGCAGGCCTGTTAGCTCTGCTAATTGCTCAGCTGCTTTTACCGCATAGTCTGGGTGTGAGTTTAGACCAGTACCTACTGCAGTACCGCCTAATGGTAACTGATATAAGCCTTGTAACGCATTGTCGATACGTACTAGTGCATGATCAAGTTGGCTTACGTAGCCGCTGAACTCTTGGCCTAAAGTTAGAGGCGTCGCATCTTGTAAGTGAGTACGGCCAATTTTTACGATGCTGTCAAATTCTTTGGCTTTTTTGTCTAGAGTATCGCGTAGTGCTTTTACCGCTGGGATTAGCAGGCTGTTGATTTGACGAGCGGCAGCAACACGGATAGCTGTTGGGAAGCTGTCGTTAGTTGACTGGGCATGGTTTACGTGATCATTTGGGTGAATAGGCTTATAAGTACCACGCTCAGAACCCGCGATTTCGTTAGCACGGTTGGCCAGTACTTCGTTCATGTTCATGTTTGACTGAGTGCCTGAACCGGTTTGCCATACTACCAATGGGAACTGATCAGTAAGACCACCGTTGATTACTTCGTCAGCAGCTTGGATAATTAGGTCACGTTGGCTTTCTTCAATACGGCCAAGGCTAGCATTAGTAATAGCAGCTGCCTTTTTAACCAATGCCATTGCTTCAATCATTGGACGTGGTAGAGTTTCGCCACCAATTTTAAAGTTTTCACGGCTACGCTGAGTTTGAGCACCCCAATAAGCATCGGCAGGTACTTCTACATTACCCATGGTATCTTTTTCTATACGAGTTGACATAATGTCTCCTGTTTTTTTATATAAAATCTAAAAGAATTTGTTATGGTATTAATGACATTGATGACTCAGCTTACCAATACAGTAGGCTTGAGTGTAATATAGCGTAAATATGATAGCATGACTTGATACCAAACGCATTGCTAGCGGCTGTTTTTTCAGTGGCCTTTTTTTCATAGCATTTTTAGTGGTGTGCAGAGCCCACATCCTAGGCACTCATCTTATATTTTGACTGTAGCTATTTTGATCTTAATGATCTTTGACCTTAATTATCTTTAACCTTAAATTATTATAAATGAAACCATGAGCAATAACCCTTCTCGTCGTGAAATTAATCGACAACGCCGTTCGCTAACCGAACAGCAACGTCGAATTTCTGGCTCAATGGCCAGCCGTTATCTACCCAAGCTCACACCGCGCCTACCCAAAGGGGCTAAAGTGGCTATTTATTTGGATGACTTTGGGGAGTTGCCAACTCAGCCTTTATTAAAATGGTGCCAACGCATGGGCTACAAAGCTTATATGCCAGTGATTAACACCCTAGGTAAAGGCAATAAGCATATCCGCTTTGCCCCGATTGAGCATACTAAACTAATTAATATTCCTAACGTACGCCATCCTTTTGGAATGAAAGAAAGTAAACAGCGTCGGCTACTGTCGGCCGATGAGCTTGATTTGATAATCTGTCCGTTAGTAGCGGCTGACGAACAAGGCAATAGGATGGGCATGGGTGGCGGTTTTTATGACACCACAATGGCTAAATCTTATCAATACAGCAGTTCAAAAAACCACCGCAAGCACCCGTTGCGTGTTGGTTGGTGTTATGAGTTCCAAGTGGTAGATAAGCTACAAACTCAGCCATGGGATGTTCCACTTAATGCGTTAATTACTCCAGAAAAAATACGGTGGTTCTCATGAAGCAGCCGCATCAATCCAACGACGGCAATGTCAATATAGACCCAGTCGATGCTGAAAAGACTGTTGATAATTCAGCAAGCTCCAGTGCTGATAATGTGGACCGTCATTTGCAGACCTTAGAGAGCACTGCCACCTCTGCCCCTCAACGTCAACTATCTCCTGAGGAGCAGTTATTTACTGAAGAGGAGCTGGCTCGATTGATTAATCCAGACAGACTCAGAGCCTTGATGAGCAATGGCGATGATTTTTTGGGCTATTTAACTGGTGAGATTGATAAGTTTGGGGATTAAAGATTAATAAATAACAGCCTAGTGCTAGCTACTTTTAGAGTGTTTATAAACACAAAAAGCGAGACAGATACTCTGCCTCGCTTTTTGTTGTTAGTTTTACTATAAAGCTCTGATTACAACACCATGGCTGCAATCCAACCAAACGCCAATAACGGTAAGTTATAGTGTAAAAAGGTGGGAATCACACTGTCTTTAATATGGTCATGTTGACCGTCTACATTAAGACCAGACGTTGGGCCAAGCGTAGAGTCAGAAGCCGGAGAACCTGCATCTCCTAGCGCACCTGCCGTACCAATAATGGCAACAGTTGCCAATGGTGAAAAGCCCATCGCCATACATAAAGGCACATAAATGGCCGCAATAATTGGAATGGTCGAAAACGATGAGCCAATACCCATGGTCACAATCAAACCAATTAATAACATAATAAAGGCTGCGACACCCTTATTACCTGCAAATAGCTCGGTAGCACCTTCAATCAACGGAGCAATCTGATCGGTGGCTTTCATCACCTCAGCGAAACCTTGGGCAGTAATCATAATGAAGCCAATCATTGCCATCAGCTTAATGCCTTCATTAAACACACTGTCCGCTTCGTTCCACTTCACTACCCCTGTGGCCATAAATACCCCAAAGCCAAATAACGAGCCTAACAGTAATGACTCGGTATAAAGCTGAACCACAAAAGCGGTCACAATAGCCAATAAAGCCACTAATGTCTTGCCCTTACTAGCCGTTGTGGCTGCAGCGGCTGCTTGAGATAACGCATCATTTTTGCCATTGGCAGCAACTTGAGCGCTAGCTGAATCAGCAGCTAAAGTCGATACATTATAGTGACGCGGCTTACGATAACTGATAAAAATCGCGGTCAATAAACCTACTAGCATACCCATTGCTGGAATGGCCATCGCTTTCATTACTGAGATATTTTCAACATTTAGACCCGCTTCACCGACGTTCTTTAGCATAATTTGCTTCAGGTAAATCTCACCAAAGCCGTAAGGTATAAACATATAAGTAGTCACCAGACCAAAAGTCATTAGACAAGCCAGCAGACGTCTATCTACACTTAGACGGTTAAACACCCCTAATAAAGGTGGGATAATCAAAGGAATAAAAGCAATATGAATCGGAATTAAGTTTTGACTGAAGATACTCATCAGTACCAAACCCAAAAACAATGCCCACTTAATAGAAGTAGAACCCGCACTTTTCTCACTATTAATACGGTTGATGACCGCATTGGAAAGAGATTGAGGCAAACCAGAATGGGCAATAGCTACCGCAAACGCCCCTAGTAACGCATAAGACAAAGCAATTTGCGCCCCATTTTTAATCCCTTCTTGGAAGGCTGCTAAGGTAGCGTCAACTCCTAAACCACCGACTAAGCCTCCTACCATTGCCCCTATCAGTAAACTAAGGACAACATGGACTCGGGCCAGTGATAGACCTAACATCACTATTACGGCCAATAGTACCGCATTAATCATAATTTATTCCTTATAGAATAGAGTTGTCATTTACGCCAGTGGCTGTGGCATAAATCTTTCTTCTATAAAAGTTGGTTTTTGAATAAATAGCACCCATATCATTGGTTCATGACTATAAGCCGCTATCAAGGTTTATCGTAAAAGCTATTTGTCTGATTGGTTAGCTACTTTAATAGCGTATAGGTTATATACCGTGCTTTTTAAAATAACCATTCTGTAAAAATAGCGTTACAAACTGTCTATTCTAACCGATTTTTGTGTTATAGGTCATTGCACAAAGACTATGTGGTTCAATTAAGCTTGCAATTGTCACCTATCATCACCATTTATTAAGTCATAGCATAAAAAACTTCTGAATAAGAGGTTTTATAGCACACAATAAGGAAAAAATATGAGTAAATCCGATAAAGATTATGACAGTAATTTCGAGCAACTGGTTGATGACCAAGTGGACAATGACCAAATCGACAATAAAGTACAGTCTACTGAAACTGAGGTTGCCCAAGATTCTGACATAACTACAGATTTTGAGCCAACGGATGCGGCCCCAACTCCCAAAGAGAAGGCACACACTTTACCGCTATTGGCTCTACGTGATGTGGTGGTATATCCACACATGCAAATTGCTTTGTTTGTAGGCCGTGAACCTTCAGTGAAAGCCATTCAAGCGGCTCAAGAGCATTTCGATGACATGGTCTTAGTTGTGGCACAAAAAGACTCGCTCAGCGAAGACATCGAGCTGGATAACCTATATCAGTATGGGACGGTTTGTCGTATCGTAAGCACCATGCCACACGACAGCGATGAGAACTGTATCAAAGTCCTTATTGAAGGTAAATATCGGGTCAAATTAGACAAAGTAACCGATGCAGGTGATATGTTGCAGGGTGAGTTCACTCCAAGTGAGATCCGCTTACCTATGGGTGAGGCGCAACAAAAAAATACTATCGAAGCCTTACGTAGTCTATTTGCGACCTATGCTGAGTCACGTCTGCGCAATAGTCGTGAATTAATTCGTGTCGCCGATCGCATCGATGACTTGTTAGAGTTGGTATATTTCATTGCCACTCGCGCCTCTCTGAATCTGGAAGAAAAGCAGCTATTACTAGAAAAAGACGACATAGCAGCGCATATCAATACCCTGACTGAGTATTTGGCGAAACAGACTGCCGAGCAGTCTATTGAGCAAGAGATCCAAGAAGCAGTTCGTCGTCAAATGGAAAACAACCAACGCGAGTACTTCTTAAACGAGAAAATGAAAGCCATTAAAAATGAGCTTTCTGAAATTAGCGACGGCTCTTTTGATAGCGAAGATGATCTAGAAGAGTTAGAAGCCCGTTTAAAAGAGGCGGACTTACCAGAGGATGTGCGCAAAAAAGCTGAGCAAGAATTTAAAAAGCTGAAGATGATGCCACCAGCCTCAAGTGAATCTTCTGTGGTACGTAACTACATCGATTGGATTCTAGATACTCCATGGAACAAAGCTAGCAAGGTTTCAATTAAGCTAGATAAGGCTGAAGAAGTACTTGACGCTGACCACTATGGTCTGCAAGATGTCAAAGACCGTATTTTAGAGTATTTGGCGGTGCAGTCGCGTGTGAAAAAGCTGCGTGGCCCTATCCTTTGTCTGGTAGGCCCCCCAGGTGTGGGTAAAACCTCTTTAGGTGAATCTATCGCCCGTGCCACCGGTCGTAAGTTCGTACGTATGGCTTTAGGCGGCGTACGTGATGAAGCTGAGATTCGTGGTCACCGCCGTACCTATATCGGTGCGATGCCAGGTAAGATCGTGCAGTCGTTGGCCAAAGTTGAGGTAAAAAACCCGCTATTCTTATTAGATGAAATCGATAAGATGGCACAAGACTTCCGTGGCGACCCAGCTTCTGCGCTACTTGAAGTGCTAGACCCTTCACAGAACGATAAGTTTAATGACCACTATCTAGATTTGGATTTAGATTTATCAGAAGTGATGTTTATCTGTACCGCTAACAGCATGGATATTCCGCCTGCGCTGCTAGACCGTATGGAAGTGATTCGTCTACCTGGTTATACCGAAGATGAAAAAATCAACATCGCTGAGAAGTACTTGGTACCCAAAGCCATTAAGCAAAACGGTCTAAAAAACGATGAGATTGAAATTGTGCCAGAAGCTCTACACAGTATCGTTCAGCGTTATACCCGTGAAGCCGGTGTGCGTAATCTTGAGCGTGAAGTGAATAAGATTTGTCGTAAAGTGGTACGTAAGTCGATTGAAAAATACGGTGTTAAGCCCTCTAAGAAGACCAAGATTGAAACCGTAGTAGTTGATGACAAAAATATCAGTGACTATCTAGGCGTGCATCAGTACGACTTTGGTTTAGCCGAAGAAGAGCCTGAGGTTGGCCGTGTCACTGGTCTAGCTTGGACCAGTGTTGGCGGTGAGCTGTTGACTATTGAGGCCATCACCATGCCGGGTAAAGGTGAGCTGATTTATACCGGCTCTCTAGGCGACGTGATGAAAGAGTCTATCCGCGCGGCTATGAGTGTGGTGCGTGCGCGTGGTGAAAAGCTGGGTGTGGACTATGAGACCTTTAAGTCAAAAGATGTACACGTACACATGCCAGAAGGGGCGACGCCAAAAGACGGCCCATCTGCCGGTATCGCACTAACTACTGCCTTAGTATCGGCCTTGACCGGTATTGCTATCCGTCCTGATATTGCCATGACGGGTGAAGTCACCTTACGTGGTAAAGTGCTGCGTATCGGTGGTCTAAAAGAGAAGCTTCTAGCCGCACACCGTGGTGGCATCAAGCATGTGTTGATTCCTGAATCTAACGAGCGTGACTTGGCCGATATCCCTGACAATGTCAAAGAGGGCTTGACCATTCAGCCAGTATCTACCATTGATGAAGTGTTGGAAGTGGCTTTGGTCAAAATGCCAACTCCTTTGAAGCCTGCTAAAGTCGCAGTAGACACTACTAAATCTACCAAGGCTTTACGTAGTTAATTACCGGGTTAAATAGCTTTATTGAATTTGATAAAAAAGCCGCTTTTATAAGCGGCTTTTTTTATGACCATAACACTTTGAGTACACTATCTTATTACTGTATTTACATTTTATAACGTATTGCAACGTTTTGGCTAAAGGTTTTACATCTTATCCCGTTATACTTAAATGGCTAGCTAAATAGTATTTACTATAACTTTGTATTAACTAAACAAAGCTAGTTTATAAATAAAAAGCTAGTCTATAAATAAAAAGTTTAAATAACTGAAATAATTAACAACTGCTAAAAAATTATTACTTTTTATTAAAAACTATATCAATAACTAAGCTCTACAAATATAAGCCCTACAAATAACAATATAATTCAAATTAGGAGTATTTATTAATGAAAAAACTACTTACTACTTCAGCGATTTTAGCTTCTGCATTAGCCTTATCTGCCTGTCAAACTACCCCAACTAAAGGTGATCTTCCTGCCGAAGTACAGCCTGCTTTGCAAGCCCAAATGCAAACGGTAGATGTTAGTCAAGCTCATCTTGGTAAAATGTATTTACGCCCTGTTCAAGGCGGCGTGCAAGTCTTTGGTAAATTAACAGGCTTAAATCCTGGCTCTACCTATGCCATCCATATTCATGAAAATGGTACTTGTGCCAATAAAGGTCAAGATGCAGGCGGTCATTTCAACCCGTTTAATAAACCACATGGTCATCCTACTGCGTTAGAAAGCCATGCAGGCGACTTACCTAACATCACAGCTGATGCCAATGGTGTGGCGAGTATGAACTTTGTGCGTAAAGACATCTCAGTAGACCCACGCGTGGCCAACACTGTTTACAACCGTGCCTTTATTATCCACGCTGGTGCCGATGACTATACTAGCCAGCCCGCTGGTAACTCTGGCGACCGTATGGCCTGTGGTGTGATCGAAGCTTATTAATTCGATGTGCTTGAACAGTTGATATCTAGCCTTATTTAAAAAAGCTATTGATATCAATAGCTTAGATTAAAGATCTAGATATCAAACGCTCTAGCCTTAGCGCCAGTCTCTAAATTAGAGGCTGGCGCTTTTTATTTTTAATTAAATAGTTAATAATGAGGGTATACTCTTATAATCTATACGACACTACTTGTCGTATAACGCTCTTTCTGCTCTATTAAATTGACAACAATTTGCTATACTTATCCTATCGAATCCGCTGTTATTATAGGCCACTGCAACAAAGACTAAAGCCAACCTTCTACTGAAAACACATGACAAATTCTAATAACCTTTATTAGTACTACTAAATTATAATTTAATCTTTATACTTAGTCTTTATCATAGGCAGTGTGATTCACTAACCCTTCACTTTAAACCAAAAATTATAGTTATTTAAAACTCCAACTTTTAACAAAATATTTTTAATCACTTAAATTAGGACATCATTATGGATGACAACAAAGCCAAAGCCTTAAAAGCTGCCTTAGGCCAAATCGAAAAGCAATTTGGTAAAAATACCATCATGCATTTGGGCGATAACTCAGCTGCGCTAGATGTAGATGTAGTTTCAACTGGCTCTTTAGGCTTAGACATCGCTTTAGGTATTGGCGGCTTACCAAAAGGTCGTATTATTGAGATTTATGGCCCAGAGAGTTCGGGTAAGACCACCCTTACCTTACAAGCTATTGCTGAGTGTCAAAAACAAGGGGGTACTTGTGCCTTTATCGATGCTGAGCACGCATTAGACCCTATTTATGCCCGTAAATTAGGGGTGAACACTGATGATTTGCTTGTATCTCAGCCTGATAACGGTGAGCAAGCACTTGAGATCACTGATATGTTGGTGCGCTCTGGTGCCCTCGATATGATCGTTATTGACTCGGTCGCTGCCCTTACTCCACGCGCTGAAATTGAAGGCGAGATGGGAGACAGCCACATGGGTCTGCAAGCACGCTTAATGAGTCAGGCGCTGCGTAAAATTACTGGTAATGCCAAACGCTCAAACTGTATGGTTATCTTCATTAACCAGATTCGTATGAAAATTGGGGTTATGTTTGGTTCGCCTGAAACCACAACTGGTGGTAACGCCCTTAAATTTTACGCATCAGTACGCTTAGACATTCGCCGTATTGGGGCAGTGAAAAGTGGAGATGAAATCATTGGTAACCAAACCCGAGTCAAAGTTATCAAAAACAAAATGGCGCCACCGTTCCGTCAAGCTGAATTTGAAATCACTTATGGCGAAGGCACCAACCATTTGGCCGAGGTTATCGACTTAGGCGTAGAGATTGGTGTGGTTGGCAAGGCCGGTGCTTGGTATAGTTATGGCGATGAAAAGATTGGTCAAGGTAAAGCCAACTCAGTGTTGTTCTTAAAAGACAACCCTGCCATTGCTGAAGAGATTGAGGCCAAAATCCGCGCTGAAAAACTAGCCGTTGACCCCCAAAAAGCCACTGAGACAGCTGACGACTCTGAAATAGCTGAGCCTGAAGCCGAATAACTTCGACTAGATAGGGTTCGCCAAGATATAAAATGCAGATAAAAACCTTAGCCCAAATTTTGGCAGAGAATGAGAAGGGAGATAAAGCTCCCTCTCAAAACCAATCAAAATCAGGGCAAGCGAAGTCTAAAAGTATCTCTACCCAAACCGTATCACGGGCACAGACCTCCTCTGCCCGTGGTTTTTCTGTGTCTAAATCACAGGATAATAAACGCTCGTATCCCACAAAATCATACCCTAAAAACTCAGGCTCTAAAGACTCGGACTTTAAGAAATCAGAGTCGGGACAAAATAATAGCGATTATAAACCTAAGCTAGAGCACCCTCACTCCGCCTCCTTACTTCAGGATACGGCAGATGAGCGAATGGCTCGATCCAAAAAACGTAACAAAAAAAGCTTCCACCCCGCCTCCCCTTACCAGCCCAAAACTAAGCTGGTTGAGCCGGTAAAAGAAGTCGATCCCAATAGTATCAAGAGCTTATTGGCACAAGTTAAAGCCGAGGCAGAACAGCAAGAGCAGGCAGATAACTCTCTCTCAGAGGATACAACAACCGCCTCAACTCAGAGTTACAGCCACGTTGAAAGCGATAACTCAGGTATAGATAACTTGCCTGCCGCACTTAAAGCTTATCTAAAAACGCCTGAGCAGCGCCAAGCAGAAAAAGAAGAAATCAAAGCCAATAGCCGTCTGCGTTGGTTGGCTTTTTATTATCTGTCGCGGCGTGAGCATTCAGCTGGAGAGCTGCGTCAGAAGCTACTCGATAAAGAGCAAGATCCCGATAAAATCGAGGAGCTGCTACAAGAGTTTGCTGAAAAAGGCTATCAAAGTGACCACCGTACTGCGTTAATGCTCATTCGCGAAGGCATTCGCAAAGGCCGGGGCCGCTTACGCATTAAAAACGATTTTTATAAACGTAAAGTCGAAGTGCCGGCTAATATCGATGAGCTAATTGATATGGCAATGGAGGACAACGAAGAATTTGTCGATGTGTTGTCCGATAACGATCTGGTGGAGGGAGTAGACTGGCTGCGCTTGGCAGTGGAAGCGCGGGTCAAAAAATATGGGAGTGAGATTCCCACCGATCAAAAGATAAAGGCCCGCCAGCTGAGATTTTTGCAGTATCGCGGCTTTAAGCCAGGCATTTGCTTTGAGGCCATTACCCATAATTTAGAGACTGTAGAAGATCGCTTTTAGGCTGCTGATTAGCCTTTATTTGCTTAATAGGTAGGCCTGTGTATATCATCAGTGTTAAGGTTATAACGGTTATAACAACCAGTTTACACTATCTTTTCTAGCCCAAGAAGCTCTAAGCCAGCCAGCTTTGGCTCACCATTATTGCCATCTTCTGGAAACGGCAGACGCTCCCCATTTAACTGATACCCTCGGCGCTGATAATAAGCCAATAGCTCTGGACGTTGACTTAAGATACTCATGGTTAAGCGGGTTTTATGGGGATTATCATCAGCTTTCAGATGACGTCCGGCAAAGGTCTCTGCCGCTTGCAAAATCTGATTGCCCACGCCTAAGCCTTGTAAGCTTGGATCAACCGCAAACATACCAATATAGGCGGTGTTTTGTTCTGCTTTAATATCCACGCCAATACAGCCTAGAATCTTACCGGTCTCATTGCCCTCTTTGACTTCAGGGAAAACAAATAAATAATGGCGCGGTGCATTAATAACGGCTTCAATTTCTTGTGCCGTAGTACGAATACCCCCGACTAAATGCGCTTCATTGGTCCAGCCCACGTCCTCCCGGTAGCATTGATTTAGCAAGCTAAGCAAGGCAGCCACATCTTCAGCAGTGGCCTGACGCAAAAAAACATCCGGTCTGGACTTATTGGGGTTAGACATAGTGGTATACTCCACACATAAATTAGCAGATAACAACCTAAGATTATTAAAGCAGAAACTTAGCCTATTAGTAAACCTATTAAACCTTAAATCCTACCAAGACGTAGCAATATACTGTTTTTAAATTCTTTTATTTTCTGAGCTTATTATGACATCAGCCACCTCCCATGCACCTATTAGCCCTGAGCAAATTACCCAGTTAACCGACTCTCGCCAATGGGCACAGCCTACCCCTGCTCCTATTTCTAGCGCCCGTTTTAAGCAGTCTGTTGTAGACTTTCAGGTCGATGAATTATTGGATATTGAGCTATCTGGTGCAGGTGAGCATTTGTGGTTATTGATCAAGAAGAGCGGTATGAACACCAGCTTTGTGGCCGATCAATTGGCCAAGTGGGCCAAAATCCCTGGCCGTGATGTTGGCTACTCAGGGCTAAAAGACCGACAAGCGGTAACGACGCAGTGGTTTAGTTTGCGAATCCCCAAAGGTGAGTTGCCAGAGCTAAGCTTTGATGAATTTATCACAGCTAATCTAAACTCTGAGACTGAATCAGTACAAGTACTCAAACAAGATTGGCACAGCAAAAAACTTAATCGTGGCACTCATAAGGCCAATAAGTTCGTCATCCGCTTAACCGATATTGAACTAAACCCCAAAGTTGCCGCAACGACTGCTGAAGCTGATGAAGTATTAACCCTTATTAGCAAAGCAGGCGTACCCAATTATTTTGGTGAGCAGCGTTTTGGCCGTCAAGGCAACAACATAGTCAGTGCTTTAGAATGGTTTGAACAAGGCACCATAAATGGCCGCAAACCGCACCCAAAAAAGAGCCGTGATTTGCAGTCGCTACTATTATCTTCTGCTCGCAGCGCCATTTTTAACCAAATAGTCTCCGCTCGAGTTGAGCAAGATAATTGGGATAAGGCGCTTGAAGGGGATGTTTTTAATTTAAACGGTTCAGGTTCGGTATTCACTGTTGAGCAACTAGATCAGGAAATACAACAGCGCCTTGACAGCGGTGATATTCACCCGACCGCGCCGCTATGGGGTATAAAAAATGACAAGGTTAGCGGCGCTGCCAAGGCATTAGAACAGCAGGTAGTAGCACAGTATCCTGTCTTACAAAGACTGGCTCAGGGGCTTGAGAAAAAAGAGCTTAAAACCATGCGCCGTGCCACACGCTTACCAGTTAGCGACTTAAGCTGGACTTGGCCTGATGAGCAAAGCTTACTGCTACAATTTACTTTGCCCACAGGGACATTTGCTACCAGTGTTCTGGCAAATTTAGTGACGGATTTAATTCAGTAACCCATCAAGCACTAACGTCTGACCTTGCGCCAAACTTGGCACATCACCAAGTTTACGCCAAGGCATACTGCTGCCATGAAAGTCACTACCAGTCGATACTTGTAGTCCATGCTCAGCGATGCTGCGATCTACCATACGCCGAGTACTTAATGGTTCATCATTGCTAGGCAGCTCACAGCCGTCACCGCCGAACTGAGCAAACTCAGCAATTAACTTGCGCACTCGGGTTGCCGATAAGTTGTAACGAGTTGGATGTGCCAGCACCGCTTTACCGCCGCAGCGATGAATAAGGTTAATGGTGTCCTCCATACTTAACGTCTCGAGAGGTACGTAAGCGGCTTTGTTATCGGCCAAATACTTATCAAAAGCTTTTTGCATGGTGGGTACAATCTCTTGCTCCAACAACACTTTGGCAATATGGGCACGCCCTACCGCATCTGCGTTACCGTCTGCTTTTAGCAGTACCGCTTGCCACATTTCATCGAAGTCATGACCTGTCAGCTCCGCCATTTTTTGGACAATCATTCGACCGCGATTACCACGACTGACTTGAATGTGGGTCAAGGTCTCATTCATTTCAGCAAAGTCTGTAAAGCCCAGACCTAGCACATGAATAATTTTATCCTTAGCTTTATTTTTGCCATAGCCGCCGGTAAGCGTGTGCTGACAACTGATCTCTACCCCATTAATAAAGGTAATACCCAACTCTTCGGCCACCGCTCTAGCTTCGGGGATACCGGCCAAAGTATCGTGATCGGTTAAGGCGAAGATATCGATATTAGCTTCATGTGCTTTGTGCAGCAGCTCGGTGGGGGTATTGCTGCCATCAGAACAAGTGCTGTGGCTGTGTAAATCGATGCGTTTGTAACACAAGGCGTGGGGGTTTTGCGCTGAGGTTGACTCTGTAAGGCTATGCGGCATATTTTTGGTCTTTATAGTTTGGTCTTTATAATAAGAAGGTTATACAGCTAATATTGTAACGGTTATCCCCTGCTATTTGTCGATATATTTCCAGACATCTTTTAGTTAACTTTTATAGTAATGGCTAGATTACACAGTTGAGACAACAGCTCTAAGTCGACCTTATCGCTGCAATACAGCCTTAATTATAAAGCTTCGATATAGCGCCAATGCTTTTTTTTATGGGGAATGGCGTGTAAACTATCGCCACAAGCTATCCCTCCTATTCTCTTAATTTTATTATTGTGACTTCTATGAAAGCATTGTTAGATTTTATCCCCTTAATCGCCTTCTTTTATGTGGCGAAAACCCAAGGTATTTTGGCTGGTGCTGGGGCAATCTTAATCGCCACTGTGGCAGTTGCGGCTATTCACTTGATGACCCAAAAAGGTCGTCTGACCAAACAGCAAGTTGTGACCTTAGTGCTAACCGTAGTCTTTTGTGGTTTAACGCTACTATTCCACGATGAGATTTACTTAAAGTGGAAGTCAACAGTTATTAATGGGGTGTTCGCAGCGGCCCTATTGATCAGTGTATTGGTTGGTAAGCCTCTACTAGAGATGGCCATGAAGAGCGTCTTTAGTTTGACCAAATCAGGGTGGAATAAATTGACCTTGGCTTGGGTGGGGTACTTTATCTTGATGGCAGGACTGCAGTACTACTTTGCTTTTTATACCAGTGAGCAAACGTGGATTAATTTCAAAAGCTATGGCTGGTTGCCTGTCATGTTGGTGTTTATGGTGGGCCAGTTTGTTATACTTAAAAATCACCTCAATCCAGAAATCACTGACGATAAGTCTAACAAATAGCTTGGACTTACTCAGCTTAGTCTAGGTTTTCGCTTAGTCTAAACAATTGGTTACTATAAATCTGCCCTTCGATACGAGGCTTACTATGCCATTATTTATGATTATTGGTCACGATGTTGCCAACTCTACACAGTTAAGACAAGAAACCCGCCCTGCTCATATTGCTCGTCTAAAGCAGCTTGAGTCAGAAGGTCGGCTGGTCATTGCAGGCCCTAATCCTATTGAGCACGGCCAAGAGGGTATGTCGGGTAGCTTGGTTGTCGCCGCTTTTGATAGCCTAGAAGCGGTTCAACAGTGGGCGAGCGAAGAGCCTTACTTAAAGGCAGGGGTTTATAGCCATGTCGATATTAAGCCCTTCATTCAAGCTCTACCTTCTGCTTAATTGATCCCCTGTTTTATTTCGTATTGGAACTCACCGTCATGTCTGCTTCACAATGCTTTGCACATACTGCTGTTACCCCCTCTAAAGCTAAGAGTAATGGCTCAATTATCGGTACTACCTTATTTGCCTTCACTTGCTCATTATCCGCCTCACTTATTCCAGCGGCTGCCTCTGCAGCGCCTACTGTGGTGGTTAATAATGAGCAGCAGGCGTCTGCTGCAGAGGAGGACCCACAGGTCGCCCCTCAACCCAACACTCCTTTTAATGAAATTAATCCACAAAGCCCAAATCAACAAGAAGCAAACCCAGACGAAACTCCAAACGCCCTTGAAAACCCAAACAGTTTGGCCAGTGGCATGCAGCCAAGCGACTCTGAATTATCGGCTGCCAATCAAGAGTTACTCAGTCGTAATGCCCAGTTGCAGCGAGATGTGAATGACCTAGAAACTCGGGTTAATGTGTTGATTAACGAGCGCAGTGGTCAGCTATTTATGTATGGAGCAATCACTGTGGCTGTGTCCTTATTCTTAGGTATCGTACTGGGCGGCTTCATATTCAATAGACGCGGACGCTGGTAATTAGTTTTGCGTGAGTTAATTGCTGCTAGTTAACTAAAATTAGGTTAGTCATTGCCTTTTTATTAAGACAAGTGAGTAAAACGTGAGTGAAGTAGCTAAGGTGATACCTGCCAAACTATCATGGCGTGAAGATGAGCTGGGCAACTTGGTGCCGGTCTCAGAAGTATTCGGCGATGTTTATTATTCTTTGGCCGATGGCCTGGCAGAATCTCGTTATGTGTTTTTGCAACAAAACCATTTGCCTGAGCGCTTTGCTGCTCTTTTTGAGCAGTATCTAAACTCACTTGATACGGATTCTCATAACGCTGTTTCTAACACTAAAGCTACTAATGAAAGTACTTTAACCTCTAAAACTTCAAACAGCTTTACCATTGCTGAGCTAGGCTTTGGCACCGGACTTAATATCCTAGCCACTTGGCAGCTGTGGCGACAAACCAAACAGACCCTTTACTCTCAGCATCCCCAACAAAATGCCTGTAAGTTACAACTTGGTCAGCAAGCGCCTCGCCTACACCTCATCAGCACTGAGAAGCACCCCTTAACTTTCGACGACTTAACGCGTAGCTTGCAAAGCTGGCAAGAGAATGACCCTAGCCTCACACCGCTAATCACCCGCTTATTAGCCCTATACCCAACGCTAGTTTCAGGGTGTCACCGTCTACATTTAGAGCAGGATGTGACCTTAGACTTATGGTTAGGTGATGCCACTGAAAGCTTACAGAAATTAGCTGGTGCTGACTACAATGCCCCTCATCAGGCTCAAGTAGATGCTTGGTATTTGGATGGCTTTGCACCCTCTTGCAATGAGTCATTATGGGCGGAGCAAATCTTCGAACAGGTGCAGCGTCTATCAAATACAGGCACCACTGCGGCTACATTTAGCTGTGCCGGCGTGGTAAAAAGAGGCTTAGAATCAGCTGGCTTTGAGATAAAAAAAGTCAAAGGCTTCGGTCGCAAGCGCGAAATGCTTACGGCCAACAAAGCCGCGGTCACCGCTTCTGCTGACGATGAGTCTGATAGTCTCGCTATCAATCACAATAAGCCTAATAAAAAAGAGTCCTATACAAAGGAGACAAAAGACACAAAAGAGCGTTATAAAAAAGTAGCCATCATCGGCGCAGGCGTCTCTGGTCTCATGGCAGCTTGGTCTTTGGCTCAACGTGGACTACAAATCACTTTAATCGACCAATCCGCTCCCTTAGCCGGAGCCTCTGGCAATCCTAGAGCCTTATTGGCACCAAAGATGACGCCTATCGCCCACGTAGCAGAGCATTTGCACAGTATTGGCTATCTGTATAGCCAGCGCTTATATCGCCAGTTAGATAGGCAGAATGAGCTGCTTTTTGACTCAGCTGAGGCGGCTACCCATCTTAAGCGTCCTAGCCAAATATTTGAGGGTACAGGCACCTTAGATTTACTAGTGAAATCTAACGTCGACGTTGCGCAGATTGCTGAGTATCCTGAGCAAATGGCGACCACTTTAGCTGCCGATAAAGCCCGAGATATCACAGGCTTAGAGCATCAAGATCTAATTGAGAATCTTTACTTACCTCAAGCCGGTTTGGTCAATCCTAAAGCTTTGGCCGACACTATTTTGAATCATAGCAACATTCGCTTTAAACAGGCCAAAATTCAGCAGATACAGCTGTCTAAAACTTCAGTTAATGCACCTAGCAATACGCAAAATGTACAGTTAATTGCCAAATCTACTGTACTAAGTGATCATAGTGATAACAGCGATGCTGATAGGGATGATGATCTGGCAAACTTTGATGCTGTCATTATTGCCACCGCTTTTGACAGTCAGAATTTAGATGCTCGGATATTTGAGTTTCGTAGAATCCGTGGTCAATTGTCTTGGTTTCAGCCCACACAAGCGCAGTTAACCGCTTTACCCAAATTACCGCTTAAATATGGTGGCTATTGCGCTAGCTTTACCCCTTGTAAAAATGATGAGCTGGTGAATCCTGTTTCAGCTGATACGCCTAGTTTTTTATTGGGAGCAAGCTTTGTGCGCAACGACATGGATACCCAAATTCGTACTGCAGAGCACGAAGTAAATCACCAGAAATTAATAACCGCCATCCCTGAATTGGACAGCGTGCTGCTTGAGAATGGTGAGAAACCAGCAGATTATAGCAACTGGCAGGCCCGTGTCGGTATCCGTGCTCAGACCCCAGACTATCACCCTTTAGTGGGACAAGTTGATGAAGAGGGCCTGATTTGGACCTTAAGTGGTATGGGGTCAAAGGGTTATGCCTTCGCCCCTCTATGTGCTGAGGTTATCGCTGACATGATGCTCGGCCAATACACGCCTTTGCCGCAGTCACTACTAGAGAGACTGTCTCCACAGCGTAATAGTCTACAAAAGCCGCTACCCAAATAAGCCGTTTACTAAGTAAATAGCTGTATATATTCCCTCTATTTAGTGCTTAACATGGCTAGGGTTTCGCTTACCATTACCATGCCCACCACTGAGGTTACTGCCACTGCTGAACCATAGCCACCACAGTGTAAGCCACCGGTTTGGACACTGCCATCGGCTGATTTATTGACAATCGGTGGCTGCGTTGAATAGACACATTTAATACCAAATTTATCCTTTAATTGTTTGTTAATACCATGCTCATGACGCAGCTTGGTTCGCAAACGTGCTAGCAAAGGATCTTGATAAGTATCTTTTAAATCACTGACCGTAATTTGCAGCGGATCAGTCTTACCGCCTGCCCCGCCGGCACAAATCAGTTTCAGCTTATTAAACCGGCAATGCAATGCAATCGCCAATTTGGCTGCCATATCATCGGTACAATCCAAGACGATGGTCGCCTCACCTTGCTGCAACTTTTGCTTCGCCTGCTCTCGGCTAGGCAGTAGCTGAGCCACATTCTCAGGCGTCAAAAAGTCATCAACTAATGTCAACTCAAGCTTAGGGTTGATTTGACGTGCGCGCTCGGCCATCTCCTCGATTTTACTCTTACCAAAACTGCTGTCGAGTGCGGGCAACTGTCTATTGACATTCGAGGCCACCAACACATCCATATCTATCAAAGTCATCTTACCAATGGCGGTACGTGCTAGCCCTTCAGCAACCCAAGTTCCGACACCACCCACCCCAATCACAATCACATGGGCCTGCTCAAAATTAGTAAAGCTGGATTGACCATATAAAGTCTGCGTGCCTTTAAAGCGTCGGTCATATTGGCTGTCGTCTAAAGCGGAAGATGAGGTCATAAAGTACCTTATTTTCTATAAATTAAGAGAGTGTGGAAGATAAACAAGTGAAGGAAGCTTTAAGTTAAGAAGTTTAAGCTAAAGCGCTTAACTTAAAATCAGGAATTAAAACCAGTGGCCTATTATACTGTATAGCACAAGTTATATAACCCAAGTTATTCAGGGTAAGCCCAGTCAACTCTTAAAGCCTCACAGCTGTTTTGCCACAACTGTCTAGCCAAGCTCTGCTCGTCAACCTCGAGCAGCTCAGCCAAACCTTGAAGTACAAAGCCTAGATTACCGGGTACATTCCTGGTTGGCTCCCCTCCTTGCTGACAGCATATCGGGGTCATGTCGGGGCAATCCGTCTCTAGCACTAAGCACTGTAAGCCATAGGTTTCGACCGCTGCCTTTATGGCGCGGCGTAGTTTTTTGGCATTGGTATTGGTTATCTGACCGGTAACCCCGAGTTTAAAACCCAACTTTACAAAAGCCTTAGCTTCTTGCTCACCACCACTGAAGCTATGAGCAATACCACCCAGCTTATTGGCCTTATAATCGTGCTTTTTTAGTAGCGCTAAGCACTCGGCGTGAGCCTTACGAATATGAAGCAGTACCGGCAGCTGATGCTGAACCGCTAAGTCTAATTGCGCCTCAAAAAAGCGTTTTTGTTTCGCCACCGACTGCTCGCTTTTTAATTCATCAGTAAAGGTGTCTAACCCAATTTCTCCAACGGCCACATTGGGGTGCATCTGTAAAAACTGGGCCAACTGTTCTAAATCCGCCTCAGTATGCTCAGAGATATAAGCAGGATGCAGTCCTGAAGCAAGGTAAACTTTTGGGACTGCAGTCCCATTATCTGCTTGATTCATTAACTGTTGCTGCGTCTGTAACATGCGATCAAAATACTTGGCATAATAGCCTATTAACAATAAGTGACGCACCCCTGAGCGATAAGCTGAAGTAGCCAGCTCAATCCTATCTGCATCAAAGACGAAGTCGTCAAAGTGAGTGTGGGTGTCGATCAAAGGGTAATGAATGCCAGTTTCTAATCCCTTATTATTTTCACTGTGTGACATAGTGGCTCGTTGTGACCTCAAGTTATAAAGTTTGGTGAAAGCGGACATGCTGAATTAATGTAGCTGTCAATTAAGGCTGCTATTCATCAAGGCTACTGTCATTGTCGTCAGACTTAGCATCGCCCTTAAGCTGACCTTTGCTATTGGTATCAGGGGTCAAATCTGGAGCAATATTGCCTTTAGCTTTAACGTCCCTACTGCTGCGTCTAGGGATTAGTAATAAAGCCAATCCCACCGCCCCTAGCTTAAGGACCTTTGAATAACGCATATCCCCTCCTCTTTTTTATTTGTATTTTTTATTGCTAATCTTAATTACTGCTTTTTCATAGCTGGACTTAGTGGCTTCTGTATAACAGTAGCTTATGCCCCTGTTATATCTCAATGAAGATTACATTTAAATATGAAATAACAACACATAACACAAGCCAAAAAACAGGCTAGGTTATAATAGCTACTTAAACCAAAAGCTAACTATAATCCCCATTATAAGTGGCTTTTTTTATTCCTATTTTAATCAAAGAACAGTGACTCACAGTCTTTGTAAGCTATTGATATTACTTGTCTATTTAAGACAATAAATATTTTATTTAAGGCAAGAGCTATGACATCTAATAATAATGACGCTAACCTATTTAACTGGGAGGAGGCCAAAGCTTCTTTAACCAAATTCATGCCACTGATGGTAGAGGAGCAAATACATACCGCCCAATCAAATATCGTTAATCCACTACCTGAAGCTAAGAAGCAAGCCATTATCGATATCCCGTTCCAAGAAGAGCCAAGATCCGCAGATGAGGTGATGCACGAGCTTAACGAGCTGGTATATAAATACCGTACGAAACAAAGTCACCCTCGATTCTTCTCCTTCATACCCTTAGCGCTGTCTCCCATCTCTGTGGTTGGTGAGGCCATCAACTCTTTTTATTCGCCTTATGGAGGCAGTCATACTTTAAGTGAGGGTATGGCCGTCGCTGAAAAAAAACTTATGAACTGGATGGGCGAACAAATTGGCTATCCAGTAAAAGAGTTGGGCGGGCTGTTCGTCTCAGGAGGCTCAATGGCCAACCTAACTGCCTCTATTGTGGCTCGAGATGAGAAATTAAAGGAGAATGAACTGGTCAAAGGCACTGTCTACGTCTCTGATCAGACTCATTCTTCTGTGGCCAAGGGCATCCGTATTATGGGTATTCCTAGAGCCAATATCCGCAAAGTTAAGACCAACGATGCCTTTCAAATGATAGCAGAAGATCTACAAAAGCAAATCGAGCAGGATAAAGCCGATGGCATGATTCCCTTTTTAATTGTTGGCTCTTGTGGCACCACCAATACCGGTTCAATCGACCCGCTACATCAGTTGGCTGACATCAGTGAAGCTAATGATATGTGGCTTCACATTGACGGGGCCTATGGGGCGAGCGCCATCTTATCCTCACATCGCAAGCTATTAGATGGGATTGAGCGTAGTGATTCTGTCAGTTGGGATGGTCACAAATGGCTATTTCAAACCTATGGCTGTGCGGTAGTCATCTGTAAAGACCGTCAAGCTATGTCACGTACTTTTAGTGAGAACCCTGAATATTTAACCGATATCCAGTCCGATGATTCCAACATTAACTTTTGGGACATGGGCATCGAGCTAACTGCCCCAGCAAGAGGCATGCGCCTGTGGTACACCTTGCAAAGAGTCGGCTTAAAAGAGATGCGTAATGCTATCGATAAAGGGTTTGAAAACGCACAACATTTTGAGACTCTATTTCGTCAACAGCCCCACTTTGAAATTGTATCACCTGCCCAGTTGAGCATCGTTAACGTACGTTTTAATGACGGCAAGCACAGCGAACAAGAGCTAAATCAGATTAATAAAAAACTGTCTGAGTTATCTACCAAAAGAAACAATGCCATCTATTACACCACCCTACTACATAACAAAACGGTATTAAGATTCTGCTGTATGCATCCTTTATTGACCAAGCAAGATGTTGAGCAAGTGGTCGATCAAATTAATGAGGATCTTGTTTCTTTAGGTTTAATTGAGCCATAACCGCCTATTAATATTAGCCCATTTCTCGTAATCATCATTGACTAGATTCGACTAAAGGCTGTTAAACAAATAAACCCTGCAAATTTGCAGGGTTTATTTTTAGCTGATCTTATTTTTATAAGACTTAGAACGGAATATCATCATCCTTAGGAGTATCTGTCATGCCGCCTGCTGGAATGGTGGTTTGATTATTAAACCCTGGTGCAGGAGCAGGAGTTGGCTGTGGCGCTGCTGCAGGAGTTTGAGGAGCAAAGGTATTTTGGTTATTACCAGCACCTTGATTGCCAGCTTGTTGTCCTTGATATCCACCGCCTTGCTGACCTTGGAACCCACCTTGCTGACCCTGGAAGCCACCTTGTGGATTCTGATTGCCACCCTGGAAACCACCTTGATTACCATAGCCAGTTGGCGTTGACTGGACACTACCCATACCGCCACCACTATTGCCGCCCAACATTTGCATTTGATCAGCGCGAATTTCAGTAGTGTAACGGTCTTGACCGTTTTGATCCTGCCATTTACGGGTACGTAAGCTGCCTTCGATATAAACTTGGCTACCTTTACGTAAGTACTGTGCCGCAATTTCGCCTAGACGGTTAAATAGCGAAATACGATGCCATTCGGTCGCTTCACGCTTCTCGCCTGTTTGTTTATCAGTCCACTGCTCAGAAGTTGCCACAGAGATATTAGTGACACTACCTCCATTACTGAATTGACGGGTCTCAGGATCAGCCCCTAAATGACCCACAATAATTACTTTATTAATACCACGCATAAGGCTTCCTTTTTATATATCTATTTAATAAATTATTAATTAATGTTTAACAAAAGCTATCGCTAACTAACTTTATAGCACATGTCGCCACTGTACCGAATTTTTAATTAAATATCTAGTTTAGTTTCGGTTAGTTGCGACAGTAATTGTCGTGAATTATCGGTAAGCTTTTGTTTATCCAGCTTCAAATAGGCCACGCCATCTTTGGGCATAACCACCACTTCATCAACCCCATCAACGTTCATAACTTGCTGCGACCAAGCCGATATATCCGCCTGTTTTGGAATGGCCATTGTGGTACTGGTAAGGTAAGGAGGCTGGGCAATAGGTAGGATTAAAAGCAAGGCAATCACCATCACTGCACCGAGCAAACCCCAAGACAGCATAACTCCTTGGTTTAATAACATACCCCCTAACGCACCGCCAAAAAAAGCCCCCAAAAACTGACTGGATGAGTTAATCCCCATAGCCGTTGCTTTATTAGCAACAGGGGCTTTTTTAGAGATCCAAGAAGGGATGGTCGCTTCCAATAAGTTAAGGCCAATAAAATACAGTCCTAATCCTAAGATCAAACCTATGCCAAACTGACTGCCTACTGTCAAACTAAGTAAGGCCGCCGCCATCACTGCTATGGCTGACAAAAATACTTGGCGCATTTTTTGCTTTTTTTCAGCAACAATAATAAACGGGATAGCGATGGCAAAACCGATAAATAATAACGGCAAATATACCAAACCTTGTTGACGTACTGCTAGACCCAACACATCGCCAAGCTGATGCGGTACAATCACAAAAATGGCGGTCATGGTCAGATGCAGCGCAAAAATACCGAAATGCAGACGGTTTAAATCTGCAATCGCCAACACCTCTTTTAACTGCGCCCCAATCGATTTGTTATCAAGGTTATGCTTCAATACCCGCACCGGCGTTGGTACTGCCAATAATAACAACATGGCCAACACTGCGAAGCCTGTTGTTAACCAAAATAAACCCGACATACCGACTGAAGCGACCATCATTGGCCCTAAAGCAAACGACAACATAATGGAGGTTGCAATGGTCAATCCCATGGTTGCCATGGCTTTGGTGCGTTGTTGCTCACGGGTTACATCAGCAAGCAGCGCCATCATTACCCCAGATACCGCGCCACTGCCTGCTAACGCCCGACCAATAATAACTCCATAAATATCGGTGGCTGTTGCGGCTACTATTCCGCCAATGGCAAATAACAGCAGTCCAAAGAATATCATGGGTTTGCGCGGGAATTTGTCCGCAGCCATACTCATAGGGATTTGAAATATGGCTTGGCCCAGACCATAAATACCCACTGCTAGGCCAATTAAAAACGGCGTGGCATGGGCATAGTTGCTACCATATACCGAAAACACTGGCACAATCATAAACAGCCCGATCATCCGTAAGGCAAATATGCCACCTAGACTACTGATGGCCCGTTTCTCGATGCTATTCATGCTATTGTCTCACCCTATCTCAATCACGAATTTTGTCTGCTTAACAATTTAAATACCTCTTATCGGCACTTAACAGACAATGATGTTTGCGAGCGTACATTATAATGGATATAGATAAAATATGGTGCGAACATCATACGCTTTAAATAAAGTTGGTGACTTGCAAGGCACATATAAGCCGTCTTGGTGTATGCTAGCTACTTGAATTTCAGCTAAATTATGACCATAAACAATACACAGCTTGTGGCTCACATAGCCACTGCCTATCAAATACATGATGCACCACTGACTATTAAAATTTAATTAACTTTATTATTCAAACTAAGCGAACGATAATCGCATTCAATACCAACTAATCAACACCCTAATTTATTATTCAAAATTGTAAAAACCTAACTGCTTAAAATTTAATAACAAAGGCACTATATGGCACACGAACACATTAAGATTCGCGGCGCACGCACCCATAATTTAAAGAACATCGATATCGATATTCCACGTGACAAATTTGTGGTTATCACCGGTTTATCAGGCTCTGGTAAGTCCTCACTGGCATTTGATACCTTATATGCTGAGGGCCAGCGTCGTTACGTCGAGAGCTTGTCGGCGTATGCGCGTCAATTCTTATCACAAATGGATAAGCCAGAAGTAGATAGCATCGAGGGCTTATCGCCGGCTATTGCTATCGAACAAAAGTCGACCAACCACAACCCACGCTCAACAGTCGGCACCATTACTGAGATTTATGACTATCTCCGCCTGTTATACGCGCGCGTCGGTACTCCCTATTGTCCAGTACACAACGAGCCAATGGTGGCGCAGACCATTACCGAAATGGTCGATGAAATCATGGCCTTGCCAGAAGGCACTAAGCTGATGATCTTGGCACCTGTGATACGGGAGCGTAAGGGTGAACATATCGTCCTGCTTGAACAGCTTGTGGGTCAAGGCTTCGTCCGTGTCCGTGTCGACGGTCATGTCTATGATATGGACGAACTGCCGGCACTTGAGAAAAATAAAAAACACACCATCGAGGTGGTCGTTGACCGCTTCAAAGTGCGTGATGACTTAGGCAACCGCGTTGCCGAGAGTTTGGAGACGGCTCTGCGCTTAGGCAACGACTTGGCCATCTTGCATTATATGGATGGCAATCCCAATCCTGACGCCTCAAACAAAGACAGTGATGACCAGATTTTATCAGCCAAACACTCTTGCCCAGTCTGTGACCGAGCTGTGTCAGAGCTTGAACCGCGTCTATTTAGTTTCAACAACCCTTATGGGGCGTGTCCTGCTTGTGATGGGCTAGGTAAACGCCAGTACTTCTCTGCAGAAAAATTAGTTACTAACCCTGAGAAGTCACTCAATCAAGGCGCTATCAATGGTTGGGACAGACGCCATGCCTATTATTTCGGGCTATTAACCACGGTTGCTAAGCACTACAACATCGACATGGATATTCCATGGCAAGAGATTTCAAAAGAGCACCGTGACATTATCTTAAAAGGCTCTGGCAAAGAGAAAATTGAGTTTAACTTCACCGATGAACGGGGCCGAAAAACCAAAAAAACCACGCCATTTGAAGGGATACTGCCCTATCTTGAGCGCCGTTATGCCAAGACTCAAAGTAACTTTGTGCGTGATGAGTTGGCAAAATATTTAGCCGACACCACCTGTAACGTCTGTGATGGCGCACGTCTTAATGAAATTGCCCGTAACGTACGTGTTGACGGTAAAGGCATTGCCGATATCGTGCAGCTATCGATTGGTGATGCAGCCGACTATTATAAAGACTTACAAATGAGCGGCGCAAAAGGTGAAATTAGCGAAAAAATCTTTAAAGAGATTAATGAGCGTCTAAACTTCCTCGTAAGCGTTGGTCTAGATTATCTAAACCTTGCCCGCTCTGCCGAAACCCTATCAGGTGGTGAAGCACAGCGCATCCGTCTTGCCAGCCAAATTGGCGCAGGCTTAATGGGCGTTATGTATGTGCTCGATGAGCCGTCTATTGGTCTGCATCAGCGTGATAATGACCGTTTATTACAGACGCTACTTCGCTTACGTGATCTGGGCAACACAGTGTTAGTCGTTGAACACGATGAAGACGCCATTCGCCAAGCGGATCATGTAATTGATATCGGCGTTGGTGCTGGCGTGCATGGCGGTCATGTCATTGCTGAGGGTACCATGCAACAGATTATGGATGTTGAGGAGTCATTGACAGGTCAGTACTTATCGGGCAAAAAGAAAATTGAAATCCCTAAAGTCCGTCACAAAGCCAAAACCATTGACCTCAATAATCCGCCCGAAAAAGCGCGTATTATGCCGATGGGCAAAGCTAAGGCTGCAGCCGCTGCCAAAGCTGCTAAAAACAAAAAGCCTAAAGCGAAGAACATAGTACCAATGCAAATTGAGCTAAAAGGTGCCAACGGTAATAACTTAAAAGATGTGGACTTAACTATCCCAATCGGTACCTTTACTTGTATCACTGGGGTGTCAGGCTCGGGCAAATCAACCTTGATTAACCGTACCCTTATGCCGCTAGCTGCTACTCAGCTAAATAATGCTTCGACCTTGGTGCCTGATCAATATGAAAGTATTACTGGGCTTGAGTACCTAGACAAGATGGTCGATATTGACCAAAGCCCAATTGGCCGTACGCCTCGCTCAAACCCGGCGACTTATACCGGTGTGTTCACCCCTATCCGTGACTTGTTTGCGCAGACGCCAGAAGCCAAAGCCCGTGGTTATAAAGCCGGTCGCTTTAGCTTTAACGTCAAAGGCGGTCGTTGTGAGACTTGTCAGGGTGATGGTCTAATCAAGGTTGAGATGCACTTCTTACCCGATATGTATGTGCCTTGCGACAGCTGTCATGGCAAGCGCTATAACCGTGAGACGCTTGAGATTCATTACAAAGGTAAGAGCATCGCAGAAGTATTAGAGATGACTGTGGAAGATGCGACTGAGTTCTTCTCAGCGATTCCGCCTATTCACCGTCGCCTGCAAGCATTGATGGATGTGGGCTTAAGCTATATTCGCCTAGGTCAGTCTGCCCCGACTTTATCAGGGGGTGAGGCGCAGCGGGTTAAGCTGGCTCGTGAGCTTGCCAAACGCGATACCGGTCAGACCTTATATATCTTGGATGAGCCAACCACTGGTTTGCATTTCCATGATATTTATAAGCTGCTTAATATCCTGCACGCCTTACGTGATAAGGGCAATACCATCGTGGTCATTGAGCATAACTTAGATGTGATTAAGACTGCTGACTGGATCGTTGACTTAGGCCCTGAAGGCGGTAAAAACGGCGGTATGATTATCGCTGAAGGTACGCCTGAAGAAGTGGCAGATAACGAAGCGTCGTTTACCGGTCATTTCTTGAAGCCTATGCTTGAGAAAGAAGCTTCTTAGATCGTTTTAAAACTTTTAAATTAGAAAAAGGCCGTCCTGTTTGGGATGGCCTTTTTTTTAGTCTGTCCCGTCCTGAAATAAGTTTACGGAAAAGCCACGCCTAATTGAAGCATGGCCTTAGTTTCGTGTTCTTAAGAAAGGGAGAAATATGCGGGTTATGGGTAGGCGTTCTTTAACAACCTAGTCGCCCCTCGTCCCTCGGGAAGGGCGAATACTTCTCTCTATGTATGCCGATAAGGAAGTTTAGATAATTCGATTTTGACATCAGTACCACTTAATAATTTAGCAAGATATTGTTGATAATGAGTCGCAGCAGGTGCGACATATATTTTATCTAAGTTTGATTTAACTTCGGGTTCGTATTCAATATATAAAGCCCTACCAAAATCCATCACTACTTCTGGGCTACTAATAGATGTCATATATATCATCCGACACTCCTGTTCCTCTTGGAAAGCAGAGTGTTTGATTAAGTACTTTAACGGCAATAGGATTTTATTAATTAGCTCGATATTATCATTAAACAGGGCAATCGCACTACAAAAAGTCAAAGAAGGAGTAAAATATAGCACCCGATCCATAAGAGGGAGCTATTATGCTCAACGATCCAAGAGAGTTCTTTGCCAAACTCAATGACCCAAGACGCCAAAACAAAAATCTCTATCATCCACTAGAGAACGTCATATTTATTGCGCTAACCGCTTTTATCTGCGGCTATAACGACTGGGTGAGTGTCGAAGACTTTGCCAAAGAGAACAGGTCGTGGTTTGAGAGGGTTCTCGCTATGCCTTATGGTATACCCTCGCATGACACCTTTGGAAATGTCATGAAAATGATAGACAAAGATCACTTTGCCCTATGCTTTGCTCATTGGATGACCGAAAGTGTTAAAGACCATACACACATTGCCATTGATGGTAAATTTCTCCAAGGTGGCTTTAAAGATACAGACTCTATTCATTTAGTCACTGCCTTTGCCAGTGAAACTAAATTGGTATTAGCACAAACGCAAGTAAATAGTAAAGACAACGAGATAACGACACTGCCTAGACTGCTTGATATGATCAATCTTAAGGGCAGCGTTGTGACCGGGGATGCGATGTATTGTCAAAAGGATGTCTGTAAACAGCTTGTTAAAGCTAAAGCCGACTATATCTTGTCCTTGAAAAGAAACCATGAGCTTTTATATGACGACGTTAAGCTTTGGTTAGACACACAATTTGATTCAGGTAATTTACCCATCAATGAAACTGTTGATAAAGATCATGGTCGTATAGAAGTAAGACGTTATGCGCTATCTACAAAGATAGATTGGTTAGATAATAAGTCTGATTGGACAGGCTTAAATGCCGTGGCTATGGTTGAGTCTACTCGTAGTATAGGTGAAGATAGCCATACTGAACGGCGTTATTATTTGACCTCTTTGACTGATTTACCTATCGTTGCTCAATATATACGTTCTCATTGGGCAATAGAAAATTCTCAGCACTGGGTGCTTGATGTGACCTTCGGTGAAGACCGCTCGGTAAAGCTTGAGAAGAATGCCCGAAGTAATAAAGCCTTACTCACTCGTACAGCTTTAAATCTACTACGTGATAGAGATGATACTAAACTGTCAGTGAAACGACGCCGTATTAGGGCTTCTCAAAATCTTGATTATCGTGAGCAGGTTCTATTCGGGAGAGTTTTATAGTGCGATTGCCCTGTAT
>NZ_JMKP01000014.1 GCF_000685805.1 Psychrobacter phenylpyruvicus DSM 7000 = NBRC 102152 | reverse complement strand
TGTAGCGATGATTATCGCACAATCATCAGTAAATACGGTTTTAAAGGATCTATGAGTGCTAAAGGCAACTGCTATGATAACGCGCCAATAGAGAGCTTCTGGGGCGTTTTAAAGAATGAGTTAGTATATCATCATCATTATAAAACTCGATTTGAAGCAATCAACAGTATCATCAAATATATTGAGTTAGATTACAACCAAACGAGGATTCAGCAGAGTTTAGGTATGAGATCGCCAAGACAGGTTTGGGTTGATTTCTACCGTCAGGCTGCGTAATTAAAATCTCCCAAGTTTAGGTGTACGGATTTGACGGCAGGGGTCATACCATTAGAGGCGAAATACAATCCCAGACTTTTTTTGCATCTTGCAAATTATTATTAAAAACTAGGCATACGTTATATTTCATAGCTATACTCTTTTCTTATTACTTTTACCACATAGTATTTATCATAATTATTAATGGCGCAGTGTCAGCTGATCCCTTTAATTTACAATATCAGTAGGCTTAATCGAAAGGTTAAATCGCAGTTATCGCAATGAGTTTTAGATTGTTATTTATTTAATAAATTATATGGAGGCAATACGCTGACTGAATGCTGGATCAAGGTTTATAACATCGAAAGACCCTATAATTTACTTAATAATATTACACTTGCTGAGTACAAACAGCTAAATTAATTGTTCCATAATGATGTGGTTTTAAGAACGGGGTATTTACTATTAATATTAAGTCAGAAACATCTAATTAAAAAAGCCATCACTTAAAGGATGGCTTTAATTAACTTAACGAACTAACTTAACAGGCAACTAAACAGATTATCTATTTAAGATTAGGATTAACAATAATCTTCACTGCTGACTCATTGTTATGAATCAATCTCTCAAAACCTTCAGATACTAAGTCATCTAGCTTAATACGCTGAGTAATAAACGGTTCAAGGTCTATCTTGCCCTCTTCAACCAATTTAATCGTCTCTTCATGATTATTCACATAAGCAATCGTACCACGTACATCAAGCTCTTTCATAACCACAGTATGTACATTAACCGTAGCAGGATGACTCCAAATAGAGACAATAACCACCACCCCAGCAGGTTTGGTCAGCTCAACTAGAGAATCTAATACTTCATTGACACTGGTACACTCAAAGGCAACATCAACACCCTTGTCACCAGTAATTTTCATTACCTCTTCAGCTAAATCAACTTCAGAAGGGTCTAGAATATAATCAGCAACCCCGCTTTCTTTGGCTTTCTCTTTACGTTTTGCACTAAGCTCAGTCATGATAACAGTGATACCTTTGGCCTTTAGCACCGCAGACAATAACAGGCCAATAGGACCACCGCCGCCGACTAAAGCCACATCACCTTCTTGAGCCCCACTGCGTACATAAGCATGGTAGCCAACGGCTAAAGGCTCAATTAAAGCGGCTTGATCTAAGGGGATTTTATCAGATATAGGATGTACCCAGCGACGTTTTACAGCGATTTTTTCAGAAAGACCACCACCACGGCCACCCAAACCAATGAAGTTCATATCTTTTGATAGGTGGTAGTTGTCATCAGGACCAGTTGGTACATCATCTGCAATAATGTAAGGCTCAACCACCACATGCTGACCCACTTCGATATCATCGACTCCCTCTCCCACAGCATAAACAACGCCTGAGAATTCATGGCCCATGGTTACGGGGGCGGACTCACCTGAAATAGGATGAGGATGACCACAAGGAGGAATAAAAATGGGTCCATCCATAAACTCATGCAGGTCCGTACCACAGATACCACACCAAGCCACGTCAATACCGACTGTACCGGGCTCTACTGTCGGCTCAGGAATGTCTTCAATGCGTATGTCACCTTTATCGTAAAAACGGGCAGCTTTCATATAGTGCTCCTTTATTATTTTAAACTAGCGCAGTTAAAAGATTACAGCCAATGATAAATAAACTTCTTTTATCATCATTATTAGCTTAATAATTATAAAGGAGAACTTCAATCGAAATAGTCTATTGATTTGTAGTAACTAATGATGTTTTTGTAGCTAAAATGATTCGCTAACGTAACTCATCAACCACCGCTAACATAGCTACCAATGAGGCCTCGCCAGCATTGATAATATTTAGCACATACTGCTCACCTACTTCACCGCTCAAACGAAAGTTAAACCATTGGAAAAACTGGTCACCATAATCTGGACGTATCGCTAATTGAATGTTTTGCGGATCTTCAGTACTAATAACCTCAATATTACCGCCATCAAAATTCGCTGTGATATGCATTAGCTTTCCTTAATGGCTCTGATAGTTAATAATGTTAATTAGTTTTAAAAGTAGACTAATTTTACAGCTTAGCAACAAGCTCTTTTAGCCTGTTTCGTAAAGTATCAGGGGCAATAGGCTTATGCAATAGCGATACCCCCAGTTTCTGTGTAGCTTTAATAATTTCAGGTGAAGTATTCCCCGTGAACATCAAACATTGAGGCAAGGACTGTGTACTATTTAAAGCCGCCATCATATTGACAGTTTTTAATACCTCCATACCTGTTCTATTGTCATCCAATTGATAGTCCGTAATTATTATCTGCGGCTGATGTAAACGATATTGGTTAATAGCGTCATTTACATTAAAGGCGACTAACACCGTGTATCCCCAAGACTGTAGTAGTAATTCCATCGAAATTAATACTGACTCTTCATCATCTACCACCAATACAGAAACTACAGCCACTTCATCAATTCTAACCGTTTCATCAATAACGCAGATATCATCCTCACTTTTGCAAATTGGAAGGTCAATATAGAACTGTGACCCATGACCAAGTTTAGATTTTACATTTATGGGCACTTCCAATAAGTTTGCTAGCTCCTTTGCAATTGATAACCCCAATCCCAACCCTTTATTACTTTGGGTATGAGTCTCTAATTGATAAAAGGAATCAAATACATTTTGCAACTCATCTGTTCTAATACCCTTACCTGTGTCCCAGACACTAACTCGACAACTGCATTTATCCGTACTATCCTTCTTGACCTGACTCGGCGTATAACGCACCCCAATTAGAATACCACCTTTGACTGTATAGCGTATAGCATTGCTCAAAAAATTTCTTAAAATTAAGGACAACATAGCTGGGTCAGACATGACACATAAGTTGGTATGATGATAACGCAGCTTTAAACCTTTAAGCTCTGCTTCAGCGCTAAATTCATCAACCAGATTGTGTAAAATACAATCCAAATCTGTTGAAACAATATTAGGAATCATTTCACCTGATTCTAGATGGGCGTAGTCCAGTATAGTATTTAGCATATCACTACTAGACTTACTGGCTGTTTTGGCATATCCAACAATCTTTTTTTGTGTGTCATTTAATTCAGTTCTGGACAAAGTTTCAATAAATAGACTTAGGGCATGTGCAGGCTGGCGTAAGTCATGACTGGCAGAAGCCAGAAAATTAGTCTTGGCAGTGCTTACCCGTTGTAACTGTTGAGATTTGGTTTTCAACTGTGCTACTAGATGGGTATTCTCAAGATAAACTTGTATAGTCTTAATCGAATTTAGCCAGTTATATCGGGCAAAGTAGGAATGGGTCAATACAAAAATAATAACAACTATAGATAAAACTATTAGCTGAGTGTCATCTACATATAGCAAAATACCCGCCCAAGTTAATAGACTGGGTATCGCGAAGGCATTGAAAACCTGCCGAAAGATACCAATACTTGACATAGCACCACTAATGATTGCAAAATTCAGGCCAATTGAGACAAGCATTTGAGCCGAAAGACCAAAATCATTAGTAATTACTTTAACCACACCAATCGCCCACAAACAGCCTAGCAATAACATACAAGTGAATAAAACTTTATAGGCGGTATAACAGGCGAGATAGTCCACCTCATGATTAATTCTAGGTTCAAAATTTAGGTTTTGTATATCCATGTCTGCCGTCACCGGAGACAGTTGATTTTTATTTTGGATATCAAAAATTACCTTATCGATGTTTTTCCAATTAAAGTAACAAAGATAAAGAGCCAAGTTGTGATAGAAAATCCAGATATAAAACACTCTAGGCTGAATTTCTACAAGCCCATAGTACTCATTTAAAAAAAAGAATAAAAGACAGCCTATGACATCCGATATCAGAAAATAGGCCGTTAAATAAGTAAAGATGGTTTTTATAAGACTGTGGGTGATATGTGTGGAACCGGATAAAGCCTTTTGCCATAGATACCAGCATATTACGACAGTCAGGCTATGATAAATAATCCAAATAAAATGTAGTGGCATCTTTATTAAGTTAGGATGTAAAGCAAACTCCATCATGATAAAGAAAACAACCCCAGTGACCAACACCCCACTTAAGAAGTAAGGCAAGACTCGGTTTACATGTTTTATTTGTTTTGACAGTATCCTTTCTGCTGTGTTTTGGTTGGTTATAACTCTATGTAACTCTCCTATGTCATCAGTTATTCTCATAATTGCATCAACCTTTAGTAGAGGAATAAGAATAAAAAACTAAGGAGATGTCAGATTAGTCAAACTTAGAAAGATAGCCTGCCCGCTGTGCCTCAATTATAATCTTCGTCCGATTATGAACCTCAAAATGTGACATCAAAGTGGCGACATGATTGCGCACTGTGTGCTCACTAATATATAGCTGGTCTGCCATTTCCTTATTACTTAGACCCTCAGCAAGTAACGCCAACACTTCTAATAGCCGATTGCTTAACATGAGCTTAGGTTCATTTATAGCGGAGCAATCCTCGCCATTTCCATTGTTGAAAGGCTTTTTTAGGCTTCTTTTTTTTAGTAACGATTGAACTGTTTTAATAATGAGATGAGGGGCTGAATTTTTATTTAAAAAACAGCTAGCGCCAGACTCTAAAGCAATATTAATATCTTCATGATAACTTGAAGCAGAAAGCAGTATAATTCGCGCTTTAGGCCAATGTTTTTGAATAATTGACATACCCTCAAGACCACTGATGCCTGGGAGACAAATATCGAGCAATACCACATCTATTTGACTACTGACTAAGCTTAGGTCACTAATTTTTTCTATTTCAATAATATTGGCATCAGTTACAGGCTCTAATATGAGACGAAGTCCTACCCTAAATAGCTCATGATCATCTATTAGCAGGATGTTTTTCTTATCCGTAGAATTATTCATCATAGTGTTTTCATTATTAGCTAAGCATTTAAAGGGCTGCAGCCTCAAAATTCAAAAGACCTCTTACCCACCTCCTCAATATGTAAACTTTTCATATTATTTACATTAGCATAATTACAGCTTATTAATATCACTCCTTGCAATTAATACAATACTTAGATAAGCGTAATTGCCATAGTTACTCACTAAATAACCACAACCCCCTGTTCAATATAGACATCATTTATAGGACTCAAAGCATGTGAATGTTGATACACGTCATAACCCACGCCAGCGACAACTTCGCTAGTGGCTAACGACCAATCGCCTCCAGTCACATCATCCATTTTGGCTTTAGACGCCCCATCGCTACTCCAGTTAGTTGATCCTAAATCAACCTTACTTAAGTCATTGCCATTGATAAATAATGCCGATTCACGGCCAGTATCAAGCAATAAATCCTCAAAGCGAATATCCAATACATTCTGGCCATTTAATTCAACCCTCTCGATACCAGTTAAATTCTCTGTGGTGGCATTGGTAATATGTCTGTTGCCGTCTACCAAATGGCTATTTAGACTATAATCTAATATGAGTGTGTCTGTACCTGAGCCACCATTGATAAGACCTGACAAATCTGAACCACACACTGTGATCATATCGTCGCCCATACCCAAATCTATAGTTGATGCCCCCTTAACACTATTGGCAACGCTGATAATATCGTTACCATCTCCAAGGTGTACTGAAGCATGATTTAAAGTTGAGCCATCAATAGTTAAAACATCCGCCCCATCACCAGTAACTATGGTTGAATGATCTTCTATATGCCTTGCGATATTAATAGTATTGTCACCATCACCTAAGTCAATAACCGCATAGTCTTCAACATCTTCACCCACAGTTAGCGTATCATTACCCTCCTTTGTGGTTAATCGGCTATGACCGTCAACATCATCACCCGTAGTAATAATATTATCGCCGGCTCCTAGGTCAATATCGGCACGGCCATCAATTTTATGACCTACCACAAGCGTATCCACGCCAGCACCCGCTGTGATATGGGTTGCCCCCAAAATATTTTTGCCAAAACTTAGAGTGTTGTCACCGTCACCTAAATGAATTTGACTGTGATTCACCATGGATCTGGCCACATCAATGACATCATTACCATTACCCACTCGGATAATTGAGTTGTCTTCAACATAGCTGGCGATAGTTATGCTGTTATTTCCATCTCCCAAGTTAACAGTTGCTTGATCTTCAGTATCATCTCCAATATACAGAGTATCTTCCCCAGCACCGGTTATCACACTAGATTGACCATCTAAATCATCGCCTATACTAATGTTATTATCACCTTGTCCTAAATCGATAATACTGGTGCCTTCTACAAATGTACCAATTTCAACGTTGTCATTGGCATCCCCACCGAAGACATGACCGAAGTCATAGTGGCCCGCATTACCAAGGTTATGAGTAATGGAGAGATAGTTTGTGTTCTCGAAACTGTCTACAGAGGAAGCTGCCTGCTCATCTAGGGCATATTCCACCCTACCAGCCCCCAAATCGATAACACCCCCATCATCCATTTCGCCATATACAGTGACGTTGTCGTTACCACTACCGGTGAAGATACGCCCTCCATCAATACCCCAGCCAGTGACCTTACCCTCACCATTACCACCAATAACTACCGTGTCATGACACTCTTCGGTATAAATATAGCTGCGAGCTTCAAGATTAGTTTTGGCGAGACCAAACACCGCATCCATTTCACCTTGAACATAATAAGTATCATTACCGCCACCTAACTTGGCAGAGGTATAGGCATTTTGATCTTCACGAATATGCACCAAATCATTACCACCATAGGTCTCCAAGCTCCATAATGCATTGCCATCTCCATGATCTCGTTCAAAGTCACCATCCCAAGGAGATCTTATTAAATTACCGTGGCTGTCTAATCCGCTATAACCAATATAGATTGCATCGTTGAAATCACTGGTTGCATAATTAATCTCATCACCATATTTACCACCTGTTTTGCCACGTTGATCTGAAGGGCCTTCACTGTCTGTTAAGTTGGCGCCTAAATGCCATAAATACATCGGTGTAGCATCAATACCGGGTTCGTCACAAGGATCAGTTGCTGGTAGATCTAATACGGCAGAATCAGTACTGTTGGGTGAGACGTTTTCATACTCATCAATGATAATAGCGTCCACCATTACCGCTGAACCATCGGCGGGACTGGTAACATTCGTAAGCGATCCGGTGTAACCATTTGCAATAATCTCTTCGGTAACTATTATGTCTATGACATTATCAGTGACCACACCATTCTCAGTATAGCTCGTGGTGATTTGCAGCGTGCTGCCTACAGTCGTACCTGCATCTACTGTTACCACATAATCAACTGTGTCTTGAAGCTCTGAGTTATCGATAACTCCATCATTGTTAATATCTTCGGTAATGATGACGTTAGGGGCAACTGGGGGATCAAGTTGTACTTCATAGCTGTGCTCTATTTGACCACTATAGATCTTCTCGACTAAATCAACTGCAAAGGCCGCTACTGAAACAGAGTTATCAGCTGCTAATTCACTGCCCAATACGGCTACTGAATAAGTATTGTTTGAATCCAGGTTGGCTTCATATTCTTTGTTGTTTATGGTTACTTTAACCGAAAGAAGCTCTGCAAAATTCCCAGCTACTGTTCCGGTTATCAAAACCTCTTGGCTGGCCTCAACGATATTAATAACATTGTCTGCAGTGATATTATCAACCAAGACAGTTAGCACAAAATTTGGGTCTATCGCTGATATTTGTGATTGAAAAATAGCGGTAGCTGCTTCTGCATTATTATTTATACCTTTATAATTAATGATGTTTTTATTATTAATGTTGAATACGTCTGATATTATTTTTTGATTTGTATGATTCATAACAAGACCTGTTTGTTTTTTGTTTATTAAAGTAAATGACACTTAATTACTATAGGCTTAGCCGATACCAGTGTTTATAGTACAAATATACTAATTGCACTCATGTCTAGTCTCGGTATCTCAGGCTAACGAAATAAAACCAAAAAAAAGCCAGAGTATTAATACTCTGGCTTTTACTATCAGGCTTTTTTATGGTCCGACTATATGGCTACCTGGTTTTATGAGCATATTGTAGGACAGAAGCTTAGCTAGTTAGATTAGCGTTAGCGAGTAACGCTTGATCCTGTTTAGCCACTAAATAATATGATTATCTACCAAGTTATTAAAATCACCTGCGTAATTATCAATTTGAATATTTAGATCGCTCTGAGCGGCAGAATAACCCCCACTAAAGTCACCATCTGCATTCACACTTAGCACTTCGGTTACGGCATCCCAATTTAAATAATCTGCAAGGTTAGCGGCATCGCCTATGGTTTCACCTTGTAGTAAATCGCTTAGATTTAGCTTATCACCCGCTTCAAAATCAGTGATAATATCAAAATCAGGGGTTAGCGGTCCATCAATGTCATTGCCTGTCCAGATAAAGGTATCTTCCCCTAATCCGCCTGTCAATATGTCATCTCCAGATTTTCCTTGCAGGATATCATTGCCATCCAAACCTAATAGGGTGTCATCTAATCCTTCACGGCCTACTAAAGTTTCTGAGGCATTGGTACCTTGAACTGTGTTGGTATCACCTTGTTGGTACTCAATGCTCACTAACGCTGAGCTAGAAACCTCATTTTCAGAAATGGTGTAATCGAATGAATTCACTCCTGAAAAGTCAGTGGTGGTATAGATAACTGGATCAACACCCGAGGTTTGACCTCCATTAACATCAAAGGTTGTTGTTACTTCAGAGTTAGGTGAAGTGTTGTCATTACCAACCAGTACTGCTTGATCTAACTCCAATGTACCCGTAAGGTCATTAGTGATAACGCTATCGTCCTTCGCAGATAGACTGTAAACGAAGATAGTTTGCTCTGATTGAACACTATCGCCATCATCATCTATAAGGGTAAAGGTAATGTCTTCTTGATAATCAACCACTAAAGATTGAGTCTCATAAGTGTATTTACCTGTTTCGAAATCTAGCGTCATAATACCTTGTGCTAGGGTATTAATCGTAACCATTGTTGTCGATGGGTCATAGCTATATATGTCCGATGGTGGGCTAGTTGCTGTCATAGAGCCATCGCTACCATCATAGTTGTAAGTAATACCATCTAGGGTAAAGGTTAAGACGTGACCCTCATCAGCACCAAACAAGTTGCCATTAACCAGACCATAATCTATGATGTCAGGCAAGGTATCGATAAGGATATCGTCAAGTTGATTTAGATCAGTAATGCTTCTGGCAAGATCAGCTGCCCCTTGTTCACCAATCTGACCATCATAAGCAATGGGTTCAAGTTCGGCATCTAAATTATTATTATTAGCATCAGGACCGAAAGCAATGGCATAAGATTTAATGTCATTAGCATTCAAAAAAGTAGTCCATAATGTTTCTTCTCCAGATTGAATGCCTGCGTCTGAGCCAAAGTAACTATAACCTGCACCAAAATCATCTTCTGTTCCTTGTCCAACAATTGGCTCTCCATCTGTCAAGAAGTACGAATAGTTATTGGCATCAAAGATAGCTCCGGGACTATCATAGCTATTAATCGTCTCATTTAATGCAGCATCGTAGTTAGTCCATCCATCAGGAACTATGCTAGGTAGAATGGCTTTCAATTGATCGATAGTCATCCATTGCGGCTGGGCCTGAGCCTCTGTAGCAAAAGTGATTAGCTGAACTTTAACATCGCCGGTCTCATCATAACCTTCTAGTAACTTCACAATAGCCGCTTTTGCTAAATCGAGACGGATTTCACCACTACCTCCAACAACAAGCTTATTCATGCTGCCTGAAGTATCAAGAATGATAGTGATATTTGAGTCTGATGTTGCAGCAGCAATATCAATGTTACTTTCTGATTGAGCGGGTCTGTCATCCTCAACAGTAACCGCAAAGTCGGTGCTAGCTGATTGTATGCCATCACTGACACTGGCTTCAAATTGAACGTCAATCTGGTCTTCATCATTATTACTAGGGTGGTCAATAGCGTGTAATAAGGTTGTATTATAGTCAGCTACAAACCCACCTAAGCCGTCAGTAGTAATCGGTCCTACGTCAACCGTCATAACATCTAACAAATCTCCTTCAATGACTACTTGACCGGTTAACTGACCGGTTAAGTCATCCCATGTCCAACTGACCGTTTCACCTTTCACAGTAATATCAGTCGGGCCCACTAAATCAATAGAGAAGTCACTAGCATCAAAATTATCGACGTCTGTAAAACTGATTGAACCAGTAGCTTCAGTACTGTCCGTTGTATCATTATTGCCTGTGGTATCAGGAATTGGATCGAACTCTGTTAGACCCTCTTCTGAAACTGTCACTGAGGTAACGGTCGGAATGGCGCAGTCATTATTACCTTTAATTACAATCTCTAATACCGCAATATCTGAGCCTGCACCATCTGTCATGGTGTAGTTGAAGCTTTCAGTTAATGAATCACCATCATTTAAGGCTTGAACGGTGGCATCATTATCATTAACTTCATATACATAGGTTCCATCAGCATTGACTGTTAGCGTGCCATAAGTACCTACCAATGCCGTTCCTAATGTGCCAGCACTGCCACCACCTTCAACTCCACCAACTCTAATATCGGTTACTATAGCATCAGCTTGGTCTGGGTTATCATTGGTTAACAAGTTACCTGTGGCATCTTGTGAGCCTGATCCATTGTTAATACCACCTGCTTCAATAGCTTCAGCACTATCGTCTACTGCTAATAGGTCAATATCTAAAATAGTACCCGTACCACTATTTAAAATACTAACATTTGTACTTGGGTTGCTTAGTATTAAGTTATAAGTTTCAGTAGGCTCCCAACTTAAATCATCGATAATAGACACTTGAATAGTTTGAGTGTATACAGTGGTGCCCGCTGCAAAGGTTATTGTTCCTGATACCCCAGTGTAATCGGTGCCATCTACAGCAGTCACATCGCCTGTCGCATAGTCAACTGTTACATCAGCTGTTGGCGGTAAATCACCAGTTAAAGTTACGGTAAAGTCTGCATAACCTTCATCTTCATAAACGGTTACGTCATCAACTGCTACCTGATAGTAGGGGTCGTCAACGATTTCGACATCAGCTACATTATTATCAGCATCGATAGCTATAGCTTCAAAACCGCCACCAGTTACGTCAGCGATGGTAATGACCACATCTTCTAAGTCCTCATCTAGTAAGTCTGTCAAGGTCTCAATATCAAGGTCAGCTGAGCTAAAACCGGCTGGAATCGTTATAGTGGTGGTACCTGTATAGTCATCCCCATTGACTGCCGTGCCTGTGTATTCCAATGTAACTGTCACATCAGTAGCAGCGGTTACCAAATTACCCGTGACTTCATCACGAAGCTCAATTGGGAAAGTAGCTGATTCACCCTCGTTAATAGCATCAACATTATCTACAATCGATACTTCAACCAAATCAGGTGGAGATTCATCATTGATAGTACCTGTAGCACTACTACCGCCTATGGTTAATGTGGTGGTTTCACCATCATCTGCATAGCTATCATCAATGGTTGGGTAGGTTACAGTAAAGCTGGTAACTCCCGCTGGTACGGTAATATCACCTGTTACTGGATCTAAGGTGACCCCATCACTAAAGCTGACCGTATTTGAGTAATCCACGCCTTCAGTGGCTGTGCCTTCTACTAAGCTAAAGCCGAAGGTTTCATCCGTCATGCTAGGGTTGCTTAGCGTAACCATATGAACTAAATCATCACCTTCAAAGGCTGCAGTCGGTTCGACAGTAATTTCAGCATAATCATCACTAATGATGGTCATATCAGCGGTGTTAGCGTCAGAATCAACACCAATGCTTTCAAAGCCGCCGCCTACAGGATTGCTGATAGTAATGTTAACAATTTCATAACCCTCTGCTAGCAAGTCATCTATAACCGTTAGGTCTAAGTTAACTGAACTTGAACCCGCCGGAATTGTCACTTGAATAACGCCAGTGAAGTCATCACCATTGTCAGCTGTACCTGAGTAAGTCACATCAACCATGACATCTGTCGCAGCGACTACCAAATTACCCGTGACTTCATCACGAAGCTCAATTGGGAAACTGCCGATATTATCAGGAGCTAAATTACTTTCGTAGATTGAATCAACATTATCTACAATCGATACTTCAACCAAATCAGGTGGAGATTCATCATTGATAGTACCTGTAGCACTACTACCGCCTATGGTTAATGTGGTGGTTTCCCCATCATCTGCATAGCTATCATCAATCGTTGGATAGGTTACAGTAAAGCTGGTGACACCCGCTGGTACGGTAATATCACCTGTTACTGGATCTAAGGTGACCCCATCACTAAAGCTGACCGTATTTGAGTAATCCACGCCTTCAGTAGCTGTGCCTTCTACTAAGCTAAAGCTGAAGGTTTCATCAGACGCACTAGGGTTGCTCAGCGTAACCATATGAACCAAATCATCACCTTCAAAAGCCGCAGTCGGTTCAACATCAATCTGAATATAATCATCATCTTTAATAATCATATCAGCAGTATTGGCATAAGGATCAACACTAATACCCTCAAAGCCACCGCCCACAGGATTACTAATGGTGATATTAACAACTTCATCACCCTCTGCTAGCAAGTCATCTATCACCGCTAGATCTAAGTTAACTGAGCTTGTACCCGCCGGAATAGTCACTTGGAGAACACCAGTGAAGTCATCGCCATTGTTAGCTGTGCCTGAGTAAATCACATCAACCATGACATCTGTCGCTGCAACTATTAAATCACCGTTTTGATCGCGTATTTCAATTGGAAAGCTGCCGATATTGTCAGGATTAACAGCCCATTCATTAATCGAATCGACATCATCTACAATACATACAGTAACCGGATCAAGTGGGTTTTCAGGATCGAAGGGAGGATCAAGTTCGTCATTGATAGTACCCTCACCTGTCACACCGCCTACTGACAATGTGGTAGTTTCCCCATCATCTGCATAGCTGTCATCAATCGTTGGATAGGTTACAGTAAAGCTGGTAACACCCGCTGGTACAGTAATATCACCTGTTACTGGATCTAAGGTGACCCCATCACTGAAGCTAACAACATTTGAATAATCCACATTTTCGGTGGCTGTGCCTTCTGCTAAGTTAAAGCTGAAAACACTGTCGCTGCTACTGGCACTACTAAGTGTGACCGTATGAACTAAATCAGTGCCTTCAGTAGCTTGGGCTGGGCTAACCTCTACAATCTCAACAGTACTATCAATAATAGTTACGTTAGCAGTATTAGCCGCAGGATTGACGAGGATGTCTTCAAAACCGCCGCCAACAGGATTAGTGATGGTTATATCAACGATTTCATTACCTTCTGGTAACAGGTCCTCTAACGCGTTAATGTCTAAATTAACTGAGCTTGAGTCCGCAGGAATAACAACTGTAAAGCTACCGGTATAATCATCACCATTAGTTGCCGAACCTGTATATTCTATGGTTACTGTGACATCAGTAATTGCGATTTGTGGATCACCATCAGCATTGGTAAGAGAAATAGGGAAGTAAGTTGACTCGCCCTCATAAATTGAATCCACATTATCAAAAATAGAAACAGTAACTGGGTCACCTGGATCACAGTCATCGACGATGTTCATATCAGCGACATACATTACTGGGTCAACTGCTATGGCCTCAAAACCACCACCTGAAACACTTGTCAACTCAATATTAACAATTTCTGACCCTTCAGCGATATTATCATCCAAAGTTTGTAGAATCAGATTGGTGCTTTGAGCGCCTGCAGGAATTACAACACTGGCAATCCCTGTAAAGTCAGTACCATCAATGGCAACACCACTATATTCAATATTTACTGTGACATCAGTGACTGCATTGATAGCATTGCCATCAGCATCCTTGAGCACGATGGGGAATAGACCACTAGTAGCTTCTACAACATCAGTGGTGAAGTCTAGAATGGATACAAAAACTGAATCACAATCATCGACAATATTCATATCAGCCGTGCTATGATCTGGATCAATTTCTATAGACTCAAAACCTCCTCCTGATACGTTGTGAAGTTCAATATTTACCAGCTCTGAACCTTCTGCAAAGTTATCATCAATTGTTTCTAATACAAGGACTGTAGATTGATTGCCTGCAGGGATAACCACAGTAGCAACGCCTGTAAAGTCTGTACCATCAATGGCTACGCCACTGTAGTGAACATCTACCGTGGTATCGGTAATTGCACTTATAGGATTGCCATCTTGATCACGTAAGTCGATTGGGAATACCCCATTACCACCTTCAATAACATCAGCCATGTAGTCATGAATTGAAACCATCACCGCTTCGGTATCACAGCATTCATCCACTATTTCCATATCTGCTGTGGCTTTAGTGGGATCAACGGCTATAGCTTCAAAACCACCACCAGTTACACTGCTTAATTCAATGTTTACAATCTCTGAGCCTTCAGCGATATAATCATCCAATGTTGTGATATCAAAAACTACACTCGAGCTATTAGCAGGTATAGTGACACTTGCCACCCCTACATAATCCGTTCCATCAATGGCCACACCACTATAATGTATATCGACAATGACATCCGTTATAGCTGCATTAAGGTTGCCATCAGCATCTCTTAACTCTACCGTAAAGCTGCCAACCTCACCTTCATAAACTGAATCAACATTATCCACAATTGACACATAAACTGAGTCTAAATCAGTATTACACTCATCAGTAATAGTACCTACACCATTGTTTAAAATTGTGGCGTTAACCGCATCACTTAGGGTCACAGTGTACGTTTCAGGTGCTTCAGCAATATTGTCATCTAAAATAGGCACCGTAATGGTCTGCGTAAATGTACCGACTGGGAATACTAAAGTACCAGTTACACCGGTATAATCGGAAGCATCCACAGCAGTAACATCACCGGTCGCGTAGTTGACAGTTACGTCAGCTGTTGGGGCATCGCCGGTTAAAGTTACTGTGAATACTGCATTACCGGCATCTTCGTCAACAGTTACGTCGTTGATTTCAATAGTGGTGTATGAGCTGTCAATAATGTCAACGTCTGCAACGCTATGATCAGCATCAACACCAATGGCTTCAAAACCACCGCCAGTCGCTTCAGTGATAGTAATAACCACATCTTCTAAGTCTTCATCTAATAAGTCAGTAAGCGTTGCAATATCAAGATTGACTGAGCTTGTGCCTGCTAGAATGGTTACTGTGGTACTTACTGTAGTGTAATCATCACCATTAGTTGCCGAACCTGTATATTCAACCGTAACAGTTACATCAGTAGCTGCTACTATTAAATTACCCGCTTCATCACGAAGCTCTATTGGGAAGGTTGTCGTGTCACCTTCATTCACAGCATCATAGTTATCAACGATAGATACTTCGACTAAATCAGGGTACTGCTCTTCATCAGTAATAGTACCAATGCCGTTATTACCTAATGTAGCGTTGACAGGTGCGCTTAGAACCACATTGAAAGTTTCATCTGCTTCATCGTAAACATCATCCAAAATAGGCACTTCAATAGTTTGGGTAGTCTCACCTGGCGCAAAAGTTACTGTTCCGCTGACCCCGGTGTAGTCCGCACCATCCACTGCTGTACCTGCATCGGTATTAAAGCTAACTTCGACCGTTTCAGAACTAGGATGTGACAAAGTAACCGTAAATGTTGCCACAACGTCTTCTCCCATGAGACTTTCACTCACAGTGACATCATCAACACTCACACTTGGCATCATATCAGTGTCTATAATGATCGTATTAACCGTATCATCATTACCTAACTGCGCACCCCCTGTTACCTCAGTAATAACCACATTGTAGTTTTCATCGCCCTCATAGACGCCGTCATCATTTATACCCACCTCGATAACCGCACTCACCTCACCTGCCGGTATGGTAACTGTAGCCGTGGTGAGACCTGTAAAATCGTTACTGTCGGTAGTTTGATTTTGTACCTCATAAGTAACCACAGTATCGGTATCAGAAGCTTTATCTAAAGTAATGGTGTAAGTGGCTGGGCCAGCGTTCTCATTAATACTGCTATCACCAGATAAGGAGACAATCGCAGGAGACTCTACAACAGCTGAATCAGTACTAGGCTCTGAAATATTCTCTTGTTGATCGGCAACATAGGCGGTAACCTCGATAGTCTCACCGTTAGCAGGCGCTGGATATTCTAATACCAAGCCGTTGTCTTTGATATCTTGGGTAATAACAACTATATCCATGGATCCATCAGGGTTGGTTATGACTAAAGTATCACCAACATTTGTCTCTGGATGCACTGTGATTAAAACCCCCACAGTCCCATCCAGCTCGCTTGCTGAAATTATGCCATCATTGTTAGCATCTTCAGTAATTTCTACAGTTGGAGGATTAATGACGGTATCAACAGTAGGAGGTTCAGCATCATCAGAACCAATTGAAGCAATACCTAAAGCGGCTAAAACGGGCAATCCGCCTATCCACCACGGTTGTACAAATTCTTCGCCGCCTAATGCATTACCTTGTACAGCACCGTCTTGAAGCTGCGATACAAAGTCCGCTTGCTCCGCACTATCAGGAATGTAGTAGTAAGGCTCACCCTCTTTTGACGCGCCTATAAGCGCACTGTTACTGTTCTCTTGATAAAAATCTTTGATAATAAGGTCTTCTTCTGTACCGGTGCGATCAAAGGAAACCTTTAAATCGTTATCGACACGCCGAGTGATTATATGGTCGGGACCGTATCCTTTAACATTGTCAAAAAACTCATAATTAGCGTCTTTTGTGGCATTGATTACCGTTGGCCCATTGTCTGAAAGAGCGTTTTTTGCAACTACTCCACTTGAATCTACTGTTGTTACAATGATATTTTTCATTATCTTTCCTTGTTGAATTTTTAAATGATTTATAGTTTTAATTACATCCAGATTATTTTTGCTAGGTAATTATTTGGGTCGACCCGCTAAATCTTGTTCAGCTAGGCCTTTTAATATTATTTTTGTTGTAATACAGCGACTACTCTACGGTTCATCTGTCTTCCTTCTGCAGTTGCGTTTGAGGCAATTGGCCGTGATTCTCCATAGCCAATCGCTTGAATCCGAGCTGGACTAATCCCGAATTGATTAATAAACACCTCTTTCACTGCCTGAGCACGACGTTCTGATAAAGCAATGTTGTAAGCATCACTAGCATTACTGTCGGTATGACCCTCAATAACAACCGTTGTATCTGAATACTTTTGCATGAATTCGGCGGCAGTAGACAGTTCGCTCAGATATTGAGGTTTAACCACTGATTTGTCATTATCAAAAAGAACTTGAAGCTTTATGGTTACTTTTTCTTCTAAAATAGGGGCGCTAGGGGGCTGAGGTTTGGGTTGTGGGCGAAGGGCACAGTGTGGAATGACCTTGCTTATTTGATGAGTTTGATAAGACATACCTGCCATAGCGGCACGAGCTTGGTCTTCAGATACACGCTTTGACGTTGCAACACGGTTTTCATTGACATTTATTTCGAAATATTGAGTCTCCTTATTTTTGATATTTGAAACTTTATGATCTAGTAATAAGTCATTGGTATGTAGTTCAGAGGATTTGCTGCTCAGCCGGTTATCCCCGATACAAGAATAAACTGCAGTAAAGCTTCCAGGATGAAGACTGACCTGATAATCATCGTTTATCGCGATATTGACTCCTGTTCGGGAGTCATCCTTATCCATCGGACGATAAAACACCAGTCGGGTTGTGCCCTCAGGAGTAGCTGTATTTAAAATAGCATCCACATCTACCTCTTCACTGGGATGCCAAGCAACATCGTTTACTCTGACCATTCCATTTTGAGTAGCACATCCCTGTAATAATGTCGCTATTAGTAATGTACCTATAAGTGTTCTAACTGTTGTTTTCATTGAAGATATCCTTAATTTACGCTAGCTAAATGATTACATCGAAGGAGACAACAACTTTTTTATTGATTTGTCTTTTTACTAAAAGCTGTTAAGCAAATCCTTTTTCCTACCCATCGACTAAAATTCTGACATTAGTATTTACTAATAAGTTTTGTTAACTAATAGGCTCATGCAAATTAATCAGAGACATGACTTTTGTTTTACAACCTTTACAAACTTATTAAGCGTAAAGCCTCAAAAAATTCTTAGTAAATATAGTTTTTTATGCTTAAAACACCCACAATACTTCCATGGCTCTATACCGATAGTACTTTTCGTGCTTCATTGAGGTAATGGTATAAACGTACTAAATCCTCTATTCAAAAATGAATCAATTAAGCCAAGAGCTAGCTGAGCTAATAACTAAAGACAAAAAAATAAGCCACACTCTTAAGAGTGTGGCTTATAAAAAATGTCTTATTAAATATGATCTATTAAAAATTTCTTGCTATATACAATACAGTGATTCAGGCCATTTATTTGAAATTATCCTATGTCCCTAATACTCATATTTGCTGCTGCTGACTTATTTTGATCAATGACAATGGTTTTAAAACCACCGCCATAAACCTGACTTAATTTAATATTGACAGCCTCTGAATGCTTAACAATATACTCATCTAAAGCTGCAATATCAAAATCAAAACTTGCACTATTGGCAGGGACTATTAAACTTGTTTTTCCTACGAAATCTGTTTCATCTGTCATGGTTCCCCAGTAATGAATTTCAACTGTCACATCAGTATTGGCAATATTTAGATCTCCCTTGTTGTCTCGTAGCTCGATGGCAAATGAGCCACCGTCGGCGTGAAACTGCTGCATTTCACAGTTTGGATCACTACTATCTACAATAGAAACCAACGCTAAATCAGGTTGTGTATTTGGGTTATGCCTATTATAAACCCACTCAGAACTGTCTTTAATTTGAGCATTGACACTATTAGTTAATACTACCTCAAAGTTACTATTACATTGTGTGCAGTCAACGTTAGAGAAAGATTGGGTAACTGTATGTGAAGTAATACCTCGGCTAAAAGCTAAAGTCCCTGAATCTACTTGATAAGAGTTTATATTCGCTGCACCTATCCTACCTAAAAAATAATCTACCGAGGCTTCTTGGGTGATAGGTGCTCTAGATAATGAAACTGTGAACTCTACGACACCTGCTACCCCATCTACCGTTAACGCTGTCACACTAAAATAATCCTGCTGATAATTTACAACAGCCAGCTCTACAAAGTTGTGATTGGGGTCAATAGTTATGTCTGCAAATCCACTTTCTTTGATAGCAGTTAAGGCAATACCTAACTTATCTATCTGCTCTACATTAAGATATTTTTCTGTAAAAGGATAAAAGTTAGTACTGCTTGATCCTGAAGCAATGATAATAATGCTACTGCCAATGTACTCATCCCCATTTGCTGCTATGCCGGTACAAATGACATTAATTGCCACATCTTTATGCGCCAATACTGGTTCATCGTTGCTATTTGTCAATCCAATACAAAATTTAAAGGCCTCTGCTTCATTGACACTATCTACAGTATTGGTGATTGATACTTGAACCGCCCCTATCTCTTTTGCCTCAGAATTCTTTATTTCTTTCGTTTGAGAAATAGTGACTGTAGTTGCTTTACTATCCTGCATTCTCTATCCTTGATTAAATTACTGTGTAATTTTTTTTAAAGCTCTCCATAGTAAAACATATTTAGCTAACATTAGTTACATAAAAATCAAAAATAATCACACTAAGTTACAATCTTAATTTTGCAACTTGGATACCTAAATGGGCGTAAAAATGCTATAGTTAACCCCTAATTAAACCCTATATCTGCGTATTAAAATCACAATACTCAAAGCAGAAAACCTTTCATTAAGTTATTGATAAAATATAGCTTTTCTCTAAAGTTTACTTAAACAAACTCTATAGTTTCAGAAGCAGTTGTCTCGCCCACAATCTTGCTTGTTTGTTCTAATCCGTTTATTAAAATCAGGTCGTTTATGGCATTTGTACATTTAGGCATCCACAGCGAGTTTTCAATTACCGACTCCATTATTCGTATCAAACCTTTGGTAAAAGCGGCAGCAGCTGATGGCCAAATGGCATTAGCTTTAACCGACTTATCTAACTTATATGCCACTGTAAAGTTTTATCGTGCCTGCCTAGATGCAGGAATTAAGCCCATTATCGGGGCTGAGATTATCTTGGATGACGAAAACACCCGCTTAACTTTATTGGCAATGAACAATGAGGGCTACCAAAGCATTACCCGTATTGTGTCGCTAGGATTTACAGATGGGCGTATGAATCCTGAGAACAGAGGCGTCCCTATTGTCAATAAAGAGCATTTAATGGCCAATAGTGACGGGGTTATTATCTTATTTACCGAGAAGTCAGATGTCGGACAGGCTTTAATGGGCTCAAACCCTGAGCGAGGCCATGAGCTGCTAGCTGAGTATCAGTCTGTGTTTGAAGACCGCTTGTATTTTGCTATAAAACGCACTAGACGTGTGGGTGAAGACACCTTTATTGAACAAGCCATTTTGGCAGGTCAGCGTCATGGCATCCCCATCGTGGCTCATAATGACGTACGATTCTTGGTAGAAGATGACTTTGACGCTCATGAAGCACGAGTGTGTATTGCCTCCTCTCACGTTCTGGCTGACCCCAACCGTCCTCATGATTACTCAAGTGAACAATACTTAAAAACTCAAGCTGAGATGGTTGAGCTTTTTTCAGATATTCCTCAAGTGGTAGATAATACCGTTATCCTAGCCAAGCGCTGTAACGTGACTTTAACTCTAGGTATCAACGTATTACCTGAATTCCCTGTGCCTGAAGGCGAAACCATTGAGTCTTTTTTCCGTGCTGAATCGAAGCGAGGACTTGATGCCCGCTTAGATAAGCTATATCCAGTTGCCGATCGAGATGACACTTGGCCTGAGGTTAGAAAGCCTTATGATGAACGCCTAGAGCATGAGCTAAATATTATTCTGGAAATGGGATTCCCAGGCTACTTCTTAATCGTAATGGATTTCATTCGCTGGGCCAAAGCCAATGGCGTACCGGTAGGCCCAGGTCGTGGCTCAGGAGCCGGATCCTTAGTGGCTTATGCCCTAAATATTACCGACCTTGACCCCTTACATTACGACTTACTGTTTGAGCGCTTCTTAAATCCAGAGCGTGTGTCTATGCCCGACTTCGATATCGACTTTTGTATTGAAGGTCGTGACCGCGTGATTGAGTATGTGGCCAGTCAGTATGGCCGTGAAGCGGTATCGCAGATTATCACTTTCGGTACCATGGCAGCAAAAGCTGTGGTCCGTGACGTGGCGCGTGTTCAAAGTAAATCTTATGGTTTGGCCGATAAAATCTCAAAACTGATTCCCAAGACTCCAGGTATCTCACTACAAGATGCAGTGCTTGAGGAGCCACAACTAAAAGAATTGCTTTCAAACCCAGATAATATGGATTATGAGGATGCCAATGAGATCTGGGAAATGGCGCTTAAACTTGAAGGCATAACCCGAAACGTTGGTAAGCACGCTGGGGGCGTATTGATTGCTCCAAATAAAATTACAGATTTTAGTGCCATCTATTGTGATGAAGAGGGTCACCGAGTCAGTCAATTTGATAAAGACGATGTGGAATCTGTCGGCCTAGTTAAGTTTGACTTCTTAGGTCTGCGAAACTTAACCGTTATTAATGCGGCGGTTAAGAACATTAATGAGCGCCGAGCTCGGGAACAAAAGCCAGCACTTGAGCTAGAAGACTTACCGCTAGATGACAAGAATGCTTATAAACTGTTGCAAGAAGCTAAGACCACAGCGGTATTCCAGCTAGAGAGCTCGGGTATGAAAAAATACCTGTCAAAGCTGCAACCTACCAACATTGAAGACGTTATCGCCATGTGTGCGTTATATCGCCCAGGCCCGCTAGATGCCGGAATGGTTGAGATGTACATTGACCGTAAGCATGGTCGTGAAGAGGTGGTATATGACCACCCTAACCTTGAGCCTATCCTTGAGAACACCAACGGGGTTATTGTCTACCAAGAGCAGGTTATGCAAATCTCGCAGGTCATGGCAGGTTACAGCTTGGGCGGGGCTGACATGCTGCGCCGCGCTATGGGTAAGAAAAAACCAGAAGAGATGGCCAAGCAGCGGGATATCTTTGTCACTGGGGCGACCAAACAAGGCATTGATCCTGTGGTATCTGGCGGTGTGTTTGACTTGATGGAGAAGTTTGCCGGTTACGGATTTAACAAATCTCACTCGGCGGCTTATGGTGTCTTAGCTTATCAGACTGCTTATCTAAAATACTACTATCCCGCTGAGTTTATGGCCGCGGTATTAACCTCTGATATGCATCACACTGAAAACGTGGTGTTCTTTATCAATGACTGCCGTGAGAACTTTAACCTAACTGTCGATAACCCCTCTGTTAATCGCAGTGAATGGCACTTTGTCGCCGATAAGCCCACCAATATCATTTATGGTCTTGGTGCAATTAAAGGGGTCGGTGAAGGTGCGGTCGAATCTATCGTCCACGCAAGAAATATGGGCGGACCATTTACCGATCTCTATGACTTCTGTCGCCGGGTAGATATTAAGAAAGTTAATAAGCGCACTTTAGAGGCACTAATCAAGTCTGGCTGCTTTGATGACTTTGCCATTACCTTACGTCCTGACTTAGCCGATGACCAACATCACCAAATTCGCGGTGCCTTGATGGAGCAGCTGCCCAGTGCGGTACAGGCAGCTGAGCAAGAGCGTCAAAATAACGAAATGGGCATGATGGACTTATTTAGTGAAGTGGATAACGCTACCACTGCCCCGCCACTGCCTACTGGCCCTGAACTGATTTGGGGAGATAAACACCGCCTTAAAGCTGAAAAAGACACCCTGGGTCTGTACCTGACTGGGCACCCAATGGATCAATACCGCAAAGAGGTAGCGGTCTATACCAGCAATGCCCGTCTAGATAGCCTATCTGATACTGGCTATAACGGCAGCACTCTGTTTGCTGGCCTGATTATGGACATTGCTAACTTCGGAAACCGCTGTGTAATTACCTTGGATGATGGAACGGCGCGGCTTGAGGTAAGCTGTTATGCTGAGCGTTACAACCGCATTAAAGACAAGCTCAAGGTTGACGAGGTCATTGTCATTAAAGGCGGTATTAGAGACCGTGACGGTCGCCTGTTTGCCCGTTTAGACAACGCTTATACTCTCCTTGAATGCCGTCAACGCTGGGTGAAGAAGATTAGCATTAAGATTCACAGTGAAGACACTCGACTTTTAGACTCCTTAAAGCCTTTATTAAAACCTGCTCAGCTTGATAGCATTCCGAGCATTGCTGCCCCTTCATTTGAAGAAGAAGCTGATGACAATGATGCAATGGAGGCTTATTATAATGATCAAGACGGTATGGGTATCTCGCCGGTACCCCTCAATCAAAATGATGGCTGCATTCCCGTTGCCTTAAACGTCTATACCGACTTTGCCATTGCCAGTGTTAATTTAAATGATGATTGGCGGGTTTACCCAACTGATGAGAACTTAATGCAGTTAGGTATTGTGGTACCTGAGGATAATCTTTATTTTCATTACTCTTAACCGTATCAGGGTAGATAAAAAAACCAATTTTATATTAGGACTAAATTAATACCATATAAAAATACAATAAAAAAGAAGCCTGCAGATAGCTGTAGGCTTCTTTTTTTATTAAACTTGAGAATTCAAAGACCTATAAGTATAAACTGAACATAAACAACTTGTTGTTATAGGCTCTATACTCCACCAGCACCTCTCACCGACTGCTCGCTATTTTTGACTAACATATGTTGAGCAGTTTTTTTTAGGACATTCCATTGTTCAGGATCAACTTCAATCCCCAAATCCCATGATAACTGATGGCTCTTTAGTATTTCTATTGAGCTAAGAGAACCTGTATGATTTTTAGCATAGAACTCTTGTACAAAGTCATTATCCGCAAGCTCAATAATCATATCTTGAGGTGCATCTACTTCATCAATTTGCTCATCGAAGAAATAAAGCTCGGGGTAGATACTACCTAAATTCAATATATATAAAGTATGCTTAGGGTCTGTGCCATTATCCCATCTAGCCATACAGGCAATACCTTTTGCAGCAAGTCTAACTAGCTCTGCATAAGCCAACCAACGATTATGGCAGTTTTTTAGCTCAATCTTAATATGATGGTGCGGACCCTCTGCAAAGTGCTCTAGCGCATAATCTAGCACTGCAGGCAGATGATAGACAATACTATTACCATGAAAATCAAACTTCAAAGTTAGCGTCGACTTAGAGTACTTATCATCTGCATCTAATATCACCTTATCAATAATCTGGTCACTTATGATATCTATCTCAACCTCTTTTTCACTAAATAGATATTCATTGGCTTTATTAAATTGGCGAATTCCATCAAGCCCAGCCATCTGTAGCTCGGCTACCATATTGGCAATAAGATCTGACTCACCATATTCATTGTGCGTACCAAGAAAGGCCTTTTTTACCAAGCTTATAATTTCGTTATGTGAGACTATCATATTTCCAGTCCTTGCTGTATTTCCTCTTCTGTCGGTAACAAAGGAAATAGCCACTCTCCCTCATGAACCTCATTAAATAAAGGAGCACCTTGGAATAAAGTAATACGTACCCATCTGTCTGAACGAGGGTCGAACTTAGTCGCTCCAAACATAGATAATTTACACCGTAGTAAATTCATGGGTAACGCCTCTTTATGCAGCACGTTCATTTGAATATCTCCCATTAATTTATTACCCATATTCCAGACACGGCGAATAATCCCACGGTACTTTGGATTTTCTAAGATAAACTCAGATAGTTTTTGCTCACTATCAGCCTGCTGTAATGCTAGATAAAGATTCAGTACCTGCCGGCCAATATCTAAAGGCAACTCTTTTTCAGTACCTTGCTCTACACCCCGAATACCAAGTCTTGGCTCCTCTTTATCCTCTGAACGATACCAAAACCAATATATATTTTGTGGCTCATTGAAATCTGTATAAATTGCCCACTGATAACGATTTTCTAAAATAGAAATTATATCCTCTACTTTTTTACCTAAAGGTACCTCCATGGTTTCATCAGTATTCATAAAAGACTCAAATATATCGACTTTCTCAGGGTATAGCTCCATTAAACAGGCTATCAACACTTCTTGAGCTTCAAAGCTCAAGTACTGATAAAGCTTTAGTAACTCTCGCCAAGTGCCTAATTTAGAGGCTGTCGATTCTAGATGCTGAAGTAATGTATCAAGCTCTAATACCGCTATTTCATTCTTCTGCTGCTGCGCCTCATTAATTGTGACTACTTGCTGAAGGTGTTGTACCGCACGCCTCAGATATCCTTGTAATAAAATGAGCTTACTGGCTTCAATCCTCTCATCTAACACTGTGGCTAAGGCATGCTCTCTAGCAGTTAACCACTGATCCACGATACTAGGATGATTAATAAGATAAGGCGCCATACCCAGACCTGTCGCATTACCCACACCTAGATACCGCTGCAACTTAGGATGAAGACTTACCGCCTTGTCCCCACCTCTGACCTTTGCTAAGAACTCAACCCAATCCAAGCTGAACTGACGTAGCAGATAGACTGCACACATCTGGGCACTAAACGATTGACCAAAGTCGATGGTTTTTTCTAATGGCTTAAAGTCATGAATACCAAATTTTCCGTTACCATAGACTGCTGTGGTCCGAAGAATATAGCCTACTTGCGCCAACACCTCAGGAGAGGGCTGCTTGCCACTGGCTAGACGCTCAACAATATGTTCAAAAACACGAACACTTTTATTTGCTCGAGCCAGCACAATAACTTTGTTACAATTTCTACCGGCCTCTTGTAATGGGATATTGGCGTGTAATTGTTGTAATAAATCATCAGGTACCTCACCTAATACTAAACAAAATGCCACATCCCACCGTTCTGCAATCACCCGGTCGTTTCGATCTTCATCTGCAATCTGATCACAGAACACCACCAAATGATAGACACCATTATTAGTGGTTAAACGATAAATAGCATGGCCATATCCCTCATCTGATATGCACCAGCTTTGCTTATTCAGTTGCCATTGTTCTCGGCTTATCTTTCTTAGCAAAGTTCTTACAAAGCTAATTCTAGTTTGCTGCATTGCTCCTAATCTATCAGGGTTCATAACATCACTAGGGTCACGCAAGCTCAAAGTCTTAAGGTCATGTAGCCAACTACTTCGGTTGTCGCTATTATCAATAGTTATGCTCATATTCTTATTGCTCCTAGTAATGCTGATTAAAAGCTATTGTTTAACTTTTATGACTGTTTTTCTTTAATAATTGCCTTGGGCTCTAAGCTTCCAGCTACCACCTCCGACTCAACAACGGCTGGCACTACAGGCTTCGCTATTATTAAGCTATTAGGTCGATATAAATCTTGCTCTTTTGCCATTTGCTTCGCAATTTGTGGACCATTCCATAATGAAGGCAACATAATGAAGGAGACAGGAACTGCAGTTATTACGATAAATGACTGTAGTGCGGTCACACCCCCTGATCCAATAGAGATTAGTACGATGGCGGTCATACCCATCATTACCCCCCAAAAAGTACGTATTAAGGCATTGGGCTCACGCTCTCCACTAATTACCACACTGATGGTATAAGTCATCGAATCACCGGTGGTAATTATAAAAATTGTGGTCAAAATCAAAAACAATATTGACATTACTGTGGGGAATGGAAGTTGCTGGGTAATAGCCAACAAGGCTCCAGGGAAGTTGAAACCCTCAAAAGCTGCACTGACACTCCCTGGATTTGCAATTTCAAAAGCCAGACCTGATCCCCCGACGATGGTGAACCAAAAACAAGTGGCCAAAGGAGCAATAATACATACTGTGGTTATCAACTGACGAATAGTACGGCCCCGTGAGATACGGGCAATAAAAATCGCCATCATAGGCCCATAACCTAAGAACCAACCCCAGAAAAATACCGTCCACCAACTTAACCAACCCTCATCACCCCGAAAAGTAGCCATAGGTATAAAGTTATTAACCATGTTGCCAACGCCTTGGATATAGCCGTTAATAATAAAGCTACTAGGACCAAAGACCAAAATAAATAGCATTAAACCCGAGGCTAAAATCACATTTACCCGGCTAAGAAATTGCATACCACGGCTTAAACCGCTAATGGCTGATATCGTATACAACACTATAGCCAGAACGATGATGATCGCCTGAGTAATAAAAGTATCTGGAATACCATATAAAGCATTTAAGGCATAACTGATTTGTAGTCCTAAAAACCCTATGGGACCAATGGTTCCTGCGGCCACTGCGATAATACAGCAGGCATCAATAATGGCTCCTGTTTGACCGGTTAAGACCCTCTTTCCAAACACAGGATAAAGGAAAGTACGAGGTTTTAGAGGCAGACCTTTGTCATAGTGCAGATGCATAATGACAATTGCAGATAAGCTGCCTACAATTGCCCAGGCCAAAAACCCCCAATGCATGAAAGATTGTGATAAGGCATTTACAGCTCTTTGCTGGATGTCTGTAGTTTCAGCGAATAATGGAGGCGGCGATGCAAAGTGTGCCATGGGTTCAGCAGCAGCCCAAAATACGCCACCCCCTGCTAGCAAAGTACAGAATAAAATAGCCATCCACTTGAAGCTATCCATCTCAGGCTCTGCCATGTTACCTAAGATCACCCGGCCTGTGCGACCTGCACTAACCGCCATAGCAATCACAAATGTGGCCATTAACAGTATCTGCCAAAAAGGGCCAAAAAACTTCACCGACCAATTAAATCCAACCTCAACTACTTGAGCTAAGTACTGCTGATTAAATATAGCCATCAGCACGAATAAGATGATAAAACCACCGCTATACCATAAAGCCGGGTTCTTTAAGCCCAATGTATCTTTTGACTCTAATTGAGGATGCGGTATTTTGTTTGAGTTTGACTCCAACCCGGTCTCAGTGCCGGGGATGATATCCATATTAGCCATAATCCTACTTCCTTATATCTGTTTAGTATTTACGCTTCGACGACAAGCCTAGGTAGGCTAAGCGTCTAGGGCGTCCTGCCCAATTTATACTTATAACCACACGATGCGAAAAAAAGCTATGGTTACTGCTGGCAACTTAATCAACAATCACCACCTACCATCAACTCACTTTCATAGTTACAAACTACTGTTGTTAACCAAATGCATGTGTTGCATAAAACAGACTATTAAATAAGTAAGCAGATAAACTAAAATCTCAATCTAAAGGATCTATTACACCAACTCTTCAGAGGACTTACTGACTGTTTCATAACTGCTATTAAGCTCAGGCATGGGCTCAAGTGAGTTTTGTAAAAAGTTATACCAGTTACCTCCAATAACCTGTCCCGCTTCAGGGTCAGTAAAGCCAACTTTTAATAAGCCTTGGTAAATATTTCGCATGCCCTCTTCGCCTGCAAACCAAGGCAGAGTATCAGGCCAACCTGAAATACCGGCAGAGCCTTCACCATAATCCATCTTCTTCGACCAACGTCCATTACGCATCCAATCAAGCACAGACTGAGGTTGATTGAGACACAAATCACTACCAATACCTAAATGATCGACACCGACCATCTCTGCAGTTTTAGCAACCATCTCACAGAAGTCTTCTAAACTGCAGTGGCTACCATTAGGTAAATGCAAAGGGTATAAACTAAAGCCTAATAGACCCTCATTAGCCGCTAAAGCTTTTATAACTGTATCTGACTTATTACGCAGTGCCTCATAGGCAAAGGTTGGGTTGGCATGGCTGATGCAAATAGGACGCTCTGATAAATCGATGGCGTGAAGCGTTGATCTTTCAGCGCTATGTGACATATCGATTATCATGCCTACACGGTTCATCTCTTTGATAACTTGCTCACCAAAACGAGTAATGCCTGGGTCATGCTTTTCATAACAACCGGCTGCCAACAAACTTTGATTGTTATAACTTAGCTGCATAATGGCTAATCCCTGCTTACGCATCACACTTACTAGACCAATCTCATCTTCAATTGATGAGCAGTTTTGGGCGCCAAATAAAATACCTACTTTGCCAAGCTCTTTGGCTTCTTTTATATCTTGAGCATGGCTTATAGCCATAATAAGGTCAGAATTCTGTTCAAAACGTTGTTCCCATTGTGCAAAACGAGTCAACGTGGCACGAGCATCTTCATGGTAAACCAAGGTGACATGTACAGCATCAATACCACTGGCTTTTAGCATCAACAAGTAATCCCTATTCCAGTTGCTGTACTGCAACCCATCTATAACCATTTGATCGTTAAACATGGTACGTCTATCCTTGTAACTTATTAAAGAAAACATCCTTTTTAATGGTTCTATGCGTTTAGTAGGCGCGCTGATAAGCGGTTTTAACAAGGGTATAAAACTCTTTGGCATACTGGCCTTGTTCACGTGGGCCATAGCTTGATGACTTACGACCCCCAAACGGAACATGATAATCGGTACCCGCAGTAGCTAAGTTCACCATGACACAGCCGACCTCCGCCAGCTCTTTAAATAAAGCGCTATTACCCAAGCTTTGAGTGATAATTCCGCCAGTCAGACCAAAGCGAGTAGCGTTAGTAATGGCGATAGCTTCTTCAATATCATCACTGATACGAATCACTGACGCTACGGGAGCAAAAATCTCTTCTTGGTTAATTTCCCAATCGTTTTGGGTGCCTAATAAAAGGGTTGGCGCCATATAATACCCATCATTTGGCATATCTAAACGCACACCCCCTAAAGCAATTTCAGCCCCCTGTTGCTTAGCTTTTTGTACCCAATCAAGGTTTGAAGCCAATTGCTTATCATCTACCACAGGACCCATAAAAACCCCTTCTTGTAGCGCATGACCTACTCTCAATGTTTGCATACGCTGCACAAGCTTCTCGACATACTCATCGTAAACACTGTCCATAACCAGTAACCGAGAAGAGGCGGTACATTTTTGGCCGGCACTAGAGAAAGAACCTGCAATAGTCGCCTCAATCGCAATATCTAAATCAGCATCATCAGCAATTACTAAGGCATTCTTACTTCCCATCTCTAACTGACAGCGCACAAAGTTTGGTGCAGTTGCTGCTGCCACTTTACGCCCCGTTGGTACAGAGCCGGTAAAGCTTACGGCATCAATATCAGCTGAGTTAACCAAGGCATCACCCACACTATCACCCCTGCCTAAGACCAGATTAAAGGTTCCTGCCGGCAAGCCATGACGATGGATAATCTCTGTCAAAGCTACAGCACTGGCAGGGGTTAAATTCGCAGGCTTCCAAATTACACTGTTGCCAAAAGCTAAAGCAGGTGCAATTTTCCAAGCAGCAGTAGCCGTGGGGAAATTCCAAGGTGAAATAATAACTACCACACCAACGGCTTCACGTGTCACCTCAATCTTCACACCAGGGCGTACTGAATCAGCTATATCTCCCATTTGACGCAGAACTTCAGCCGCAAAATAGTGAAAGAATTGACCTGAACGATAGATCTCTCCACGTCCCTCAGCAAAAGGTTTGCCTTCTTCTCGCGAAAGCAGACTGCCCAATTCATCACAACGAGCAATCAACTCATCACCAATAGATTGCAAAATAGCCTGTTTACGCTCCATCGGCACACGAGCCCACTCAGGCTGAGCACATCTTGCAGCAGCAATGGCTTGTTGCACATGTGACTCATCAGCTTGTGCGTACTCACCAATAGTTTCACTGATATCTGATGGGTTTATATTGGTAATAGTATGTGTGCCTGTACGCCATTTTCCATTGATATAAAGCGCATTACTGGTTGGTGAAGTAGCCATAATTGCATCCTTGCAAACTTTAAATAAAATAAATTAGGGTATAAAGTTTTGTAGTTTATGGAGTGTCTCCCCCCAAGTATTGAAAAGAGATGAGGAGTCTAATTAGCTCATCCTAAAGCTATTTCATTAGTTACTATATTTAATAGTTTCTATATTTAATAACTAATATATTAAGTAAATTTAAATGATAATTCTAACAAGTAATATTTTATATATGATAGATTTAATCTATCACTATCATTAACTACAATGTAGGAGAGCAACAGGGAGGTTGTTTAGTATGAATATTAAATTGCAACAATTACGTCATTTGTTATATGTTGTAGAGGAAGGCGGATTTCGTGCAGCGGCTTCTCAAGCCAATCGTTCTCAGGCTACCTTATCCTCCTCCATAAAAGCATTAGAAAATGAACTGGGAAGAAACTTGTTTGAACCAGGTAACAACTCAACATTAACTCCTTTCGGAGAAGAGTGTGTTCCCAAAATAAAAAGCTTTATGCAGCTTTATCACCGTTTAGAGACTGACTTACAGTCCACAGCCTTAGGTAAATACGGTAAGATTAGAATAGCTACTGTTCCCTCCATTGCGACCAAGCTGCTTCCTGACGTTCTAGCAGAGTTCTCACAACGCTATCCGGATGTAGAGATAAGCTTAGTCGATGACAATTCGGTAGGTGTCTGTAACCGACTGCTCACTGGTGAAGTAGATATTGCTCTAGGCAACTTAGACACTACGCATCAAGAGGAAGTGGTATTTTCATTTTTACTTGCTGATCCCATAGGTGTCGTTTGTACCAAAAACCACCGACTTGCCCAGTTTACACAGGGCGTAGTCTGGCAGGAGCTATTAGACGAACCTTTTATTTATAACGGTACTTGTCATCTCCTTAATCATACGCCAGCTTATGAAATCAATATCAAACCTAGATATGAGGTAGGTAATATCACCTCCCTATTTTCTCTACTAAGAAATGGGCTGGGGGTGACAACCTTACCTAAATTAGCTTTCCCAGAATACGACAACCATTTAATTTGGATACCGCTTATAGACCCTGATATAAAGCGCCAGATAGGTATGTTCAGTATTGCCAATAGAACCTTATCTCCACAAGTACAGGTCTTTTCTGAACTATGCTCGAGCTATATACAAAGCTTAGAGTAAAATTAAAAGGTACAATAGAGGGTTCAACCTAACTCAAAAAAAGCACTGATAGATTTTCAGCCCAACTTTCATTACACTTAACGCTTCAATTAGCAATACATAAGCCTAAGATATTTTATGACCGCCCCTACTTCTCCCTCTACAAAACATAATTCCACTAGCACTGAAGCTTTACAGCCTAACTCTTTACTGAGTCAACGCCTAAAGAACATTAAAATAGTGATGGTTAATACTACCCTGCCTGCCAATATTGGCTCAGCAGCAAGAGCCATGTTAACTATGGGATTAACTGATTTAGTAGTGGTTGACCCTAAGCTGCCTATCGATGAAAACAGTGTGGCGCATGCTGCAGGGGCTAAATCGGTATTAGCTGACTGTACTGTGGTAGAAAGCTTAGAGGACGCCTTGGCAGATTGCCATCTGGTATTTGCCGCTAGCAGTCGTCAACGACACATTCCCCGCCCTGTGGTCACTCCCACTGAAGCAGCTGATATCATTGTAGCTAGACCGATTGATGAGACCAAGGTCGCTATCTTATTTGGCCGTGAGGACCGAGGGCTGACTAACCAAGAGTTGGCCTTGGCTGATTATCATATTCAAATAGACGCCAATCCCGACTATCCTGTACTTAATGTGGCCTCGGCGATACAGGTAATAGCCAGCTTTATTTACAGTCGTTTTCTACAACATGATCTACAGGCTAAGCCGACTGCTAATGATACTGATACTGAGATTGAGATATTACAGAGGCAAAGTTGGGACATGCCAGCTGTCGACCAACAACAAAAAAACCAACTACAGACCCGAATTATTGAGCTGATGCAGCATTTAGACTTAGTAGAAACCACAGAAGCTGATAAACTAAGGGAGCTACCGAGCCGCCTATCACGCTTACTATCAAGACTGCAGTTGGATCAAAAAGAATTTGAGATTGTAAGCTCTATTATTGCTAAGATTAAAAGAAAGCTGTAACGTTATACTGACCTATATGTTTAACCCACACTGACCATAAAATAAGACAATCCTATGAGACTACTTAAAGCCATAAAAAAAGCCAAAGCCTCATTGCAAGAGGATATCGCTGCGGTATTCGAACGTGACCCAGCTGCCAGAAACAGTACAGAGGTTTTATTAACCTATCCTGGCATCCATGCTTTGATGTTACACCGCGGTGCTCACTACCTGTGGAACAAGGACTATAAATTCTCTGCTCGAGCCATCTCTTATGGCTCTCGCATGCTTACCGGCATTGAGATTCATCCGGCAGCGAAAATTGGCAGACGTTTTTTTATTGACCACGGTATGGGGGTTGTCATTGGGGAAACAGCCAAGATTGGTGATGATGTTACCTTATACCATGGCGTAACCTTAGGGGGTGTCTCCTTAGGACAAGGCAAGCGTCACCCTACTTTAGAAGACGGGGTTATTGTTGGTGCAGGTGCCAAAGTTCTAGGCCCCTTCACTGTGGGTAAAAATGCCAAAATTGGCTCTAACGCCGTTGTGGTAAAAGAAGTTCCTGCTGAAGCAACTATGGTGGGTAGCGCTGCCAGAATGATCAATGCTCCCACTGAGACTGAGACGGTCAATACCAACCAAAAAGCCAGTCAATCAGCTAAAGATCCAGACTGCCCAGACAGCTCCAAAAATTATGAGCAGGTTAATGGCAAACGCTTATCGGAGAGAGTTGACTTTAGTGCTTATGGCCTAAACCCAGATTCAGAAGACCCGGTTGCTGAAGCCTTTAGCAAAGTGCTTAGTCACATTCAGCAGTCTGAGGCCCGTATTAATGAACTGCAAAAAGCACTGTGCAAACTAGACCCAACCTTTAAGCCCAAAGACTGTGAAAAAATCTCGGTAGATGAGATTGACATGATGAATAATTAATCATGAATGACATCTATAAAGCGCTTAAACAATTAAAATACTGAGAGTGTAATAACTGGGGCTTAAGATAGCCACTGCAGTTTAAGATAGACACTTATTATCATAAAGCTCAATTAAACCTACCCATTCATGATTTTTGAATGGGTAGCGTTCTTCAACAGCAATGATCTCACCTGAATCAGTCACAATAGCTAAGATATCGATATCTATAATAACCACTCTATTTTTAGGCTCGGTGATAGATTGCAATAATTCATCGACTTCAAGCCGATTGATCTTTTCGGCCTCATAACAATCTTGTTGAATCTGTTTTTCAATCACTTTGCTCGCTTTTACCAACTCCCCTAAATTTAATCTAGGCTGATCGGCGTTATTTAGCTGCAAGTAACCGCACTGATTGGTATAGTCAGGCTTAGGGTTTGCTGCCGTAGCTGTATAATCTGGATTAATAAACTCAGTCGACCAATATGCGTGACTCGCCTGATTTTCAAGCACTTCCCTACTTTGCTGCAAATGATAACTTGCCTTTTGGTTACTGCCGAGCTCGACAATATAGCCTGCAGGAGTGATATCAGCAATCTGTAATAAAGGCTGAATCTCTGAAATAATTTGCTGTTGAATACTTTCTTGAATAGAGCTTGAGCTGTCTAAGTAACTTAAATGACTTAAGGCAGTTATGTGTTTTGAACTGCTTAGGCTATTTTCATCAGTCTCTTTTATAGAGCATTGTGCTGATAGTTTATGGCTACACATCAATAGTTAACCCCTCACGGTTTTTTGAGATTCCATAGCTGTAGGTCTATAACTCAAATCTAGCTTGCAGCAGAAGTTCTAATAATTTGGACGGCAACCGCATCGGCCTCTCTAATGGCAGTGGGTTTGGCTACACTAACTTCAACTTGACTGGTGTTGTATTTGGCTAAGATATGCTCTGCAATTAATTCAGCCAGTCGCTCAATCAGCATGGCTTTGGTTTGCTGACACAGCTCAGTGATATCATCACATACTTCTTTGTAATTAATGGCATCTTCGATATCATCGCTTTTGCCCGCTTTACTAATATCTGTGGCCATAGATACATCAATTAATAGGGGCTGTTCAATTTCACGCTCCCAATCAAATACCCCTATTACCGCATTAACTTTCAGTCCTTTAACCTTAACAAAATCCGTGTTTTTTTGTGGCTCTCTCATGACAATATTCTCATCTTATAAAACTAATAATTAGTGTAGTTAGTCCTAGTTTGGCTATTACTTGGCTCTATTGGCTTAACTTATACTTGGCTAGGTTGTACTTGGCTAGATAAAGGTAGTTAATGGACTTATTCGCTACTAAGTGTTTCTTTTTTTAGCATTTTAGAGGGTCTGTTTTGCCACAAATCAATACTAAATAAAAATAACCCAAACCAAATCAGGCTAAAGATCATTAATCTTTGGCTATCAAACGGCTCATGATAATAGAAGATAGCCAATAAGAAAATAATGGTCGGGGTCAGATAGTTCATAAAGCTTAAAATACTAAAAGCCACCATTTTGGTTGATTTGTTAAATAACAATAGAGGTATCAAAGTAATGGGGCCGGCAAGCATCAAAAACCAAATCTTATTGCTCAGCCAAAATGACAGTGATGAGCTGGCCACATCAGAGCTCATAAACCACCAGATACAAATGGGCACTAGCAAAGCTGTCTCTATAAACATCGCATCTACTGCTTGCAGTGGGGTGCGTCTTTGCATGACTCCATACACACTAAAGGAGCAGGCCAACACCAAAGATACCCAGGGAATACTGCCCAGCATCACCACTTGAATTAACACCGAAGCTAAGGCAAGTGACACAGCAATCCACTGCAGCGGACGCAATCTTTCTTGCAAAAACACTAGGGATAATAAAATACCGATTAAAGGGCTAATGAAGTAGCCCAAACTGGCCTCTAATATCAGATTGGCATTGACCGCCCAAACATAAGTGAGCCAGTTAATGGCAATAATAATACCCGATAAAAAAGTAATCCAGATTAGACGAGGATTTGATTTCAGAGTGCTTATCCACTGCCAGCGTTTGGTCACCACCAAAAACACCGCCAAACAGGCAAAAGTCCAGACAATACGGTGCCCAATAATTTCAACCGCATTGTATTCTCCTAGTTGCTTAAAATAAAACGGGAAGCTACCCCAGATACTAAAGGCGGCTAAAGCTGTGAGAATACCCTTGCTGGTGGTATGCACTACTGCGGTTTTGGGTTTGCTGGGTGTGCTGTTGTTTGAGGTGGATAAAGACATATAAACAATCCAGAATACGGCTTGCGATGTGTGAGTGAGTCTATTTGTTTGCTGAATATTGGCTGTCCATTATATAGGCTGCTAGCGGACAACTGTGTATTATCTTTATTAGCATAAAAAGAGCAAAGCCACCCTGGTTAGGATGGCTTTATTTTTGTCTTTTAATATCTATCTTTTTTATCACACTTTTATTTTGCTTTATTAAAATTTACTGCTGAATATCTGAGGCTAGATCTGTAATCAATAGTGAGAGCTATACCGACTTCACTTCAATATTCATACCCAGTCTATTACACAGCTCAGCAAATCCTGGGAAGCTAGTATTTACCGTTTCAACCCCTTCAATTTTAATAGTATCTGAGGCTCTTAAGCTGGCTACCGAGAAGCTCATGGCAATACGATGGTCATGATGTGAATAAATCTCTGCGCCGCCAAATACCGCTTCTGAATTATCGCCACCTTTACCTTCAATGATAATACCATCTTCTGTCACAGTGCAGTCCACGCCTAGCTGAGTTAGACCATCCGCCATCACTGCGATACGATCCGACTCTTTGACACGCAATTCTTTGGCACCGGTAAGCACAGTTTGACCTTCAGCACAGCTGGCAGCAATAAACAATACTGGGAACTCGTCAATGGCCAGTGGCACTAGCTCTTCAGGGATTTGAATGCCTTTTAATTGTGAAGACTTAATTGTGATATCAGCGACAGGCTCACCGCCAACAAAGGTCTCATTACTAATAGTGATATCAGCATTCATCAGCTTTAAGATATCAATAACCCCGGTACGTGTGGGGTTCATACCGACCTTAGTAATGGTAATTTCACTGTCTTTGGCAATGGCAGCCGCTACCATAAAGAAAGCTGCAGAAGAGATATCAGCAGGCACCGCAATATCACACGCTGTCAGCTTACCGCCGCCAACCACACTGATTTTATTGTCTTCAACTTCGACGTCATAACCAAAGGCAGTTAACATACGCTCAGTATGGTCACGGCTAATTTCAGGCTGAATCACTGTGGTCTTGCCTTCTGCCCATAGGCCGGCTAGCAACAAGCATGATTTAACTTGTGCCGAAGCCACTGGCATATCATAAGTAATGCCTTGTAGCTTACTGCCTCGCTTATCGCTACCAGTAATACTAATAGGTGCGGTGCCGCGCTCACCTGTGGTTTGTAGTGTAGCGCCCATCTCACGTAATGGCTTCGCCACACGCTCCATAGGACGCTTCGATAGGCTGGCATCACCGGTTAACACGCTATCGAATGGCTGAGCTGCTAGAATACCCGATAACAAACGCATGGTCGTACCAGAGTTGCCCATATATAAAGGCGTTTTACTGGGCTTAAGTCCATTAATCCCCACACCATGAATGGTTACTTCCCCATTTTCTGGACCTTCAATAGTGACCCCCATATCTCTAAAAGCTTGTAGGGTTGCTAAGGCATCTTCTCCTTCTAAAAATCCAGTGACCTTGGTAACCCCTTCAGCCAAACTGCCAAACATAATACTGCGGTGGGAGATAGATTTATCGCCTGGAACAGTCATGCTGCCATTAATAGTGGTACTTGGGGTAATAATGTATGCGCTAGAGGCTTGATTTGAGGTTGCCATAGAGTTGTCCGTATTAGAAGGGTCCGTTAGTTTTTTTGTATAAGGAGTGCTGGTCAGCATATGACCGAAATGTTTTCTGGCGGATTGAGCCCGGCCCAGTAAACCTAATAGTTGAGTAGAATCCTCATTAATAATTAAACTGCGTAATTCTGATAAATATTTGCTGTATTCATCCAAAGCATTGATTAAAGCTGGTTTATTGGCAATAAAAATATCATGCCACATGACTGGATCGCTGGCGGCGATGCGGGTGAAATCTCGAAAACCCCCGGCTGCATAGCGAAAAATATCCATATTATCATCATGACTGGCCAATTGTTCTACTAAGTTAAAGGCCAGTAAATGCGGTAAATGGCTAGTGTAAGCCAGTACTGCATCGTGATGCTCGACCCCCATTTTCATAATGGTGGCACCCACACCCTCCCAAAGCTTAGCCACCTTATCAATGGCGTTAGGGTCAGTGGACTTTAGCTCACAAATGATTAAGCTATGATTGACAAATAAGTTGCTACGGCGGGCATTATAGCCAGACTGCTCGGCTCCAGCGATGGGATGCGCCGGTACAAAACCTGAAGGCAGCTGTTGAAAGACTTCTTTGGCAGCCTCGACCACATTTTGCTTGGTACTACTGACGTCACTGATGATGCAATCTTTTTCAATTAAGCCTTGTTGCATGGCTTGTTCGATATCCTTGAAGACAGCACCGACAGTCTTAACTGGGACTGCCACAATGATACAGTCACTGCCTGTTACCACATCAAATAATGAATCACTGCCTGCATCTATCACATCGTCTGCTATGGCGGTTTCGATACTAGCAGCATGCTTGTCTACCGCTACCAACCTTCCAACCAGCTGTCTGTCTCTGATAGCTTGAGCCAAGCTTGCACCAATTAAGCCCAAACCTATTATACAAACCTGTTCAAACAGCATTTTTTATTAACCTACTTTTATTATATTAGTAATGAGTATTATATTAATAATGAGGATATCAATTTTATATTGCTTTATTAAAGTGCTTTGACTGGCTTTTGCGCTTCATCACAACTGCCAAAACAATGTAGTATAGCAAACTTACATAGATTCCAAGGTGTCGCGAAGAGTATCTATTAGCCGAGTATTGTCCTCTGGAGTTCCTACCGTAATACGTAGCCACTCATCAAGCCCATAACTTGCCAAAGGAAGTACTAGGATACCTTGCTCTAATAAAGCTTGGTTAATGCTATCAGCGTCGCCTACATTCACCATGACGAAGTTGGCATACGACTTAACAAAGCCTAGGCCTAGCGCATCAAATTGCTTACAGATCCAGCGCATCTGACCATCGTTTATTTTATGAACTTTGGCGATAAAATCTTGATCGGCCAAAGCAGCTACCGCAGCTGATTGCGCCAATAAACTGACATTAAATGGCTGTCTGATACGGTTCAGCATATCCGCAATATTCGCATGACTTAAGGCATAACCGACACGCAGACCCGCCAGCCCATATGCTTTAGAGAAGGTTCTTACCAATATAACGTTATCAAACTCATCAATTAACTGACGATTATTACTCTCTTCGCAGTATTCAATATAAGCCTCATCCAATACCACCAAAACATGTGCTGGTACTTGCTCTACAAACTCTCGAATCTCTTGTTTGCTCAATAAAGTACCGGTTGGGTTATTGGGGTTGGCAATAAATACCATACGCACATTACCGCTTTGCTGAATGGCCTCAAGCATCGCCTGTAAGTCATGCCCATAGCGCTTAGCAGGCACTTCAATCCCAGTAGCTCCAATCATTTTGGCCAACATAGAGTACACAATGAAGGCGTACTCACTATAAACTATGGCATCGTTATGACTAACAAACGTCCGAGCGATGATATCTAATAAGTCGTTAGAGCCATTACCCAAAGTGACTTGACTGCTATGCACATCATTAAAGTCTGCCACCGCTTGCTTTAAATTCGTACCGTTACAATCTGGATAGCGAGCCAGCTGATCCAACTGCTTGGTAATCGCGAGGGTCACATAAGGAGACGATCCCAAAGGGTTCTCGTTACTAGCTAATTTTAGGACATCATTAACCTCATACTCACGCTTTAAATCCTCAACAGATTTACCGGTTTGATAAGCTTTTAGTTTTAGGATGCTATCGTAGGCTGGGGTTAAAAATGTTTTTTCGGTCATGGTTTTACCTAATTTTGTGACAAATAGCCAATGGGTAACTGATACTGGCGGATTAACAACATTTTAGCTTTAAGCCTTAAGCTTTAAACAGCAGCTTAAGGCTTAATAATAGCTTAAGGCTCTAAATAACGGCTTGAGGGTAAGAGCCTAAAATTCTAACATCACGGACTAAAGGACGAATCTCCTCAATAGCGGCTCTAACATTCTCATCTTCAATATGACCTTCCATATCGATAAAGAACACGTATGCCCACTTGTTTGGACGTTCAGGACGGGTCTCAATACTGGTCATAGATACCCCATACTTAGACAACGGCTTCAGAATTTCAATCAACGCCCCTGCTTTGTTATGCGCTGAGACTAAGATGGAGGTTTTGTCATGACCTGAAGGCGCGATATCTTCATGACCAATGATTAGGAATCGAGTGGTATTGCCTGGGTTGTCCTCAATATTTTCATGCAGCTTATATAAACCATACTCAGCTACAGCCACATCACCAGCAATGGCCGCCGAATGCCACTCATTCTTTAATCTACGTGCCGCTTCACCATTACTTGAGACCTGAACTCGCTCTACATTAGGATAGTTCACATCCAGCCAATGACGACACTGGGCCAATGACTGTTGATGCGAGTAGATACGGCTCAAGCTGTCAACTTTGGTGTGTTCTGCCACTAAGAAGTTATGATGGATAGGCAGCTCTACTTCACCGATAATTTTCAGTGAGGAAGTTAAGAAGCCATCAAGGGTATGGTTTACCACCCCCTCTGAAGAGTTCTCCACCGGCACCACACCATACATAGCAGAACCTGCTTCAACCTCACGGAATACGTCAGTAATAGTGGTTAAGGGTACCGTAGTAGAAGCCTTACCAAAGTGCTTTAATGCCGCGGCATGAGTAAAGGTGCCGACAGGACCTAAAAATGCAATTTTTTGCGGAGCTTCTAAATCTAAGCAAATCGACATAATTTCGCGAAACAAGCGCGCCATCTTCTCATCACTAATAGGACTGTCTGAAGCTTGGTTGCGCTTCATAATATTTTTTAGAACCTGCGCTTCACGCTCTGGGCGGTAGAAGATGGGGTTGGTATCCACCTCATCTGCGTGTTCTTTTTTGAAAACAGCCACTTCTTGCGCAAGTTTGGCACGATTACTAATGAGCTGTAAAATTTCACCATCCACTTGGTCAATTTTTTGGCGTAATTCAACCAATACATTCTCAGGAGCTGAAAATTGTTCAGTAGCCCCTGTTTGGGTATTGTTATTAGCGTTATTATCGTTATTTGTTGACGAAGTCATAAAAAAGCCTATGGGTCATGTTATGATAGTTAGGTATGTTACAAGTCATAATAAAGTAACTATAACAAACTTACGCCCTGTTAAGATAGCGTCGTTTAAGTTGTAAATACACTTCCCTCCCCTTTTCAGTCGATTTGTGGATAGGAAAGTGTATTTTTAATGGTATTAAGCTAGTTTAATACTCTGCAAAAATTAACGCTAGAGGGTCCGCACTTTTATATTAAGTTACTGTATTAATTTACTATAACTTAGCATATACAACTGTGATGATACCCTTAATATTTTTTAATCCCATAGAAATAAATTAGGAATAGATGATGAGTGCCTTATCACAATTACAAACCATGACTACTATTGTTGCTGATACTGGAGACTTAAGTGCCATTGCTCGCTTAAAGCCAGTTGATGCCACGACTAACCCCAGTCTAATCACCAAAGCACTCACCCACCCAGATAAGCAGGCCATGTTGGCTGATACCCTGAACCGTTACTCCAATCATGGTGATGACATGATTGATAAAGTGATTGATGATTTAACGGTTCAAGTAGGCTGTGACATACTAAAGTTAATTGATGGCCGTGTGTCAACTGAAGTGGACGCTAGATTGTCTTATGACACTGAAGGCACCATTGCCAAAGCCCACGAATTTATGGAAGCTTATGAGCGTGCCGGCGTAGACAAAGACCGCATCTTGATTAAAATCGCTGCCACTTGGCAAGGCATTAAAGCCGCTGAACAATTAGAAAAAGAGGGTATCCACTGTAACCTAACTCTAATCTTTGGTCAGCACCAGGCTGTGGCTTGTGCCGAAGCGGGCGTGACGCTAATCTCTCCTTTTGTTGGCCGTATCCTTGACTGGCAAAAACGCGAACAAAACCGTCAAAACATTCCTGTCAGTGAAGACATGGGTGTTCAGTCAGTTAAGCGTACTTATCAGTATTACAAACAGCACGGCTATAAAACTCAGGTTATGGGTGCCAGCTTCAGAAGTGTTGATCAGATTCTAGCTTTGGCAGGATGTGACCTACTAACCATCTCACCAGATCTTTTGGATGAGTTGGCGGCTTTAGACACCAACGTAGAACAAGTACTCTCAGCCGACATGGCAAGCGAAACTATGCCCAAGGTAAGCCTAACTGAAGAGCAGTTCAGTGCTGAATATGAAAAAGACAGCATTACTCAGCATTTATTACCTAAAGGTATTGAGGGCTTTATCAATGCCCGTGATGAGCTAGCAAAGGCTTTAAAACAATTAAACAAATAGCGTTAAGACAAGTAACAGCTGTATCAATAACTATCCAGCACCTTAGCTTTAACTGTCTTTAAACCAAAAAACTCTACGCTTGCGTAGAGTTTTTTATTATCTGCCATATCCATTATTGCTAAGAGTTTAGCCTTCTAATACCGTATATACTGGTACTGGGAATGGCTTATGTAAGTCTACTAAATCTAACAATACCAACACCCCTGCCACTTCATGACCGGCTTCTTGGCACAAATGATAAGCGGTATTTAAAGTGCCCCCAGTCGCTAAGATGTCATCCACCAACAATACTTTGCGCGGGGCCATACCGCCTTGGATTTCCAAGGTATCGCTGCCATATTCTAACGCATATGACTTATTGGCCACAGGAGGCGGTAGTTTGCCAGGCTTACGCAGCAACACCATACCTTTGCCCAAGCGTCCCGATAACAGACTAGCAAATACAAAACCACGGGCTTCAACAGCCACAAAACAATCAATCTGCTCTAATAGACCATCTGGTAAAGCGGCTAGCATAGCATCAATGACTTCATCCACATGATCCAGCAGTAGTGGCGTGATGTCATAAAAATCAATACCGGGCTTAGGGAAGTCAGGAACAGTGCGAATGGCTTTCCACAAGTCATGCTGTCTGCGGCTTTGTAAAATTTCATTGCTCAGTGGCGCAGTACCTGTCTCTTGTACGCTTGAGAGGCTTTGAGGGTTGTCACTCATAAGTTTTCCATCAAAATTAGGGTCGAAGAGGTAAGATAAACATATAGAGAGGGCTATTGTTTAACAAAACACCTATTTTACCATATCCTCCTCCTTGAGTCTTACAGATAGACTACTGAAAATCGAATACCTGTTACTAAGCTTGTTTGCTATAATCAATGCCCAAATTTAAACATTAACCTTGTGCTTTATAGGGAGCTTTATAATGAAAAAATGGGAATGTATAATTTGTGGCTGGATATATGACGAAGAGTTAGGTTGCCCAGAAGAAGGAATTGCACCGGGAACCAAATGGGAAGATATTCCTGATGATTGGACCTGCCCTGAATGCGGCGTCGGTAAATTAGACTTTGAAATGCTAGAGGTGTAATTTATTTTAATAGTTATGACTCAAAGCCAATAAAAGGATTTAACATATCATGCCAAACTCTATTCTCAACCAGTATGATTGGTATCCCTCGCCTGTTTCAGAGATGATGCAACAAGCCATAATTCCAGTTTCCGAGGATATTGAGCTTTGTGTCGAAGTGGGTGGTAATCCGCAACACCCTCCGTTACTGTTGATTATGGGGTTAGGCTCACAGCTTATCTTTTGGCCTGAGAACTTTGTAAAACGCCTTATTGAGGCGGGATTCTTTGTCATTCGCTTTGATAATCGAGATATTGGTCTATCTACCAAGATTTCACGCTCAGATCTTCCAAAAACCAATACCCTTGCTGCCATGATAAAACTACAGCTAGGGCTGGACAACTCAAAAACTCCCGTTGCCTATCGCTTAGATGATATGGCAGAGGATACTGCAGGTTTGATTAAAGCTTTAGGCTTTCGTCAAGTGCATGTACTAGGTGCCTCGATGGGCGGTATCATTGCCCAGATTTTGGCCGCCAAGCATCCGCATTTAGTAGACCGCTTGGCCTTAGTATTCTCTACTCATAATAAGCCTTTATTAGCGCCCCCTCGCCCAAAACAACTGTATACGTTAATCAAACGCCCCAACAGTTACAAAGAAGAAGATATCGTTGCGCATGGCAAATGGTTTATAAGAACTGTAGGCTCACAAGGTCATATCGATGAAGAAGCTGTGGCTGAGGTCGCTAAATTAAGGTACCAGCGCTGCTTTTATCCAGTGGGTAGCGTCCAGCAACTAAAGGCTATTTTAATGACCGGCTCGGTGCAGCCTTATAGTAAAGAGATTAAAGCACCTACTTTGGTGATGCATGGCAGCAATGATGGACTCTTGCCGCCTTCACATGGCAAAGCGGTCGCCAAAGACATCCCCAATGCTACCTTCAAGCTCATCAAAGGCATGTCGCACGACTTACCCGACTACTTCCAACCCTTCATCGTCGCTGAGCTAAAAAAGCATATGTTGCAAGTCAGTTAACTGTCATCAAACTGACATTCAAATACACTAGTCTTCTGTGATGATAGCCTCTCATTGAGTAATCAACTAAGAAGACTAGGTTTTTCATGTCCGAAACAACAGTAGATAATCAGTACAAAATTAAGACCAAACCCTCAAAGTATGCGCATTTTATGCAAGCCTATAAGATAAAAACACCAAAGTATAAGTTCTACTTAGAGCGTGGTGGTGATGAGGGTGATCCTATTATTTTATTAATTATGGGGCTCGGCGCTCAGTCTTTGGTTTGGTCAAACCTGTTTTGCCAACAGTTAATCAGCTCAGGATATCAAGTGATTCGATTTGATAATCGTGATATAGGCAAATCAAGCAAGCTTAAGCACAAAAACAAACTCACCAAAGAGTATAAATCAGTCTCCAAAAAACTGGCTTTATTATCACGATTTAAGCTTGGCTTACCCATTCATATTGAAGAAGACAGTATCCCTTATACCCTTTTTGATATGACTGAGGATGTGCATCAGCTGTTAAATGCGTTACAAATTGAGAAGTGTTATGTGATCGGGATGTCTATGGGCGGTATGATTGCTCAAATTCTAGCCGCTGAGCATCCAGATAGAGTCGAGAAGCTAGGTCTGCTAGCCACTAGCAATAACAAACCTTTTTTACCGCCGCCTAGGATTGATGCCCTTAGGGCTTTGACCAAGCCTATCCCACAGAGTAAAGATGCTACTGAGGTTATTGAAAACAACCTGCACTTACAACGGGTTATTGCCTCTCCTGACTTTTTTGATGAAAAGCGGGCCTTAAAGCGCACTAAGCTACTCTACAAACGCCGCTTTTATCCCAAAGGAGTAAGTCGTCAATTATTGGCACTATTAGCGACAGGCTCTTTAGTAGATATAGATAAAAAAATCAAACAACCAACATTAATTGTGCATGGCTCAAAAGACAGGCTACTGCCTCCTGCTCATGGTCATAGCCTATCGAGAACTATCCCGCACGCTGATTTTAGGCTGATTCCAGGACTTGGTCATGATATACCAGATACCTTAGCTCGTTATTTGGCTGATTTATTTGCTGAGCATTTCCGTTAAAAAAAGGCAGTCATCGATAACAATGACTGCCTTTCAAGGCTATAAAGAGGCTACAGTATTTTTCTACTATTAGCTATGCTTAACTACAAGCGATGTTAGGTCTAACTAGCTGCGATAGTCGGCATTAATGCTGACATATTCATGCGATAAATCACAAGTGTAAACGGTATCAGTAGCCTCACCCATACCTAAGTCAATATTAATAGTAATCTCAGGACGGCTCATGACCTCTTGCCCTTGCTCCTCAGTATAGCTCGGATCTAATTGACCACGCGTACAAATAGCCACATCATCAAGTGTCACACTCACTTGATTGGCATCCAGGTTTTCAGCGCCTGAATAGCCTACTGCGGCTACAATGCGACCCCAGTTTGGATCACTGGCAAAAAAGGCTGTCTTCACCAAAGGAGAGTGCGCAACAGCGTACGCCACATCACAACAATCTTCAACGGTCTTGCCGCCAGTTACTTTAACCGTAATGAATTTAGTCGCCCCTTCCCCATCTCTGACAATCAAAGTCGCCAAACGCAAAAACACTTCTTTTAGCGCTTGATATAAAGCTTCATAATGCGGATGCTGTGTTGAATCAATTAAATTGGCCTTATCATCACCGGTAGCAATTAACACACAGCAGTCATTGGTTGAGGTATCCCCATCAATGGTAATACGGTTGAATGATTGATTGGTCAACTCTACTAGCATCTGCTGTAGTAGTGGTTGAGCAATAGGGGCATCTGTGGCCACATAACCTAACATGGTGGCCATATTAGGACGAATCATGCCAGCGCCTTTTGAGATACCGGTCACTTTGTAGCTGATAGTTTCATCTACCGCAACGCTGGTACTGGCCACTTTAGGAATAGTATCTGTGGTTCTAATAGCATTGGCAGCAGATAACCAGTTATCTTGTGACAGACTGTCCAAACAGTTATTCAATCCATTAATAATGGCTTCACTATTAATTACTTCACCAATGACACCTGTAGAAAAAGGCATGACCTGATTGACCTCTACCTCTACTTTGTCAGCTAAAGCTTTACAAGTTTGCAGCGCACGGCGATAGCCCTCCTCGCCTGTTGCAGCGTTTGCGTTACCGGTATTAATTAGCAGATATCGTGCTGATTTATCAATGCCGGCAAGCTGTTGTAAATGCTCACGCACCAGCAACACAGGGGCTGCACAGCACTTATTGGTGGTAGTGACACAAGCCACCGAAGCGGTTTCACTTAAACGAAACACAACCAAATCATCACGATCTTTGTAGCGCACGCCAGCAGCAGTGATGCCAATTTCAACGCCTTCAATGGCATGAATGATGTCTGGTGGTGCTATGTTTCCTACTGGCATAAATATCCCTTACTTATTGGTTAAAAGCTGTCAGTGCAGTCTTTATTTAAGTTGATTTTATTTGCTTAGGCTATTTTTTTAGACTGTTTTTTAAAATCGGAAAGAGGCCCAAATTGGCGCATGGTCTGATGGCTTCTCCATCGCTCTCAATTCATAGCTAATGCCGGCATCAATACAGTTGTCTTTAATATCTTCGGTACATAAGATATGGTCAATTCTAAGCCCGCGTTTAGGGTCATCATTAAAGCCGCGGCTACGATAATCAAACCAGCTAAACTTCTCATTACAGTCTGGATTATGAATGCGGTAAGTATCAAAGAGATTGCGGCTCATTAAAGCACTGTACCACTCTCGCTCTTCTGGTAAGAATGAGGTTTTGCCGGTTCTCAGCCAGCGCTTGGCATTTTTTTCACCAATACCAACATCATTATCTTCTGGGGCAATGTTCATATCGCCCATGATAATCAAAGTACGCCCCTCATCTTTTAAAGCATCAATATAGACATTTAACGAGGCGTAATACTCTCTTTTCATTGGGAATTTGATTTCGTGATCTCGGCTCTCCCCTTGAGGGAAATAGCCATTTAACACATCAATTTCTTTTCCATCAAACACATAACGCGCATGAATAAAACGCTTTTGCGCGTCTTCTGCCTCCCCTGGAAAACCTTTTTGTACAAAAATAGGCTTTTGCTTTGAGACTAGAGCCACCCCATAATGGGCCTTCTGACCGAAGTATTCTACATGATAACCCAGTGACTCTACATCTTGTAAAGGAAACTGCTCATCATGTACTTTGGTTTCCTGAATACCCATTACATCTGGATCTATGATGTCTCTTACAGCTTCTAGTTGATGTTGACGTGCTCTAATTCCATTGATGTTAAAACTTACAAAACGGATCATAAACCTAAATATCCCAAGGTAAAAAGTGAATTGCTAATTGTTTTTATACTATTTATTTAATAGCTTTACTGCTCTTTTAGCAGTTTTACTATTTTAGTAGCTTTGCTACTGGTTCCTAATCTTGCTACTTGCTAATAACACATAAGATATTAGCTGTTGTTATGCAGGCTAAATTTTATGGTAGCAAGCGCTTAGTATGCCACTGATCACCTGCATCAGCTTTGGTGTAGATAATTCTATCATGTAGCCTATTGGGTCTGCCTTGCCAAAACTCTATCTCCGTAGCAGTAATCTGATAACCACCCCAAAACTCAGGCGTCGGCACCTTGCCTTCAGGATACTGCTGCTTTAGCTCAGCAAATTTATCATCCATTGCTTGACGACTCGCTACTGGGCCACTTTGGGGTTGGCTAACCCAAGCTCCTATTTGACTCTCATAAGGGCGTTTTTGGAAGTAAGCTTCTGTCTTTTTGCGGTCTATCTTAGCAATAGTACCTCGAACTCGGACTTGACGCTGCATATCATGCCAAAAGAACAGAGCTTCAGCATGAGGATTTTGGTCGATATCTTGACCTTTATGGCTTAAGTAATTGCTATAAAAAACAATCCCTTCGTCATTAATCTCTCGTACTAGAACCGTTCTGACCGCTGGCATATTGTCTGAACCACAAGTGGCTAAACTGATGGCATATGGCTCAGGAGCTTTTTGTTGAAGCGCCTCATTCACCCATAACGTTAACAGCTCAAAAGGGCTTTCTAACAAAACCTCTTCATGAAGCTCGCCTTTTTCGTACGAAATTCTTTGATCGCTAAAATCCATATAACCCCCAATACCTCCCCGATAGCAAATGCCTTGACCGTCTTAATCTGTCTTTATGGTCTTAAACTGTATTGGTTATCTTAGTCTAAAAGCAACTGTATGCTACAAGGGGAGTAATGCATTTAATAAAACCGTTGAAAACCCAAGATATAAGGCTTTAACCCATAACCGCTTTCACTTTAGCAGCCAGCTCATTGGCTAGCTTATCGCACTGCTCAGCATCGTCTAGCTCAACCATGACACGGATAACAGGCTCAGTACCTGACTTACGGATTAGTAACCTACCGCGGCCCTTAATGCTTGTTGATGCTTCATCAAAAGCTTGCACCAATTCTGGGAAATCATACGGGTCTGCCATTTGCTCTAAGCGCACATTAACTAGGGTCTGTGGCAGTAGCTTGAAGCCCTCAGTCAATTGACTTAGGCTTTGTTTGGTCTGTGCCATCACCGCCAATACCTGTAAGCCTGCGATAATAGCATCTCCAGTACGACTCTTATCTAAGCATAGAATATGACCTGATGGCTCACCACCTAAAATCCAATTATTGGCCTCTAAGCCCTGCATCACATATCTATCTCCTACTTTGGCTCGCTCTAAAGCGATACCTTCAGCTTCAAGTGCCAACTGCAAACCCATATTACTCATTTGAGTGCCCACCACGCCAGTGGCTTTGGTTTCAGACTTAGTGGCTAGAATGTATAAGATACCATCTCCATCGACCAACTCACCATTTTCATCTACCATGATGATACGGTCACCGTCACCGTCCAAAGCAATACCTAAGTCAGCTTTGTGCTCAACCACAGCCTGCTGAATGGCTTCTGGATAAGTAGAGCCACATTTGTCATTAATGTTGATACCATTGGGCTTATTATGAATGGCAATAACTTCTGCCCCAAGCTCACGTAGCACACGAGGACCTACGCTATAGCCTGAACCATTCGCACAGTCAATAACAATGGTGAGATTGGATAAATCATATTGGTAGGGGAAGCTGCCTTTACAAAATTCGATGTAACGACCCTTAGCGTCATTGATTCTAAAGTGTTTACCAAGGTTGGCAGGATCATCTTGAGTGTAATCTGCATGGCCTTCCACAATGCCCTCTAATTTTTTATTAATGGCGTCTTGCATCTCATCACTCAGCTTGCGACCATCAGCGGCAAAAAACTTAATGCCGTTATCATAATAAGGGTTGTGAGACGCTGAAATCACCACCCCAGCATCGGCATGGAAACTACGGGTTAAGTGAGCAATGGCTGGAGTTGGCAAAGGACCTACCATATGTACATCAACCCCTGCTGAGTTAAATCCTGCTTGTAAAGCTGCTTCGATAACATAACCGGATAAACGTGTGTCTTTACCAATTACCACACTCGGCTTCTTTTTTGAAGAAACGTGATGTTCTACCAAAACCTGACCTGTTACATAGCCTAGTTTTAAAACAAAATCTGGAGTAATTGGAAATTTTCCAAAAAGTCCACGTATACCGTCTGTACCGAAATAGCTCATATATCCCTCAACTAGATAGCAATTAAATAGTAGTTAAAATAGTAATCAAATAGGTAACCATTAAATCAATAACTAATAAATTTATTATGTCCTAATATACTACAAAAAAAAGACCAAAAGATATTGTCTTTTGGTCTTTTTGGCTGTCCAATAACAGGTTAACCAACAAAACAACCTTTATCTATTCAATGGTTTACCATTAGCTAATACGATAGTTAGGAGCTTCTTTGGTAATTTGGACATCATGCACATGCGACTCTTTCATACCTGCAGAAGTTACTCTGATAAATTCAGGCTTGGTACGCATCTCTTCAATGGTAGCACAGCCAGTATAACCCATTGATGAACGTAGACCGCCTACTAATTGGTTTACGATACCATTAACTGGACCTTTATATGGCACACGGCCCTCAATGCCTTCTGGTACTAATTTTTCAACACCATCTTTGGCATCTTGGAAATAACGGTCAGATGAGCCGTTGGAGCCTGACATAGCACCTAAGCTTCCCATACCACGGTAAGCTTTGTAGTAGCGACCTTGGAACAGCTCAACATCACCTGGTGCTTCTTCAGTACCTGCCAATAATGAGCCAACCATGATACATGAGGCACCAGCAGCTATGGCTTTGGCCATATCACCTGAGTAACGAATACCACCGTCAGCGATTAGCGGAATGCTGTCTTTTAAGGCAGAAGCCACATTATCAATGGCTGAAATCTGAGGTACACCGATACCAGCGATAATGCGAGTAGTACAGATAGAACCTGGACCGATACCTACTTTCACTGCGTTGGCACCTGCATCACGTAAAGCTAAAGCTGCATCACCGGTAGCAATGTTACCGCCAATGACTTGAATGTGTGGGAAATTCTTTTTAACCCAGCTTACTTTATCGATAACACCTTGTGAGTGACCGTGTGCGGTATCAACAACAATTACGTCAACCTCTGCTTCAACCAAAGCTTCAACACGGGCCTGAGTATCTGCACCGGTTCCAACAGCTGCGCCCACACGTAAGCGACCTTGTGAGTCTTTACAGGCATTAGGGTTGTTTTCAGCTTTGTTAAAGTCATTGACGGTAATCATACCTTTTAGACCAAAGTTATCATCTACCACCAACACTTTTTCGATGCGGTGCTCATGAAGCAGCTTTTTAATATTTTCGTTGGTTTCGCCTTCTTTTACCGTTACCAACTTATCTTGTGGGGTCATGACATTGCTAACAGGCTGGTCGTGATTGGTTTCAAAACGCACATCACGGTGAGTAACAATACCCACAACTTGACCACTACCTGACTCTACGACAGGCACCCCAGAGATGTTATTTTCATGAGTAATACGCAGCAGCTCACCCACAGTGATATCTGGGGTTACTGTAATAGGATCTACCACTGTACCGGCTTCGAATTTTTTTACACGACGTACTTGCATCGCTTGGCGGTCAATGTCCATATTCTTATGTACAATACCCATACCACCAAGCTGAGCCATGGTGATTGCCATTTCTGATTCTGTTACTGTATCCATTGCGGCCGATATTAGAGGAAGATTTAATGAGATATCTTCAGTTAATCGCGTCGTCAATGAAGCTGATTTAGGAAGCACATTTGAATATGCAGGCAGGAGTAAAACATCATCAAAAGTTAGGGCATCATCTACGATTCGCAACATACAGACCTCTTGGCTAGGGAAAATAAGCAACCTATTATAACAAAATTATTGGCTTTGTGAGCACTTGAATTTAAAGAGTTTCCTGCTTTAAATACGCTTTAAGTAATTGTTAATAATAATCACTTTGGCTATGTTGTTTTTTAGCTTCTTGGTGCAAAAGTAATGCGGTCAGTCGGCAAATAACCTCGATGATTTTCATTTAAATAATCCAGCATTTGCTTACGAATATCACATTCTAAGTACCAAGCATTTAAGGGGCTATCTGAGCTTACTTTGCCTCTAAGAGTAATCCCGTCCTTATTGACTTCGGTTACCATCATTTCAGGCTTAAAATCTTCATCCCAAAGCTCGTGTGCCAACGCTAGCTCAAAGAACTTGTTTTGTATTGCCTCAATGTCCGCTCCATAATCGACATATAAATATACTGCGGTAGATTGTTGACCAGTAGTGTGTGACCAGTTCTCCAAAATCTCGGTCACAAAATGCTTCATCGGCACAATAAGTCGTCTATCGTCCCAAGTTTTCAAAACGGCATAGGTATAACGCAGATCTTCAACTTCACACCAAATATCCTCAACAAATATGGTGTCTCCTATTCTGACCGGCTGAGTAATCGCTACCTGAAATCCGGCAATAATGTTGCCCAAAGTTGGCTGAGCAGCAATACCAATAATGGCCCCAGCAATACCGGCTGAGGTTAATAATGTGGTACCCAGCCCCTCTAAGTCGGTGAACTCAGCCAAACCGATCCAAATTCCCCCTAACACCATGACAAAAATGAAAATACGTCTAAATATTGAGACATAAGTCATTCGAATGCGCTGGGTGTTAAACTCCTCTTCGGTCAACGAATCAATTTGATAATCTTGATAACGGTTGGCAAAAAAGTTAATTGCCCTAATCCCAAGCCATAGACCACTGATAACCAAACACAACCAAATAATGGGCCGGGTGGAGGTAGCAATGGCATCCACTCTAGGTAAGCTGCCAGAGACTAAAGCAAACATCATAGAGAAACTTAGAGTGACAGTGAGAGGTACTGTTATTTTAGAAAAGAAGTCAGTCAAGCCTTTGCTACCCAAAGACAGCTCGTCACTCTCGGTACGGCGAGTAATAACATTAGAATACAGACTGACTAGCTTTGTCACCCCTTTACTGAGAGTAAAGCTGATTCCCAAGGTAGCAAACATAAACAAAATCAGGATTAGCACTTCCCATACACTAATACCCCAAATCTTCGCCTTCATTGGCTGTGGTAAAAAACGTTCAAACTCTGCCGGCTTGTGTATGTCATATAGAGCATTAATATTACCTACCGTTTGAGCAGAAAAAACCCAAACTGGAGCCTGTCCCCCTACCCGAACGCGTTCTAAGTATAGGGGGACAACTCTATCCTTGTATTTAATATTACCCAGTTTTATAGACCGTCTTGCTACCCCATGAATGGGACTGTCCGTTCCTAGTGCCGGTTCAATTAAGCCGTCTGCACGATCGGGCAGATCATCGAAAACATACAGACCCTTTTCGGTCATTAAGTAATCTAGCTTCTTTACCAGATCTGTGGCTTGATTCTTTTGGGCAGCTTCAGGTAATAAATTAAGGTTTAAGGCATAAGCGGCTAATGCAAAGTTTTCTTGCATGACGGCGCTATTAAAGAACTCAAGCGTAGCCAGAGGCGTTTCAAGGTTAGGAGAGGTAGGCAATTCAGGTAGGCCAGAGTTAAGCTTATTTAACTTATAATAGGCTTCATTAAACTCGCCTGTAAGCTCGTTATCAGCCAATAAAGGGCGGGTAACCTCCTGCTTCTCATCCTCCGCCTCAGGCTTGTCCTGTTTAACCTTCTGAATGGCGTAGTCGATGATATTGTCGGCCTGTTCAATATCTTGAGACTGCTGAGTTGTCTGTGTGTTCTCAACAGAGGCGTTGGCCTGAGCTGAAACTGACGCAAAAAACACAAACAACAAGACCACGGCTAAATGCAGCACCCTAAGTAGATGCTTACCCCATTTAGTTATGGCCGGCTGGTAAATTACGCTACTTTGTAGAGCAGATGGCCCGGTAACAGGCCTCGACAAGCTTTCAGACCTCGTCAAGCAGGAAGTACGGGCCTCTTTATTTTTGTATGCTAAGAAGTTATTCATGCACACTCCATGTCGTTTTGGTTGCCAGTCCCTAGCATTATGTGTAAAAACACAGACACTACCCATCTAGACTAAGCTTGTCGATTGTGTTGTTGTTGACTGTGAGCTTTCGATAACATTCAGCTAGGCTAGATACGTCTCCAAGTCGTACCTTGCTTACTATCTTCAAGCTCAATGCTGTTTTGCTGCAATAAATCACGAATCTCATCAGCACGAGCAAAGTTTTTATTGGCCTTAGCCTCGATACGTTCTTCAATAAGCGCATCAATTTGCTCATCGCTCATCTGATCTTCATTTACTGCACCAATTTGAGCCTGCAGGAACTCTGTCGGATTCACTTGACCAATATTCAAGGTAGCAGCCAGTGCTTTTAAGGTTGTTACAGCCGTTTGTAGCTTAACGATACCTTGGTCATTTTCTGTCTCACGTGCCAGCTTATTGACCTCTTTTGCTAAGCTAAATAAAACGCTAATGGCTTGCGGCGTATTAAAGTCATCATTCATGGCTTTAATGAAATTAGCACTATAACCACTGATGTCATTAATCACCTCTGTTGGGGCTTGCACTGACTCATCCAGATCGCTTGCTACTTCTAAAGCCACTTCGGCTGCTTTTAATGCTTGATAAACTCGAGTTAACCCTGAGTGAGCCTCTTTTAACGCTGCATCTGAGAAGTTAACTTGACTGCGATAATGACTGGATAAAATAAAGAAGCGGATGGTTTCAGGATGAAACTTCTCCATCACTTCACGAATGGTAAAGAAGTTACCTAAAGATTTGGACATCTTTTCGCCATCGACATTGATAAAACCAACATGCATCCAGTTGTTGGCATAAGTACAGCCGGTCGCAGCTTCTGATTGGGCGATCTCGTTTTCATGGTGCGGGAACTGTAAGTCATGACCCCCACCGTGAATGTCAAAGCTGTTACCTAAGCACTTAGTCGACATAGCAGAACACTCAATATGCCAGCCTGGACGGCCACCGCCCCAGTTAGAATCCCACTGTGGCTCACCGGGTTTTGCTGCTTTCCACAACACAAAGTCAAATGGGTTCTTCTTATCCGTATCTACATCGATACGTGACCCAGCTTGCAAATCCTCTAATTTACGTTTTGATAACTTGCCATAACCCTCAAAGGTTTCAACAGCATAATAAACATCGCCGTTTGCCGCAGCGTATGCATGCTCTTTTTGTTCTAGGGTATCGATCATTTGCAGCATTTCATCAATATGCTGCGTAGCGCGTGGCTCTGAGTTTGGATCTGCACAGCCTAAAGCCGCAGCATCTTCATGCATTGCCTTAATGAAGCGCTCGGTTAAGTCGCCAATTTCTTCGCCATTTTCATTAGCACGAGCAATAATCTTGTCATCAATATCGGTGATATTACGTACATAATTCACCTCAAAGCCCAAATGACGTAACCAGCGTGACACCACATCAAAGGCAACCATTACCCGAGCATGACCAATATGGCAGTAGTCATAAACCGTCATACCACACACATACATGCCTACCTTACCTGCTTGTAGCGGCTGAAACTTTCTTTTTTCGGTGGTCATAGAATCATAAATCTTCAACGTGGCCTGACTTTCGGCCAGCTGTTTTGATAGGAATTCAGGGGTTTGTGTGATTTTGGCGGATATAGACATATTAAAACCTTATAATGAAAACTGATGGATGATGACATCAAGTATTATTCTTAGCGAGGCTCATATTACCTAAGCTTGGCTAAAATTGCTATATTTCATCGGCATAGGATATGATGACAACTTAAGTATTTTAATAAAAACCTCTTAAATTTAATGGAGCTCCCCTTATGGGCCATCGATTAACCAAAATTTACACCCGCACTGGAGATGATGGGACCACCGGTATGGCAGATGGTAGTCGTGTCAGTAAAGCAGATGCCCTCTTCGTGGTGATGGGTGATGTTGACGAATTAAATGCCCATATCGGCATGATCTTGGCACAGATATCAGCTCTAGCTGCCGACAAATCTCAAAAATTTGCTGCGATATCTGACAGCTTAAGCACCGTTCAACATTTATTATTCAATATCGGTGGTGAACTTGCTATGCCCGAATATAAAGGCATTACTGAGAGTCATATTAGCTGGCTTGAGTCTGAAATTGATACCTTTAACCAAGATTTACCTGCCCTAAAGGACTTCATCTTACCAGCAGGCTCTGCCTTAGTGAGTCAAGTTCATATCGCTCGCACTGTCTGCCGTCGTGCTGAACGTCAAGCGGTTAACCTATATCAAATTAACGATCAAGCCATTAGCAAAAGTGCACTTAAACTATTAAACCGCCTATCAGACTGGCTGTTTGTTCTATCAAGATATTGCGCCAAAGTTGAAGGCTCAAAAGAGGTATTATGGAATAAAGCCATCCTGGATAAATTTGATAGCTAACCTTGTCCTATAAACTATTTATAAGAACTCGACGACTTACTTAGCTAGATAACTTACTAACAGCTGATAACGGTTAGCAATAAAAAAAGGTCCAACACAGTTTGTTGGACCTTTTTTTGTGAGCTTACTAATAGGCTACTATCTCAGAAGTTTACTTACCTTAAGGGTATAGCCCTTAGTAAGTGCCTTCTTTAGTAAGTACCTTCTTCTTCGATGATGACCATTTCAATATTCTCATCTTTCGGAGCGTTCAGCTTTTTTGGGGCTTCAACTGGCTTAGTAGCGGTTTGGTTTGTGCCCTCAGCAGCAGGCTCAACAGGTTTAGCAGCTGGCTTTTGTTGAGCTTCAGGTTGTGCTTCAGATTTACGTGCAGGCTGAGTTTGATCCACAGGGGCTCTTTGCTTTTGCTCTGGCTCAGGACGAACGCGAGGCTGCGTAGGTTGGCTTGGCTCAGCTGGTAAAGCCGGAGCGGGTCTTGGATTTTTGGTAACTGGAGCCGCACGACGCGCATCGATAACAGCTTGGTACTGAGACTTAGCAATAATGTCTGACGCTGCCATCAAGATAGCAGGCTGACCCACAACTCGGGCAATAGACTGACCGCCTTGCATGCCTACCACATAGCTAAAGTTATCGCTAACCAGCATGTTGTTGTTCAACACAATGCCTTCAGAGCGTAATAATTCAGCCAAAGTGCGGTCTTCCACCTGAGTGTATACTCGATTGGCACGACTCACATCTTGGTTTGGTAAAGTTAAGCTTAGGCTAGCACTACAGGTGACCATACCTTGGGCATTAGCTGGCTGCATCACTCTTGGATTTGCAACATCAATCAATACTGAACCCACCGCATTGTTGACATTGGTCAAACTTAAGCTTTCACCATTGCTCTCGGCATAAGCATTAAATAGTCTTTGTGATTGAGTCCCTAAAGTAGACTGCACAGTTTGTGTCAACTGAGTTAAGGCAACTTGATCATCACACTGCACCGCTGGTTCAGTCGTGACTACTTCAACTTTAGCCTCATCTGATTTATCAGTAGGCTCCTCTTTTTTGCTACAACCCACAGCGGTTAATCCGCATAGCAACATCACCCCTACCAAACTTGTAGGACGAGAAACACGATCAAAACTTAACTTCATTATAACCTCTTATAAAACCCGCTTCGCTTTGGCTATCGCACGGCAACCCATATTTTTAAAAAGAAATGATAGGTTTTTTTAAAAATACGTCCTAAAAACTGTTAGCCCTTATTGTTACGTATTATACGCCAAAGCATAAATATTTGTTAATTCATATTAAAGTTATTGCATTCTAATGAAGTCTTATCATAATTTATATCTATACTTTGTAAAGTAGATTAATTAACCGCTATTCATCCTGCCTATTATCTGCCATTATTTAGACATACTGCCCTTATTTAGATATAGAATTTAATTTAGCTAACGTCCTCAAACAACCCTCTTATACCCATATTTTTTGCTTTATGCAGCTTAATGATTTTGATTTATCTAAAAGAAACTTTTTACAGAGACTTTATGACTTCGTTGATCTCTTTACTCGACACTCACAATTGCTACCTAGTTGGTCATAGGGGCGCTCGTGGTGAGCAATTAGAAAACAGTAAAGCCGGCTTTGTCTATACTCAGCAACTAAGTCAGCTTTCAACTAACACTTGGCAAAAAAACAAACTGGCGGGTATAGAGTTCGATGTGCAGTTAACTTTCGACGGCAAGTTAGTGGTATTCCATGACGATACAATGCTTAGGCTATTTGGTCATCAAGCTAGAGTCGACCAATTAACAGCTGACCAAATACGGTGTGTCAGTCGCTGTGCAAGCACCGATCAAAGCGAGTCCATTCTACTGCTACAACAGATGCCAGAATATCTTAAAGATTACAGCCACATTGAACTAGAGGTTAAAACTTGCGACCGCACTAACTATCAACAACTGATTCAATCATTAAAGCAGTGCTTAGTTGATCCACAGCTTTATAACCTGCCTTTTACCTTAACCAGCTTCGATATTCATTTGCTGCAGAGGCTACAAGCAGATACTGTACTTAGCCAATTTAAACGAGGCTTATTGGTTGAGCCTGCCTGCCCGCAGCTAACCCTTAAGCTTATGTCAAATCCAGCTTTCAATGACTCTGAACACCTCCCTGCCACTAAGGACCGCATAACCACAAATGATATTAAAAATGCCGTAATGAGCACTAAGCAGCCTTTTGCCAATACGGTGCAAATTGCTTTACGATTAGGCTGCTCCTCTATTGGGCTATTTTATCCTCTATTTGATTCAAACTTTATGGCTCAATGTCGAAGATATGGCCTTGCTACCACCGCTTGGACTGTTAATGATATTGACTCTGCCAAACAGCTTACCAAGCTTGGGGTTAACTACCTTATTACAGACTACCCTGCCACTTTTTTATATGCCTAAATAACGGCTTAAAAAGCCAATTCAAACCCTACCAGTCCAGCAATAACAGGACCGTTTCTAATTTTGTTTCCACCCTATTAATTAACTGTTATATAAAAGTAAAAATCAGCGAAAATCTGACTTTCTCCACAATAATTTAGTGCATAAGTGTTCACTTTAATATTTATTTAAGGTATTCTACTTATATCAACATTTCCCAAACTTATCTCAGTAAGGATACTTTAGTAATGCAAATAAGAAATGGAAGTCTTTTGTCTTCCTTGCGTGCTGTCGGACGAAAATCTGTACATAACGCCCACAAAGCGGTTCAATCCAGCAAAAAAGTGGCGGAGGCACTGACTCGTTTGCCCTTAGTTCAACTGATTAATAAACAGCTAAACTCTGATAGCTCTATCTCTCCAGCTACTTCTATAAAGACTGTTAAAGATGAGCGTCAAAAAATAAAAGGCTTATCTACCAATCCAGTTAGTATCACTGTGGAAGATTCATTAACTGTTGAAGAACAGCAGCTGGCCAAAGAGCTTGCTTTTAAGCGTGCTCCAATTAACTGGATCCCAGCCGCAGTTCTCGTCGCCACGCCGATTGCTGCAGCACTGATTACCCCTTGGTATTTAGCCACCCACAAGGTCAGCGCTCCAGTATGGTTAACGTTTGGTGCGGTTGGTGTTTGGACCGGCTTGAGCATTACCGCCGGCTATCATAGATTGATGTCACACCGCGCTTATAAGGCGCATCCTGCAGTACGTAACTTTTTCTTAGTGGGCGCCACACTTGCGGTGCAAGGCTCTGCATTTGATTGGTGTTCTGGACACAGAACTCACCATAGACATGTTGATGACCCTATGGATGATCCTTATTCAGCCAAACGCGGTTTTTGGTTTAGTCATATTGGTTGGATGTTAAAGAACTATCCTAGCGGTAACTTTGATTACAAGAATATCCCTGATCTTACCAAAGACAAAGTCCTTCAAATTCAGCACAAATATTATGGGGCTTGGGTAGTCGTTGCTAATGTAGGTTTAATAGGGGCTATCGGTTGGTTAATCGGTGATGTGTGGGGTACTTTATTATTAGCCGGTTTGGTACGTTTGGTGATTAATCACCACTTTACCTTCTTTATCAACTCGTTATGTCACATGATTGGTACGCGTCCTTATACTGATACCAATACCGCCAGAGACAACTTCTTATTGGCGATTCCGACATGGGGTGAGGGTTATCACAACTACCATCATTTCTTCCAATACGATTATCGTAATGGGGTTAAATGGTGGCAATATGACCCAACCAAATGGTTAATTGCAGCTTTAGAAAAAGTGGGGCTAGCCTCCGACCTGCGTACAGTAGACGATGCGACCATCAAGCATGCTGAAGTGAATATGATGTTTAAACGCGCCCAAAATAAAATTGCAAAATTCAGTGATGAGCAAGGGCTAATTACTGACAGCAACTTATCGCGTAGTCTGCAAAACTTTAGTGACCGTGTTCATTTTGAATACCAGCTATTTAATGAAACCGTTAAAGAGTGGCAAGCCCTTAAAGCAAAAGCCATTCAACTGAAAAAAACTGAATTTGCTGAGCGCTTACATGAAGTGGATGAGGCGCTAAAAGATCAATACCAGATGATTGAAAAGCGTATTCTAAAACACAATCATAATCTTAAGCAGGCATTTAAAGAGATAAGCTTTAAAACCGCTTAAGCTAAGCTGTGAACCAAAACTTAAATAATCCGCATAATCCTCGTAACAATAACGCTAAGTTTTCTCCACCCCCTACCTCTGGTCAGGGGGATTTTTTTATTTACCTGTCTTGACTATCTAGCTAATACTTAACTACCTAGGTTATGTTCTCTAGGTAATACTCTCAGTAACAACCTTTGTAACAACATTGAAGCCACAATGGTTTATCCTACTATTTGATACAATCTATCACTCAAAAACACCATGCTAAATTTGAATATGACTAATTTCACTCCTTAAAATAAAAAAAGCCAAAATCATGAATTATCAAAACAGTTATGCCACATTAGATCCTCGTCTTTACAACCTACAGCCTCCTGCTGCACTGAGCAACCCAAGAGCGGGACACTTCAATCCAATTGTCGCTAAACGCTTAGGCTGGGACCAAGATCCGGATTTAATGCAAAATTGGGTGCAAATATTATCAGGTCAATATGTGCCTGAAGGATTTGAGCCTTTAGCCATGGCTTATGCAGGTCATCAGTTTGGACAATGGGCCGGACAATTAGGGGATGGTCGTGGGCTATTAATGGCACAAGTTATTGATAACGAAGGCGAGTTAATAGACCTGCATTTAAAAGGAGCTGGTCTAACGCCTTACTCTAGAATGGGCGATGGTCGTGCCGTATTACGAAGTACCATCCGAGAGTATCTATGTGGTCATGCCATGTCCTGTCTGGGTATTCGCTCCTCAAGCTCTTTAGGGTTCGTCACCTCTGATACCCCAGTAAGACGTGAAACTGTAGAGCAAGGTGCGGCACTTATGCGCGTCGCAGACACTCACATTCGCTTAGGTCACGTCGAGTGGATTGCCAGCTTCGCTCCCGATTTATTGCCAAGTTTTACCCGATACATGATAGAAACTTACTATCCTGAACTCACTACTTCACAGACTCCTGTCGCCGACTTTATCACTGCAGTAGTAACTGCCACCGCTACCATGATCGCAGATTGGCAACTGATTGGCTTTGCTCATGGGGTGATGAATACCGATAACCTATCTATTACCGGGACCACTTTAGATTATGGTCCGTTTGGCTTCTTAGAAAGGTTTGATCCTGCTTGGATTAATAATCACTCAGATTATTCAGGCCGCTATGCTTATCAAAACCAGCCCGCCATTGGTCACTGGAACTTAAATGTGTGGATGATGCACTTCATGCAATTATCTGGCAAAGCTTTGTTTAATGACAAAAAAGAAACCATTAGCCGCGAAGTCTTGGCCCAGTGTCTTGCCAAATATGAATCAAGCTTTATGGGTCACTATCAGCAAGGTATCTGCAAAAAACTAGGCTTGCCTTGGGGCAGTTTAGATAATAGTACCGCGACCACTGAAACTGTAACTGCGGTAACTGAAACTATTAACAATACCTTAAAATTAGCCTTTGAGCTTCTTGAATTTATGGAATCCAATAAGCTGGATTACACCAATAGCTTTAGGGCCTTAGTGACGATCATTGATAGCGCTAGTAACCCTTATGAAGCCGAGCTACTACAAGCAATAGACGCTGAACTGGACAATGAGCAGCAAGCGGTTTGGAGTCAGTGGCAGCAGCGCTACTTGACTCATATTGATAATATAAGCGCCAACAGATCTAAGGTTGTTCAATGCCTCAAAGATACCAATCCCGTTTATGTGCTGCGTAATAGTATGGCGCAGCGTGCCATTACTAAGGCTGAATCGGGTGATTTTACTGAGGTAGATAGAGTGTTCCAAATATTAACCACGCCTTACAAGCAGCATGAACAAGCAAAATCTGAGGACACGGCTATTCCTGACAAAGACGCCAAACCATTGGTTATCAGCTGTTCATCATAATTATTTTTGGCTTTACCAAATATTTTTCATACAAAATACTAGGTTCAAAGCCTGTAATACAAGCTATATGTGCTCTGAATCTGTATAATCACAGTATTACTGACGCAATAGACAAATCTAAACATTGCACACGTCATTAATAACGTTAAAATATTAAGTGACTAAAGCCCCTAAAATTAGTGCCATAAAGTGCTAATATATCGGGGTAAAATGCCACAATTTTGAGTCTCCCGTTTGCGGATTTCCTTTTTCTAAAGATAATTGGTCTTAAACATGAGCGATAATACTTCTAATCCAAACTCCACTGAAATCAATGACATCAATGCGATGAATAAAGAGCAATTTGAGCAGTCCGCGCTGCACTATCACGAGCATCCCATCCCAGGTAAAATATCTGTTACTCCAACTAAGCAAATTGCTAACCAACACGATTTAGCGCTAGCTTATTCTCCAGGTGTCGCCGTTCCTTGTCTAGAAATTCAAAGAGACCCAAAGCTTGCAGCAAAATATACTGCCCGTAATAACTTGGTAGGTGTTATCACCAACGGTACCGCTGTATTAGGCTTAGGCGACATTGGCCCCTTAGCTTCAAAGCCAGTTATGGAAGGTAAAGGCGTTCTTTTCAAAAGATTCGCGGGTATTGATGTATTCGATATCGAAGTTGCTCAAAACGATCCTGATAAGTTCATTGAAGCGGTGGCTTCTCTTGAGCCAACCTTTGGGGGTATTAACTTAGAAGATATTAAGGCCCCAGAATGTTTCAAAATCGAACGCGAATTACGTGAGCGCATGAACATTCCTGTGTTCCATGATGACCAGCATGGTACCTCAATCATTGTTGGTGCTGCTTTAATTAACGCTCTACAATTAATCGATAAAAAAATTGAAGACATCAAAGTAGTTTGTTCTGGTGCAGGTGCAGCGGCTATCTCTTGTTTAGACTTGATTTGTGCCTTAGGTGTAAAAAAATCTAATATCATCGTATCAGACTCACGCGGTATCATCTCTACCAAACGTGAAAACTTAGACGAAAGCAAGCAGCGCTATGCTCGTGATACTGAAGCCACCTCTCTCACTGAAGTGATGGATGATGTGGATATGTTCCTAGGCCTATCAATGCCAGGTATCCTAACTCCAGATATGATCACTCGTATGGCGCGTGACCCAATTATCTTTGCATTAGCCAACCCTACTCCTGAGATTATGCCAGAGCTTGCTCACGCGGTGCGTGACGACGTCATCATGGCAACCGGTCGCTCAGACTATCCAAACCAAGTTAACAACGCTCTATGTTTCCCTTACATTTTCCGTGGTGCTCTAGATGTGGGCGCAACCATGGTAAACGAAGAGATGAAGATTGCTTGTGTACACGCTATTGCAGCGATGGCACACGTAGAAGCTACGCCTCTACAAGGTCAAAAATATGTAGATACCAGCAAGAGCTTCGGTAGAGAGTACTTAATCCCTGGACCGCTAGAGCCAAACCTAATTATTGAAATTGCTCCTGCGGTAGCCAAAGCGGCTATGGATACCGGTGTCGCCACTTTACCTATCGAAGATTTTGCTGCTTATCGTCAAAAGCTTTCAGCATTCGTATACAACTCAGCCTTCGTTATGAAGCCTCTGTTTGCTCGTGCTAAAGAAGATCCTAAGCGTATTGTCTTCTGTGAAGGTGAAGATCCAGATGTATTACGTGCGGTACAAGTAGTAGTGGATGAAGGCTTAGCTAAGCCGATCTTAGTGGGTCGTCCAAGTATTATTGAGTCACAAATCAATGCTTTAAGCCTACGTCTTAAAACTGGTGATAACATCGAAATTGTTAACCAAGATAATGATCCACGCTACAAAGATTACTGGCAGTCTTACTACGAGAAGAATAAGCGTAAAGGCGTAAGTGTTGAGCTTGCCCGTCGTGATGTGCGTCGTAAGACCACTTTAATCGGCTCGTTATTAGTCGAAAAAGGCGATGCAGATGGTATGATCTGTGGTACCTTCAGCTACTACAACTTGCACTTAAACTACGTTGAGAGAGTAATTGATAAGTTAGAAGGGGTTAAGCACTTCTACTCGATGAACGCTGTATTAATGCAAAACCGCAATCTATTTATTGCTGATACTTATATCCATGAAGACCCAACTGCAGAACAACTGGCTGAAATGACGGTATTGGCCGTAAATCAGATGCGCCGTTTCGGTATTACCCCTCGCGTTGCCCTACTTTCACACTCAAACTTCGGTACTTCAAATCGTGATAGTGCGATTAAAATGCGTAAAGTATATGAGCTATTGACTGAAATGGACGTAGACTTTGAATTTGATGGTGAAATGCATGGCGATGCGGCCTTAGATGACCGTATTCGTACTCAAGACTTCCCACACAGTGTGTTGAATGGTCCAGCTAACTTATTGATTATGCCAACACTAGATGCGGCAAACATTGCCTTTAACTTATTGAAAACTGCTACTGGCAGTGCGTCTATCGGTCCAATCTTATTGGGTGCAAGCAAACCTGTTCATATCTTAACCCCATCAGCTACCGCGCGTCGTATCGTAAACATGACCGCTTTAGCAGTAACTGAGGCTCAAGATATCGAAGCTCAAAAAGCCGAGTAATAGCTAGATCAATAGAATTTATTTATCACTCCATAAAAAAGCCAGCGTTATGCTGGCTTTTTTTTGTATTTAGAATTATTGTCTCTATTATTAGCTCTATCGGGCAGCTGAACTATACTGACATCATATACTCGTCAGCTATTGCCATTTAGGCTAAATAATAGCATTCATCTTTAATACAGCTAACAACACAGTCACCACCAACACCAATAAAAAAGCATGCAATAGGTTTGAGTCCAACAGCAGGGCTACCTGTGTATTTGGGTCTTGCACTACGTTGTAGCTTTTTTGCTGTGCTTCATAGCTTTGATCAACATCATCAAATTTCTGCATGGTCTCTAAAAAATGCTCCAAAAACCATTCTGACCATTTAAGAGGCTTAAAAGGCAAAAACTTTATTAGCTCCGGAGATTGAGCTTGAAGTGAGTCTTTAGACCACAGTCTGTTATCTAAATTTAAGCTCCGCATGCGCCAATCATCGAAACTATAGCTATCAATAGGCTTTAACAATATGACTCTAAGTTTTTTATGCCTTTTGTCCTTAAAGATTCTATCCATTAATGGTAATAAAGCCCCTTTGGTGCCCTCTAAGCACTGCAAAAAGTACTTCTGATTATTGCAAAGCATACCTTTAATATTATTTTGTCGATTGTAGTCTTCTGCATGACTGCGAATATGCTCGAACAGCGAGGGATCTAGTTTGCTTTTTTTGTTAATATTACTGACATAGACAAGTCTAATTAAGGCGTCATCCTCAAAATCACTCAATGCTTGTGTTAAGTGGTTATAACTTGCAATAATCATTCCATAGAACTCCGCTATGAGTCACTAGGCAAGAGTTGTAAACTCTAGCTTGGCGATAGTGATTGGGTGAAATAAAACGCAGATAAATAACTTTATTGAAACCATACCAATGTAGTTAAATCACTAAAAAGTTAGGCATTATAATCAATTCTACAGCTTGATGTTTAAGATTTTATTGACTATAGCGGATATTTGAACACTGTGGATTTAAGGTACACCGTACTCTAATTTTATTGGTAAACTTCACAATTATAAATAACAAATTAAGGAATACTATGCAGGTTTATATTGTTGGTGGCGCAGTGCGTGATAAGCTGCTTAATCGAGCTTACACGGACAAAGACTTCGTGGTAGTAGGTGCTACGCCTGAGCAAATGCTGCAAGCAGGCTTTATACAAGTGGGTGAAGATTTCCCAGTATTTTTGCATCCTAAAAGTAAAGAAGAGTATGCCTTGGCCCGTACTGAACGCAAATCAGGCAAAGGCTATAAAGGCTTTGAGGTATACGCCTCGCCTGAAGTGACTATCGAAGAAGATTTATTACGCCGAGATTTGACAATCAATGCTATGGCAATAGAAGTCAAAGGATTAATGGATGACACCCCTATTACTGGAGAAGTTATTGACCCATATAACGGCCAACAAGATATCAAAGACAAAGTCTTGCGCCACGTCTCTGAAGCCTTTAGCGAAGATCCACTGAGGGTATTAAGAATTGCTCGCTTCTATGGCCGATTTTATGACCCTAATATTGAACACAACTTTATTATTGCTCCTGAGACCATTGCCTTGATTGGGGACATAAATGACAGTAACGAGCTCAAGCATTTAACCGCAGAGCGGGTATGGCAAGAAACCAGTCGGGCTTTATTGCAAAACTCACCTCAAGCCTATATCGACTGTTTGATGAATGTCGGCTCCCTACCCTATGTCATGCCTAATTTGGCTGAAGTATTGACCAATACGGCTGTTAAGGACTTGGTATTTAACGCTTTGCAGGTAGCGGGACAGCAGAACTTAAATTTAGCTCAGCGCTGGGCTATTTTGATGCTGGCCTTCTCGGCAGAAGCTATGCCCCAACTGACAAGCTCAGCTCAGTTAGAAGAAAATATTGATACTCATACCACTAGTATTAAAACTCAAAACTTCAATACTAAAAACTTGGAGAGTTGCCAGTATTGGCTTGATCAATCCAAAGCTTTGGCTCAATTATTAAAAGTACCTAAGAAAATTGCTCAGTTTACTCAGACCTATATCACTTGCTTTGCGTATTTTACTCACTACGCGCAGCTTAGCGCAGAGGATATAGCCAAGCTTATTACTATAACTAAAGCAGATAAAAGCGAGGTTGAATTTGGTGAGCTATTACAAGTGCATAAGGTGGTCGAGCTAAGCTATCAACAGCTACAATTTAACCAGTATGTCCAAGCATTTAACAGAATTAGCATTAATGATGTCGATGAGGGCTTAAAAGGTAGTGCTATTGGTGAGGCGATACATCAAGCTAGAGTGCAGGCTATTGCTGAAATAAAATAAAAAAAACTGGCAAATATTAGCGAGTTACGCTTGCAAATTTATAAATTTCAGGTATTATAATGCGTCTAATGAAGCTAGTTAAACAGCTTGTTATTAGGGCCCATAGCTCAGTTGGTTAGAGCAGAGGACTCATAATCCTTTGGTCGCTGGTTCGAGTCCAGCTGGGCCCACCAAATTCAAACCCTTACAACTAAACGGTTGTAGGGGTTTTTTAATGTCTGTAATAAAGTAGCAATCGCTTACTTATCATGCTGGTATATACGCAGTGTATACTCTGGATAAAAAATAACATTAAACTGACGCAGTAATCAATGTTAGTCATTACTTGTAAGCAATTCATAAAAGTAAAGCTGTAGAATCCTAGCCTATTGATTCTTTAAATAAAACGAAGATCAAACACACACCTAGTTAATTTCTCGCTACTAACATTTTAAGTAAGCTCATCACTAATCTTGGTATAAATGAGATACAACTCCATAATTTTGAAAAACTAAAGTTTTTAATACTCTTTGGATTATACGACGCAGGGTGTAGTAATATCGAGCATAGGTCATACAATAAAATAGCAACTTTATTTTCATGGTAAGATTTGGTTTTCTTGATTATTTCCCCGTGCTCCAAACATTCAACAACTCCATTTAAACGTCTATTATCAGCTTTTAGCTCACAGATTCGACTTAGACCTCTGAAAATTGATTTCACGTTTTTTATTAACATTAAAATTCCTAAAATAGTCGAGGTCTGAACGTTATTCCATAATTAATCTGTGTTAAAATTTGGTATCAGTTAGCTGAAATCGCAAGCTACTAGAACTATATCCTGCTGTCTTGTACTCAAGTAAAGAAGCACTAGTTGACTACTTGATATATTCTATTACTTACTTATTTAATAAAATCAAGTTTATTCTCTTAAGTGATATTGCTAATAAAGGTTAGTATTCAACGAATAGTTTTTCTAAATTGCAGATACACTTCACAAATAGCTTCAGCATCTTCAATCTGTGGATAATGTCCCAGTTTTGGCATTTCTGTGACATCGGCATTGGGAATTAGTTCGCGATAACGATTGACCATATGCTGACCTGAAATAGGATCTTGAGTGCCATTAATCAACTTAACGGGAACATTACTGTTAATAATTGCCCCTACCCAACGTTCACGATGTTGATTTCGTTGAGGAATATAATTTATTAATTTATGCATCACTGCTGAACCGTTGTTATGATTCAGTAGCTGCCATAATGTATCAACTACTTCATAAGTTGGTTGTGTGTCTGGTCCAAAAATGCGCTGTAAATTTTTTTCAAATCTCTGCTTATTAGTCAATTTTGAAACTAAAACTCCTAATGGTGATAACAGTAATTTTTGAATTAATAATGGTCTATGTGTTTCAGGAAATAAACCGCCATTTAAAAAACAGACACTATCAATGCGCGGCCTATCCTGGTCGGCACTATTATTAACGGTGACCTGTCTTGCCAGCATCTCTTGAGCTACTGTATCTCCATAATCGTGAGCCAGAATATGATAGTGGCTAATATTTAGCTTCTTCAAGTAACTATGAAAAATGTCGGCTTGCTCAGTAATAAGGTAACGTGCGTTTTTGGGTTTAGCTGATAAGCCAAAACCTAACATATCAAGTGTGATAACGTAATAACACTGAGTCAAAGCCTTCCACATGCCCTCCCAATCCCAACTTGCGCTAGGATAGCCATGAATTAATAATAATACAGAGGAATTTTTATCACCACCTTGACGCGTGAATATTTGCTGATTGTTAATAGTTTCGAACTGTCCTTGCTCCTTCCATTCACTCAGAGTAATCATTTACTATTACTCCTCAAATGAAGGATCTATACGACGTAATTTTCTTAATAAAGCGGGCCAGGCAATCTCACCATTAGCCTCTTTAGTAACTTCTTTTGATGCCGCTTGAATACCTGCTAAGATTTGCGGTGATATATTTATTAAGGCATTACCGCCGCTTTGTGCTTTTACTTGCACTTCACACGCTTTCTGCATTATATACATAAATAAGAATGCATCAGCAACGGTACTTGCGCAAGTTAGCAAGCCATGATTACGTAGAATCATAAAGTTAGCGTCACCCAAGTCAGCGACTAGGCGTACCTTCTCTTCAGGGTTTAAAGCCACTCCTTCATAGTCATGATAGGCTAAGTTAGACAACGGGAACAGTGATTGCTGTGAAATAGGCAATAAGCCCTGCAGTTGAGTGGAGACGGCAACACCATCACTAGTGTGTAGATGAATAACGCAATGAGCATCACTGCGAGCTTCATGGACAGCACTATGAATGGTGAATCCTGCTGGATTTATGTCGTAATTTGAGGGTAGTATCTTTTCGCCGGATTGATTAACCTTAACAAGGCTTGATGCAGTAATCTCTTCAAATAGTAAACCATATGGGTTGATTAGGAACTCATCTTCGGTACCTGGAACTCGGGCCGAGATATGAGTAAATACTAAATCATCCCAACCATATAGCGCGATAAGCCTATAACAAGCTGCAAGATTGACTCTCATCTGCCATTCTTGTTGAGTTACATTTCCTTTTACATTTAATACAGTATCATCTTCCATGATGTCATCTATCCCTATCTTAAGTGTTATTAATACTTCCAATGTAATAAAGCCAATAGTCTTTAATCTATGCTTCCTATATATAGATTATACATAACAGCCTGCCTTAAATCATTTTTAGATATCACCTTATTAAAATAAGACCAGAAAATAGATAATTGAATAGATTTACTTGTATTACTAATATATAAAACATTTGATGTATGCTGAAAAAACCGTAGACAAAAACTTGGTAAACTAAAGAAGACAAATAGGAGTTTACCATGACTAAGAAAGTTAAGAGATACAGTGA
>NZ_JMKP01000013.1 GCF_000685805.1 Psychrobacter phenylpyruvicus DSM 7000 = NBRC 102152 | reverse complement strand
CGTCACTACGCACACGTAGACTGCCCAGGTCACGCTGACTATGTTAAAAACATGATTACTGGTGCGGCTCAGATGGACGGTGCTATTCTAGTAGTATCAGCAACTGACGGTCCAATGCCACAAACACGTGAGCACATTCTATTATCACGTCAGGTTGGTGTACCATACATCATCGTATTCATGAACAAATGTGACATGGTAGATGACGAAGAGTTACTAGAGCTAGTAGAAATGGAAGTGCGTGAATTACTTTCAGACTACGACTTCCCAGGTGATGACACTCCAATCATCAAAGGTTCAGCTTTAGAAGCGTTAAATGGTAACGACGGTAAGTACGGTGAGCCAGCAGTTATCGAACTACTAAACACTCTAGACACTTACATTCCAGAGCCAGAGCGTGACATCGATAAGCCATTCCTAATGCCAATCGAAGACGTATTCTCAATCTCAGGTCGTGGTACAGTAGTAACAGGCCGTGTTGAATCTGGTATCATCAAAGTTGGTGACGAAATCGAAATCGTTGGTATCAAAGACACAGTTAAAACAACTTGTACTGGTATCGAGATGTTCCGTAAGTTACTAGACGAAGGTCGTGCTGGTGAGAACTGTGGTGTACTATTACGTGGTACTAAGCGTGAAGACGTACAACGTGGTCAAGTACTTGCTAAGCCAGGTTCAATCACTCCACACACCAACTTCGACGCAGAAGTATACGTACTATCAAAAGAAGAAGGTGGTCGTCACACTCCATTCTTAAATGGTTACCGTCCACAGTTCTACTTCCGTACTACTGACGTAACAGGTGCAATCACGTTACAAGAAGGTACTGAAATGGTAATGCCAGGCGATAACGTTGAGATGAGCGTAGAGCTAATCCACCCAATCGCTATGGACAAAGGTTTACGTTTCGCAATTCGCGAAGGTGGCCGTACTGTAGGTGCTGGTGTTGTTGCTAACGTTAAAAACTAATTTTAGTTTAATGTAGTACAGCATTATGCGAAAAGGCCCTCTCATTCGAGAGGGCCTTTTTTTTGACTGTATTTTTGACGTGCTCAAATTTAAGCTTGCAGCAGTAGGGTTTTAAGCAAGAGAGGGAGGGCTCGGACTAACCACATAGCAAAAGCAGAGGAGGACTGTAAGCTGAGGTAATGAGTTTAAAATAATAGTGATAAATTGATAAAACAAATAATTCGGTCAAAAGTGACTTGAGTTAATCTCAATAAACGCTTAGAATATCGCCACTATTGACTAGGAGCAGCACAGTGTTTATTTAGCTGTGGTTTATTTTGGAAGAATCCTAATGAGTGTTACTCACAAGGCTTGCATTCCACAAAAAAGATTGTATAATAGTCAACCTTAACTAAAGGCGATTGGCTCAATTGGTAGAGCATCGGTTTCCAAAACCGAGGGTTGGGGGTTCGAGTCCCTCATCGCCTGCCACTTTATTACTGTTTGAACTGAACGAGATCTAAGCTTAATAGCTTGTTAAGGCAAATAGTACCAAGCACTCTTCTTTTACCATACAGATAGGCGGCATAAATTCTATCGTCTACGTCGTAAGGCAATTCAATTATGAGCAAACAACAGGATAACCTAGAAAGAAAGGTATCTGACGCTAAGCAGGGCGCTCATAATACGTTAGGTAAAGATCTTTCTGGTAAAAGTGCAGTGGAAGTTGCAACAACCCGTTCGCCAAAAGATATGGCGCTTTGGGGTCTTGCATTGGCCTCCTTAATTGGGGCTACTTTAGTGCAATATAAACTGCCAGGTATTTGGCAACCTGCCAATGATTTGTGGACTCGAGTCGGCATCATTGCTGCTCTGATTGTTTTAGCCATTATCTGTTTGGCTTTAACCAATCAAGGCCGTAGCTTTAAGATATTGCTTAAAGACGCCAGTATTGAGTTACGTCGTGTTACCTGGCCAAGTAAGAATGAAACCATTCAATATACTTGGCAAAGTTTACTGGTGATTGGTATTGTTGCAGTTATAGTCTGGTTGTTAGATAACTTATTTAACTGGTTGGTTGGTATATTTATTGGTTAAATAAGCCAATAGTAGCCACCAGTAACATTAGAACAAAGAATTGTTAGGGCTGGGCTTGATATAACCTTTATCTTGATGTGAGTTATATTATCTTGATATGAGTTATATAAGCAATACAGCCTGTTTTTTTTAATCAGCAATCGTTTGATTGACGTCATGGAGAAACCTATGCGCTGGTATATTGTGCAAGCATTTTCAGGCTATGAAAAGCAGGTCCAACGCTACTTGACGGATCGTATCAATCGCAGTGAGTTCGCTGATAAATTCGGTGAGGTTTTAGTACCTACCGAAGAAGTCGTTGAAATGAAAGACGGCAAAAAGCGTAAAAGTGAGCGTAAGTTCTTTCCAGGCTACGTATTAGTAGAGATGGAAATGAATGATGATACTTGGCACATCGTCAATGATTGCCCCCGTATTACCGGCTTCATCGGCGGTACGCCAGAGAATCCAGCACCTATTACTAAAGTTGAGGCCGATCGCATCTTAAATCGCCTGAAGCAAAGTGAAGAAGCACCGCGTCCTAAGACTTTATTTGAGCCAGGTGAAGAAGTTCTGGTTATCGACGGACCATTTACAGATTTTAAAGGTTTGGTTGAGAAAGTAGATTACGAAAAATCGAAGTTACAACTGACCGTAAACGTATTTAACAGACCGACTCAGGTCGAATTAGAGTTTAGTAAGGTTGAAAAGTTAAGCTAATTGGCTTACTACAAAATCAACTGAACTAAATATTTTACCCACCGGGGAGCGGATAGCTCTGCTTATCAACTTGCTTCAATAAAATTGGTAAGTGTGAGCAGCAAGCGTTATCACCCGTAAAGGAGAAAACTCATGGCTAAGAAGATTGATGGTTACATCAAACTACAAGTGCCTGCTGGCAAAGCAAACCCTTCACCACCGATTGGTCCTGCACTAGGTCAAAAAGGTGTGAACATCATGGCATTCTGTAAAGAGTTCAACGCAGCAACTGCTAGCATGGAACCAGGTCTGCCAATTCCTACTGAAATTACAGTATACGCTGATAAATCATTTACATTTATCATGAAGTCACCACCTGCTGCGTTCTTGCTGCGTAAAGCTGCTGGTATCGCTAAAGGTTCTGGTGTTCCAAATACTACTAAAGTAGGTAAAGTTACTCGTGCACAGCTAGAAGAAATCGTGCAAACTAAAAATGCTGATTTGACTGCTGCTGACCTGGACGCTGCTGTACGTACCATCGCTGGTACTGCGCGTTCAATGGGCATCGATGTGGAGGGTGTGTAAATGAGTAAGCTTACTAAACGTCAAAAATTGATCGCTGAGCGTGTAGAAAACGAAAAGTTATACACTCTTGAAGAAGCGGTAACCATTTTAAACGAACTACCTCCTCTTAAATTTAAAGAGTCAGTTGATATCGCTATCAACCTAGGTGTTGATCCACGTAAATCAGACCAAGTAGTTCGTGGTGCAACTAACCTACCTGCGGGTACTGGTAAAACTAAGCGTATCGCTGTATTCGCCCAAGGCGCTGCTGCTGATGCTGCTAAAGAAGCTGGTGCAGACGTGGTTGGTATGGAAGATCTTGCAGAACAAGTTAAAGCCGGTAACTTAGACTTTGACGTTGTTATTGCAGCTCCAGACGCAATGCGTGTTGTGGGTCAGTTAGGTACTATTCTAGGTCCACGTGGCCTAATGCCTAACCCTAAAGTAGGTACAGTTACTCCTAACGTTGCTGAAGCAGTTGCAAACGCTAAAGCAGGTCAGGCTACTTACCGTGTAGACAAAGCAGGTATCATCCACACCACTATCGGTCAGGTTGGTTTCACTGTTGAGCAAATCCAGCAGAACGTACAGGCTCTATTATCAGACATTCGTCGTGCTAAGCCAGCTACTTCTAAAGGTATCTACATTAAGAAAATTACTTTATCAAGCACTATGGGTCCTGGTATCACATTAGATCCACTACCATACCGCATGGCTAAGTAATTCAACTAATTCATTAGTTATTTAGTGATAATTTGGGCTCTACTTATTGGTAACTCGAATTATCACCCCAATTTAAAGTTTTAAAATATTAGGTCAGCTTAGCCAAAGCTATGCTGTCTAAGACCGTAGGTAGGTATGTTGAGGAAATAAATCTTTGGGTTTATAACCGTAGGCATACTGTTAATTGATGTTGATGTTAGTGGGTTATTTCTTTAACCATTATTAGCTCAATATTGGCCTACGCAGACGGTGACCAAAAAAGTTTGATCATGGGAATTAAATAGAATTTATCCATTTAGTTTCTTATTCATTCTGATAAAGGTGCCGTATTCAGCGTTACTAAAGTGATTAAATATTATTTATTTAGTGTTTGATCATTAGCTTTAGTAATAGAAACGTCAATTCGGCATTGTGAAAGCAATGTTGAAGAGATCAAGGAGTCAACTCATGGCATTAACGCTAGAACAGAAACAAAAAGTTGTGGCTGAAGTGTCTGAAGTTGCTGCAAATGCTTATTCAGCAGTTGCTGCTGATTATCACGGTCTTGAAGTAGGTCAGTTAACTGAACTACGTGTTCAAGCACGTGAGAAAGGTGTTGTACTTAAAGTAGTTAAAAACACGCTAGCTAAGCGTGCTTTTGAAGGTACTAACTTTGAGTGCATGTCAGATAAGATGGTTGGCCCATTGTTACTGGCTTTTTCTACTGAAGATTTAGGTTCAGCTGCTCGTGTTATTTATGAGTTCAGCAAAGAACATAAAGCTTTAGAGCCAAAGCTTGTATCAGTTGGTGGTGAGTTGTTTGGTCCTGAGGAATTAGAGCGCGTAGCTAAACTTCCAACACGCGACGAAGCACTATCTATCTTGATGGCAACAATGAAGGCACCAGTAACCAAGCTTGCACGTACTATGAAAGAAGTACCAGGCAAGTTTGTACGTACTGTTGCAGCAGTAAAAGACGCAAAAGAAGCTGCTTAACTTATTGTATTGAACATATAAGTACAAGTTGTTTTCGATTACTACAGTATGATCATCGCCTAGTGGCATAACTTATTGTATTAATCTAACTTAACCCTTTTAAATTTATCAGAAAATGGAGAAATCCCATGGCACTATCAAGAGAAGATGTGTTAAACGCAATCGCTGAAATGTCAGTAATGGACATCGTTGAACTAATCAGCGAAATGGAAGAAAAATTCGGCGTAACAGCTGCTGCTGCTGTTGCTGCTGCACCTGCTGCTGCTGCTGGTGGCGCTGCTGCTGCTGAAGAAAAAGACGAGTTCGACGTTATTCTTGCTAGCTTCGGCGACAAGAAAGTTGGCGTAATTAAAGCAGTTCGTGAAGCTACTGGCCTAGGTCTAAAAGAAGCTAAAGAACTAGTTGAAGGCGCTCCAGCTCCAATCAAAGAAGGCGCTAACAAAGCAGAAGCTGAAGAGCTTAAGAAAAAGCTTGAAGAAGCAGGTGCTACTGTAGAACTTAAATAATAGAGATTAATCTATTATGAGTTCGGTTAGGTGAGGGTTAAATCTTACCTAACTATAAAGCCAACAATGTAATATGCATTGTTGGCTTTTTTATTTATAATGGTCGTATTGGGTTATAGAGGCGGTTGCTTTTGTCAGAAAGTTATTGTATAATCTCGCACTTGACCTTTTGTATTAGCCTAAATGGTTGACAGGCGTCACGTTAATATCTCATCAACATCGGCTTAACGAACGTTTAGCGATTAATACAGACCAAGGGACAGACAATTTGCATGTTTAAAACATCGTTAGCTTCTATCCTTTTTATTTAGACCTAGGTACGCTCGTGCTTGGGGTTTTTTTGCATCTGTCGTTTGGCTTCTTTTTAACCTAATTTAATAACTTTTTTGTAATAATTCGTTTCAATAACTAGCAAAAACCATTAGCTATTAACGTTTGTAATGGGTTTGGCGACGTCGACACTCAAATATTGAGTCAAAGCGTCATGATTGTATGCACAACAGGCATTATCAAAGGTCATTCTCACTGTTTCAATCTGATGATTCCTATTTAGAACTTGAGTAGTAAGTTAATTATTAACCACTTAATTTTTAAAAATGAATCATTTTTATTTTACTGTCTACTGTAAGGACTCTCGATGGCATATTCCTATACTGAAAAAAAACGTATTCGCAAAAGTTTTGCCGAGTTGCCACATGTGATGGATATCCCGTATCTATTGGCGATTCAAGTGGATTCCTATGAGCAATTTTTGCAGGAAAATAAAAAGCCTAAAGCGCGTGAGAATACCGGCCTTCAAGCTGCATTTTCATCTATTTTCCCAATCGAAAGTAATTCAAATAACGCTGAACTGCAATTTGTTGAGTACTATTTAGGTGCACCAGAGTTCGATGAGCGTGAGTGTATTTCTCGTGGCTCAACGTATGCAGCACCACTGCGTGTCAAAATCCGTTTGGTTATCAAAGACAAAGATAGCAAAGACAAAAATAGCAAAGCAGCTATTAAAGATATTCGTGAGCAAAACGTATACATGGGTGAAATCCCATTAATGACCGACAACGGTACCTTTATTATCAACGGTACTGAGCGTGTTATCGTGTCTCAGTTACACCGTTCACCTGGCGTGTTCTTCGACCACGACAAAGGTAAATCTCACTCAAGTGGTAAAGTACTTTATAACGCCCGTATCATTCCTTACCGCGGCTCATGGTTAGACTTTGAGTTTGATGCCAAAGACTTGGTGTTTGCTCGTATTGACCGTCGTCGTAAGCTACTAGGTACTATTATCCTACGTGCTTTAGGCATGGACACCAATGAAATCCTAGATACTTTCTTTGAAAAAGTATCGGTTTATAAAGGTGAAGAGCAGTTCGAAATCGACCTAGTTGCCGATCGCTTACGCGGTGAAATGGCTCAGTTTGATATCGTATCGCCAGACGGTGAAGTACTGGTTGAGCAAGGCAAGCGTATTAACGCCCGTCGTATTCGTCAGATTGAACAGTCTGGTATGAAGAAGCTGGCTGTGCCTGATGAGTATTTATATGAGCGCATATTGGCAGAAGACATCGTTGTTAATGACGAGGTTATCGCTCGCGCTAACACATTAATTGATCATGAGTTATTGGTTAAGTTAAGTGCGTTTGAAGCCAGTGAATCAATCAAAGAATTCAAGATTTTATTCACTAACGATATCGATCATGGTACCTATATTGCCGATACCTTACGTGCTGATACTACAGGCAGCCGTGAAGAAGCGCTAATTGAAATCTATAAAGTAATGCGTCCAGGTGAGCCACCAACGATTGATACTGCGGAAAAGCTGTTTGAAAGCATGTTCTTTAATGCAGATCGTTATGACTTATCAAACGTTGGTCGTATGAAGTTCAACCGCCGTTTGGGTCGTGAATTTATCAATAGTGATGATCCAGATGTTAAGCGTGAACAAAGCGTATTAACCAAAGAAGACATCATCGATGTTCTAAAAGAGCTGATCAATATCCGTAACGGTATTGGTGAAGTGGACGATATTGACCACTTAGGTAACCGCCGTATTCGTTCAGTGGGCGAAATGGCTGAAAACCAATTCCGTGTTGGTCTAGTACGTGTTGAGCGTGCGGTTAAAGAGCGTCTAAGTTCAGCTGAATCTGATAACTTGTCACCACAAGATTTAATTAACTCTAAGCCAGTAGCGGCAGCAGTTAAAGAGTTCTTTGGTTCAAGCCAGTTGTCACAGTTCATGGACCAAAACAACCCATTATCTGAGATTACTCACAAGCGTCGTATTTCAGCTTTAGGCCCAGGTGGTCTAACTCGTGAGCGCGCAGGCTTCGAAGTGCGTGACGTACATAACACTCACTACGGTCGTGTGTGTCCAATTGAGACCCCTGAAGGTCCAAACATTGGTCTAATTAACTCATTAGCGACCTTCGCTAAGACCAACGAGTTTGGTTTCCTAGAAACCCCATATCGTAAAGTAGTTGACGGTAAAGTAACTGATGACATCGAATACTTATCGGCCATTGAAGAAGTAGGCACCGTTATCGCTCAGGCCGACTCTGAGTTAGATGAAAACGGCGTACTTGCTGAAGAGATGGTAATGGTACGTAGCGGTGGTGAATCAGTACGTATGCCAAGCGACAAAGTAACGCATATGGACGTATCACCAAGCCAGGTTGTGTCTGTTGCGGCCAGCTTAATTCCATTCCTTGAGCATGATGATGCTAACCGTGCCTTGATGGGTTCGAACATGCAACGTCAGGCTGTTCCTACGCTACGTGCTGATAAGCCGTTAGTAGGTACCGGTATGGAGCGTCACGTAGCTCGTGACTCAGGTGTGTGTGTTATCGCTAAGCGTGGCGGTGTTATTGAAGACGTGGATGCTTCTCGTATTGTGGTTCGTGTTAACGAAGATGAGATGCAACCAGGTGAAGCCGGTATCGATATTTATAACTTAATTAAATATACCCGCTCAAACCAAAACACCTGTATCAACCAGCGTATTATTGTTAACCAAGGTGACGAAATCGCTGGCGGTGATATCCTAGCCGATGGCCCATCAACTGACTTAGGTGAGTTGGCATTGGGTCAGAACATGCGTGTGGCATTCATGCCATGGAACGGTTACAACTTCGAAGACTCGATTTTGTTATCTGAGCGTGTGGTAAAAGAAGACCGTTTCACGACCATCCATATTCAAGAATTAACTTGTGTGGCGCGTGATACTAAGCTGGGTACAGAAGAGATCACCGCTGATATTCCAAACGTAGGTGAAGCTGCTTTATCTGCGCTTGATGAGTCAGGTATTGTCTACATCGGTGCTGAAGTTGATGCTGGTGATATCCTAGTTGGTAAAGTAACGCCTAAAGGTGAAACCCAATTAACGCCAGAAGAAAAACTTCTGAGAGCCATCTTCGGTGAGAAAGCGGCAGACGTTAAAGATACTTCTTTACGTGTGCCAACTTCTACCAAAGGTACGGTTATTGACGTTCAAGTCTTTACCCGTGATGGCGTAGAAAAAGACGCTCGTGCCAAGGCAATCGAGAAGTCTCAATTAGACAACTATCGCAAAGACTTAAAAGAAGAGCTACGTATCTTCGAAGAAGCGGCGCGTAGTCGTATCAGTCACTTACTTGATGGTAAAGCCATCAGTGGTGGTGCAGGTCTTAAGTCAGGAACAGTATTGTCTGAAGCTGAACTACTAGAGATGTCATTAGAAACCTTATTAGACATTCAGCCAGTAGAAGAAGAAATTGCTGAGCGCTTGACTCAAATTCAAGAGTTCTTAGTTGATAAGCAAAAAGATATCGATACTAAGTTCGCTGAGAAAAAACGTAAGCTAACTGCAGGTGATGATCTGCAACACGGCGTACAAAAAATCGTAAAAGTTTACTTAGCGGTTAAACGTCGTATTCAGCCTGGTGATAAGATGGCCGGTCGTCATGGTAACAAAGGTGTTGTATCACGCATCATGCCAGTAGAAGATATGCCATATGATGAACATGGTAACCCAGTGGATATCGTATTGAACCCACTAGGTGTACCCTCTCGTATGAACATCGGTCAGGTACTTGAGACTCACTTAGGTATGGCGGCTAAAGGTCTTGGTGACAAGATTAACGGCATGCTTAAAGCCCAAGCTGCAGTGGCTGAGTTACGTGACTTCTTAGATAAAATTTATAACCAAGTGGGCGGTGAGCAAGCTGACTTAGACAGCTTGAGTGATGAAGACATCATGGCACTTGCTAACAACTTGCGTGACGGTGTGCCTATGGGTACCGCTGTATTTGATGGGGCACGCGAAGTTCAAATTGATGAGCTGTTAGAACTTGCAGGCTATCCAACTTCAGGTCAGCAAACTTTATATGATGGCCGTACTGGTCAGAAGTTTGACCGTCCTGTAACTGTAGGCTACATGTATATGTTGAAACTAAACCACTTAGTAGATGACAAGATGCATGCTCGCTCAACAGGTTCATACTCATTAGTAACGCAGCAGCCATTAGGTGGTAAAGCACAATTTGGTGGTCAGCGCTTCGGTGAGATGGAAGTTTGGGCCCTAGAAGCATACGGCGCAACTTACACGTTGCAAGAGATGCTAACAGTGAAGTCGGATGATGTTGAAGGTCGTACGCGTATGTATAAGAACATCGTCGATGGTGAACAGTACATGGATCCAGGTATGCCTGAATCATTCAACGTACTGACCAAAGAGATTAAGTCATTGGGTATTAATATTGAGCTAAAAGAAAGTAATTAGTCTTATCCTTTAACTCAGCCTAATTCATTGCCTTCAACGGTGAGTTTGGGTCATTGCTTAAAATGTCTTATTGAACATAAATAATAGTGATGACCCACTGCCGTGAACACATATAACGGAGAAGCAACTTGAAAGATTTACTCGATATTATGAAAAGCCCTGCCGATAACGGCAAACGTGAATTTGATAGCATTCAGATTTCATTGGCTGCTCCAGAGACTATTAAATCATGGTCACATGGTGAAGTAAAAAAACCAGAAACTATTAACTACCGTACCTTTAAGCCTGAGCGTGACGGTCTATTCTGTGCCAAAATCTTTGGTCCAGTAAAAGACTTTGAGTGTCTTTGTGGTAAGTACAAACGCCGTAAATTCCAGGGCGTAATCTGTGAAAAATGTGGTGTAGAAGTAACCACAGCCAAAGTTCGTCGTGACCGCATGGGCCACATCGATCTTGCTAGCCCAGTTGCTCACATTTGGTTCTTAAAATCATTACCAAGCCGTATCGGTCTATTACTGGATATGACATTACGTGATATCGAGCGCGTATTGTATTTCGAAAGCTATGTAGTAACTGATCCAGGCATGACTTCATTAGAGAAGTATCAGCTGCTTGATGACGAAGATTACTACAAAGCGTTAGAAGAATTCGGTGATGAGTTCATCGCTAAAATGGGTGCTGAAGCGATTCAAGACCTACTAAAAGACATTGATATTGATCTTGAAATTGATGAGCTACGTGAAGAGATTCCTAACACGGGTTCTGAAACCAAACTTAAAAAGATGTCTAAACGTCTTAAGTTATTAGAAGCTTTCCGTGACTCTAATAACAAGCCTGAGTGGATGGTAATGAGTATCTTACCAGTACTACCACCAGACTTACGTCCTCTAGTACCACTAGAAGGCGGGCGCTTTGCGACGTCAGATCTAAACGATTTATATCGCCGTGTTATCAACCGTAACAACCGTTTGAAGCGTCTGTTAGAGCTTAACGCACCAGATATCATTGTGCGTAACGAAAAACGTATGCTACAAGAATCAGTAGATGCGTTATTAGATAACGGTCGTCGTGGTCGTGCCATTACTGGTAGTAACAAGCGCCCATTAAAATCGCTTGCTGATATGATTAAAGGTAAGCAAGGTCGTTTCCGTCAAAACTTGTTGGGTAAACGTGTTGACTATTCAGGCCGTTCAGTAATCGTTGTAGGTCCTACATTACGTCTACATCAGTGTGGTCTACCGAAGAAAATGGCTCTTGAACTATTCAAGCCATTCACTTACTCAAAACTATTATCACACGGTATGGCTACTACCATTAAACAAGCTAAAAAAATGGTAGAGCGTGAAGAGCCACAAGTTTGGGATATGCTGGCCATGGTAATCCGTGAGCATCCAGTATTACTAAACCGTGCACCAACGCTACACAGATTGGGTCTACAAGCGTTTGAGCCAGTACTAATTGAAGGTAAGGCAATTCAGCTGCACCCGCTAGTTTGTACCGCGTTTAACGCTGACTTCGACGGTGACCAAATGGCAGTACACGTGCCATTAACCCTAGAAGCACAGTTAGAAGCTCGTGTACTTATGATGTCTACGAATAACATCTTATCACCTGCTAACGGTGATCCGATTATCGTACCATCACAAGACGTTGTACTGGGTCTATACTACATTAGCCGCTCAGCTATTAACGCCAAAGGCGAAGGCATGATCTTCGCGACCGTTAACGAAGCATTGCGCGCGATTGGATCAAACGACCTACATGTAAACGCAAGAATTAAAGTTCGTGTTACCGAGACTACTTTTGATGAAGAGGGTAACGCAACCAAAGAAACTCACCTACAAGATACTGTAGCTGGTCGTTTATTGATCTGGAACATTATGCCAAAAGGCATGAAGTTCGAAGAGTGTAACGTTGAGATGACTAAGAAAAACATCTCGAAACTAATGAACTCTTGCTACCGTACTCGTGGCGTGAAAGAAAGTGTTATCTTCGCTGACCAATTGATGTACCTAGGTTTTGCTCAAGCAACTCTATCAGGTGTGTCTATCGGTATTGAGGACATGGTTATTCCGCCTAAGAAGAAAGAGCTTATCGAAGCGGCTGATGCTGAAGTTCGTGAAATTGAACAACAGTTTGAGCAAGGTTTCGTAACTGCTGGTGAGCGCTATAACAAAGTTGTCGATATTTGGTCACGTACTAACGATAAAGTAGCTAAAGCGATGATGGACAACTTGTCTACTGACAAAGTTATCAACGCACAGGGTGAAGAGGAAGAACAGAAATCGTTCAACTCTATCTTCATCATGTCAGACTCTGGTGCTCGTGGTAGTGCGGCTCAGATTCGTCAGTTGGCCGGTATGCGTGGTCTGATGGCTAAGCCAGATGGTTCAATTATCGAGACCCCAATTAAAGCCAACTTCCGTGAAGGTCTATCAGTACTTCAGTACTTCATCTCGACTCACGGTGCCCGTAAAGGTCTTGCTGATACCGCACTGAAAACTGCTAACTCAGGTTACTTAACCCGTCGTCTAGTAGACGTGGCGCAAGATTTGGTTATCACAGAGAACGATTGTGGTACTGAAAAAGGCGTTCGCATGACACCACACATCCAAGGTGGTGAGATCATCGAGAAGCTAGGTGACCGTGTGTTAGGTCGTGTGGTAGCAACAGACGTTATCAACCGTGAAAATGAAGTGATCTTACCAGCAGGTACACTAATTGATGAACAAGGCGTACAACTAATTGATAACAATGGTATCGATGAGGTGTGGGTACGTTCAGTAATTACTTGTGAAGTACCACATGGGGTATGTGCTCAGTGTTACGGTCGTGACTTAGCCCGTGGTCATAAAGTGAACATTGGTGAGTCTGTGGGTGTTATGGCTGCTCAGTCAATTGGTGAGCCAGGTACTCAGTTAACCATGCGTACGTTCCACGTAGGTGGTGCAGCAAGTTCTACTTCAGTAGATAACAGCATCTCTGCGCGTAACACAGGTTTCATCCGCTTCCATAATATGAAGACGGTTGAACACGTAGATGGTCACTTAGTTATCGTTTCACGTTCTGCTGAAATTGGTATTGCCGATGACGTAGGCCGTGAGCGTGAGCGCTATAAAGTACCTTATGGTTCAAGTGTTCTAGTGAAAGATGGTGATGAGGTTGAAAGTGGACAGGCTATTGCCAAGTGGGATCCGCACACTCACCCAATTATCACAGAATTCGCTGGTAAAGCACGCTTCAGCGACATTATCGATGGCTCGACTGCCACGGTTAAGATTGATGAAGCCACTGGTATGAGCTCGTTTGAAATTCTTGGTTCAAAAGACCGTCCAAGTAACTCAAAAGACTTACGCCCAGCGATTATTCTAGATACTACTGGTGGTAAAGAAGTAGTTTACTTCCTACCAGCTGAGACTATTATCCGTGTCTCTGACGGTGAAGAAGTGACTGCAGGTTCGGTATTAGGTCGTGTACCACAAGCTACCTCAGGTACTAAAGATATTACCGGTGGTCTGCCACGTGTTGCTGACTTATTTGAAGCACGTCGTCCGAAAGATCATGCCATCATGGCAGAGATGTCTGGTGTGGTAAGCTTCGGTACCTCGACCAAAGGTAAGAACCGCTTTATCATCACCAATGAAGATGGCGAAGTACACGAAGAGCTGATTCCAAAATGGCGTCAAATCAACGTATTCGAAAACGAAACCGTTGCCCGTGGTGAGGTCATTGCAGATGGTCCATTAAATCCGCATGACATCTTACGCTTACAAGGCGAAACCGCTCTGGCGAACTATATTGTTGACGAAGTACAAGAGGTATATCGTCTGCAAGGTGTTAAGATCAATGATAAGCACATTGAAGTAATTATCCGTCAGATGCTACGTAAAGTAGAAGTTACTGATGCTGGTGATTCTAACTACTTCAAGGGCGATCAGGTTGAATACGCTGATGTGAAAGCGCTGAACGAAAAACTACTGGCTGAAGATAAGTTCCCAGTACAGTTTGAGCGTCAATTATTGGGTATTACCAAAGCCAGCTTGGCAACAGAGAGCTTTATCTCAGCGGCTTCTTTCCAAGAAACCACTCGTGTGTTAACTGCTGCTGCTGTTGAAGGCAAAGTGGATGAACTTCGTGGCTTGAAAGAGAACGTTGTAGTCGGTCGTCTGATCCCAGCGGGTACAGGTCTTGCTTACCATGCGGCTCGTAAGAAAGCCAAAGAAGGTAAGCCGGCTTATGATGTAGAAAGTGCTCTAGATGCTGCGTTCGATCTAGAAGCAAATACTACTGCTCAAGACTTTAGAAGCTTCGATGAAGCCTTTGCTCAAGAGCTTAGCCAAGACAAGCCAGGTCAGTAAGGATTACTTGCTGATTTGAGTAATAAATAAAAGTCATAGCTAGCAAAAAATCCGGCATTCGTGCCGGATTTTTTATTGCAATAAACTATTAGATATCAGCTACTTATTAATTTTTGAATTTTTAGATCAAAAAGTTAGGCCCAAGGCTTCAGAAACTTGCCCATAAAGCAATAAATGAACTTGAATCGATCTCTATAAGCCTTTATAACTATAACAAGAGCAGTTATTTAACAAATTAACCAAACTTACTGTTTGTTTAACTTCTCTGTATGATAAGAGTAGTAAAATACTACATTTATTTAATAATAAATTAATAATGATATAAAGACAGTTTTAATTATTTTGATTAATTATTTGAGGCGATTATGAGAAAAGTTATTCTATTAATATCTGCCTTGTTCTCAGCAGGGATGATGAGTAGTGCGTACGCTGAAAATAAAGCACCAGACTGTGATAGTTTAAATATCATGTTGATGTCTATGAAAGACGAGCTGAATATTAATGCCAACTGGCGCACAACTGGCTCATCACCCAATAAATTTAAGACAGTAAGCGTTGGTGACTCCAATAATTCAGGGGATCCCAGTTTTGATATCAACTGCCCAAACTTAACTGCCAGTTATGATGGTAATGCATTGAAGATGAAGGCAGACAGCTATAAAGGCATTATTGATCATTTATATAAGCAGTTAAATCGGGGTGTGGATTTATATAACTATCGCTGGTATACCGATCCTAAGGTAAAAGCTGATTTTAAAGTGGATAAGTATAGTTTTGATTTAGAAAGATTATTGCTTACCGATGGCTATATTAAAATGCCCGAGGGAGGCAGTATTAGTAAAAAACAGTCTTTTATTCCTAATACGGCAGTTATTAGTTATAAAATTAATGGGGGCACGTTAAAGCCGCTGCTGGTTAATAAAAACGTTACCAAATACTCTTCGGATTTTAAAGGGGCCAAAACCATTGATATTTATCATAAAAATCCGAATATGGCCCGCAGAGGTTTTGGGGTTGAAAGAATATTTATTGATAAAGAAAATGGGGTACTAGAGATTTATAAAGAGCATGTTTTTCCGCCCAAATAAATGGTTTTAGTCATTTATTATTGGTACCAAATTATAGGAAGCCTGCTTGTATTAAGCGGGTTTTTTTATTTTCAGCAAGGATGAATGAGATATAAATAACATATTTATGGTACATTTATCTTTTATATAAGTAGGGTGTGAGAGTAGAAATGGCAGATAAAGGTAGAGTAGCCCGTTATCAAGCAGATCGAACCAATCAAAAGTTTTATTTTTGTAGAGTAGCGTGTAAGCAAGCAGGCGAGACGACAGATAAACAGTTATATCAAGCCCATTGTGAAACCGCAATCTTTCATCTACAAGGGGCGTTATGGGCTTTCTTACAGGAGTTGGCACATTTTTATAACTTAGATACCAGTCAGCCCAGTATTGACTACATTGAGACTGCTTTAGAGAAAAAAACTCTAATTTCACCAGAGCTACAACGTATTAAAATCTCGCTAGATTCTGGGGTATTGGCCAATATCAATAAGGCCTATCAGCGCTGTCAGTATGCACCAGCACCTGACACTAAGGGCTTAGAAACCTCTAGTCAAGATTTGATTGTCAATGTGGTAACGTTGTCAAATCAGTGGTTGCCCGACGAGCAGACCATTCGTGACTGGCGCACTGAGTTTATGACTTTGGTCGATGAGATGCGCGGCGGCATGGTGGAATACTAGTCATATCCGTGGCTATTATCTCAGACTCTCGGTTACAGCTAGTTTAGGTTAAAGCTAATTTTTGGCCATAAAAGTTTAAGCTATAATAAGTGATAAAAAGGCACTGCTGATGGTCAGTCGTGCCTTTTTTATTGAGCTTGATTAAGTGGCTCCTTGAAGAAGCTACTCAGAGTAAGTTTATTTACCTTAACTTATTTGCTTTTACCTTCACGGCGCTGTTTAAGCTGAGATTTTGGAATCCAAGCCCAAGTCATATCTACCGTAATTGGAGCACGGTCGCTATCAGAGTTACGGTCCTCGATGACACAAGGAATGACCATCTCACCTTTAGGGGTATCTAAAATATATTGACGCTGCTCATCACTTAAAGTGGCTATGGCAGCTATTTGTCCTTTTTTGACAGGACGATAGAAATTCACTTCATAAGATTTAACCAGTAGGACTCTATCAGAAGGTAGATTCATTGCCAAGACAAAGCCGGTAGCGGTCTCTGCCAATAAAGTTACTGCCACAGCATGTACCGAACCAATGTGGTTTTGTACGGCTTTTTTATTTTCTAAGCTAACCACCAGCTTATTTGGGCTCACTTCTTCGTAAACAATGCCAGTAGTGCCGACATAAGGTACAATCTTACTAAAGGCTTTGGTCAGTACAAAAGATTGAGTCGATTTGGGTAGAAATTGTACCGCCTTTAAGATTTTGGTAAAAGGATTACTAACTCCTTTGGATTGAGTTTCATTAGAGGCGCCCTGATCGGCAGTATTATTGCTCGACTGAGCCGCTTTAGAAGGCAGGTTTAGTTGAGCGGCTATTGTGGCTGCTTTTTCAGCCGCAGCTTTGCTAGTAGAAGAGACTTGCTGTATAAGGTTTGATAATTGGCTCATAACGCTTCCTTTCATGGTTTGAGTGAACTTTTATGGTTACAGTTGTTTTATAGTTACAGTTAAATAGTGATATCCGGTCATAATGAAAAGAGTATAGCAAAACCAGCAGCCAATAAGAGATGATATAGCGGTCACAAAAAAGCGTTGCCGATTGCTAAGTAACCCCACCATTAAAACTTTAAAAATGCGAAGAGATACTTTGAACCAAGATTTGATACCCCATTTAACCTCCTTACCGACTGAACCTACCAATATTATTTTTACTGGTGTAGCAGGCACAGGAAAAACTCATAGGCTGCTTGAGTTACAAAAGCAATATGACGAATCTATCGAGTCTTCCTGGGGCAGTTGGCGTATCCAGCAGCTTAGTCATTATGGATGGTGTGAGGTGGTGTGCGCTGTATTGCTCCTAGAAGACAGGTTGATGACAGTGCCGGAGATGATGCGTCATCCGCTAGTCATGGATAAAGCCGCGGCTAATAAACGTAATGAAAATATCAATCAGACTTTATGGGTTCAGCTGAACAAGCACGCTCATCCAGAATCGGTGACGGTCAATACCAGCCAACGTTCTGCTAACTCTTATTTTGATAAAACACAGAGCAGTCAGTGGTTCTTATTAGATGAGATGAAGCAGGCACTACGCAGTCAGCTATCTGAGCTGTTGTCGTTGTATGAGGAACAGGGTAAACAACAGCATCACAGCCAAGAGCTAGTGGTAAGCCGTAGCTGTTTGGTGAGTTTTCATCAATCTTATGGCTATGATGAATTTGTGGAAGGAATTCGCCCTCGTATTCACCCACAAACCGGTCAAATGCAGTATGAGATACAGCAAGGGGCTTTTTTGGAGCTGTGTGCTAAGGCAAGTAATGATCCCAATCACCGTTATGCGATGTTGATTGACGAGATTAATAGAGCCAATACTTCACAAGTATTTGGTGAGCTGATGAGCGTCATAGAACCGAGCAAGCGAGCAGGGGGAGCAACCCCAATGGCGGTACGTTTGGCTTACTCAGGGCGTCAATTTATGGTACCTAGCAATGTTGATATTTATGCCACCATGAATACTCAAGACCGCTCCTTGGCGACCTTAGACACTGCCTTTAGAAGACGCTTTGAGTTTGTTACTTGCTATCCTGACAGCTCGATTTTAAGTGATATTACAGACAAAGCAGGCGATAGCGTTAACTTAGCAGCTTTGATGCAAGCTTTAAATCAGCGCTTGTTTACTTTGTTTGGGGCAGAAGCTCAGTTGGGGCAGTCTTATTTCATGGGTATAAACGATACCGCTCAGCTGGCTCGACGTCTATATCGCCAGATTATTCCGCAAATCATTGAGTACATAAAGCTCAGCGCTATGCCGGCACAAATCCCTGGGCTATTGGCTCAAGTGCTATATGGTCAGGGCAGTGGGGGAAATCAATTAATGGACAGCTTTACTGAGTTAACCCCCTCACTCAGCTTGTTACAAATGGGTATTGAGCCCAATGCTCAAGAATCGCAGTGGTCACCTGCTACGCAGGGTCAGGCTTCTGCTTCAGCTGGATTAAACCCTAACTTCATTGCTGCAGCTACCCTAAATACTGAGGTAAAAAAAGAAGCTGATATAGAAGACATATATCTAACAGCCAAGCCCTATCAGCTGCTTTATGCCAGCTATCTGTCACCACAGGAGTCATAACCCTTGTATTCAGGCGTTACTGGTCAAAATACAGATCGATATGGCGTGATCAACACTTATCAGAATGATGGCGTGATTAGCTGCTTTGAACATCAGCGTCTCAGCCGGCAAGACTTTGCGTACAGCACAGACTTTGACTATTTGATTGAACAAGAGCTGCCTTGCTTTGGTATAGAAGTTAAGCGCGGTCAGCTGAGATTGGTGGTCAGTCATTATTTAGCAAAAGTAATTTTACCCAGTGGCTTAACTCTTGAGATACTGCCGAAAATTAGTGTAGAGACAGCAGCAGATACTCACCAAAGCCCCTGGCAGCTGCCAACTGCAACTGACTCAACTGCTGTATTGGCTAAGCGTAAGATAGAGATAGCACAGGCTCGGCAGTGGGTGGCGACCATGCTACAGGATATTAGTACAGATAACTTACAAAAAGAGCTAGCGGCGCTAAACCTAGCCTCTAAACCTGGCTTTTATCCTCCTTTTTATTCAAATATACCCTCGCAACTGGCAAGCGCTTCGCCAGCGTTAGATAAGCCTTGGTATGAGGGCTTGCTAGCAACAATCCGTCAAGCACTGCATCAAGCAGCACAGATCTTACCGAGTCGCTATCAAACTCAGGTGCATAATCAGCCCAAAGCACAAGGTAAGATTAATCTTGCCGCTCAGCTAAAAAACAACTGGCATCGCCCGCATTACCTATATACTGAGCAAGCGGTGTTTGAGACTGATCAACTATTGGCACAGTTTTTGGCCACTGCTTGGCAACAGCTGCAGAAGCTGTCTGCTCAGGCTGTGATAAATGAAAGCAGCTTTGATCAGCAGCTACCGAGTAGCTTGCAAGGGGTGATGGCCTTGCCCTCTCAGAGTTGGACGCCCATTTACCAACAGCTAAAAAACAATACAGCCAGTTGGGGCAGCCAGTTAGGTGTTGTACAGCTGCAGCGCGTGACTCATGCCATAGAGTGGGGGTGGTGGTTATTGACGCAAGGGACTGTGGCTGAATCGAAACACAGCAGAGACCGTAAGTTTGGGGATCAGCTGCCTACTGCGGCACTAATGATAAATATGAACCATGCGTTTGAGCGTTGGGTGCTCGGTAAGCTAAAGGGCTGGGTTACCCAGCAGTTAGCAGATAGCCAACTTATTATTCAGCCCAGTTTTGATTGGCTACACGTGAAGTCGCCGACCGCTCACTCGCTATCAAACCCAGAGGTTATCCAAAAGCTGGTACCTGATGCTTGTCTAATGACCAAAGACGGCAGAATTAGTCATGTGTTAGATATTAAGTATAAAGCGCTTTCTGCCGCTACTCATGTAAGCGGGGCAGACTGGCAGCAGCTTTATAGCTATCAACAGCACTTAAATTGTCAAAATGCGTGGTTAATTTATCCCAAAACAAAAAATTTTGCACAAAGGCTTGACGTTTTTGATAATTTGGACGAGAATAGGCACTCAAATCAGGACGGTGATGTTTCAGACAGGATTACACAAATGAGTGTGATACCTTTTGACCCCCATCAGGGCTTACTACTGATTTGATGGTTTTATAATAGGTTCGACATTTTTTGAAAATAATTTAAAAAAAGTGTTGACAAGATGAAGGTTTAGTCCTATTATATGCACCTCGATAGCGATGACACAGATTATTTAGTTAATCACAAGGTTATCAAAGTCGAAAAAAAGAAAAGTAAGATATCGGAGTGTGGCGCAGTTTGGTAGCGCATCTGGTTTGGGACCAGAGGGTCGTAGGTTCGAATCCTATCACTCCGACCACTTTTTACTAGAGCCTTACAGGCTTTTTTTTATGCTTCAAATACGACATTCGTTGTTTATTACTCTCTTTTATGTGTTTTAATAACAGTGTAGTTAGATAACAACAATGTTAGCACTATGAGCGCCTGTAGCTCAGTTGGATAGAGCATCTGCCTTCTAAGCAGGTGGTCGCAGGTTCGAATCCTGCCAGGCGCACCACTTTCGCCTGAATTGTAATACCTATATGGTTAGGTAATGCATTGCACTTTCAATACACTCTGTGTTGATTATGGCGGCTGTAGCTCAGTTGGTAGAGCCCCGGGTTGTGATCTCGGTTGTCGTGGGTTCAAGTCCCATCAGTCGCCCCATTTTTATCCCTCCTTTTACTTCTCAAAGCTAAAAATTATCTTATTTGCTAATCTAGACGTTGTCTTGGTTGGTTTTTTTGCATTTTCGTTTTTTGTGTTTTATTTCATTGCTATTTCAATTCCAATTCCATTATTTATGGCTCCGTATCTATATTGATTGATTCATGGATTACTCAGTCAGTAGCTACCAAACTGCTTATCAATCTAACATGTTCAGCTTTGGCAATAATGGTATGATAAAGGCATCTTAAAGAGGGTCGAGATATTATTATGGCAAACCGTTCAATAACGATTACCGCACAAATTAAGTCTAAAGATGACGTTAGCTCTGAATCCGTCACTGTTCAACAAGGTGAGGTAGAGGCTATTGACGTTGTGGATCAATCTATGACCATGCCTAACACAAAAGCGGAATTAGTTGCGTTATACCAAACCGAAGCTTTTGAGATTAATAACTCTGTCCAAGCTAAGGAAATGGAGAAGGTAGCCAAACAGCGAGTGGGGTTGTATGAACATCAGCTAAAACGCACTGAGTTTTTTTATACCATAAACCCCTTATTACGTCCCACTTATATGGTGCAGACGCTAAAGTCACAGTTTATTGAGTACCAGCAATTCCAAATGGCCCGAGCCCTTGATCAGCGGGGCATAATTGATTTGGATAAAAATGAGATGATGTGGCAGCAGTTGCACATTGTTGATGATCTTATTGCAGATATCGTACATCATATGCCTGCTCAGCAGCCTGTGGGTTGGCAATTGACTTCAGTGAATAAAAACCATCTAAAACTCCCTACTGTAGGGCGTCTTAGAGATAAAGACAGTATCGCCGATCAGGCCAGTCTTAATAGCTATGTATTGGGCCACTTTGGGGTAATGAGTTACACCTATGACCGGGGCTACTTTATTGGTCATGTCTTGGGTTATTTATTTTGTTGCTATTATCTAGCTCACTTGTCGATAGCCTATGGGGTAACGCCTTTACCTGAAACTGTCGTGCCTGACTATAAATATGCTTCATTAGAAACTGCGAAGCTGGTTCGGTTATTGCACAGCGTTGATGTCTATTGTAAGCGTCGTATTTATCAGTTGGCGGTACTTTGTGCCCGACTTAGCTGTTATCAATTGGATAAATATATTGAAAAAATGCTCATTGCAGAGGTCAATGAATTTGATAAAAAACAGCAAATTGAGCATTTGGATGCCTTGTTTACCCAAGGTATCATGCCTGAGATGCCGGATACGGTGGATTTGAAGCAATTTCCTGGTGCCTTTGGAGATGAAGGTAAATCTTAACAGCTGGTGTCATTAATACTTATTATACAAAAATATATTATATAGCAAGTTCAGTGAATTATAGTCATAAATCGTTTGTGGCTATTCGATAGATAGCTGTGGACTTGTTTTATTCAGTACACCCACCCACTTGACCTTATCCACTGCTAGTAAGGTCACCTTGCCGATATGAAATGACTTTAATGAAAAACTCAGTAAAAATAACAAACACCCCTTCTCGTTTTGGTGGTAAAGCCTTAGCGGCTTCGTTAGCCTTATCTATAAGCTTTGGATTGGTTTCTGGAGTAAGTGGTAATCAAGCCCAAGCGGCTAGCCTAGCAGATTTATTTGGGGGTGCTGAGACTCAGGGTAGCCAAGAGAAATTCCTAAAGGTAGATCAGGCCTTTTCGGTCAAACCTAGCCAAAATGGCAATAAAGTTAACATCGCGCTAAAGATTACCCCCAAGCACTATCTATATAAAGACAAGATTTCTTTAAAATTGCCAGCAGGGGTATCAGCCTCTACGATTAAATTCTCTCATGCCTCACAGACCATTGATGATCCTACCTTTGGTAAGGTAGATGTGTTTAAGCAGCCGCAAGTTACTGCAACGGCAACCTTGACCAACACCACTGCTGCTGCAATTAATGAAAACATAACCATTAGCTGGCAGGGCTGTGCTGAGGCAGGGCTGTGCTATCCCCCGCAAACAGAAACGCTGGCCATAAGTTTACCGCCCTCTACGTCAAGCGCAGCAGGGCAAAATAGAAGCGAGCCAGCGGCTACTGCTAAGCCAAAAGAGACTGCTGCGGCTAATTCCAAGCCAGTAACCAGCGGAAATAGTGCTTCGGCTAACCCAGATACAACAGCTAAAACCCAAAATAACTTGGCAGCGCCAGCGAAACAACAGTCACAGACGACAGCAGCTACCACTGCCAGTGCTCTTGAAGCAGACGATAACAATGCATTGGATGAGAAGTTACCGGCACAAGATACCGAGCTTGCCGATACCGCTAATAGCGAAAATGAGACTGCCTTAGCTTTTAATGAGGATAGGCAAAATGTAGAAGGTGTTGGCGACTCTACTGAGGCTAGCCTAACTGCGCAAGATAATGGCTTAAACGCAGGCTCAAGTGAGTCTGGTTTGCGGTTGGGTAGTGAAGGAGTTGTTGATCAAGATCCCTTTGGTCTGGCAGAGCACCCTTGGTTGGCTTTGTTATTGTTATTTTTGGCAGGTTTGGGTCTAGCGTTTACTCCTTGTGTTCTGCCTATGTTGCCTATTGTCAGTAATATCGTGGCACGACAGCATACTCCGACTGCCAAAAAAGGTCTGATATTGAGTGGTAGCTACGCCTTAGGTGTAGCCATTGCATATGGTATCTTAGGTGCGATTATCGCTGTATTTGGTCAGCAACTTGGTATTATTGGTTGGCTGCAAAACCCAGTTATATTATTAGCTTTTGCCGCAGTATTTGTTCTGTTGGCTTTGTATATGCTAGATGTGATTAGAATTCCTGTTCCCAATGCCATTCGCCAAAAGACTCAATCTTTGAGCCAAGCAGGGGATAAATATCTGGGTAGTACCTTTGGTAGTTTTATTGCTGGGTTACTGTCAGCACTTGTGGTATCTCCTTGTGTGTCTGCTCCTTTGTTCGGGGCCTTACTGGCTGTCTCAACCATTGGCAATCCGCTACTGGGCTTTGCCGCCTTATTCATGTTAGGTTTTGGATTGTCAGCACCGCTCATGCTACTTGGCGCTAGTCAGGGTAACTTAATGCCAAAAGCAGGCGAGTGGATGAACTGGGTGAAGCAAGGGTTTGCTTTATTATTATTTGCGGTGGCACTGTTACTGGTTGAACGTGTCATGGTTAGCCCTATTATGTTGATGCTGTGGGCGATGTGGTTCATGGTAGTAGCAGTATGGGCTTGGAAATGGAGTGGTCGAGGACAATTATTTACTAAGCCATTAGCCATCTTGTTAGGCGGTTGGGCTGCTCTGACACTGGTAGGCGCTGCTGCTGGTAGTAAAGACTCATGGCAGCCTCTGGCTGTGTTTTCTCAGCCTAACGCGGCATTAATTAATGCCAATTCACAAGCATTAGGCTCATCTGATGCGATAACAGGTATTCAGAGCAGCGATAAGCATATCTATACTTTAGATGAGCTTATTCCTATTATTGAACAAAACCCCAAAGTATTGGTTGATGTTACGGCAGAATGGTGTGTTGAGTGCCGTATTATGGACAAAACCTTGTTTACCAATCGACCAGCTGCAATGCAGCAGTGGCAGTTAGTCCGACTAGATGTGACTGAAACTAATGAAGAGTCGGCACGTATTTTGTCCGAGTTAAGCTTATTTGGGCCTCCTGCCTTATTGTATTTCGTCGATGGCAAGTTACAGGTGCAGCAAGTGGGTACGGTTGAGCGTCCTCAATTTGAAGAAACTTTGAATAGATTTTAAGGTATGAACTGGTTTAGAATAGCTATACTATAAAGTTTTATATAAAGAAGTGCTTCAAAGTGTAGGCGCTGTTTATTGTGGTTAAACTAGAGTTGCTTTAACGGTTATTTTACACTATATTGCTTTACACCTTATCTTTAAGGCGATAATTGTGAGAAACTTGATTCCTAAACTGGGGCTAGCCCTAGTGCTAAGCTCTGGGTTAATCTTGTGTGCCTGTGAACCTGAAACTGGAGGAACGACAGGTACTGTGGAAGGCGGCTCCAACCTTAACAACATTGAAATAGATTCAGCAGATACTTCTGTTGCCGCTGGTACTGAACAACGTACAGAATCCTCTTTGGTTTGTGTTAATAGAGTGATTTTGGAAGCTTTTGAGCAGCAACGCAACTCTATACAAGTTAAAGGCTGCGGGCAGGTAATAGCGGTATTGGCTGACGATAATAAGGGCAGCCGTCACCAGCGTTTTATTGTTGAGTTAGCGGATGTTGAACCAAAACATACAGTACTTATTGCTCATAATATAGATTTAGCACCAAGAGTTGACGCTCTACAAAAAGGCGATGAGGTGGTCTTTTATGGCCAATACGAATACAACCCACAAGGTGGGGTAGTACATTGGACGCATCATGATCCCGCCGCACGACACCAGCATGGTTGGATAGAGCATAAGGCGCAGCGTTTCCAATAGTTCCTATTTACCGGGTTTGGTTTATATTTATAGGACTTAACCTGCCGTTACTAACAACTTACTGGCAATCTTTCTTTATATTGTGATTTTTTAGTTTTTAACCTATTTTGGCAGAGTTTTTCTACCTCTACAGAGGCTAGGGAACTCACTATAAGTCAGCGTTTTGTCACTTATAGATGATAATGTTTTTAGTTAACTGTTTTGTTTAATAGTATAATGACCCTTTTACCCTATTTATCAGGAATACGCATGATTACTTTGCGGCCATTAGTACAGATGTCGAGACTGCCTTCTGCAAAAATTAAGTTTTTGACCCTTTCTGTTGCAGCGGCTTGTTGCGTGCCGTTAACCGTTAGTGCTGCTTCTGCTGAGACCGGAAATTCAACCACCGACGCCGTAGGCTCAAATGCCCCACAAGTGGCTGTTGATGCCTTTATGAAATGTACCGATTTAAAACTAGAAGCGGCTCGTCTGGCTTGCTATGACAAAGTTGCTTATGGTGAAGAGGTTATTTTAGGTCGTGAAAAAGCACCTTTGGATTTGGTTGAGACCGTTAAGGCCAGCTTTAGTGACCTTCGACCAACTGCAGTCTTTGTAACCGAAAATCGTGAAGTTTCAAAGGTAGATGTAGAGTCAGCCACTGAAGTAGAGGAACCAGTCTCTCCTGGAGCGCCGACCGCTTTTGGTAATGAACAGCTGGCTAAAGCAGGTGTTACCATTGAGGATGTTGCGGCTTATACCCCGCTTAGTTTGGCTTATGACTTAGATAAAAATAGTGAGCAGGGCACTTGGACTGTTAGACCGCATCGTCCTATTTATTTATTACCCGCTTATGTTCAATACTCTCCAAATCTCCGTCCAGAAACACCTACTCAACATCCTGAAGATTTTGAATTTGAAGATTATGGCAATAAATATGCTGACAAATTAGAGCTTAAAGCTCAGATATCTTTGAAGACTAAGATGATAGAAGACGTGTTTGATACCAACGCCGATGTTTGGTTTGGTTATACGCAGCAAATGCATTGGCAGGTGTATAACAGTGAGCACTCACGTCCTTTTAGAGCTACCGACTATTTGCCTGAGGTGTTTATTACTCAGCCAGTAAAAGCGAGCTTACCTTTTAATGGTCGTTTGCGTATGTTGGGTGCGGGGGCTATTCACCACTCTAATGGCCAGTCTGATCCTTGGTCGCGCTCGTGGAACCGTTTGTATCTAATGGGTGGGGCTGAGTGGGGTAAGTTTAGTCTTCAGCCCAAGATTTGGACCCATGTTAAAGAGAAGAATAACTCTAAGTCGAGTGATAACCCAGATATTACCGATTACTATGGTCATGGAGAGCTTAAAGCATTATACGACTTTGGTCGAGGCGAGACCTTGTCTGCTTTAGGTCGTTATAATTTTGAAACTGACAAAGGGGCTATTGAGGTAGATTATACGGTTCCTATATCGCGTGATGTGTATGGGTTTATCCAACTTTTCCATGGTTATGGGGAGTCTATCATTGATTATAATAAAGAAACCACTGCTGTCGGTGTGGGTCTATCTTTAAATGATTGGAAAGGTCTGTAGAAGTCATTGACTTCTTTGGCCCAGAAAGCGGCACAGCGAAAAACTATACGACCAAGAGTTATCCAACAAGCTGTGCCTGCCTTTTATCAACTGGGTATGTGGCGGGTACAGTATTTACAAAGTGTTTGCTGTGTTTGCCATAGCAATCCAGCTGTTGCACAAAAAGAGGGCTTGCATTGTAAGCGCTCTTTTTTTTCATCAATTATTTGTCAAGCCTGTCATGATAGTGTCTCTTGGCAGCCTAAGCTTTTGCAGCACCTCATCCCTCTCGAAGATGTTGACCCTCTTAATTCTCAGCCAGTCTCTCCTCGCACTTTGCAAATTCAAGCAGCGGCTCCGCATCTCAGCTATATAAGAGCTGCTATCATTGCTTTTAAATATAAAGAGCAAGTGGATGCTTTACCAGTATTGGTTCATGCCATTCATCAATTACCTAGACCGAAAGGTTGTCATGCAACCAATAGTGTCATTGTACCCACACCAACTACTTCCAATCGGCTAAAAAAGCGGGGTTATGACCCTGTCTCAGTACTGGCTTACTATTTATCAAAGCATTGGCAAATACCTTTGTGGTATGGGGTAAATCGTATTGATGATGCGGTTAGCCAGCAAGGTTTGGCCAGAAACGAACGTCAAGCTAACATAAGCCATGCCTTTAATATCAATGCCAAACCTACAGTGAAGCGGTTGTTGTTATTTGATGATGTGGTGACTACTGGAACGACCTTAGCTGCGATCGCTAAGACCATAACTAACATCCATCCTGATACAAAAATAAGAGCTTACTGTGTCTCTCATGGTAAATAAATCCCCCTTTAGCACAAAAGTTAGGTACTATAATATTTAGTTTTACTTAACTTTGTTTTATTTATTTCGCCTTAATATTATATAATAAGCTCCAGAATACTAGTCACTTTCTAAGCCTATCGGGATAGCTCAACAATGGTCAGAGACCCGAAATTATATTATGGCTTTCAGCAGCAGGGACTTGGACTTATGGAAGTCTTAGTGGCCTTGTTTATATTTAGTAGTGCTGCTTTAGGCTATGCTATCTTGCAGGGTCAGGCCATGAGCAGTACCAATCACTCAATGATGCGCCTGCGGGCATTGATGATATTGAATGAGACTTCAGAGCGTATAAGGACTAATAGTCAGCTGCAGGACTTTAGTATTTATCAGCAATACTTTAATGACACGGGGGTTTTTGAAGCGGCAGACTGTATACAAAGTAAAGGTTGCAGTGCAGAACAGCTGGCACGGAATGATGTCGTAAATTTAACACAGCATGCGGCTGAGCAAGGATTTAGCCTAGGTATGATTGACTGTCCAGGAGTTAGGGAGAGGATAAATGGGGTAGCCCCAAAGTGCTTGATAGTAGCTTGGGGGAAGACCACAGCAGATAATCAAAGTGGTATGAGCCAGGATAGTAAGGAGCGCAGCGAATCAACGCATTGTTTTAATGCAGAGGGTAGCGTCGCAAAACAAGCTGACTGTGTCTTTGCGAGATTAATTGATGCTTCATAAAGTCAATCACAGACAGCGACCAGTCAAGGCTTTAGCCAAAATGCGTTGTCAATCTAAGGCCAATATGACGCTAACTGAGCGAGGATTTACCTTAATTGAGTTAATGTTAGCCTTGAGTTTAGGATTGGTAATAAGCTCAGCCGCTTTTCAGCTTTTTACCCATAGTATGAGCACTCAAAAGCTACAGCGTTCTGTCTCTGAGGTACAGGATGCAGCTGTTTTTGGGTTAACTGCAATGGTGAAAGAAATCTCACATGCCAACCTAGGTGCTTCAAACTCGATGCGACAACAAACGGCTGGGACAGGGATTGTGTTAACTGGCTCTGAGGATAGCTTGCAATCAAGCTTAGCGGGCAAGCCGATCAAAGTGGGTAACCTAAGAGGAATACGCGGCATTGAGCCTAGGCTACTGACCAAAAATGGGGCGGGGCCTAGTAATCTTATAGCGCCTGCAACTAGTGATCAGCTGACCATACAGTATCAGGCTCCTTTTGATAGTTATGACTGTGAAGGTAGGACAGTTAATAAAGGAGATATGGTGATTGAGCGCTATTTTACGCGTATAGACAATCAGCGTGTCGGTAAAGAGGATAAAGCACAGGCCATTGTTTTGGCATGTGATGCCGGTAGCTATTTATTAAATGGGGTACAAAATGCCAATAGCCAAGCTAAAGATAGTCTGAGCATTGAAGGCTTTGGTGACAATGGGGTGATACTGATTAATAGGGTAGATTATTTCTCAGTTAAGCTAGGCGTTCAGCTAGAGCAAGGAGTGGCTTATATGCCTATCGATACGTATCTTACTAAGCATGCTTCGAGTCAAATCTTGATGCCCTATGCCTCAAACTACATCTATGATGCGCCTATTGTGGCGATTGAGTTAGGGGTTATTGCCCGCAGTATGAGTGAGGTGGCTGGAGGAGATAGCAAAAAAATGCGTACTACTTTTCAGTTGCAAGGTGAAGACTATCAAATTAGACAAACAACCCCCCATTATAAGCGTCAAACGTTACAAACTGTGGTAGCGCTACGCAATACTCGGCTCAGCCAATGATGAAGAATTGGCAATGAAAACAGCCGAAAACTTCAAAATAAACCTTGCTTATCGAACAGATAGTCGATTTAGACGCCGACTTAATAATCAGGGGCAACACACTCAAAAGCAACAAGGGGCAGTGTTGATGATAGTACTATTGCTCCTGCTGTTAATGGCTACCGCTAGTCTTATTGCTATAAGAAGTGCTAATACCTCTTTGGATTTGACCACAACCTATCAAATCAATCAGCTATTGTTTCAAGCATCCGACGCCCCGCTGCGACAGCTAGATAAGCTATCAAAAGATAAGGAGCAGTTAGGCTTATTAACAGCGGACTCCGGACCTTTTGGCTACTTGTCAAAACAGGGAATAAATCCAGTACTAGCAGAATATACGGTGTGCTACCAGCCAGAACTGCACTCGAAAATTTTTAGCGCTTCTAGCGCAAAAATAATAACCGATAGCAAGGAAGTTCTAAATCCTAAAGGCTACTGTAATTTGGCTGACAGTGATGGTGATCACTTTGTTAGTGACCGAAAAATCATCGCTACCCAACTATCATTTGTGCGGCTAAGCTCAGTAGAGCATCACTCCTTAGAGCCGGCAAAATCTAAAGATACCACCAAAACTCATACATCGACTCCATTTTCAGGTCCTGTAGGGCAAGACTTAGCAAATAATAAGCAAACCCACATTCGGCTTTATGTCACCTCTGTTATGCCAAGCTTCAGCAGAGCTAGGCTGGGTGAGATTGACAGCTGCTTGGCCAAGCCGGTGACTATAAAGATCTCAAAAAACACTTGGTTTAGCCAGAGCGAAAATCAATTGGCTTGTCTAAAAAGAACAGGTACTCCTTTCAATACCCAAGTGCAAGACTATGTGTTTTCTTATCAGGCAGTACCTGATATATAACCTTAGTTTTGCTTTTTTATCATAGTAGCCGGTGATTTATTACCAGCTAATAATACCTAAATGGCCCCATCAACAGCTAAGGATAATGACTTATCGAGGATGATGACTTTCAGTCTAACCACTTCCGACCTAATAACTGTCAGTTTAATAACTATCAGCTTAATAACTGTCAGTTTAATAACTATATCCTTTTTTGTCTGCAGAGGTTATGGCGTAGCGGGATACAGCTGGTAAAAAAGTCTTGTCAGAGTTTTAGGCTGCTTATGCCATCAATCAGTGTAGTTTTGATTGTGATGGCCATGCTCATTCAGCTTGTCGTTAGTCCTTATGCTTCGGCCAATACTTCACCGGCCCAAGGAGATTTAGCTGTTTATAGTGTGGGCTATCATTCAAGCTCGGTACAAGCGCCAGGACCGGTGTTATTTTTATTGCTAGACCCTGCCTTATATACAACTCCCAATCACACACAGCACCTGCAATATTTACAGCACGCTTTAGATTATCTTATGGACACGCCCGGACTGATGGCAGATAACTTGCAATTGGGTATTGGTAAAGTGACTGATGTGGATCAGGGAGAGACGGCGGCAGAGTTGGTATTGGTTCCAGTAGCAGCCCTTGGTCAGGTAGCCGATAGCCATCACCCTAAGTCACAGCGTCATAAAATTAAAAACTTCATCAAAGATCAGTGTCCGCAGTTTCCCAACTGTAGAAGACAACATACAGGGGACGATGACTTATTTATCAGCAGTATGGCTGCTTATGCTCAAGCGTCTGCTTATATGATGGGCACAGATAACGGCAGTAGGGCAGTTAACAAGGCTAATAGGGTTAACAAGGCTAGTAGGGATGGTCGTTCAAGCGAAACTGATTCAGTATCGCTTGACGATATTGAAATTGTTGATATCGGAAATACTTCGAGCCAATTGCCTGTAGGGCAACCCTCCATTAAAGCTAATAATGAGCCAGTCGCATTGATGGATATAGAGCCAGCTTTCTCTATAAGCAATGCTCAAAAGCTTTATTCAAAACCTATCTATAATCAATGTTCTGCACGGCACTTTGAGACCGAGGCATTAGATGCTTTGGCTTATAGCGTCGGCAATGCAGTGGTTATCATAACGGCGGACTCAGATTCAGCAGCGTTGATATCAAGTGGGCCTGCATCGCCGATGTCAAACTTAGACCCTTTAGCCATGATGACTCAGTCTTTAATAGCAAAATACCCTTCATCTACTCGTGGCGATTTAGCTTACCAACAATATATCTTGCAGCAGTGCCATTCACAATCGCTGAGCTCAACCTCAAATCCAACCGCAGCCTTGAGTCCAAATCTAATCCAAACATTAGGCACTGAGGGGGATTGGTCAAATAAAGCCCTATCTTGGCGCTGTGTCCAAAATTATGCTCGCCATCTCAATCAGTTTAAGGCCGCTAACGTTGATTATCATAATCCGTTAGGGATTGCCCTAAAAACGGCGGTTATTGCTTTTAGTAATGCAGACAATGCTCTAAACGTAGTGGGTGAAAATAAAGGCTTACCCAGCTACGACTGTCTAGCAGCCACAGTAGCACCGAGCATAAGACAAAAGTGTTTGTTAGGGCAGTATGGACATAATTATGGAGAAGGGGGCTTTTTTCAGTCAGTTAATACTAGGGTAGGTGCGACTTCTGAACAAGGGAGAAAGCAAAGTGTAGAGCTGGCTCAAGCCTTGATTATTATGGCAAAAAACTTGACGACACAGCCCTCCGCTATGGCAAGGAAAGCACCGTTTCAGATGGTTAACTTTATGCATGGTAGTGAGTTGTTTAAAAAGAGTTATCAGACTTATTTACAGCCTCAATTTGGCAGCTTACAGGCACAGTGGCCAGGAGGTGTGAGTAAATATCAGTCATCCGTAGTAAACAATATTTTTGCTGCAGAAGTTATTAAAAATAAGCGGCAATTATTGAAAAATCCTAGAAATATCTATCTAAGTCAAGCTGAGACAGGAGAGCTGATAGCACAAACCACTGAGAGCATTAACCGCTTTCAGCTGCCTAAACTGACTCCAAAGCAACAGCTCAAACTTCGACAATCGCTACTGAGCTATATGTTTGATGCTAGCCCGCCAAGTGGTGGTATTCATCATTCAACGCCTATTGCTTTAATTAGTAAAGCTCAACCGCTAACCTCCAATCAATCTAGTACTATTAACCTGTCTGAATCCACAAAATATAGCTATAAAAAGCATATTTTATACGGGGCTATGGACAATGCTTTGCATATTATTGATGAGGCAACGGGTGAGGAGATAGCGGCCTATTTTGCCAAAGAGGTCTTGGCTGAAAACGGCCAATACCAAGCTATCAGGCAGGACAGCTTGGCGGCATCAACAGAAGCTCATCCCAGCTTTGGTATCGATGGGCCTTGGACTCAATATGCCCGTTATATAACCAATGCAGAGGGGGAGAGTATCGCGAAGCCTTTGTATGTATTTGGTGGTGCAAGATTAGGGGCTAGGGCTTACTACGGCTTGGATTTAACCGGTCTGGATAGAGTAGACTCTGCCCATAACCTAAATGGCTTTGCGCCAAAGCAGTTATTTACTATTACCCCTGATCGGCAAGATTTTGGTCAGCAGTATTTCAAACAGTTAGCTTATAGTTGGAGTAAGCCGGTCATTACTCATATTAATTGGTTTGGTGTGCCTAAATTAGTTGCGATACTCTCAGGAGGCTATGATGCCAATGAGTATGATAAGCCGGATGGATTACGGGAACGCCACTACTTACAACAAGGCCAACAGTCGATATTGGGTAATGCTATATATATTGTCGATGCCAAAACAGGAGTGCCACTTATTGTGGCTACAGCAGACAATGAGACACAGAGTATTATAGGCAGTAACGATGATAACGGCTTTTCTGACTTGTCAAAAGACGCCGGTAAAGTATTGCAGGTAGCAAATGCCTCAATGTTGTATAGCATCACAGGTTCAGTTAAGGCTATGGATAGAGAGGAGGATGGTCTCACAGATCATCTGTATTTTGCAGATTTGGAGGGACAGCTATTTCGATTGGATATAGACAATGTGGCTTCCTCGCCTGCCCTAGCGAGTAAGGTGCGGGTGGTACGTTTAGCAGATTTTAGACGTCAAAAAAACAGTCCTGGACCACGCTTTTATGAAACTCCTGTGGTCACTCTGCAAAATCATAATGCTGTTGATAGTCGCTCTAGTAAATTTGCCACAGTCAGTGTCGCTTCAGGCGATCGTAGCCATCCTTTGCGTATTACTGATCCTACAAAGCATACCGTGAGTCTGGAGATTGAGTATTTAGATAGCTTAGGGCATAGACAGATCTTACAAGCTGTGCATAAGCAATTTTTAACTACAGATGATGCAGGAGTTAAATTAGAAAGTAGCAAGTGGCAACTGATAGCTTCTGATTTAGCGCTAACTAGTGACATTGATAATAATAGTGATATTCGCTTTGATAACGGTCAGTTTCAATTGGCCACCAAGCTGTTTATGCCGGGTTCATTGCTGAAGGCAACCACTACATTTGCTTCGACAGATAAAATCAGTGCCAGCCTTAGAGTGCCAAGCTCTTTTGTCTCAATTAGTCCAAGTCAGTCTCTGCCAGCAATAGCAGATCCTTTGGCTCCTATTCTTAGTGTTACCAAATACTGGATTGGAATTAAGCCGATGACAACAGAAAAAATGTCAGTCCTTAGTCGCACAGCCAATCATGTCTATACCCTCTACGATAAGGATGTGGCCAATCCGGCTTTATTTAATACGCCGGTGTCCGCATTACAGACTCGTGATATCTATTTGACTGAAGAGAACTTCCCAGATTTACCCACTATTGATGTCAGCAATCCCCAATTCAGTGGTTATCAAAAGCAAGGTTGGCGCTCGCCTTTGACTCAATTTGGTCAACACCATGCCAATTTTAATAAGGCGGGTGTGGTAGAGAAGCTGAATAATCAAGATAGGGTTTCGGGTAGTAACAGCTTAGCCAATGCCTTAGCTATTAAAGCTTTTGGTCCTATGTTTGCAGTCAGTAATAAGCTTTATCTAACCGCCTATAATCCGGTACCAAAGTCACAGCCTCTAGCTGCTTGTCGCGCGCAGCTTATAGGCAATACAGAGGTGTATCAGTTTTGTCTTCCATACGGTAACTGTAACACTGCTAACAAAGTCTATCGCAGTCATGTGCAGCGAATTGGCTATGGTAACGGATTAAATCCTTTGTCTTGGAAAACAGTGGGAGAGGGCAAAGCCAGACAGCTATTTATAGCTCAAGTTTCCGGTATTTACTCAGAAGCAAATCCGACTGAAGAGACTCACTTATCTATACTAGTGAACCTTAATGATATCCAAGCGGCTCCTAAGTTTGTTAATAGCTTTACGCTACAGCCAAAATTACAGCTCGAGCAGTGGTTTGATTATAGCAATCACCTTTCAGTTTCAGACTAGGCAGTACATAAAATGGCTATCAGTGCAGACTCTAAGAGAAATCAATTTGTTATTAGCAAAGAGGCGCAGGGATTTAGTTTAATTGAGTTGATGTTGGTGAGTATGATCATCGCTGTATTGATGCTGATTGCTGTACCAAGTTATAACCATTACCTACTGCAAAAAGAGCAACATATTGCACAGCAGCAGGGACTGTATCTTGCCAATCAATTGCAGCGATGGCGAGCAAGGCATCTGACTTATGCTGGGTTTTCGGTCAGTGAAGCACTTAAAAATCAGCCCACAACTAAATATTCAGTCCAACTCACAGACGCAACCGGCAAGCGACTATTGACTGACAGCCATGCAAATCCACAGGGGTGGCGGCTGTTGATTCAGCCTAAGCCTGAATTTGAGAAGCTTAAATCAGCCAGTCATTATTATCTAGACAGCTGGGGGCAAAGATGTGTGTTTGCGAGTACGCCGTCTTTGCCAGAAATAATCTCTATGCAGCAGTGTTCTAATAGTTGGTAGGTAAACCTTATTGGATTAATGTTAACCCATCATTACTTTAGTCAATTATTATTTAGTTAATTTAAATAAATAGTGTTATTATCAAATTTAATTGATTTATTTGGCAAGGATGTATGATGGAAACAGAAAAAGGTTTTACTTTGATAGAGTTGATGGTGGTGGTCGCCATCATTGGGACCTTATCCTTAATTGCCATACCTGCTTATCAAAATTATGCCAAAAAGTCTTCTGAAGTGGCATGTCTTGCTGAAACCAAGGCCTTTAGTGATAAGCTATTTATAGATATTAATACAGGTATAGATGACTTAAAGACAGAACCTTCTTATAATCTATTGGAGGCTTTTAAACTAAAAAACTCTGCTTGTAAAGATTTAATCTATACCGCAGAAGTCTTAGACGCAGACAATAAAGTAACGACTTTGGCCAATATTACCGGCACCATAAAAAACCCGATAGATAAAGATAAGCATCAGATTATATGTACTTTAGGGGAGGTAGTGAACTGTCCTTATCCACTTAATTAGTCTGACGTAGTAACAGCCATAAGAAAAGCGACCCATATCATAGATATAGGTCGCTTTTTGATTCACCGAGCTTGGCTATGCGTAAGTGTGTAGGGCTTAGTGCTTAGCGCTCTAAATACTGAATCTTACCTTCAACGCCATCCCACTTCGCAGCGTCTGGTAATTGATCTTTCATTTCAGTAATGTTTGGCCACTCTTCTGCAAGCTCTGCGTTCAACTCAATAAACTCTTCTTGACCCTTAGGCACTTCGTCTTCTGAGAAAATAGCATTGGCTGGGCACTCAGGCTCACATAAGGCGCAGTCAATACATTCGTCAGGATGAATGACCAAAAAGTTAGGCCCTTCATAAAAGCAGTCCACAGGGCAGACTTCAACACAATCGGTGTATTTGCAGCGGATGCAATTATCAGTGACAACAAATGTCATAGCGAGCTACCTTTATAAAAGTTATCTTGGACTTTGTTTTAACCATTATGGCGAATTTGGCTTAGTGACTTATAACTTCAATATGAGTCATAGTAACCGTACCAGTAGCAAGCTAAATGGTTAATATCACAAGATAAGTAAGTTGCGAATGAGGGATAAGATTTATTTGTGAGGTGTATTTTACCCTGTTAATCACTATTTCACAAATTCCTATCAGTCAGCTTTTTTGATTTAATTGTCCTCAGTATCGCTCTTTAACTTATATAGCAAATCAAGCGCTTGTCTGGGAGTTAATTCATCGGGTTGCAGTTGTTTGAGTTTTTCAAAGACGGCCATAGCCCTAGGATTTATCGAGTCTGCTTGGCTTATCTCAGCGGTTTGTTCAGAGCTAAATTCTGCAGGCTGAGACGGTGTTAACTGTAACGATGTCTGCGAATAAGCTGTGTTTTTTTGCTCAGTATTCAGGCTTTGGTCAGCATTTGCATAAGCTTTATCGATTTTAGCATGATTAACTTCGTAGTCGGCTTCAGGGGAAGCGGCTGCTCTATTTAACGAGTTTTGTTGGGTGAGATAGTGAGTAGCTGCAGTTAATACTTGTTCAGGGATCCCCGCCATTTTTGCCACATGCAGGCCAAAGCTTGAGCTGGCAGCTCCCTTTTGTATTTTGTGCAGCAATAACAATTGCCCTTCTACTTCACTGGCAGCAACATGTACGTTTCTGATTTTATGAGCCAGTTCAGGTTGTTTTGCCAATTCAGTTAGCTCAAAGTAATGCGTGGCAAATAAAGTTAAACTTCCCATTTCAGCCAACTGAACCGCACAAGCATGAGCAATGGCCAGACCATCGGTGGTAGAGGTGCCCCGACCTACCTCATCCATTAATACCAATGAGCGCGAGCTGGCAAGGTTTAAAATTTGAGCGGTTTCAATCATTTCCACCATAAAAGTAGACTTACCACCCGCCAAGTCGTCAGCCGAGCCAATACGGGTAAATATACGGTCAATGTCACCGATACGTGCGGAGCTAGCTGGCACAAAGCTACCACAGCATGCAAGCAATACAATCAAGGCCGTCTGACGCATATAAGTGGATTTACCGCCCATATTAGGTCCGGTAATCAGCAGTAAACGTTGCTCATTAGATTCAGTGCCTAATTGACAGTCATTGGCCACGAACTGCTGAGCTGAAGCAGGGGAGAGGGGTGCCGATGCTTTACCGTGCAGATTCTGTGGTTGGTTCATAGCTTCCACCACCAAGTGACGACCGTCTTCGATATCAATATAGCTTGATTCAGGGGTCAAAACAGGCCGTACCCAGTGGCTTTCTTTAGCCAATACTGCCCAGTTTAGCAGCACATCAAGCTGTGAGAGGGAAGAGCTTAACTGCTGTAAGTGAGACAGCTGTTCGCTAAGGGTGACCAAAACCCCTTGGTATAAAGCTTTTTCACGGGCTAGGGCATTGGTTTGAGCTTCTAAGTAGTCCACTTCTAGAGTTTTTAGCGGTTCGGTGATAAAGCGCTCACTATTTTTCAGAGTTTGGCGACGGATAAAGGCCTCTGGTGCGGAGCTGGCTTGTCCTTTAGGTAGCTCAAAATAAAAACCACTGACTTTATTAAAGCCCACTTTAAGGCTTGGTAACTTGTAGTTTTGACGCGCCTCATCAGCCATCTCTTCCAAGGTTTCTTGAATATTGTCATGCAAATGCACCAAGCGATCAAACTCTTCATCGTAGCCAGTTGCTATCATTCCGCCGTCACGAATATGGGCTGGCGGTTCTTCTACAATGGCTCTGTCTAATAAGTCAGCAATCTCAATGAGCTCAGGGTGCTGTAAAGGCAGCTGTTTAAATAATTGCAGCAATAAAGGCGGTGCCTCAGCGGTTAGACCTAAAGTCTGTAAATATTCAGCCACTTGCTCACTGCTTCTGATACTAGATGCCAGACGTCTTAAATCACGAGGCTTAGCGCTGTGTAACGCGATACGGCTGCTGATGCGTTCAATATCCCCAATGCTTTGTAGCTGCTGTTGTAACGGCTGCAAATTAGCCAGTGCCGGCTGATCAACAAACCATTCAACAGCGTCTAGTCGGGCCTGCAATTGCTGATGGGCTTGCGATAGACGTAAAGGACGCTTTAGCTGGTTTGCCAGCAGTCTCTTGCCCATTGGGGTCTGACAGTGGTTGACCACACTAAGTAAGCTAGTACCAGTTGGGCTTACTGGTGAAAAAAGCTCTAGGTTGCGGCTGCTAATGTCATCAATAATAAGATAGTCCTCATCACGCTCGACAATAAGCTCGTTCAGCTGAGGGGTATGACGCTGCTGAGTTTGCTGCGCATAATGAATTAAGGCGGCGGTACTGGTCTGGGCCACTAAGCTGTCGGCAATACCTAGCCCTTCAACGGTCTGAACATTAAATTGCCGGCATACTGTGGTGGCCGCATGCTGAGCATGGAAATCACTGGCTGCTACACTAATAACGGGGCAGTACAGCTTGTCTTGTAGCCAGTGTCGCCACTCATCTGAGGTGGTTTCAGGAATGATAACTTCACTGGGCGAAAAGCGAATCAGTATCGTGAGTAGCCGCTGCTTTAATAACTGCTCAAAGTCTAGGGATTTTTCTGGACTGTTGCCCTCTTGAGGGCCGCTGTTGTCCTTATCATAGCTATCGAGCATTGGCTGCTGTAATAAGGAGTCTAGACGAAGGGTCTGAGTACGAATAGTTCCGGCATTTAAGTCAAGTTGACTGATGCCCACCTGCCATTTTTTGGCTTGGGCTAAAGTAGCTTGTTGTAAGTTTTTACTGACCTGAAAATCAATGGCAACAACACTTGGAGTTTGGTTAGGCCCAATTAACGCATCGTCAGTCAGGGTACCTGCGGTTAATGTTTTTACCACTTCACGGCGCATAATACCTTTGGCAGCGGGCTTGTCGCTAGGGCTATTTGGCTCGGCAGTATCTTCTACTTGCTCACAAATAACTACAGTTTCACCAGCAGCGATAAGACGGGCCATATAGCTTTCTGCAGCGTGAAAGGGTACGCCTGCCATGGCAATATTATTGCCTGCTTTATCATTACCACGGCGGGTGAGGGTGATGTCTAAAATATCGGCAGCACGCTGGGCATCGTCGAAGAACAACTCATAAAAATCGCCCATACGATACAGCAGCAAAGCATGGGGGTATTGTGCCTTCAAGGTTAAGTACTGCACCATCATTGGGGTGTGGTCATCTAAGTTATAGACCGTACCAGCAATATTTAGAATTGAGTCGTTAGTAGGGGTATTAGACATAGTTGGGGTAACAGACATAGTAAGCTTTCAAAGAAAAACAATAAGCAAAAAATAGGAGTGGCCCCTCTTGTTTGGGGCTTTAAGAAGATAAAAAAGAGTATTACAGTAATATACTCTCTCTATTTTCTATTTTAACATCTATTGAGGGCGAATTTAGAAACGTATGGTAAGCGCTGCCTGAGCGGTTATATAGTGTTGTCTGCGCGGTTATATGGTGTTGCTTGGGCGGTTATATATAGTAAAGCCAAGCGTGGACTGGTAGGTAAAATTACTGAGACAAGCCAACTTTTTTATAAAAAATAACAAATAATTTATGGCTGTAGATTCAGTTGCCCTTGTATCTATCAATACTGTTACCATATATAATAGATAAAATTTTTTTATGGTCTGCACCTAATAATGCACGACTGAGTCGATAAGTAGGTCTACAAAGTTATGTTGTCAAAAATAATCGGAAGCGTAATTGGTACTAAAAACGATCGTGAGTTAAAGCGGATGCGCCAAATTGTCGCAAAAGTAAATGCTCAAGAAGAAGCAATAGCCGCCCTGACAGACGAACAGCTTCGTAATAAAACGGCAGAGTTTAAGAGTCGTTTTGACGAAGGGGCTAGCCTAGACTCTTTATTGCCTGAGGCTTTTGCGGTGTGTCGTGAAGCCTCAAAGCGTGTGTTAGGTATGCGTCATTACGATGTGCAGATTATCGGTGGTATCACCCTGCATGAAGGTAAAATCGCTGAGATGCGTACCGGTGAAGGTAAAACCTTAATGGCAACTTTGGCCATTTACCTCAATGCCATCAGTGGTAAAGGGGTACACGTGGTCACGGTGAACGACTACCTTGCGGCGCGTGACGCTGATTTAAACCGTCCCTTATTTAACTTCTTAGGATTAACGGTCGGCGTTATCTACTCGCAGCAGCCCCCACAAGAAAAAGTAGATGCTTATCAAGCTGACATTACTTATGGTACCAACAATGAGTACGGGTTTGATTACTTACGAGATAACATGGTATTTAGCTTAGCTGAGAAAAAACAGCGGCCGTTAAACTACTGTATTATTGACGAAATTGACTCGATTTTAATTGATGAAGCCCGTACACCGCTTATTATTTCAGGTCAGGCAGATGACTCTTCTGCTACTTATGCGCTAATCAATAATATTATTCCTCGTCTAAAACGCTCGACTGATGAAGAAGCCAACAAAGAAAATAGAGATGGTGACTTCTGGATTGATGAAAAAAACCGCTCAATCGAAATCAGTGAAAAAGGCTACGAAAAAATTGAGGCTTTCTTAGTTGAAGTTGGTGAGCTTGGGGAAAATGAGAGCTTATACAGTCCAACCCGTCTGCCATTACTGGCTCACGTACAAGCAGCGATACGAGCACATCATATCTTCGTCAAAAACGTGCACTACATCGTTAATGATGGCGAAGTAATCATCGTTGACGAAAACACCGGTCGTACCATGCCAGGTCGTCGTTGGTCAGATGGTCTGCATCAGGCAGTAGAGGCCAAGGAAGGGGTAGAAATCCAGGCAGAGAACCAAACTCTGGCAACCACCACATTCCAGAACTATTTCCGTCTATATGACAAGCTATCGGGTATGACGGGTACTGCGGATACTGAAGCTGCTGAATTTAAATCTACCTATGACATCGATGTGGTGGTTATTCCAACCCACAAACCGATTGCCCGTATTGACTTAGATGACCAGATTTTCTTAACTAAGCTGGGCAAATACAAAGGCATTATCCGCGAAATTAAAGAGATTCAGGCCAAGGGCGCTCCGGTATTGGTGGGTACTGCCACTATTGAAGCCAGTGAAGAATTATCATATTTACTGGACCAAGAAGGTATCAAACACAACGTCCTAAACGCTAAGCAGCACGAGCGTGAGGCTGAAATTATTGCTCAGGCAGGTAGCCCAAGAGCGGTCACTATTGCCACTAACATGGCAGGTCGTGGTACCGATATTATCCTAGGCGGTAACTGGCAGGCACAGATTGTCGATCCAGAAAACGTTAGCCCAGAAGAGATGGAGCGTCTAAGACAAGACTGGCAGAAAAAACACGATGAAGTATTGGCTGCAGGTGGCCTGCATATTATCGGTTCAGAGCGTCATGAATCACGCCGTATTGATAACCAGCTGCGTGGTCGTGCGGGCCGTCAAGGGGATCCAGGACAGTCACGATTCTTCTTGTCTTTAGAAGATGACTTAATGCGTATTTTCGCCGGTGATCGTGTGGTGAATATGATGCGCGCTATGGGTCTGAAGGAAGATGAAGCCATTGAGCACAAGATGGTGTCTCGCTCAATTGAAAATGCGCAAGGTAAAGTTGAAAGCCGTGACTTCGATGCGCGTAAAAACTTACTTAAATACGATGACGTGGCTAATGAGCAGCGTAAAGTTATCTACTCACAGCGCGATGATCTGCTTGCTGAAGCGGATTTACAAGATGCTATTGAAGAGATGCATCGTGATGTTTATGATGCGTTAATTAGCCAATTTGTTCCACCAGGATCTATTGATGATCAGTGGAATATTGATGGGTTAGAAGATGAGCTAGAAAGCGAGTTTAAATACTATATTCCCATAAATGACTGGTTAGATGAAGATCGCCGATTGGATGAAGAAGGTCTGCGTGAGAAAATTATCCAAACCGCCATTCAGCGTTATCGTGATCGCCGTGAGCAAATGTCGCCTGAGAATGCTGCTCAGCTTGAGCGTCATTTTATGCTACAAAGCTTGGACCGTCACTGGAAAGAGCATTTAACCCAAATGGATCAACTGCGTAAAGGGATTCATTTACGAGGGTATGCCCAAAAAGATCCGCAACAAGAATACAAGCGTGAGTCGTTCGAGCTATTCCAGATGATGCTAGGTGCTATTAAGTCAGACACCGTTCAAGATTTATCACGTGTTCATATTCCAACCAAAGAAGAATTAGAAGCGATGGAAGCTGAGCGCTTGGCACAGGCCGAACGTCAGCGTATGATGTTTGAACACGATGACTTAGATAGCTTAACTGGTGAGCGTCATAACGAGGCTGAAGTGGCTGCTGTTAATCAGGCACAACAGCAACAAAACAGACAGATGGCTGCACAATCAGCGGCAGATGGGGACAACCCATACGAAGGTATGAACATTAGTCGTAACGCTCCTTGTCCTTGTGGTTCGGGACTGCGTTATAAACAATGTCATGGGAAAATATAGTAGGCCAAAGAAAAATATAGTAGCTGTCAACTTTAGCTTATTCTTGATACTATTAAGTTAAGTTTGGTATCAAAGTCCTAAACACACAGTTAGAGTGCTGTTTATCGATCATGAGCACTCATAATGAGGTTGAAACTGAGTTTTTTTAGTAACACAAAACAAAAGGATAATGAATATGATGGGTATCAAATACTCTATGAAGTTAACAGTATTAACTGCAGCAATGGCGGCAGTGATGGGACTTACTGCCTGTCAAAAACAGTCAGAAGAAGCCCCAGCACCAGAAGCTGAAGCAGATGTGCCAATGTCAGCTGAGCCTGCTGAAGGTAATGATCCTGTTATCGTGGCTGATGATCTAGACGATGTTGATGCGCGCTCTGATAGTATTGAAGAAGCACAATCACAATCAATGGATGTTGAGAACGGCACGATGACTGCAGATCCAGAAGAGAAAACGGTTAAAGAGCCAGCCTCTACTGACGCAGCACCGGCTGAAACAGAGCAGTCACCAGCTGAGTAATGATACTTTTATAAGTGGTATTTTATAAGAGTAGCTTATAACTGACATTGTGACGATATAAGTAAGATAGCCAGCAATTGCTGGCTATTTTTTTGATTTATTTAATCAACTGTTTGTTTGAATAAAGTTCGTCTTAAGCCTCAAGGCTTGCGCACTTCATGATCAAAGTAACCTTCTTCTTGGACATCTAACTCTTCATGCTTCAGTTCCACATCAAAAGTATCTTTATGGATATGAGTGGATTTCTCAATAGCCACATCCTGTACCGCATAAGTTTCTTTTTTGATAACTGCCACCTGGCGAGAAATTACTATCTCTACAGGCTCATGCTCAAGCGATACCTGCTTGCCATTGACTGTAATACTTGGCTTACTGTCTAGTGTGGGCTCAATATGGCGCACTAAATCCGCCTCACTGGCCGTTGAGTTTAACAACTGTCTTGAGTCGGGATCATAGTACTCAGTATCAATGACCAATACTTCTTCCACTAGTTCTACCGGTACATTGACTGTTTTAGTTCTAACGTGCTTAGTTACGGTTACTTTACCGACATCAAGGCGTTCTTTATCTACAACAGCACGCTCTTCAAGCAGCTCCATATTACCGACTAAAGTACGATTGCTCTCAGTCGCTGTAGGACTAGAGAGGTCAGTCACTGAACGGTTCGTTGCAGTCTGTGGTTGGTTTTGTAGTGACTCTGACTGGGTAAGATTGGTATTATCTAATTTATTAGAATTATTTGATATAGGGCTCATAAGCATTCCTTTGGAATTAAAAGAGGTAACTATTAACAGCATACCCGAGGTACAATTAAAGCGCGTTTTTATTATGTTTATTTAGTTATAGATAGCGTTAAAAAAGCCAGAGTTAATTAACCCTGGCTTTCGCTTCGCTGCAATCTAACTGATTGAGTTACATCATAAGATTGCTATTTTTGGTAATTCATATCTTCAATATTGATTATTTATTACGATAGGCACGTACGTCGTCAGCAGTGATATCATCACGATCAACGATGTTACCTTCGCGGTCCACGATATTACCATCACGGTCGATATCTAGCTCTTCACGCTGAATCGTTTCATGAATGGTCTCAGTGCGGCGCTCAGTAGTTTTGCCGATATTAACTTCTTCTGTAACATAAGTGTCTTTGCTAACATTGGCACGTTCTGCTTCAAGTTCAACTTGTACCGAGTCTGCACCAGCATCATCACCAATTCTACGATCAGTAGGACGGTTCACTTCTTTACGTTCGATATGAGCATGCTCTTCTTCTAGCTCAACATCTACTGCGCGGTCTTCAGATACCACATGCTTGCCTACTTTAACTAGACCAGCAACAATGCGATCTTTGTTTACAGTTAGACGCTCTTCTAGCAGCTCTAGAGTATTAGGTGCATTGTAGTAATCTTCGTTCAATTCAAGACGCTCTTCAGCTGGAATAGTATCAGCTACGAAAGCTTGACGGTCTTTATTAGCTTGTTCATTATAGCTGTACTGATAGTCATGGTCATACTCTTCCATGGCTTCCACTTGAGATTTAGTCAGGCTGTCAAAGAAAATGTCATCACCAACGATACGGGCTAGACCAGCAGGCACTAAAACTTCTTTTGAGCTAAACCAACCGCCTGCATCTACAATTAAGTAGCGGATGCGACCAGTAATATCTTCAACCAACGCTCCTTCAACTTTACCGATTTTTTCTTCGTTGGCACCAAAAGCAGTTTTGCCAGTTGGATCATAATAATCATCACCAATTAGGTCACGGTGAGTAGCTTGGATGTCTTTTAAACGAATTAGTTGACTCATTATTTTTCTTCCTTTTGTGTTTGAGTTTGAAGTGTTTTCTGACACTTTATTGCTTGGTTAAAGTTAATTTTTTATTTAATAATTCTTGATGCTTTAAAACGAAACCGTCCACCTAAGTATCGGTTAAGTATCTGATTTAATTAAAGATAATTGCTAAAAAGCCTTTTCAGCAACTCATCCTCAATTGCTCGTCGATAACTTGATTATTAGAATAACAATAGAAAATTGGAGTTTATATAGTGAACGAGTATCACAGTATTAAAATGCGTAATTGCGTGTAATAGGGTGTAAACCAACTAACAAAGCTTTGTTTACTGTTACACATCCACTGTTTATTAGTGAGGGCATTACTGAGTTGCATAAAAAAAGAGCCTCATAAAGAGACTCTTTAATAAATTAAGAAATTGAAATAGTTATTTAATAACTACTATTAGATAACTACTAAGGCAATTCGATTGCGACCGCAACGGCTTCACCGCCACCGATACATAGTGAAGCAACACCTTTCTTACCACCAGTGCGTTTTAAAGAATTGATTAGTGTCACTAGGATACGAGCACCAGAACAACCTACTGGGTGACCAAGGGCACAAGCACCGCCTTCAATGTTTACCTTAGCATGAGGAATATTCATCTCATCCATAGCAGCCATAGTTACCATAGCGAAGGCTTCGTTAATTTCCCATAAGTCGACATCTTCAACTGACCAACCCGCTTTTTCTAGTACTTTTTGCATAGAACCAATTGGGGCGATGGTGAACTTACTTGGGTGTAAAGAGTTGGTAGCGGTAGCAACGATACGGGCTTCAATATTTAAGCCTTTTTCAGAAGCTACTTTTTCAGAGGTTACCACAACCGCTGCTGCACCATCAGAGATTGAGCTGGCGTTGGCGGCAGTAATTGTCCCTTCTTTAGCAAAAGCAGGACGTAAAGTAGGAATACGCTCAGCATTGGCTTTAGCAGGCTGCTCGTCAGTATCGATAACCACTTCACCCTTACGGGTTTTTACAGTAACAGGGGTGATTTCATCTTTGAAATGACCTTCGTTAATAGCGGTTAGCGCACGGTTTAATGATTCAATAGCGAAATCATCCATTTGCTCACGAGTATAACCTTTTTCATCCGCCATTTCTTGGGCGAACTGTCCCATAAGCTTACCGGTATCAGCATCTTCTAAGCCGTCAAGGAACATATGGTCTTTAACTGCATTATGGCCCATACGGTAACCTTGACGTGCTTGAGGCAAGACATAAGGAGCATTGGTCATAGACTCCATACCACCGGCAACGATAATATCAGCGCTGCCTGCTTTAATCGAATCATGAGCTTGCATTACTGCTTTTAAGCCTGAACCACAAAGTTTGTTGATGGTTACAGCGCCAGTGCTGTCTGGAATACCAGCATTGCGCATAGCTTGACGAGCAGGGCCCTGGCCAATACCTGCAGTTAGGATGCAGCCCATAATAACTTCATCAATCTCTTCCGCGTTTACACCCGCACGTTCAACGGCTACTTTAATGGCAGTAGCACCAAGCTGTGGAGCAGTGGCACCGGTAAGGTCGCCTTGGAATCCGCCCATTGGGGTACGGGCGCCGCTAACAATAACAATTGAATCTGAAGACATACTATTATCCTTAATTATGAAATGTAATTTATAACAGGTTATAAAACCCTTTAATCTTAGGTGGGTTAATAAAAACGGAGACTATCCCTTGTTATCAACCCACCCACAAACTAAGTCTTAACTCTAGTCTAGTTCGTGTAAGCGAATACGCACCACATCCGAGGTAATCGCTTCTAATGCTTCAATCTTATTAATGGCGCTATTCATTTGATTTTCAATTACTGGTAGCGTCAAAATAATGATGGGTACTTGGCCTTTTTGATGGGCCGGCTTTTGTAAAATAGCATCAATATTGATGCCGGCATCACTTAGAATACGGGTCACATCGGCTAATACGCCAGGGGTGTCTTTGGCTTCAAGACGCAAATAATAACCGGTGATCATCTGATCGGCAGCTAAGACCGGTGTATCAGACAGTTGGTTTGGCATAAACGCTAGGTGGGGAACGTGATGGCCATCTTTCACCGTTAACACACGGATTAAATCCATCACATCGGCCATAACCGCAGAAGCGGTAGCGCCGGCACCAGCACCGTCACCATAATAAAGCGTTTGGCCTAGCGGATGAGAGTTCACCAATACAGCGTTCTTCACCCCATTGACGTTGGCCAGAAGTTTATCTTCAGGGATTAAAGTGGGGTGAACTCGCAGCTCAATACCGGTAAGCTTCTTATCATTAGCATTGCCCTGTTGATTGTCATAGCGGCGCACGGCAAAGCCTAAATGCTTAATACGATAACCCAGCTCTTCAGCGTAAGTCACATCTTGTAGGGTGATTTTGGTAATGCCTTCACAGTACACTTTATCAAACTGCAAAGGAATACCAAATGCAATAGAAGCCAGTAGGGCTAATTTATGAGCAGCATCGATACCTTCCACATCGAAGGTAGGATCTGCTTCAGCATAGCCAAGCTCTTGTGCTTCAGCCAATACGTCATCGAAGTCGCGACCTTTATCGCGCATTTCCGACATAATAAAGTTGCCAGTACCATTGATGATGCCCGTTAACCAGTCAATTTTGTTGGCGGCCAGTGCTTCACGTAATACTTTAATAATAGGGATACCGCCAGCAACAGCGGCTTCATAAGCCACATGGACCTTGTGCTCTTCGGCCAAGGCAAAAATTTCGTTGCCATGTTCAGCAAGTAAGGCTTTGTTGGCAGTGACCACATGTTTGCCGTTTTTGATGGCGTGAATAATGACTTCTTTAGCAACGGTCATGCCACCAATTACTTCAACAACAATATCGACATCATCGCTTTCGGCAATCGCCATTAAATCACTATTCTGTTTGATGGCAGGGTCGATGTCATCGCGTTGACGACGGGTACCTACCTGGGTAATAACAATATCGTGACCACTACGCCTCTTAAGTTCTTTTAAGTTGTCCTTCAGTAGGTCTAGGACACCTGTGCCCACAGTGCCCAGTCCCAATATAGCAAGTTTGATTGATTTGCTCACGTTATCCTCAGTAGTGTTATCCAGCGTTATAATCTTTTTTTGGTATGAATAAAATTATAGAAATGCTTAGTAAATAAAGGTAAAGCCTCTATAGTTTATTACTATATAGGTTAATAATACTATTGTTTTCTAAAACTAAATAGCCCTTATTCATTGTGCCTTAATAGCTATGATTTACCTTCCTATCTTTGGTTTTATATCAAAGCGTTATTTATCTTAGCAGTCAATGTTAATCGAATAAAGCACTAACTACTTAACAGTCATTACTATTGCTAACCCCCTAAATCTATATTACTTCTATTTATTAATTTAAATAAGGCATACAGCTTTAGGAGGGGTTAAAAGCTTTAGGGGCTTATTAAAAAAGTACTTAGGATTATTTATTAGCAATAGCTGCCGCTGCCATCTCTTTGGCTGGCAAGTAACCGCCAATTTGAACCCCAGATTCAGTGAAGACGGCGGGTGTGCCGCTGACACCTAAGCTTAAGCCTAAATCAATATGAGATTGAACGGGGCTATCACATTTTGGTGTAGAGAGGGGTTGGCCTTTTTTGGCTTTATCCATGGCTGCTTTAGGATCATCGCTACACCAGATGGCTTCCATTTTTGGCAAACTGCCTTGGCTACGTGGCCACGCCAAATAGCGAACCTCAATACCTTCGGCATTAAGTTGCTTCATCTCAGAGTGCATCTTGGTACAGTAAGGACAATCTGCGTCAGTGAAGCTATAGATAACTGCTTTGGTTTCCCCCTTAGCAGGATAAATAATCATTTCATTCTTAGGCACAGATGCCAGTTTTTCTTTGGCTACTTTGGCTATTAGTTCAGCACTAATCTCAACTGGCTGCTGCTGACCCACTTCCAAGATTTGACCTAGGATAATATGGCGGCCTTCTTTATCGCTATAAAAAGCTGGGGCACCTTCAGCATCGACCCAGTAGATATTTTCCATACTGGTGGGCACAGCAGATAAGATTTTTTGTTCGATGCCAGAAGCTTTTAGATTGTCTTCAATGGCTTTAACCACGGTAGCATCTGACTCTGAAGCGCTTGTAGCTTTTGTGGTAGTAGGTTGGTTTTGCTTAGCTTCAGTGTTGTTACTATTACACCCAGTTATGGCCACAGCCAGAGCCAATAAGGCTGCCTTTGGTAGAGCAGGGGAGGTTGTTGAGAAGGATTTGGAAAACAGGTTGATCATAAATATTATCTCTTAAACGACGTTTTTGAAGGATTGTTATTATTAATAAAGGCTAGAACAATAATAGAGGTTAGAAAAAGATAGATATTATTTGTAATAACTAAATTTGCAATTTGCAATAACTAAGTTTGCAATCCCTAAGGCTACTGCCCTTGGTTAATACTGAATAGTTATTGCTATAGTTTTTGCTATAAAAAGCGCTACAAAAAGTGCTTTCAGTTTAGCATATTATATGTTTTATATGACCCAGTTAAACAAAAGCCCCACTGCGGTTAACAGTGAGGCAATGATTGGCTAAGCATTCAGCGGCTAGGCTTGACTGATAAACCTAATCGTCAATAGATAGCTGCATCAAGCAACTACTTTGTCGCACGAGGCGGTAGGCCTGTATGCTGGGTTTGGAAGTTGCCTTTTTTAACTCGTTTAGCATTTGAGTGCTTATGGCCTGCAGCAGCAGATGAGTTTCTACGCTTAGCAGAATCAGATCCCACACGGCTGTTCTTTTTGCGTGCAGACTTATAGCTGTCCTGACTGTCTCTGCCCTCTAGACGTGAGTTGAATGGAGGCACCAAACAATGGCGAGCGGTACCAATTAAGTCTTCACGGCCTAAGCGCTTTAGGGCGGCTCGAAGCATGGCCCAGTTTTTGGGATCATGATAGCGCAGGAAAGCTTTGTGCAATTTGCGCTGTTTGCCTGACTTCACAATCTCCACATCACCACCTTCACGGGTTACCTTACGCAGTGGATCTTTGTGGGTGTGATACATAGTGGTCGCTGTGGCCATTGGGCTTGGATAGAACGCTTGTACTTGATCGGTTCTAAAGTCATGGCGTTTTAGCCACAGAGCCAGATTCATCATATCTTCATCAGTGGTGCCGGGGTGAGCGGCAATAAAGTAGGGGATTAAATACTGCTCCTTGCCTGCCTCAGCGCTGTATTGCTCAAACATCTGTTTGAATTTATCGTATGAACCCATACCTGGCTTCATCATCTTCGACAGCACGTTTTCTTCAGAATGTTCAGGGGCAATTTTTAGATAACCACCGACGTGATGGGTTACCAATTCTTTGACATACTCAGGGTCTTTTACCGCCAAGTCGTAACGCAGACCGGAAGCAATTAAAATCTTCTTGATGCCTTTAATATCACGGGCTTTACGATACAGCTTGGTCAAATTGCTGTGGTCGGTTAATAAGTTCTCACAGATATCTGGATAGACGCAAGAGGGCTTACGGCAGTTTTTCTCAATAGTCTCATCTTTGCAGCTGAGACGGTACATATTGGCGGTGGGTCCGCCTAGGTCGGAAATAACGCCCGTAAAGTTTGGCGCTGTATCACGAATGGCTTCTACTTCACGCAAAATAGAATCTTCCGAACGGTTCTGAATAATACGGCCTTCGTGCTCAGTGATAGAGCAGAAGGTACAACCTCCGAAGCAGCCACGCATAATATTGACCGAGAATTTAATCATGTCAAAGGCAGGAATGCGTGCTTTACCATAGCTTGGGTGCGGCACACGAGCGTAAGGCAAATCAAAGACATAATCCATTTCTTCAGTGGATAACGGAATCGGTGGTGGGTTTAACCACACATCAATATCAGTTCTAGAGTTGCCACCACCAGTGCCATGACGCTGTACTAGCGCACGAGCGTTACCTGGGTTGGTTTCTAAATGCAGAATACGGTTGGCGTGAGCATATAGCACAGGGTCGGATTTCACTTGTTCATAATCTGGCAAGCGAATAACCGTCTTGTCGCGTGGTGGCAATTTAAGTTTGTGTTTACGCGCTGTTTTTGGTTTGTTGCTTTCATCCTGGGGATCGACTAAACCCACCATCTTTACCGGTTGCACGTCATCATTAACTTGATCGGCGTTTAGGATTTTATTCTCAACCGGCTCAGCTTTAAAGCCTTTGTACTGACGCTCCATCGCTGATAGGCTCTCAGTCACTTTGCTTTCAGAGTTGCCTTTTTCTTTTTCGATAGAGCAGCTGTCTAAGTCTTCAGTCATCACATAGGGATTAATGATAGGGTCAACACGGCCCACGGTATCCACATCATTACTAGCCACCTCAATCATGTCGGCCTTCCAGTGGCGACGTGAGGGCGTTAGTAAATAAGCGGTGCCACGTAAGCTGCTCATTTGCTCAAAGGTGTAGCCCTTTGACAAGCCATGCACCACATCGACAATGGCACGTTCCGCATTACCATACAGTAGCACGTCGGCACGACTGTCTAGCAAGATACTACGGCGCACCTTATCTGACCAATAGTCATAATGAGCGATACGGCGTAAGCTGCCTTCAATACCACCCAAAATAATCGGCACATCTGGATAAGCTTCACGGCAGCGCTGACTGTAGACAATGGCGGCACGATCAGGTCGTTTATCCGGCGCATTGTCTGGTGAATAAGCGTCATCGCTGCGGATACGGCGGTCAGCAGTATAGCGGTTAATCATACTGTCCATGTTACCAGCAGTCACGCCATAAGCATAAACTGGTTTGCCAAGCTCCATAAACGCATCTTTGCTGGTCCAATCGGGCTGAGCGATGATACCAACACGGAAGCCTTGCGCTTCTAACAGACGTCCAATAATGGCCATACCAAAGCTAGGATGATCGACATAAGCGTCGCCTGAGATGATAATCACATCACAAGCATCCCAGCCCAACTCGTCCATCTCGCGTCGGCTCATGGGTAAGAAGGGGGCAGGCTCAAAGCAGCTGGCCCAGTGCTTATCGTAGTCATATAAAGGAGTCACGCCTTGTTTGAAGGCAGTGCGGGCGATAGTTTCAGCAGACATGGGGGTTAACCTAGATAATAATTTAAATAAATAATAGAGGGTAATAGAGGGGGTACAGAGGATGGGTTAAATAAAATTTCGCTCATTTTAACATGAATTAGGTTCATCATGGCAATTTAACCAGTTTTGATAAATAAATTATATGACATCGAATTTGGTTACACCGTAAACAATGGATTAGGATGCGATAACAACAAATATAATCATAGTTATTGTTACGACTCATTGAACCTTACAATATAAGGTATTAGCTTTGAGTTAAAAGCTTAGAGAATAAAATTAGACAGTACTGACCCAATAGACAATATCCAGGGTAAGTCGAAAATATACCTTCATAACCGAAAAATCTTAAAACCAAAAGCTCTTAAACTATTAACAAGGGATAAAGTCATGTTTTCCAAAGGCCTAACTTTTCTCCACCTCAGCTTAATGCTTTTGATAGCGCCCCCGGTCTATGCTAACTGGCAATCACCTAGTATGAGCCTCAACTTCTTTTGGCTGGTTATCATCCCATTTTTTGTGCTCCATCTTATCTCGAGTACAGTTTTAAATTTAAAAGGGGAGTACAAATCTAGAAAAGTGGCGTTAACCCATTTTCAAATCGCGTTACTGTTTCCTTTATTGGGCATAGTCCTTTTGATGTATGAGTTCTTCGATAACTTTCCGAAAACTTACTATTATGTCAATGACTATGGCTTAGGATTAGGTATGTATTGCTTGTTAATAATGATAGCTGCCTTGCCTTATGTGATGTGCCTTATTAAATCGGAATAAAACCAAGCTAAAATAACATTGAATCAAAGCAAAGGGTCAATGTGGCTAAAATAGAGGTCGTACAAGGGGTGAGCTATATAAAATATCGCTCCATTCACCGCGAGTTAGATTTAAGTTGGCGTTATCTATAAATATTAATAGATAGAGAGATAATCGTGCTTTCACTTTAACCTGCCTAGCTAATGGAGTACGAATAGCTATAGGTTGGTATGGCGACACCCAGTTCAAGATGCATCTTAAGCGTAGCAGGCACAATGTTAATCGGGTATAGTTGGTTTTCAGAGTGTTTTAATAAAGAGGCAGTGATGTTTAAGAAAGGTTTATTAGTTGTTTTGTTAGGTGGAACTGGGTTGTTCTATGTCACTGCGGCGAATGCAGAATTGGTTATAAACAGCAAAGATAATCAATATAAATCCGTAACAGAGGTTCGTAATAGCCAAATACCAAGTGATAGATCAATAAAACAGCTCATGGAAATATATGATTATGACCAGTTAATAGAGGAGGTTATTGGTGACTCTGAAGGCAAAAGACAAGCTGTTATAAGTGCTATGTATTCTTCTATGGGTGTTGATATTAATGATACAGCTGACTTGACCGAAGAACAAAAAACTAAGCTAGCTAAGTTTAACGATATGCTAGATGATTATGCAGAGTATATTTTTGAAAATCGCAAAGAAGAAATGCAAGAAATCTATAAACAAGGCATTCGTCAAACCTTGCAGAGTATTTACACTCAGGAAGAAATCGATGCTCAAATTGATTTTTATAGTACGCCCATAGGTCGTGATATTGTGGAAAAGCAGACCGTCTTTACTAAAACATATTATGAGTCTATTTTGCCTAAAATAATGGCAATTCAAAATGAGAATATGCAACAAGCGATGATAAAGCTTGCTGAGGATATAACCGCTATTAAGTAACAGTTGCACCTATTCAGTATTTTTGTCGTGCATTTAAGACGGTAACTAAAGTAGCAGTTTATGCTAGCACAATTAAATATTCTGCAAGACTCTCTGGGTAGTTTATTATTTAAAACATTCTCCCATAAAAAAAGAGCTTTAATCAGAAGATTAAAGCTCTTTTGCCATTAAGCACTTGTATTGAATATAAAATATTAGCTTTTCCCAGTAATGCGCTTATATTTAGCCATCAAGTCACCCTCAGATTCCGCATGATTGGGGTCTTTAGGAATACAGTCAATAGGGCAGATCTCGACACATTGCGGTTCATCAAAATGACCGACACACTCAGTACATAGGTCAGGATTAATCTCATAGATCTCCTCACCTTCATAAATGGCATCGTTGGGGCAAACCGGCTCACACACATCACAGTTAATGCATTCATCAGTAATCATTAAAGCCATAGCTAGCTCCTAAATAAGATAACGAAAAACCAAACGCTGCGAATTTACTGCCAATTGTTAGCCCGCTTTTTGTCAAACGCTTGTTGGACGCAGATAGGAACGAATTTCTTCACACCCCCATCAAGCTTGGCAATCTCACGAATCATAGTAGAAGAGATGAATGAATATTGAGGGGCAGGGGTCAAAAATACCGCTTCAAAGTTATCATCAAGTTCACGGTTCATATTGGCTAACTGAAACTCATACTCAAAGTCTGAAGTGGCACGTAAACCACGCAAAACCGCAGTGGCTTGTTGCTCTCTCATAAACTCTACTAATAACCCTTCAAAGCCTACCACAGTGACTTGCGGAAAGTCAGCAAATACAGTTTCAACCAGTTCCACTCTCTCTTCAAAGCTAAACATGGGTTTTTTGTGATGGCCTAAAGCAACGGCTATCACCACTTCATCAAACAGCTTAACGGCGCGCATCACTAAATCACGGTGACCATTGGTAATGGGGTCAAAGGTGCCTGGATAGACAATTTTGGTGTGTAGATTTGAGGTTTTATTCATGAGGATAAGCTTAGAGAGTAGTGAGGGTTAAATGGAAGTTAAATAGGTGCCTATCGTATCAAATTTTTGAGTGTGAGGTAAGGCTATTCAAGCAGGGTTTTTGTGAGTAAGTTACGGAGCATTGATAAGAAAAACTGATAATAGCTTACATTATAGAACCAAAAAGCTGCTGTCGCTATTTACAAAGCTATGAATTAGTTTAAGCGTTTAATTTGCTATACTGAAGATTCGACCTAACTTAAATAAGATTAGGGACATGTACGACAAGATATAAGCTGACCGTAGCTTTGGTTTCGACTGAATAGTTCGAGATCTGAGTTTAAGGGAGGCGTGTCTTGGTTTTTAAAGAGAATTTAACATGGCAAAGAAGACAAAAAAACCTTCAAATCAGATTGCAGCCAATAAAAAAGCGCGGCATGAGTATTTTATTGAAGAGACGTATGAGGCCGGTCTAGAACTACAAGGCTGGGAGGTAAAGGCTATTCGTGCTGGCAAGATGACCATTACCGAAGCGTATGTGGTATTTCGCAATAATGAAGCCTTCTTGTTTGGGGCTCATATTCAGCCCCTAATTTCAAGCTCAACCCATGTGGTGCCAGACAGTATTCGTACCCGTAAGCTACTGCTACATCGTAAAGAAATCGACACTTTATTTGGAGCAGTAAACCAAAAAGGCTATGCTTGCGTGCCATTAGAGGTTTATTGGAAAAACTCCTTGGTGAAGTGCAAAATTGGCCTAGCCAAAGGTAAAAAGCTACACGATAAGCGTAAGACACTCAAAGACAGAGATTGGGAACGCGATCAACAGCGCGGCTTTAAACAGCATTTGGATTAAAGCGTGTTGTTTTATTGGTTTATAGCATCTAAAAGGCCACTCTATTTTTATAGAGTGGCCTTTTTTATAGACCGGCATCAAGGATTAATCAATGCCAAAGCTGGCAGTAGATTAGCGCATGGTAACAAACTCTTCAGCACCAGTAGGGTGAATGGCAACGGTATTATCGAAGTCGGCCTTGGTTGCACCCATCTTAATAGCTACCGCAAAGCCTTGAATCATTTCATCTACACCAAAGCCAATACCGTGTAGGCCAATGATTTTCTCTTCTTCACCTAGGCAGACCAGTTTCATGCTGCATTTTTGACGGTGCTGGGTAACGGCACTGTACATCGGGGTAAAGTTTGAGGTGTAGCATTTGATAGCATCTTCACCATACTGTTCGATCGCCTGCATTTCAGACATACCAATGGTGCCGATCGGTGGGTGAGTGAAGATTACTGTGGGTACCAAGTTATAATCTAAATGCTCATCAGGCTTATTGTTGAATAGGCGTTCTGACAATCGACGACCGGCAGCAATGGCTACAGGGGTTAGGTCGATACTGTTTTCTATGATATCGCCAACAGAATAAATGCCTTCAACATTGGTATTCTGGTATTTATCGACTTTAATTTTACCGATAGAGTTGGTCTCTACACCGGTCACTTCTAAATTAATATTATCGGTATTAGGTCTGCGACCGACAGCCCAAATTAAGCAGTCTACAGTGTTGCTGCGGCCATCTTCTAAATTAATAGTTAGGCTGCCATCTTCATTTTTGATAACTTCTTTTAAAGTGCTGTGGGTATGTAGCTCAATACCCTCATTGTTCATCTCTTCAAGTAAGACGTTAACGATGCTGTGGTCAAAAGAGCGTAGAGGAGAGTGTTGACGCACATATAAATCAACCTCTGAGCCTAAGCTGCGTAAAACTCCCGCGATTTCGACAGCGACATAACCAGCGCCAACGATAGCGACTCGCTCAGGCAGCTGCTCTAGTGCAAAGAAGCCGTCAGAATCGATACCATACTCAGCCCCTTTAATGTCTGGGAAAACAGGGCGGCCACCGGTCGCAATTAAGATATGATCAGCAGTAATGTGCTCGCCGTTTACTTCAACGGTTTTTGCATCCACAAATTTGGCATATCCTTGAATCACTTCGACGTTGTTTTTGGCCAAGTTATTGTCATATGAGCGGTGGATATTGCCAATATATTTTTGACGGGTTTCGACAAGCTTCTTAAAGTCAAAGCCTTTAACTTCAATATCGAAGCCATAGTCTGGTGCATATTTATGCATAGCTTCAGCGACTTGAGCCCCATACCACATAACTTTTTTGGGTACACAGCCTAAATTTACGCAAGTACCGCCTAAGTGGTTGGCTTCAATAATGGCGCATTTTTTGCCATACATAGCAGCTCGGTTGATAGAAGCAATGCCGCCACTACCGCCACCAATGGCGATATAATCATAATGTCTACTCATAGCAAGTCCTTTATTATTTGTGATTATTAATGGGATATTATTTATTAGAAGATAGGGGTAATTGTAATAGTAATTGGCTCTAGTGTTTAGTCCAATGGATTATCTTTAACCAAATCAATACCATTCGCGCCTACCCTGTCAGCGCTATATTAACTTAATCAGGGCAATTCTTATTTAAACAATAGGATGGTTTAGACAATAGGTCAATCTAAACAAATAGGTCACTCTAAACAATAGGGCGACGTCGATAAAATAGTAGCCCAGGAATAGAGATGCCTAGTACCAAGCCCGAGGTGATAAATAAAGCTTCAAAGAGATAGGTAAGCATCTGGCTAAATAAAGCATCAGAAAACCCAAAGTAGCCAATTTGAACCATACTCACCATGGCCTTATAAGCGGCAATACCTGGCATCATGCAAATGACACTAGGGGAGATAAGGGCTTTGGGCGGTAAAGTATATTTTTTGGAGAAATAAACTCCCAAAAAGCTGGCGAGCATCGCCCCGCAGAAGCTGGCAATGGCAATATGAATCTCATGGTTTACCAGAGCAGTCTTTAACCCGAACCCGCAGGCCGTCATTAGCAAACAAGGCAGTATATAGCGCTTGGGCACGGTGAACATCAAAGTCCAGCCGAGGGTGATGATGCAAGACAGCGCAATGCTTTCGATAAATCCCATCTTAAAACCCCCAGTGCTTAATACTAAGTAGCAGTAGCGCCATTACAATGCCCACACCAGCAGACAGCGTCAGCATATAGGTAAAAACCGCACGGCCAATACCAATATTGATATAACCTTTTAAGATATCTGATAAAGAGTTGATAAGAGGGAAGCTGGGCACCAATAATAAAACACTTGAGGCCACCGCAATATCCGCATTATTGCCGATATCGAAGTAGTAGGTAGTTGCCCCAATTACTGAGGCAATAAAAGCGGTAATAATTACCGTAATAAAGGGATTGAAATATTGCTTGGATAAAAAAATACGGGTGAGCATGGCTACCATACCTGCCACAAAAGTGACCGCAGTAATCGACCAACTGCCGCCATTTAAGAAGGCAAAAGCGGCGCAAGAGCCTCCCACAAATAGCGCAACTAGCCAGCTAGGATAAACGGTTTTATCTAGCTCATTAAAGGCTTGAGTGGTGATATCAACCAGTTCATCGTTACAGATTGAGGTCTCAGTTTTGTTCACAATCTGCTGAATTTGTACCAATAAATTCACATTAATACTTTGGTTCGCCGTATCACGAGTGGTAGTAATACAGCGCTCATTATAGATAGTAGTGAGGGTTAGAGCATTAAAGCCTAGGGCGCATTCGACGCTGTCCATACCTAAGGCTAAGCCTAAGCGCTTAGATAAATCCACCACAACGGCAGACTCAGCCCCATATTGCATCAATAATAATCCGCAGCGCACACACAATCTGGTAATGAGTTGCTGCTTGGCGTAAGTGATAGCGGTCATGGGTTAAATAACAATCCTGAGTATGAGGTCATTGATATACACGGATAAAATACTTAGATTGGATAAGTAGACAGTTTATAATTATAAAGGGTCTTTAGGGTGCATGACCATAGTATGGCTTATTATATTTTTTTGACAATAACTGTATAACTTTACTTTTTGCTTTTTATTTCTCATCACTAACGCTGAAGGCTGTTACTAAAATTGCATTTAGTAGCATCAGGCCAGTATTTATTACACAGTACCGCCATTAGGGTAATAATAAATAGATTAAAGATAAGAGCATCTATTATGAAAGATAAAAGCAGTTATTATTCGTTTAGATCGTAGCAAGCAGGGAGTAATCATATAGTAGCTCGACTAAGGTGCGAGTTTTACTAGATTTATACTTTCTATAATGATGTTTAGTATCAATATGAATAAGAATGGTCGTGTTAGAACCTGATGTTTATATACAAATCGAAAGCCTATTAAAATCTGAAGTTATATCATTAAAATTCAGTTTTTGCTCTAAACAATTTATTTTATCGCTTAATTTATGTTGTTGTATATTGTTTAACTTTTGAACCTCTTCTATATTAAGGTCTCCTAACTTATTCAAGCTCAGAGCTAATTGATATTTACTTAAAATTTGATATCTAAAGTCTTTGATAGTTGTAGCCACAAGAAAACCTTCTTCAAAATCATTTAGAGTTTCACAGTTACATATTATTTTGACATTTTTTAGATAGTGTTGCATCAAGGCATCTCCTTCTTTTACTAATATCTTTGGAGATGGATAAGCCAATGCCCCCATACTATATTTATCCCATGCTTTAAACAATTTGCCATCAGCCAAATATTTATCACCTTCTTTTTCAAATTCTAATAACACACTGTAGGCTTCACTTTTTTTATCTACTGAATTTAGTTTTTGCTGTGTTTCTATTGCTGATTGCAAAATGTACTCAAATTTATCGTAGTTTTTGGGAGGTTGATATTTCTTGATGGCTGATTTTGTAGAATTAGAATTGAGTATTTTTTTTAATACTTTAATTTCAGACTTTTCATTACTATGCCTGACATAATTATCATGATCTGAGGTGCAAGAAATCGTAATAATCATGGTAAATGCAATAATTAATAGCTTTAGCATTAATAAAGATTCCTTATTCTTAATTTTCCGACATATTGCCTATTATCAGATTGACGATTGTTAATTAAATATTTATATAATTGATTCCATCCCTTTAAATCATATATTGTCATACAACCATGCGACACTGCACCTACATGAATGTAGCGATCATTTATATTATTTCTATCTGATATTGCAATTGAGAACCACACCTGATCATATTTTAAATTGCGGTTTTCCATACGATAAAAGCGAGTCATATTTGCATCATGTGGAAAGTCTGGTAGTAATATATTATGACTACCATTTGGAAGTATAGTATAGTTGTTAGGCAAAGTTGAAACAGTAATATCTATAGCTATTGTGTTGAATGTTAGCTTACCCTTAACTTGCAAAAGGCTTTCACTTCTAGCTTCTGACCATACCTTTTCAGGTTCAGAATTATATCGTATTTCCAATTCAGCACCATTTGGTGATAATTTAGGTCCAGACTTAGAAAAATGGTTTTTTGCATTTTCATTTGAAAGAGAAGCGACTACATTTTTACTAATATGATCTAAAATTTTAAAATATGTACGTCCGTCCTTAATATCTCTAATTTGAACTTTAGTATTCTCACATATTACAAGTTTTTGTCCTTTATTTTTAATATTGATAGCTCTTTGAACACCGTTAGGATTTTCAATTTTAACCCATAACCAACCACTATCTGGAGGGTTTGTAATATATCTGATAGGGCTTACCTTTTCTCTAGAGTTCTCTTCGTCGTTAGTAGTGCCCAAAAAATTCAAAATAGAATGCATAATTTACTCTTATCTTCTTATTAAATAAAAACAATCCTAATTTTTCTTTTCGATTCCGTACTTGCTCGCTCAGTCAACCCATTTTCGTTAGTAAATCCTGCTGCTAAAACTTCTTCTGTTTCATCATCAATTATTTGATACTTAATATTTGACATAGGTTCATTATTTTCATCTAACACTTCAAATTGCTCGTCGAATTTGTCTTTTATAGAATCACTCGCCAACGACTTAGGAAAAACCAAAGGCGCAGCTTGAGCAATACTGCCAACCTCAAAATCAGACTGAGCAAAAGCCTGCTGAATCGCAATCAGCTTAGAACCACAAGTGGTTACATCTCCAGCACGAGCAATAGGGGAGCCATCAACAATGAATGAGGGGTCGCCAGTAGCAATGGTGACTATCTTTTTGCACTTCTTACAAGAGACTTTATCGCCTTTACGAGATACAGGTATGCCATTGTGAGTCGTATGCGGTGAGCCACTGATTACTGTACCGCCGTGCGTTGTTTTTGCACCAACTGTAATATAAGCTGCCATAAGTTCCCTTAACGAATTTATTAATATCAGCTTAACATAGTGTGTTACCAGTTAATATAAAGCTATAAAGTTCATAATAATTTATTTAAAGGAGATTTAAAATACATTAAGGGTTTCAGCTCAGCTATAAGTTATGACTTAATAAAGATTTAGATAAAAATAACCCTAAATTTTATGACGTGATTTTTGGCCAAAAAAAAAGACCATTCTATTAAGAATAGTCTTTTCAAAATAATCATATTAGCCGATCAAATTAATCACTTAGTATTTTTGCTTTTGATTCCCCACCAAGATAAAGCAGTGACCAAAATAGCGCCCAAAATCATTAACCCTAGTGTGACTAGCCACTGCGCGCCAGTGGGGTAGTTCCAAGGAGCTACGTTATGAATAGCTTCACTATTTAAGGTGCCCAAAGCATCAACTTTCCACGGCCATACCTTCACCAAGGAGCCAGCAATAAAGCCGGTTAATAAGGCCAATGTGCCTTGATAGTAATGGGATAGTAGCCATTTAAGCGCGCGTGTAAATAGTAATAACCCTGTGACCATTCCCGCCATTAACGTGAAGATAATAGATAAGTTAAAATTATGCACAGCTTCTAAAACTCGGTCATATACTCCGAGCAACAGTAAAATAAATGACCCTGAGATACCTGGTAATATCATGGCACAGATGGCGATAGCCCCAGCAAAAAAGATATACGGCAAGCTGGGTTCAGTGGTGATCAAAGGCATGCTACTAATACCTACGGCTGCCACAATACCAAAAATAAATAATCCAGCCCGTGCCACATTCCAGCGCTTTATTTCGCCTAATAATATGCCTACTGTGGCGACGACCAAACCAAAGAAGAAAGACCAAATTAATAACGGTTGGTTGTCCAGTAAGTGTTTAATAAACCCCGCTAAAGTAGCAAAGCTGGTGGCAATACCTAAGACTAGAACCAATAAAAACGTGGCATCTACATGGCGCCAGATAGCCATTAAACCTCTCATACCGCCTTGACGGCGATACACCTGCCACAAGTCCGGACCAATACTACCGATGGCATTAATCAGGCGCTCATAAATACCTGCAATAAGCGCAATTGTACCGCCAGAAACACCTGGAACGATGTCAGCGGCGCCCATGGCCATGCCTTTGACATAAGTGGCTACTAAGTCTTTTGGGCTGTCTTTAGCGGTTAAATTTGTATTGGGTGGTACAGAAGGTGACGACTCTGGTAATGAAGATCGCTGTGAATTGGGTGCCGTCATCGACATTCCTTTCAATTTAGTTATTTGAAAATTTTGTTTAAGTGGGCTATTTTAGCAGGCTAGTATTGCTATTTATATAGATTACTTAAGCAAGTTAAATTAAACCTTTTAATAGACAACGCCTTCCAGTTTTTAATTATCAGAAGTCTATGGTTTGAGCAAAGGCGATAAAGAGACATAGGTATAATAAGGTTAAAATTAGTAATAAACTCATTTTAAGTTAATAGTTTGAATGGCATTTATTAGTGTAGCAAACTCTACTTGACAAAAAGGCCATTCTTTAAAGAATAGCCCTTGAGTTAACCATCTTAGTTAAGGTGCAATATTTTTATAAACTGAATCTGTTATTAGAATTGGAAGGTCATGCCAAGCTGTGCTGTTCTACCAGGAGCAGGCATAAAGCTTTGGGTTAGTGCGTCGATATAATACTCATTAGTTAAGTTTTGAATAGCAAAGTTAAGTTCGCTATTTTTTGAAACTTGGTAGTTCATATACAAATCATAAGTGGTTACAGGGCGATAATATATCTGATTTGTGGTGGCGCTTTTTTGCCAAGGTTTATCCATATCATCAATTGACTCAGAGGTATAGTTAGCCCTTGCTCCAATGGTTAATGTATCCTCTATCCAACGCGTACCTAAACCAAGATTGACAGCATATTCAGGTGGGTTTTGCGTATTAATATAGGAACCACCATAGCTTGCAGGTGTACAATTAGGAGTATTGGCTAAATTTTCGTGGCCACTATTTCTAAGTCTTTCAGCATAAGATTTATCACAAGTCTCGGTTTTTAAATAGTGTGTTGCAGATAAGTCTATAAAGCCCCATCCAGCATCGTAATTAGTTTGTAGCTCTAAACCTTCTAACTTATAGTAATCGGTGTTACTAAAAGTCATAACTCCATTCATATCTGGGGGTAGATATCGGGTAACGTAGTCATCAATTTTGTTATTAAAGTAAGTAAGTTTAAAGGATGCTTTGTCTGAATCTGCAAAGAGTCCTGTATGTCGTGAGCTAACCCCGACTTCCCAGTTTTTTGATGTCTCAGGATCAATACTGGTCTCGTTCATAATAGGGACAACTTGAGTAGTCCCCATAGAGGTTTCAAAAAGGGAGGGCATGCGACTACCCTCTGTATAAGAGGCATAAATAAACGAGTTAGGTAGGAAGTTATATTTTACCCCTGCTGAAAATGACAAAGCGTCATCATCTTCCTCAATGGCTTCGCCAAAAGTATAGCCAGTGATTATGTCAGAAGTTCTTTCATCATAAACATTGTCATAATGTGGGCCAAAATCATCTATTTTTATGCCATCAAAAGGATTTTGATGATCTTTATAAATTATACCGTTGTGTAAACGAGGGTCCGTTGCGTCGGTATAATTTCCTTGCTGATCAGGTAACCACCTCATATAGCCCCATCGATCATCATCTTGAACTAAGATAACTTTGTGAGTTACATCTTTATCATATACTGGTGAAGCTCGGCGATTGTGGTCTTTCATTTTATAGTGGCTATACTGAGAGCCTGCCCATAAGCTTAATTTATCATTTACTTCGTATTCTGCTTTTAGATTTAAGTCGTATTCGAAGCGTTTAGCATCTCGATAATTACGGTTTGCCCATAAATCTACATCTTTAATCTCTACATCACTTTGAGGTTGAATATCCTCTTCCATCAACGAGCCGCCTAAGGTTAGATGAATATCACCTTTATCAGTATAGAACGTAGAGCGGTTACTTATATTTGCTCCGGTCCGTTGATTATCCATTTTTACCCAGCTACGATAGCCTTCGATATACTGTTCACTTGCAGGTCCTTCAACCGCATTAATTTGATTGGTCTTAGCATCGGTTTGCCACACACCTACATTTAAGTCTATCAGTGGGTTTTCAGGTTGGTATTTATAATCAATGTAATAACGGTCTATTTCGGTAGTAGCGTATGGGTACTGCAATATACCAGCATCGCCGCTTCGATAAATATCGGATGGCATGATTTCACCATTTTCGCTATTATAATTATTATAGCCAAGTTTAATGCTATGTCCTTCTGCAGGACGCCAGGTTGTTTTAAGTAATATGGATTCTGTATCAGCTGCAGAATTTAGTACTTCTTCACCAGGCTTGTATGCTTTGGCAACAGTTTTATCTTCAACAGTGAACTCATAGGGTTTACCAGGGTAATAAGTGGTAAAGCTCCGATAATCCTCATGACCCTTTTTACCCGTAAAATAGTTACCTTGTTTTCGTTTGGCATATGCTGCTACAACATCTAGCTTATCGCTAGTATAGCCTACTGCAATACTACCTGATTTGGCATCGGATTCTAAGATATTACCTCTATTACTATGTTCAGGTTGAGTTTCTAATTCCTCTTCATCTACTATTTGACTACCGTCACGTACTGGTTTAATTGGGGTTGTGCCGTTATTCCATAGCTGTCCTGTCAAACGTATACCGACATTTTTGCCCGGTAGTACAACATCTTCCACATCTATAGTTTTTATAGCTACTGTACCGCCTATGCCGTTTGCACCTTCTTCGATTGAGCTACCTGCTCCTTTGTGAATAATTACTTTTGATATTAAGTCAGGGTTAATATAGCTACGCTGTTGGGTACCAGCATACCCCCGATAGACATCCAGCGCTTGCTGAGTCCCATCGACTGTCACCGCTACACGGCTTTGACCTTGAACACCCCTAATATTGAAATCAAGTCCGCCCCCGTTTCTAATATCTGCTACTTGCACACCTGGTTGACCTTTAAATATATCACCAACTGAAATAGGAGAGTAACGCTTGATGTCATCACTAGAAATATAAGCTATTGACTCTGGCTTATTAAATAATTGCTCTTCTTTATCAGATAATGATTCGATGTTGACACTTTCAAATACTGCTGAAGGTGCTTCTGACTCTTTTGTTTCTTTGACTTCGTTTGCATAAGTCGGAGTTACCATGCATAAACTAACTCCACCTAGCAATAAAATGTTAAAGCAATCACTTCTGGATTGGGCTCGATTATGATTTTTAATAGTTGTTAGACAGGTATTTAATTTAATGTGATATTGTAAAGAATTTAATAAGAAGTAAGGGGAATGTTTCATGAATATTAATCCAAAGCAATTTTTTGTTGTAAATGATTATCATTTGCATTATAGGCTACATTGATAATTATTTAAAGTTTTTTTGAACATTACTAATTTAAGGTAAATCAATAAGTTGATATTTTAATAATGGTGTTTATTACGTTTCTGAGAGAGGTTTATTTGATATTTATTTAAAAAAACCACTATAGATAAACTCTATTACTTTGGAGCTAGACTTAGAGTCTTAATGCGACTTTATAGTTTTCACAAATGATAGAAGGGGCTAACAAAGAATCCATTGCACGGGGGGATGAGGGGATAGGTTATAAAACACAGAGCTGAGCGCTATAATAAATTAGGTATTATTTAAGGTGTATAGCTATTAGTGGCACTCTAATTTTTGACGACTGATGCTGTAGTTATTAATGAGGCAGGGCATCGAGGACTTATTACAAAGTATGCTTCAGACTTTAAGTCGATTTTATGCCAACTGGATTTTGTGGTTACACAAAAATGAGCCACCACTTTTATGGTATTGGTATTATCCTCTAGATCAAGCAAGCCAACAGGAATCTAGTAGTATTTCTCGTTGGGTGAAGGGGTAAATAAATTAGCCACAGTACCGTTAATTTTAGTAGAAATCTAGGGCTAATATATCCAAAAATTTACTCAAATAGGAGATAACTATGCACATAGGAATATTAACTCTGACATTCTCATTGCCCGGTTGTAGCTCGCTAAAAGAAAAGCGAATACGAATGGGCGGATTGCATGAGCGCTTTGGGCGTAACCCTGCAGTGGCAGTCAGTGAAAGTGGCGAGCGTAATCGTCATGACGCCAGTGAGTGGACATTTGTAGTGGTGGGATTGTCTAAACGTGAGATTGAGTCCGAGTTTAGTCAGATTGAGGATAAGATTCAGCGGGTGGTTGAAGCTCGGATTATGGATGTAAGACGTGAGTTTATTTAGGATTTTTAGCGATTAAGTATTTTAAGTCAGGTAATTGAAAGGGAAGCCAGATTTTTAGTACTTAGAAGAGTTTTGTAAGATTCATTATAGTAGAATTAAATATTTAGTAGGGTAATATTCTCTGCTTACACTTAATAGTAACTACTTGGATTTGATAAAACAGATTAAAAGGTTGGGTTTATGGATTGGTTTGTTGATGCAATTAAGAATAAGTATGCACAGTTTGATGGCCGGGCAAGACGTAAAGAGTATTGGATGTTTCAGTTATTTTATTGGCTGTTTTATTTAGTATTTTTTATGATTTTAGGATTATTAACTGGACTCGGTGATTCAGAAAGTATAACTACTTTAGGAGCAATGATAATATTTATATTTATGTTGGGTCTTATAATACCTATGTGGGCGGTTACTATTCGACGCCTGCATGATACGGGTAAAAGTGGGTGGTGGGCATTGATAACTTTTATTCCTTATATTGGACCTATTGTGTTACTTATATTTTGTTGTTTAGATAGTGAGCCTGGTATGAATAAATATGGTCCAAATCCAAAAGGGATAGAGTCTTAATTATAAATATTAGCAATTATAAAGGCTAATCGTGAAATTAGCCTTTACTTTTTCATTGACTAGCACTGACCGTAGCTCGTTAAAATAAAAAGCGAAAAAGCAGCTGTTGCAAAGCATTTAATTATGAAAGAAAAAGTTAACAAATTGGACTTAACTATACCTCTCTAATTTTGGTTTTTATCACTATATCACTGAGAACTCTCCGTCAAAAACTCAACCAAAGCCGGTACATTCTCACGTGCACTACGTCCAGCCCCAATAATGGTAGCTGAAGCAGGGCTAACCCAGTCGCCATAGCCAAACAACCATAGACGAGGCTGTTTAACAGATTGCCCGTGTTCGGTTAATACTTTGCCATCGTCTTCAATCACGTCCAATGGCGCTAAGTGCTCAAGCTCAGGGTTAAAGCCAGTACACCATATAATCGCATCTATTGATTCTTCTTCGCCATTAGACCAAACTACTCCTTGCTCAGTTAGGCGCTCAAACATAGGCTTTGTGGTGAGCAATCCTTTATCTCGTGCTTCTTTTACCGGGGGCATCATTACGATATCGCCTTTGGGCGCGTCCGAATCTTGTGTATTAATTTCATCTTCGGCATCACCACTGGCGTTATTCCTTACACGCTGTGTGGCTCTTTCAAAAAGAACGCGACCGTCGACATCATCGGGTAAGAACTGCGGGGGTTCACGGGTTACCCAACTGGCATCAGTGACTTGAACTAATTCTGCAAAGATTTGTGCGCCTGAGTTACCAGCACCAACCACCAAGACTCGTTTGTCCTGATAAGCTTCTGGACCAGCGTAATGGGCGGAGTGGATTTGCTCCCCTTGGAAGTCTTGGCGTCCTTCAATCTGTGGAATGTAGGGATTACTCCAAATACCGGTTGCACTAACCACGGCTCTCGTAAGCCAAGTAAACTTGCCGTCACTGACACGTAAATAATCGTTTTCGTTATCACGCTCTACGCTTTGTACCTTAAAAGGGCGGTAGATAGGTAATTTGTAATGCTTTTCGTAGTTATCAAAATAGCTTAAGACATCTTCTAGATACGGACTGCTATTATCTTTGGCGGAGGTCATCATCCTACCCGGAAGTGAGCTTACCGAGGCTGGCGAGAACAGTCGTAATGACGGCCAAAAGTTTTGCCAGGCTCCGCCACTTCGGGATTGATTATCTAAGATAATAAAGTCGAGCTTGGCACGTCTTAGGTAGTAGCCAACTGCTAATCCTGCTTGACCGCCACCGATTACAATTACGTCGAATATTTTGGTGGTTGGTTTTTTATTTGGCATTTTCTTTTTTGTTTTTAGGGTGTGGAGTATGGGTTAGGTGTGTATACTTTTTCGAAAATATAAAAGATAGTATATAGAAATATGATTTGAGTTAAAGCATAGGTTTATGTTTTAAATAAGATTTCATCAGTAATAAAATATAAATTTATTTGTTTATTATTTAAGTAATATATTTATATTAGCTAAGGATAGAATTATGTCAGAGTCGAAATTTTTATTTGTTGAGTGTCGTTAATTTCTATCCAAACTATTTGCTGGCAGGAGAGAAAGCGGGTGCTAATCTAAACTAAGTTGAAAAGCTTCGTATGAGTGTGGCATTACAAGATGAGTCTTTAAAATGATTGAGGAGTAAACTATGAGTGATGATATGTTCGAGGGGTTAGATGATGAGACAATAGCGAAGATTAAAAAATTGCAGGATATTACTCGTGAAACAGACGGTAATGAAGCCTTTGCAAATGCTCAGTTTACTATAGCTTTATTATTTATGTATAAAGGTGCCTTGCTTCAAGCTATTTCTACTTGGGAAAAGATAAAAAAGTCTGATAGTTTGGAGCTGTTTGCAAGAGCGCAATTTGATATTGGTTGTTGCTATGAGGAGCTAGGTTCCAAAAATGAGGCTATTAGAGCATGGGAGAATGTGGATAGAGAAAATGATGCGAACTCTTATGCACGAGCTCAATTAAACTTAGGTGTTATCTATGCTAAGGACAAAAAACTAGAAAAAGCTCTATCTCATTGGAGGAAAATTAGACGTTCAGACTCCCTAGAAGGTTATGCAAATGCTAACCTAAATATTGGGTGGGCTCTTGAGTTGCTAGGTCAGCATGATGAAGCTATAAAGACCTGGTATAAAATACTGCGTGAAGATAGCTTAACGTCATATGCGGAAGCCCAACTCAATATAGGCTTAAATCTGATAAGAAGGAATCAACCTGAAGAAGCTATTGCTATCTGGAAAAATATAGGAAGGGATGATAGTAAGTCCATATATGCAAGAGCTAAATATTATATTGGTCATGCTTTAAATGATGTAAGTGAGTCAATCAAGGAATGGGAAAAAGTCACGCGAGAAGATGATCCCGCAGAGTATTCAAAAATACAGTTCAGTATTGGTAATCTATTGATCAATCAAGATAATAAATTAAGAGTTGAGAACAACAAGTCAATATTAAGAAAGGCTAAAAAAAGTTATTTAGAAGCTAAACAACTATTTCCTTATGAGGCATATTGCTGTGTAGAAATATGTGAGCTTTTATTAAAAGATAAAACACATGATTTTGGTAGAGTTTTAGAGTCTTTTTTTGACAAGATAACTTTTATTCTTCATAAGCTCACAATAAATTTTGATAATACTTTTGAAAGAAAGTTAGCGCACTATACAAGTATTGATGTTGCTAATATTCTTTTATCCGTAGATAATCAAGAACGACCAAGTTCTTTTCGTCTAAATACTATTAATAATGTTAATGACCCAAGTGAGGGGCAAATGTTAGATAGTTTTCTCGACATTAATAGTAATAAAGTGGTTTATAATCCAGAGTTTGATGAGCGTTTTCAAGCGTTTGTAGGTTGTTTTACTTTTAACCATAACAGCCTTAATCAGTTTCGCCTATATGGTAAAAAAAATAATTTAGAAGCTTCAGGTGTCAGCTTAGTATTCCAATCAACATTTTTTAAACCTAAAAGCTTAAATGAAGGGTTGTCTTTTTTATCTAGCTTTGCACAAATAAGTAAAAGTGAAGAACGTATATTCGAACATATGGATATTGAAAATATTAATTCCTCAAAAAAAATAATAGACAAAGGGGTTTTAAATCAAAATGTTATGAGGTGTATTTATATTGAGCCAGAGTCGAGATATGTTCAGTTAGCTCAGAGAAATAAGGAAACTTTTTACAGGGAATTTGGAAAAGAAACAATAGCTGAAAAAAACTGGGAGGAGTATCATAAAGAGCCCATCCCGAAATCTGTGTAACTGCAATTTAGATTAAATGCTTACTAACACGCTCATCGAACATAATCATAAAGCGATTAAGAGCAGACGTCCAGTTACGGATAGGCATCGACCACTTTTTAGACGCCTGCTGAGTTGCTAGATAAACAACCTTAAACGCCGCTTGATCAGATGGGAATATCTTACGCTTATTCACAGCAGTACGAATCACGCTATTTAATGACTCGATAGCATTGGTCGTATAAATGGCTTTTCTGATGTCTTTCGGGTAATCAAAGAACACCGTTAAGCCCTCCCAATTATTGCGCCAAGAGGT
>NZ_JMKP01000012.1 GCF_000685805.1 Psychrobacter phenylpyruvicus DSM 7000 = NBRC 102152 | reverse complement strand
CGCCTTTTGAGTTTGAGAGACGATACTATGATAGCCTTAATGAGTCAGACAAAGCTGCCTGACTCAAGCAATCCACTCTCCGATATAGTCGGGGCGGTTCATTGTTCAAAAACCATCTAGTCATACTAGATTTAAAATCAGTTTTCAAAAGTTTGAACATTGTCAGGTAGTTTGCTTTCCTCACCCTAGTGGCAGTCGCGGCATAGCTCATGAGTATATTAAGCTGTATCAACCTGAAATGAAAAAGATTTTTGATAGCTATATTAAAGAACGAGGGTTTAATAAATAAAATTAATAGCCGTTAGTTTTTATAAAGCAATATGCAGAAAATGCATATTGCTCATCTCGATAGACCAGTCGTGTTTTATGATTTAGATATCGCTATCTCAGTAAGGTACCGAATAAAATCGTCACAAGGTGTACTGATAAGGATCGATAAAATGCCATTGATTCATTTGATAAGGAAGATGAACAATGATGTATATAATATATTTAATAGTTAACTTATTAGCGGTTACTTTATTTATAGCCTATATGACTAATAATTTTCTTATCAATATCATAAGTGTGGCAGGAAGTTTTTATTTCAGCATGTGTGCTACGGTAATGGCTTTTTACTTTATTTTGAATAAGAAGCACTATGAAAAAATTATGTTTCTTATACTGTCTATAATTGTTTTGATATTTAGCTTAGTCGCAATTATAAAGAAAGAAGTGCTAGTAAATTATTTGGGAGAACTTTTTTTAACTGTATCGATGTTAGCCTATATATTGTCAGGAGTTATATTTTTTTATTTCATAAATATTATATATAGACTTATATTTTCTGAACAAAAAGATCATGCTTTTATATGGTCGACTACTATCGTTTTAGCACTTGTATATTTTATATGTTCACCTACAATTTATTTTATTATTTAGTAGCTTTGAGGTTTAAGATGAAATTACGTAGGCTTTTGATTTAGAGCGCAATAAGATAAAAAATGAGCTTAATAAACAAGACCAAGTAACCCTACGGTCAAATCTGCATACTGAAACGTAGGTGGTTTTAATCAGGCAACTTAACGATACAAACCCATCAAAACTTGTCTTGATTATCTATACCTAAAGCCTTCTGAATCCTGACTTGATTATAACCTAATTCAATATTCTATTCTAAAATTCACTCCTCAGTTTTCACGACGTATACTGTCGTTTAGTCTCAATAACTCCTTTTTTTAAATTGTGAATGGGTTATGCTTATAGGCATAGCTTTTTATAAAACTTCCCAAAAACAAGAAAAACCTTTTATGTTCAAGATTATCCAATCGCATCGCACCGAAAACTTAGTCGATGAACTGCTGGTTGAATACCAATCAATACAGCAGTCTATTTTTGATCCCTTTGTGGTTATCATACCGTCAATGGTATTGGGTGATTGGCTCGATAAAACCATTGCCAGTCGTGCCGGCATTAGTACGCTGGTGATGACTAAGTTCTGGGGTCAATATCAGTGGACGCTAATGCAGGATGTACTCAATCAGCATAATGCTTATCTACTGCAAAATAATCCCGATGCGAAGGTGCTAAACGTGCCTGAGGTGGCGGTGCTATCGCCGACTGTGATGCAGTGGCGTCTGTTTGGCTATCTGACCTATTATCAGCAAATCATTATTGAGGACGATAAACACCCAGTATATCCACTGCTGTCGCCCTTAATTGAAGAGCCGCAACAAGGCGTTGAGCCAGATAAAGCGCAACAAGATGCGCGTATTTGGCAGCTGGCAAGTGATTTGGCACGGGTGTTTAACCGCTATTTGACCCACCGTGAGGATTGGCTAAGTCTATGGTCGCAGAACAAGCCGCTAAATGTGGAGACGTTAATTAAAGAAAAAGATGAGCTGTCTTTGCGCTTTGATAAATATGCACGCGTCACCCCAGGATGGTTAGTAGATCATTATGTGGAATTGGAGACGGCGCAGCGCTATTTATGGTCGCAATTATTTGCTGATGTGCATCAATATCGTGCCCAGTTAGAAAAAACCTTCTGGAAAGCACTAGAAAGTAACAAAGCGGACGAGCAAGATCAGTTACCCAAAGTACTTCGTATTTTTACCATTCAGCAGTTGCCGCAGACTGAGCTTGATTTCTTACAGCGCCTATCGCGCTACATGGATATTATTTTACTGCATTACAATCCCTCTAAGCTTTTTTGGGCGGATATTGTTGATAAATCATGGTTACAGCGCCAGCGGATTATTAACCCTGAAAGCGTTTTTTTACGTGATTATGGTCACAGTCTGCTATCTCGTCTGGGTAAGCAATCCCGTGATACCTTTGCCATGCTCGCTAACTTATCGGGTAACGAGCTGTATGAAGATGCCATTGTGGATTGGCAGGATAAATTTGAAGATGATTGGACTGAGAGTTTGAGCGGTGAGCTTAGTCTTGATACAGATAATGAAAGCAATGAGCAAAATAAAGAATCTGAGCAAGAGACCGCTTATCAACCTCACAATAGTCCCAGTTTATTAAGACGACTACAAAACGATGTATTGATGCTGGATGAGCGTTCAACGCAGCAAGCCACAGCAGTGAAAGTGTCACAGGCTATTAGTGAGCAAATCGAGCTAAGCTTTGATGAGGCTGATGATGACAATACCGCTGCTTGGTACGATGATGAGGTCCTTGAAAACAAACGCTTTGAAAAACAGCGTCTGTGGTCGATGTCCGCCCAAGATAACAGCTTAAGTATTCATTCGTGCCACAGTTTGCAGCGTCAACTTGAGGTGCTGCGTATCATGATTGGGCGCTGGCTAAATGAGCCATTGCCGCCTGGCGCAAAAAAACGTCATATCTCCGACATAGTCGTGTTACTGCCTGACGTTGAACGTCACCATACCTTGATTAGCTCAATCTTTGTCAATGGCAAAGGTCAAGATGGTTTGACTCTGCCGGCAAGAGTCACCGGTGTGGTCGATGCCTCTATTCGTCAATTATGGGAGGCGATTACTGGGTTTTATAAGCTACTTGGTAGTGATAGTGCCCGATTTGAAGCGGCTGAGGTGCTAGATTGGCTGATGTTGCCACCGCTATACGAAAGCTTTGGATTAACCCATGATCAGATGAGCCGTGGTTGTGATTTGTTGGTTGAAGCTGGGTTTATCCGCGGCTTTGATGAGAAACACCTTAAACAGACCTTGGACGACAATGATTTTGATTACCGCTTTAGCTTTGCCCAAGCATTAGATAGATTGACGCTGGGACTAATAATGCCTGAAGCGCAAATGAGCGACTGTTTATATCCGCTTGATGATCAGCAGTGGCCGAGTGCTGCAATATCTGAAATGAGCTTGCCGTTACCTGAGGTGAGTCTTAATGATGCCCCCATTATTGAAGCGTTATGCCGTATTTATAGTGGACTGCATGCCCAGCGCGATGATTATAAACAGAAGCAAAAAGCTGAAGACTGGCTTAATGATATTGAACAACAAGTCATTCACCGTTATTTTGGTGATGTAGATCAGACCCGTAGTATGCGTGCCATTTATAACGCCATGAATGGCTTTAAGTCGAGTCTGCGCGCCAACCGTCACTATAGACAATATGCTAGTGGTGATAATGCCAATAACCGAGAAGTTGAGCAAAGACTGGCAAATGTTGAGACGTTGCCACTGAAGCTAAGCTTTATGCTAGATAGTATTGAGGCGGAGCTTGAGAGTCAGCAGGTGAGTGCGGAGCCGACTGGGGTAATTACTTTTGGCCGCTTCGGTGCTTTAAGAAATGTGCCTTTTGATCTGGTGGTGATGCTCAATATGAATCTCTCTGAGTTCCCAGCTCGTGATCGTGACAACCGTTATGATTTGATGAAGGCAACCATGTCACGTCGTGGTGATAGGGTCAGCGAAGATGATGACAATGGGGCATTTTTGGATGCTTTATTGTGTGCGCGTAGTGCTTGCTGGATATTTTATAACGGTCAAAGCTTAACCGATACCCATGAGCATTTGCCGGCTAACCCAGTCAGTGAGTTGTTGCAATTCTTGCAAGGGGAGGTTCAGTGGCAGGTTAATTCTCTTGATAGTTTGCCACAAGAGGTGGACCCGACTACCGAGAGCTTAAAGCGTCATTTGCCAAAGCTTGTCAAGCAGTGGTTAGTCACCGAGCATCCGGCATTGCCTTTTGATAAGAGCTTGTTTCAGCAGCAACTAGAAGATGACTTTACACAATTAGAGAATAGCTTAAGCAAAGAAACTCAAAACCTAAATCAGCACCCAAATCAGCAACCGACATCGTCTGATTCGGATGATCCAACTAATTCAAATATGGCTTCAAATGACGAGCCGTCTGATTTTGATGCTCTACAAGGCATGTTAGATAAAGCTATGCAAAAAACCAAACTGGCTCAGCAGCGTCAGTTCCCGCCAGCGCCGTTATGGCAAGCGGTATTTAACACCTTACAATCTCGAAACAGTAATGATGAGCCTCTGTTAGTCAACTTACCTAACCAAGCACAATATGCGGCAATCTCCCAGTTATTAGGGGCCGGTTTGGGGCAGTTGGGTCAAATTGACAACCAAACCCGATTAATGCTGTGTGAGCTGTTAGCTATTGACTCAGGATTAAACTGTGATGAGCAAAATAAAACCTTAGCTCAAGCGTTGTTTGATATTGCTGAGATAGACGTTGAAGGGGTGCTTGCCTATCAAGTGCGTCACCCAGCCAAAGCTTTCTTACGCACGCAAGAGGTGCATATCGTACAAGGTGAAGAGGCGATGGCACAGCAAGAACCGCTATTTTTGGATAGCTTGAGTAGTTATCAAATCAATGAGTATTTGATTCATGAATTGGCTAGCCACTCGGCAGAGAATGATTCAGACAGCCCCCAGAGCTTAGAGGATACCTCGTCTCAAGCAGCGCCAGCTCTACTGTATCAAAAAATCATGCCGGCAGGGGTAGCCCGTCACACCACATTGCCCAATCAGCAACAAAAGCTGCAACAGCAGTGTCAAACCTTTCAGCAGCAATTGATAGCTAACGGTATAGATGCGCAGCAAGCTGATGCAGATTTGCCAATCATTACGCCTAGTATCGAGCATCCAGTGCAACTGGATCTGGCGAATGTGTTGAAGCAAAAGGATAATGCGTCACTGTTATCTTATATGCCAAAGATGATGAAGATCAAAGGGGTGGTGCCGGTAGAGGCTAATGGCAATGGCGCGCATTTAAAGGCAGGCGTGTCTTATGCTGAGCAGTCGCCTAAGCACTGGTTTAATATCCTACCCAACTCCGCCAGTCCTAGGCATCTGCTGAAGTTCTGGTTATCGCATCTGTATTGGCAGGTGGCCAGACGCACCACAGCTGAGCAGGTAGCACTAAATGACGGCATCAGCATTTGGCGCTTTAATAAAGCGAGCACTAAAGTCAAAAATCTTGAAAAAGCTACTGCCTTTAAGCTCGAGCCTATTGTGTATGAAGATGCTGTGATTGAGCTGATTAAGTGGGCTATTTTTGCCAAGCTATCGGGCCAAGTGCCGCTTACGTTACTGCCAGAGTATGCCCTAAGTTATTTGGATAATTGCTTAAAGGCGCAGGAAGATGAAGGCGCTGAGTATTGGCCAAAACGAGGTGATTTTTCGGAGTGGTTGTTCCCAAGCTATATGTCAGACATGGTATATGACACCTGTTCACAGCATGCTATTTGGCAATATATCCTGCGTGAGCAAGATGCCTTCAAAGCTTTAGCTGCCTCATTAACGGCTTTGGCACAGCCCTTGTATGAGCCTATGTTTAATGCTCTTGATGGACTAAAAGACTAATTTGTTTTAAGCCTAATTAATGACATCGACTGAGCCTCACGCCTTATAGAACATTTTATAGATAATAAAAAAGTATATCTCCTTATGACAGACATGACTGATAATAATGAACTAGCCGCATTGCATTCAGCCTCTCAGGAAGAGAAGGACGCACAAGTTGTGCTTGATTTACCTACGATAAATCAGGATCAAAAAGCAGAGAAAGTACCAGCGGTCGATGTGGCCTTAAGTGGTAGGCATCTTATCGAGGCTTCAGCGGGGACTGGCAAGACTTGGACTTTAACTGGTATCGTACTACGCTTACTTATTGAAGCGCGTCGTGCTCCTGAGCAAATTATTGCTACTACTTTTACTAGAGCGGCTGCTGCAGAGATGCGTCAGCGTATCCATGATCGTTTGGTGGATTTTTATCAGTTATTGCAGTGGGTTAATAACTTAAGTGCGGATCAGGTTAATAAAGGGGATTTGTATCCAAATATCTTGCAGGTCACCCCTGAAAGCGGTCAAAACAAGACCAATGATAAGACAGACTCAACGGCTGATGCGGACAGTATTGGCACCGATGAGCTGAACCAAGATTTGGCGCATGACAAACAGCTAGAAGAAAAGCAAAAAGCTGATGCTAAAAAGGATCGCGCTAAGTGGCTGATAGACAAGGCAAAATATGCTCGTCTAGATGGCATCATGCAGGACCCAATTAACCTACATTTGGTGGGTTACTTGCTTGATAATGTAAAGACTTATCCGATGACAGATGCCATTCGCCGTACCGCTCTGGTGCTAACCACACTTGATAAGTTATTTGTAGGCACCCTCGATAGTTTGGCGCAAAAATGGCTGGCAGAATACAGCAGTGAGACCGGTCATCAGCAAGGCATGGCGATTATTGAAGACAGTAGTATTGAGCAGGTCACTGACAGTATTATCCATGACGAACTGCGCCAGTTTCAAAGCCGTCTGTATCATGAGCAGCCCAAGCTATATGCACTTATGGAGCAGCAAGGTAAGCTGACTGCGGTCGAGGATCATAAATCTTATGTGAATCGCTCGCTGAATTTTATTTCTGCGCCAATTGACGAGGTGCAGTTAAATGAAGATTTTGATTTTAATAGCTTGGAGCAATTGCTACAGGACTTTGCTCAGCTAGATTTGACTGATATTCAGCCTTATTTAAATCCCGATTATCGAAAATCACAAGGGTTCAATGGCCGCTCTAGTTTACATACTCGCTTTGAGCATATTACTGAGATTCATCAACTAATCTCTGAAAAAGGTTTGAGTTTTGAGAGTTACTTAAGTGATGATGCAACCAAACTACTAGGGTCATTGAGAGATGCTCAGTTTCCAAGTGATGATGGAAAAATAAAGAACTTTAATAAAAATAAAGAAAAGCAACATCAAGTCTTTTTTGAGCTAGAAACCATAAGTCAATTAATGACTATTATGGATAATATGGAGGGTTTGAATCAGCATATATTATCGATACTGGCCAATCTAAACCGCCATATAGTACTAGCAGTCCGCGCAAGATTACCGGTGATATTAGAAGAGCGTGGTGAGACTACCTTTAGCTTGCAAATGGTACGTCTCAATCAAGCATTGACTGGCCGTCAGGGAGAGAAGCTGGCACGTTATATTCGCCACCACTATCCAGTCGCTCTTATTGATGAATCACAAGATATCAATGGCGAGCAAGCCATTATGATTGAAAGTATTTATCTGCCAAAGAATAAGCGTCAGCAGTCAGCTAATGAGGATAAGCAGTCAACTAATACTAAGTCCAATCAAGAGTTTTTGTTATTAGTTGGTGATCCAAAACAGGCAATTTATGGCTTCCGTGGCGGTGATGTTGCTAACTACAACTATATTAAGTCGCAGTTTGATAATAAGCATATATGGACGCTTGATATTAACCGCCGCTCAAATAAAGGGGTTATTGACTCGTTGAACTGCTGGTTTGGAATGCCGACGCCAACTTCAACTGAAAATAGGTTTGCCGAATTAGGCAGCCAAATTTATTATCAGCACATTACTGCAGCTAAGCTTGAGAAACAATTGTCATGGTTTAACGAGCTAGATACTAAGTTTAATGAGCTAGATACCAGGAAAGCCACTACGCTAAGCATCTCCCCAGTAGCTGAAACTGATTTAGTCGCTGATGTGCTATCTACTAAGCCGGTGAGCGTTTTGCATTTACCTTATGACAAGCATAAGGAGCTTGATTACGATGAGCATGAGGTTACTGCTCGTCATATTGCCACTTTATTAAACAGCGGGCAGACCTTAAAGGGTAAACCCATTCAGCCCAGTGACATTGGAGTTCTGGCTCGTGCCAAAAAGGACTTAAAGCGGGTTGAGGATGAACTGGTTAAGTTGAATATACCTACTTTGACCACCAGTGACGTTAGCATCTTTGAGACTATCATGGCCGAAGACGTTGCGGCTCTACTGAGTGCCATGCTTTATCCTTATCGTCACGATATGATAAATAGGGTGCTGACCAGTCATCTATATGGCCTGAGTATCAAAGAAGTCAAAGCGATGATGACCGACCATGAGTCAGGCATTGCCCAAAGCGATGAGACGCCAACTAAAGCCGCTGTTAATGTTAATGACGATATTAATAGCACTACTAGCAGTACTGATCAGTATAAAAAAAGCTATCAAGACTTTATTAGCTATCTTAAACAAGGCGCTCAGCGTTGGCAGAACTTTGGCATCTTATCGGCAATGCATTATTTACTGGATAAAAGCCCGGTACAGCCACAAGGTGTCTGGCAGGCATTGGCAGCACACCCTGAAGGTGATCGACATATCATGGATTTGCGTCATGTGATGGATATCTTGGCGCAATACGGTATCGGTATGGGTGAGCATGAGTTGCTAGCGTGGTTTAGGCAGAACATAGATGCTGCACCCAATAGCGATTGGGCTAAGCAGTATCCGCTACCTACAGAGTCTGGTGTACAGCTGATGACTATTCATAAGTCAAAGGGGCTTGAGTTCCCCATTGTCTATGTATTGGGTATGGGCAGCGCCAGTCGTAAGTCGGGTAATAAAGAAGACTACGGTTTGTATTTGTATAATGCTCAGCAAGCTACCAATACCATGGTGCACCAATCTAGCGGTAATCAGCGTCGTTTTTCACCGGTTAAAGATTCAGCTACCACACCAGGCTACTATACAGACATTGAGACTCAAGAAAATTTAGATGAAAGAAAAAGACTGGCTTATGTGGCTTTTACTAGGGCTAGTGAACTATTATATGTAGTTTTAAGCGATCCGGCTAATACTACAGATATGGAGCGTAAGCCAGTATTTAATTGGTTTGATATACAAAAACCTGAGCCAGCAGAATACAAGCTACCTGATAGATTGAAAAATGTTATAGGCATGGTAAGAGGCCAAAACGTTTATCAGTTTTATGAAGACAACTTTACCAAAACTAAAACTAATGATTTAGATCAGGGTGACCATACAAACATCACAAAACCGGTCACAGAGCCTATTAAATACGACAAATTCTCCGATGTGATGCGGGTAGACTACTTTTATGGCTGGGCCAAGACTAGTTTTACAGCTTTAGCTCGTCAATTAGATGAGTCTACTCAGTCGATGGCTGTGGTCGATGAGCGTATCGATGATGCTACCTATATTGGTGTTAGTGACACCGCTCCTGTTCAGTACTCCCTAAAAGAAGGTGGGGTACTGCCGGCTGAGGTATTACCAATAAAAGCTGCTGATGACATACGCTTTAGCTTTGTGAAAGGGGCCAATGCTGGTACGTTTTTGCATGAGATATTTGAGAAGATAAACTTTACCGACTCCGAGCAGTGGTCTGCGGTAATAGATAGAGCGGTTAATAGCTACCAATTACCTTTGGCTTATGCCAGTGTGGCTCATCAAAAGCGCGTCTTAGAAGATAAAAAGAAGGGCAAAAATAACAGTAATAACAACGATAACCATAGTAATAGTAGCAATAACTATCATATCGATGAGCAAGGGCTTCAGCATCAAGCTCTAATGGGATGGATTGATGAGGTTTTGCATACCCCTTTACTGGCTTCAGGACAGCCTCTGATTAATATCTCATCGAAGCAGCGCCTTGCAGAGATGAAATTTAATATGGGAATGGCGGAAAGCTTCCGAGTACAGCAGATCAATGCGCTGTTTGAGCAATATTTGCCTAATGATATCGACAAACACCTGCGTTTGACCGCACAAAGTAGTAATCAACTTTATCGTTATCTGCGTGGTGAGATTGACTTGGTGTATCAGCATGCTGGCAAGTTTTATGTGGTTGATTATAAGAGTAACTTTTTAGGAAATAGCCTAAGCAGCTATAATGAGGTTACCCTCAAGCAAGCTATGAGTAAAGCCGGTTATTGGCTACAAGCAGCGATCTACCAAGTGGCACTACACCGCTTCTTATCCATGCGTATTGCCGATTACCAAGGCAATGAGGCCAAATATTTAGGCCCCGTTGAGTATGTGTTCTTGCGAGGGACTTACAGTCAATTATCAGAAGCCGAAAATATTGTAAACCAAACTGACCAAACTGAGATGAATGCTACTCGCTACGGATTGGTCACTTGGGATATTCCCATCGGGTTTGTTAAAGCGTTGGATGAGCTGTTTGGTAAGCCTCAGTAGTGTCTCATCAGCGGGGCATATAGCCAGTTAAGATTTAAGTTTTTAATCCATTTATAGGTCTCATACAGTAATGAAAAACAATAATAATAACCCAAATATTCGGACAGAAGAGAGCTGGGCCAGTACTATCAGTGATTATATTTTACAGCGCCGGGCGCAAACTTATTCAGCTTATGTGCAACCGGTAGATGCTAATGATTCGGTAAGCTTGGTGGAGACTGACAGTTATTTGTTCAAAGCATTGTTTGTATTACTAGCCAAACAATTAGAGGAAGGGCATACCGTATTGACCCTGCGTCAAGACAACTCTGAACTACCATTACAGGGCAGAGTAGAGGATAAAATTGCAACGCTTTACAGCTGGCAGCGTGACATACTGCAAAGCTTAGCCGCGCCTTTATTTGATCTGATGGATAATTCTTTGCTGGCAACTGTATTAGCGCAGGAACAAGATGATCAAGGTGATATAGTCCCGCTATTAGAGCTTGAGAATAATGAGCCTATATTTAATTTACTGCATATTTTAATAACCCACGGTACTCAGCTGTGGCTACAATCAAGCCTATCAAATAGTAATAAAGCACAACTGGTTAAACGCTTTAAGCTGGTTAAGCAGCTGTATGATCTAATGCAAAACGTTAATAAGACAGATGCTATAAACCAAAATGAAGACCAATTAGAAAATAGCCTAAGCAGATTTGTACAACACATAGCCAAACAGCCACTATTTACCAACCTCACCTTGTCACCACTAACATCAAAAAATAGCCTAAGCAAAAAACAACCCATTTCAAAACCAATTCAAACACAAGCACCTCTTATTTATTTATTTAATCCAACAAGTCATAACAGCGAAGTCACTTTTTGGCTACATCGCACTTGGCAAGCCGAGTTTAACCTTTCCAAAACCATACAAAACATCCTAAACCAGCCTATTGAGCCGTTAGATATCAACATCCCAGATAATCTTAACCCTCAGCAAGTTCAGGCGGTCAAAGTAGCCAATGAGAATGCTTTTAGTATCATTACTGGCGGGCCAGGCACAGGTAAGACTTATACCGTGGCACAGCTGGTTATTGCATTACAGCAGGCCCAAGCAGATAGTGAAGCTAAGCAAGCACTGGGGGAGGGCGCTGCGATTCGCTTTAGTACAGACAGTGCAGGACTTGCTCTATCGGCGCCGACCGGTAAAGCTGCACAGCGTATGCAAGAATCACTGCAAGCGGCTCTAGACAGTGCTCAGGTGGAAGTTCAGCTGCAAGAAGCGAAGACCATTCACCGCTTGCTAGGCATTGGTAGAGATGGCAGACCTCGCTATCACGCTGATAATCCTCTGGGGGAGGATATTGTCATTGTCGATGAAGCTTCAATGCTTGGGGTAGAGTTGGCCAACTATTTGGTCAGTGCTATTAAGCCTGGCGCAAGGCTGATCTTATTGGGGGATGCCAACCAGCTCGCTGCAGTAGATGCCGGGGCAGTACTGGCTGACTTATGTCGTATTGATGTACTACAACCAATTCATGCACAGCTTACTGAAAGTCGCCGCTTCCATGCAGACTCCGGGATTGGTAAATTGGCCACAGAGATAAACAAAACTCCAGCGGACATGAATCAAGTATGGCAGCTATTAAATAATGATGAATCCCTACAGTTCCAAACGGTAGATAACCAAAGTAGCAGTGCTGCTGAATCAACAGACACAGCATTATCTAATCTAAAATTAGAAAATAGCCTAAGCAATAAAAAAATACTTTTTCAATTATCCCAGAGTTACACGCCGTATTTAAATAAAATAAACTCTTTATTACTAAATCCAATAGCAAAATCCGTACCAGCCGAAGTTAGTCACACTGTCGCAGAACTGATGACAGAGTTTAATAAATTCCGAATCCTAACTGCAGGGCATAATGGAGAGTGGGGCGATCATAATATCAATGACTATCTGACCCGTTGGCATATAGCTGAGTTAAAGTTGCCTTTAGGTAAGAGTCCTTGGTTTCATGGTAGACCAGTGATGGTATTACAGAATAATTATGAATTAGATCTATTTAACGGAGATATCGGTATTTGTTTGCAGACACAGCAGAAGGGCGAGGGTAGCCGCTTAGAGGTGTTTTTTGAAAATAAAACGCAAGGTATTGCAGTAAATCTGCTTAATGATGAGCTAATTGCCACCGCTTATGCGATGACTATCCACAAATCACAAGGCTCGGAATTTGATCATGTTGCCATTACTTTTGATAACCGCAACAGTCGACTGCTTAGCAAGGAGCTGATTTATACTGCGGTAACCCGTGCTAAGCAAAAAGTAACTATTTATAGTACCAAGCAGGCGCTACAAAAAGCGGTGCAAACCCCAACGCAGCGTTATACGGGTCTAGCATTACAATTTGAGCAACAGTAGAGGCTTGCTAAAGTAGTTCAGTAAGTGCTTATTGTCACACATAAAATTTTGACCACAAAAAAAGCACCTAGCGATGAGGTGCTTGTTGAATGAAAAGGGAGGCTATTATTTAGGCAGTTTGTCTTCTTTGATAGCATAGATACCTGGAAGATGACGTAAGTAACCATGAAAATCCATTCCACAGCCGTAAACATAACGATCATCAACATCTAGACCGACGAAGTCTACTTTGAAGTCCTCTACTTTACGGTCATGTACTTTGTTTAATAATACACAGCAATCAACAGATTTTGGGTTCTCTTTTTTTAGCTCTTCTACGATAGCTTTTAGAGTGATGCCTTCATCAAAGATATCATCAACCAAAAGCACATGCTCTCCAGAAATATCGACATCTGGTTTAAATTTCCAAACTAATTCGTTAGTGCCTTCATTTTCACGATAACGAGAAGCGTGGATATAGTGCATACGATGGTAGAAAGTAAGATGAGTTAATAATTGACCTGCTGGAATCAAACCACCATTCATAACAACCATAACAATAGGGTTCAGACCGGCATAATGCAGGTTTAGCTGGGCAGCCAAACGTTCATAAGCAGCTGCTACTTCAATGCTACTAATCAAACATTCTGAATTACGGAGGGTTTGTTCAATCTCTTTATTGCTAATTTGGCTCATAGTCGGTGTACACGCAGTAGTAAAAGGATCTATTTTAACAGGATTGGTCAATTTCAGCCAACCCTGTTGTTTAATTTTTGCCAATACGCAATAAAATCAATGGCTTATTTTTCAATAATGAAGGGTCGATAGAAACCTACCAAACGGTTTAACGACTCAATTGGCAACTGAGGTAGTAGCTTGTTAATAGCCATTTCAAGAGCTTTGTTAATTCCTGCTTTGGCAACGGGGACTGATTTACGTTTAATCAAGCCCAAAGGTAGGGTTTCTGAAAAGCGAGTAATAAAGTGATCTACAACCGCATGGTTCATAGCAAATAAAGCTTTAACTAACTTCTCTTTATTGACAGACTCTGGTGTAACCGCATCAAAACCTTCTAAAATAGTTTTTGCAGAAGCATCATCCATCTTAAAGCCAACACGGGTATTACCTGAGTTGTCTTTAAAAACCGTTTCATTTTTCATATATTCAAAGTTAGGGATAACCTCTTTGTTTTTATCTTTACCTAACAAGATGTTTAACATGGTTTCAGTGGCGCCTTCAATCTTCACCACGATGCTCCGCATTTTTTCTTGGCGTTCTGCGTCTGGGATAACGCTAATCAAATTAACCAACATGTTGTCTAGTAGCTCTCGACCGATCTGTTGTGCAATATTATTACGCAGAGGGTAATAATCTATATCTTTGCCAGAGTCAATAATATGCTCTGCTTCAATGATCATGTCTTCAAGTTTCTCTGTCGGTTCAAATCCAAAATAGTAAGTCATCGTAAGTCCTTTTAGGGGTAATTAATCCAGCTTTTAAATATATTGTAATAAGTATTGTTTAACAAGTTATCTATCAACTAAATGTATTTAGTTAATTGTGCTAATATAACTTAATTGTTATAGAGTCACGTAATTCGTTTGAAGACTATTGGGTCATGCCAGCATAGACACTATAAAATATTTATTCAATCTTGGATTAAATATCTGTTATTAAACACTATAATCTAATAAATTAAGTAGCTAGACCCTTGCTAATGCACTTCTAAAACTCACACCTCAGGATCAATTACGTATCATGAAAATAAAGTTCGCCTTCTCTGGAGTAACGCAGAGCCGCCCTAAATTTACTTTGATTATGTTATCAAGTAGCGTTCTAGCACTTATGGGTTGTCAATCAACATCAACTCAGTTTACCTCTAATACCACTTCTCAAGCTGGTTCATTAATATCTTCAGTTGATTACCAAAAAAACATTCAACGCAACCAACAAATTTATCAAAATCAATTTAGCACAGAGTCAGGTATTAATACTGATGAAGGGGCCAAGTCGACACTTTTAGCGGCAATAACCAATCATTTGACTACACCTCATGTGGCAGTTAGTCAACTCCGAGTACATGATTCACCGTTCATCAAAAAGGGCAGTATTGATGAGGGCTCACAAAGTGCCTATAAGACAGTTTTGGATATAGCCATACAAGAAGCCTATGATGAAGAAGACTGGTCAGAAGAGGATTGGTCAGAGTCTGATGCTTATATTCTGGATGAAAATAGCTCTGAAGAGGCGGTTTTTATTGAGTCTGATCCTGATGAAGCTTATGACTATGAAGAGGGCGATAACAGCGATAATTATGACTATGAAGAGTACGATGAATACGATGAGTATGATGAATATGACCCATACGCTGATTACGAAGAAGATACGGGCTATCAGCGGCTAATAGACACTTTATACGAGTGGTATAATCGCACGCCAGCACAGATTGAAGCTACAAATTATTACTTCAATCAAAACATGAGCCTAAATAAAATTAGTACGTTTGACCCTGAGAATAAAAAACTTAGTATGGTTTATAGCTATGACTTTGCTTCACCCTCAACTTACTATTCGATACAGCTACCTCTAGCACTGGATTTCAATCGCTCCGAGCTAACTTTAGATCCCAGTGCTTTATTGCCTTTGGTGGCTATAATCACTCCAGAACATGCCCCTTTGCCTGAAGAGCTTGAAGCTACTACCGTGGCTTTCAAACTGCCACAACACATCATCGATCAAGTTCCGCCCACAGTGATATACGATGCTTTTATATCAGCCATTGGTTATAGTTTAAGTGAGCTTGAAACGGCAAACTTCACCGCCTTAGATATCTCCAACGATGCCTATGCCAAAAAAGTTGGGGCCCATTCAGCAGTAAAGCTAAACTTAGATAGCAAACAAACTGGTAAGCTAATAGGGGTTATTCTGAAACATATGTCTGAAACACTGCAAGATCATGTGGATCTGCGACCTGATTTATACCCAAATTCAAACCCTATCAAAGTAGCTTTGCAGAATTGGCAACAGACCAATGAAAACTTCCAAAGTGGGGATTTAGGATCGTTATTTCAGTTAATTGAAGCAGTAGCGCCTTTGTCCTTTAACCAAAGTAATTATTACTATTTTGATAATCGTGGAAAATTAATAGCCTCTCAATCAAGCTCCTTGGTTGGAGGCGACTTTATGGGAGCAACGACCACACTATTAAGTCAGACCATCTATGGTGAACGTGGCTTTAAAGACCATACTTTAAATGAGCTATACCAACAGTCATTTGGACAACCTTTCACACCCAATTCGCCTGCCAGCGTTGATGGCAATGTCTGGATTAAAAAAATCCAAGACCGAAAAGATAAATTGAAACAAGCCTATGCTGCGCGTAGTGAGTACGACAGTGAAGATGCGTTGTATGGTAATGACACAGCAGATAGTATTAAAAATGAGGCGTATCAACCTTCGATTAGAATCATTGATTATGGCAATGTGAATGACTATGAGAAGGAAGACGGTTATGAGCAAAAATATGAGCAAAAAAACGCAGAATAACTCAACTCATAATTTACAATTGATACCCCTAAGGACCTCCATGAAAACCCTAACTAAACCTAACTTATATAAAACCCATTTCAAGTTAGCTGCATTATCTTTAGCAATACCCTTAGCCCTTAGTGCTTGTCAGGTAGCGCCTAACAATAATCAAAATGCCTTTATCACCAAAATCAGTCAATTGCCAAGTGAGCAACAGTCGCAAATGGCAAAAGATACCTTATTACAGGCACTGCAAAAGCAAAGTCGAAGTGATTATGCTTACCAAGTGAATTTATTAGGCTCTAATGAGCAAAGAAGGGAGAGTCTTGCTAATGCTACACCGCAACAATTGGCGATGAGTGATGAGCCAATCAATCACTGTGAACATGTTCATGATGAGGCTTACGTCGAGTTGTTACAACAAGTAGAGCAAGCTGGCCTTGGAATATATGATGCCAAATACTCAGCAGAAAGAGAAGCCATCAAACACGCCTATCAACAGTGTGTTGCTGCTTTAGAGAATCCTTACTCACAAGTATCTTATGAGCAGTGGTTACAAAAAGCAGTACAACGAGCAAAATCTGATCTGGCCAATGCCGAAGCAGGTATTGAGCCAGGTAAAGCCGAAGCTGATAGAGTAGAAGCAAGCTTAGCCCAAGCAGAAATTGAAGTCGCAGCTGCTGATGCTGCTACTGAAGCTGCAAGTGAAAAAGAAGACTTGTATAGTTCTGATGACTCTATGGATGAGTCACAATCATTTGACAGCCTCTTTGCAGATATTACCGCTGATGTCTTGCCAGGTTATGATGATTCCCATACCAAGCTTGATGCGCGCAAGGCCAAGTTATTAAATGCCTATTTGTTAAACCCTATGAGTATTACCGGATCGGGAGTATATCGAGCCTCAGCTGGCAAAGTAAGTATTATGCCGACTTTAGCTTATCAAAGTCGCAACTTGCAAATACTAAACAGCCATTTTATCTATATTGATGCCAGACAGGGCGCTGTATATTTATGGGCCGATACCTTTGCCTATATACTGTCCTCTACTATAGATCCAAATTTAAGTTTGGGCATGAAAGACAAATGGATTAAGATTGACCTAAATGATGGCAGTTTACCCAGAAGCTTCTTGCCAGAATTGCTTAAGGCCCATCTATTGGCTAAAGCTAAAATGGATGCCAATGCTACAGCAGAGCAGTATCGCTTTATCTCATCCTCGCAGCTACAGAATCAATCTCCGAAGCCAGATGATAAGCATCAGCCTTATTTAAATGAGGCATCGCTTTTGATTGAACGAAAGCTGACTGAACAGCAATATAATGAGGGTATGCAGCTATATTTGACCACTATATATGATCAAATGACAAGCAAATACCCTCAACTACTTCAGTCACAAAACAATAGTGAGCAAGGGGATAACCGCAAATCTTTTAGTAGTGAGCATATTTTTACCAAGATTTTTAAGGCTATCGACAAAGCGACACAAGAAAAGTTTGTGACTAAGACAGACAATCCAAGCTCTGATAAAACCATAGAGACTGCTAGCGATGATAAGACCGATGAAAAAAAACCGGCTATTGAATATGCAATCAAGGAGAAGTCATTAGCAGAGAATAAATGGTTATGGCGCAACGTGTATGGCCTAGATAAGCAGCATCGCATTGTTTGGCAATTGGCGCAGCGCCAAATGGATAACAACGCCAGTATGCTTTATGGATCAAATGATCTGCTGTCTGGAGTGCATTTAGAGGCCTTGACCCGATATAACAACGTATCAAGCTCTGCGCCTATGTTTGCGGCACTTCCAGCAGGTGCCTCTATGCCCTCTAATGCAAATAGCGTGGACTTAAAGAGCTATGTTGAACAATTAAAGTCAAATTATGACAAAGGAGAGGGGAGCGAACAGGGTAAGATCTTGTTGGAAAGCTTACAATAAAGCGAATACTTCACCAAAAGCCAGTTAAATATTGTTTAACTGGCTTTTTTATTAGCTATAATAAGGTTCGTTAATTTACACAAAAGCAAGAGTTCAGTAATAAATCTGCCTAAATAAGTGGATTTGAATTAGTACCACTACTGGCTCTTTAACCTATAATTCCTTTATGAGATTAAGCTTTTATAGTTATAACTAAGCTGTTTCACCAACCTTAGCAGCTGGCCATAAACAATATAGGCTTTTCAAGGAGTGAAGTATGAACAGTGCAATTGTATTGCTGTTGGGCATCTTAGCCATGCTCGCCGGTTATTTCTTTTATTCTAAGTTTTTTGCCAAATATATTTTAGGATTGGATAACTCCATTCCTACCCCAGCTCATACAATGAAGGATGGAATTGACTATGTTCCTACCAATAAATATGTGCTTTGGGGACATCATTTTACCTCAGTTGCAGGGGCGGCTCCGATTATTGGTCCTGCCATTGCTGTGATTTGGGGCTGGGTACCAGCCGTACTTTGGGTAGTACTAGGCACTATCTTTATGGCAGGCATTCATGACATGTCGGCTGTATGGGCCAGTATGCGCAATAAGGGTCAATCTATTGGTTCCATTGCAGGTTCAGTAATGGGCGGCCGAGTACGCACCTTAATGATGGTAGTTATCTTCTTACTGCTATTAATGGTAAACGCAGTATTTGGTGTGGTCATTGCCAATATGATGATTAAAACGCCGACAGCAGTTATTCCAGTCTGGGGTGCTTTAGTCGTCGCCTTTATCATCGGTCAGTGTATTTATCGCTTTAAGATGAATCTGGCTTTGGTGTCTATTTTTGGGGTAATTGCCTTATACGGTCTGATTTATATAGGCACTCTAGTGCCAGTGGTGTTGCCTGAAACTATGTTTGGGTTACCTGATAACGCCGTTTGGATTATCTTCTTATTTATATATGCTGCGGTCGCCTCATTATTACCTGTTTGGATGCTTCTACAGCCTAGAGACTACATTAATGGTCTTCAGTTGTTTGTGGGGTTAATCCTATTATTTGGTGCTATCTTATTGGCCACACCCGATATCGTGGCACCTGCACTTAACCATAACTTGCCTGCCGATACACCATCAATTATGCCATTGTTATTCGTAACGATTGCTTGCGGTGCCATCTCTGGCTTCCATGGTCTGGTCTCTACCGGTACAACTTCTAAGCAGATTGATAAAGAAGAAGATGTACGTTTTGTAGGATACTTTGGAGCAGTAGGTGAAGGTTTACTAGCACTGGGTGCGGTATTGGCAACCACAGCCGGCTTCGCAACTTTAGCGGAGTGGGAAGGTATCTATCAAAAATTCGGTGATGGCTCAATTGGTGCTTTCATTGATGGTGGTGCCACTATTTTAAATAATGGTATGGGGATTGAAATTGTCCTATCACAAACCATTTTAACGGTAATGGCCGCGTTATTTGCTGGGACCACAATGGATACTGGGGTTCGCTTACAGCGCTATATCTTCCAAGAGTTTGGTGAAGTCTATAACTTGCCTGCCTTGAAAAAAGGTGTGGTTGCTACCTTACTGGCAGTAGGTACCTGTCTATTAATCGCCTTTGGCGCCGGTGGTATCGATGGTTCTGGTGGTATGATCATCTGGCCGTTGTTCGGTACAACGAACCAGTTAATGGCGGCTTTAACCTTGATGATTGTCACAGTGATTTTATTACGCAAAGGAAAAACCGTTTGGTATACCTTAGCGCCACTGACTTTCTTATTGATAATGGCAGTGTTTGCTTTAATTCTTCAGTTGAAGAGCTTCTACTTAGAGGGTAACTGGCTGTTAATAGTGATGGACATCATCATTTTAATTGCTACCATTATGGTTACCTTTGAGAGCTTCTCTGTCTTACGCCGTGAGTGGAAACAATATAGAAGCTAGATAACACTGATAGTTAGACTCTCTATTAAAAAACGCTGACTTAGGTCAGCGTTTTTTTGTGTTATAAGTAGGCTTTGATATTTTGGCTTATACTATGTATTTAAATCTAAATAATAGCCAAATCTACACAATATTGTTGCTTTCTAAAGTAGCAATCTCATCCTTACTCATGCCTAATATTTCTGCCAATACCACATGGGTATCTGCTCCAAGCATAGGAGGAGGGGTATGATATTGAACAGGAGTTTTGGAGAGTTTAATCGGATTGCCTAATACGCGTATAGAGCTATTGTCAAATCCAACTACCATCTCTCTAGAAATGGCTTGTGGCAGGTTTAACGCCTCTGATACATCATTGATAGAACCACAAGGAACATTAACTGATTGAAGTAGTTGTAGCCATTGTTCCCTATCTTTTTTACTAAATTCCCTCTGTAATATTTCAGTTAAGGGTACTCTATTTAGCACCCGTTGTGGATTGGTCGAATAGTTTGGATCCTCATGTAGCTTTAACTGTAATATTTCACATACATTGGCAAACTGACGGTCATTACCACAGGCCAATATGAAGTGTTTACCGTCTGCTGTTTCAAATACTTGATAGGGACAAATACTTGGGTGAGCATTGCCTAATCTTTTGGGGGCAACCCCTAAAGCTAGATAGTTCATTCCATAATTGGCCAACATAGAGAGGGCGCTATCAAATAAAGCCACATCCACTAATTGACCTTCACCGCATTGTTGTCTTGCCAGCAGCGCTGCTTGAATGCCAATAGTTAATTGAAGTCCTGAAAATAGGTCTACAACGGGCACTCCTATTTTTTGTGGAGGACCATCAGCTGGTCCGGTGAGACTCATGAGTCCCGACAAACCTTGACTAATAAAGTCATATCCTGGCTTATGCGCCTCAGGACCAGTCTGACCAAACCCTGTCAATGAGGCGTATATAAGCTTTGGATTTAGTTGACGTAACGACTCATAATCCAATCCATACTTTTTTAAACCTCCTACCTTAAAGTTCTCCACCAATACATCACTAAGTAACACCAACTTTTTTATGATTGCTTGACCTTCAGGTTTGGATATATCGACAGTTATTGATCGCTTATTACGGTTTATGGTGGCATAGTAAGCAGATATAGATTCAGGCTCACTATCAGAATTACTTCCACTATCACCTTCAAAGCAAGGAGGGGTCCAATGTCGGGTTTCATCACCTATAAGGGGTCTTTCAACTTTAATGACTTCAGCGCCTAAGTCTGCCAATATTTGTGTACAAGATGGCCCAGCCAATACACGAGACAAATCAAGTACCTTAATCCCTTTTAGTGCTTGAGTATGCATATCATGCCCTTGTTGTAATAGTTTTTAGGCTTTAAGGAATTTGAGTCAAATAAATAAGTCAGCTAAATTTTTGCGTTAATGTCTTGGTTTACGATAATTGCAAAACTTTTTTAATACGGTTTAACATCTTAACCGTTTTAGGGTTTAAGTTGTTTTTTTCATCACCGATGACATACAGAACTTGCTGTAACGCCTGTGAACGTTCAGCTTTATCTTTTAATAGGGATTGCAAAGTATCGATCGACTTAGCTTCATCAAATCTAACCATTAGTGTTTGGTTTTCTATCATTTGAGCCAATTCTGGGCTAGATAACTCTTTGAAAGGTTGCTGCTGAGTCAGTACTTCCGTTAAACGTACTAATTGATTGCGGTCAATATTATCATCAGCAACAATATTACCTAAGATCAGCATCCGAATTACCGCTTCTGAGTAGCCACCATTCTCTATTTTTGCTAATGCTTCACTCACTTTAGGTAGGTCACGTAATGCATTCTTGTCTAAAAGACGGCGTGATGATTCCTTATTGCCATACTCACGAAACCAAGGCATTGACCATACTCCAAAGAATATATTCTCGGTAATCTTGCCGTTTAAGTCCCCCCAGAAGTCTAATGTCATGCTTAGAGAGTCCATAAACATCTTTTCTATTTGTAGAAATACATTATCCTGAGAAATAGGTTCGATGGCTGGTAATTTTACTTGCCCATAATTTACCGTAGTATTGGTCCTATCTTCATCTTTAATATCCTCTGATGATGATTTGGTTTCAAAATTAGTTGTAGTTTGTGTATTAAGATTAAGGGTTTTGTTTAGGGTACTGGTGGCCAAGGCTAGGGGGTTTTTGCTAATCCAAAGACTTCTTTGTAGTCTTAGAGGATGTAACGATCGTAATAATTGTGCTGTGGTTTCGTTGGTCATGGTTTTAATGACCGGCCGTAGGCTTTGCTCATAAATACGAGTTTGTGATTTTGAAGAGCGGTGAACGGCTCTAAATATCTTTTCGTCCGTCCGGCACTCACCGATAGCTTGGCTTAAGTCATCAAAAGTTCGACGGTCAAAGTCAACAGAGAAGGTTTTCTCCTCACCACTGCCTTGTACACTTTCAACTTTCATCTCATATAAGCCAGGAGGTAGGATTTCAATCATATCCATCACAGAGGCCATGCCGGTATGTTCCTTATTGGCAACTTTTGAGCTAACAAAGATACCTAGGTGACCGACCTGATCATGAATCATATAAATAATACGCTGACCGCATACCTCTAATTCTTTTTCATCAGTATAAGCATCTAGAATCCAAGCCAATGCTTGTGGAGGAGGGGTAATGTCATCACCACGGGAGGCAAAGACAATAATAGGGGCTTTTACATTACGTAGGTCAATATTAACCCCTTTTTCAAGCTGTCCTGTATTACGAGCTATGCGGTTACCAATGAAGATATTTTCCACAATCCAGCGTATTTCAGCCTCGTTCATCAAAAAGAAGCCACCCCACCAACGCTCAAAATCTAAAAAACGTTCACGATTAGCTAGGGGGTTTTTATAAAGGTCATAATATTTGCCGATATAATTACGATATGGATTCATTTGCTCGAAGTTATTGACCAACCAAGCGCCATCAAATACACCATTATTGATATCGGCACTCATCATAGCCAGCCATGTGCCCCCGTTCACGCCAGCTTTATAGCGCATGGGGTCAACGCCAATTTCACCGCTCCAAGCAGCCACAGGAGCGCCGTTCATTACAATAGGACCAGTAATATCTGGATGGGTGGCTGCTAAGATAAGGGCGGCCCAGCCGCCTTGACAGTTGCCCACAATAACCGGGGATTGAGCATTGGGGTGTCTTCTTTCAACTTCACGGACGAATTTTGCTTCAGCATAAGTCACGTCAGCGATAGTCTGGGTAGGCTCTGGTAATCTTTTGAAGGCCACAAAATATACAGGGCGACCATTTTTTAAGGCAACACCCACTTGGCTTTCGGGCTTAAAGCCGCCGATGCCTGCACCGTGTCCAGCTCTAGGGTCAATAATTATATAAGGTCGATTGTCCTCTTTGGTTTCCACTCCTTCGGGTGGTTTTATTCTAAGTAGTACATAGTTGCAAGGCCGGTCAAAGGTAGTGGCATCCATTACGATATCGTAATCATAATCTAGTACCGGGGGGCAACCTGCCAGCTCATGCTCTATAAATATATCACCCCGTTCTTTTAGTATCTCCGCAGTTTGCAGTAAGCGTTTAGAGCTGTCTGTGCTATAACTTAGCCATTGCTGCCATAAATCAAAAGGGTTCTTGGTATTTTGTAAGCTAGATTTAATGCTTTTTGCATCTTCATAAAGGGTCTTGCTGTTATCCTTAAACTGCTGTAAGTGCTGCTTTATATGACTTGAAGCGACTGCTAATCTTAAGTCTGTACCTTCTACCCAATATCTTTTTTGACGAGTATATTCTTGCATTAAGTCTTGATTTTGATGGGACTGATTATTAACAAAGTCCTGCAGGTTAGGTAACGAGCCACTTGTGGTTCTATGTGGGTTGTCTCTATCTAACCAAACATCTGCCTTGTCCGGATTCTCTAAATTTTTGGCAATAGTTTTTGTCATAATAAGCCCCTTCTTAAAGTAAATAATAACTAATAATGGTTAACTGCTTTGAATTTAGTTTACTGCTTCGATTGCCTTAATCCGTACATATTCACCGGGTGCCTGACCTAACACCGGCCATTCATTGCCCTTACTGTCTACTCCTGGTTGCCTATTTGGCACCTTGCCTGCAGAGTGGTTGCTAATCCACTCTCCCCAATGTAGCCACCAACTGCGATCTTGTCGTTCGGCTAAGTTAAACCACTCATCGGGATCAGAAGTATTTTTGTCATAAGTATAAAATCCATATTTCCCGGTAGGTGGATTGATAATCCCAGCGACATGCCCGGATTCTGCCAATACAAACGTTACCTCACCGCCAAGATGCTGTGTTGCTTGATAGCTACCCTTCCATTTGACAATATGATCTTGTATGGCCGCAACCACATAAGTAGGGGTTGTCACTTTGGACAGATCTACCTCGATATTATCAAAGTGCAGTGCGCCTTTTTTTATCAGCTTATTGCCTTGATATAATTCTCGTAGCATAAAGCGGTGTAATGCTGCTGTGACATTAGTACAGTCAGAATTCCAATATAAAAGATCAAATGGGGTAGGCCGCTCTCCTTTAAGATAGTTTTGGATGTAGTAATTCCAATATAGGCTGTTTTCACGTAGTAAACTAAAAGCAACGCCCATTAAACGCCCATCAAATATCCCTTTTTTCTCGCCTTCTTTTTCGATAGCATTAACGATATTGTCATCGATAAACACCCCTAAATCCCCAGGATCACTGAAGTCAAATAAGGTGGTCCAAAAAGTAGCGCTGGCTATACGCTGTGACTGATTGTTTTCAGCCAGCCAGCAGAGGGTTAATGCCAACAGAACCCCGCCGATGCAGTAACCAATGACGTTGGCATCAGGCTCACCAGTAATATCTTCAATTACCCTTAAGGCCGTTAGCAGTCCCTCATGCATATAAGTTTCCATACCAACGTCTTTATAACTTTGATCAGGATTGACCCATGAAATAATAAAGACGCTATGACCTTCATCTAGTGCCCAGCGGATATAAGAATTTTTTTGTTTTAAATCCACGATATAAAACTTATTGATCCAAGGTGGCACAATTAGTAGCGGTCTCTTGTTGACTAATTCAGTGGTGGGTGTGTATTGAATTAATTCAATCATGCGATTGCGATAAACCACTTTTCCTGGAGTGGCAGCAATATTCTCACCTAGCTTAAATGCAGAGTCATCAGTCATTGTAATAGTGAGTAAGTGAGCGCTCTTTTCAAGATCCTCGGCCAATTGCTTCAGGCCACGTAGTAGATTTCTACCCTTGCTTTGTTTGGTGATACGCAATACTTCAGGATTGGTCAGTAAAAAGTTACTGGGTGCAATAGCGTTCAGCCATTGCCTAGTAAAGAAGGAAAGTCTTTGACGGGTTTTGTCATCAATACCTTCTATCGCTTCAATGGTATTCAGAATGCTATTGGCAGAGAGCAGATAACTTTGTTTGATATAATCAAAAAACAGCTGATTAGACCAAGCTTCGTCCATGAAGCGCTTGTCTCCTTTTTCAGGTTTCACCAAGGGCTTAGTTTCGGCACCCATAGCAGTCAACAAGCTGTTTTGTAGTAACTGAATTTGCTTTTGATACAGCTCTAATTGTTGTTGAAATAGCACAGCTGGACTATTGGTGATAGCTGCAGTTGTAAATTGCTGATAGTTATCAATTAGTTCAGTTAATAATGATTGGCTAGTAATGTTGTTTTGGGTAAGACGCGAGAGGTATTCATTACTAAGCTTTTGAGTTAATTTATTTAAATTCTCAAAGGGTTCTAGCAGTAGCTTTCGGGATGTATTCGAAATTGAGTGGTTATCACCGTTATTATTATGATCTCTGTTAGTTTGATTGGACTCATGATTGGCACTATTGGTTATGCTTGAAAAATCAACCGGCATAAAAAGATTCAGATAATCAACAGATTGTTGCCATAAATGTACTGGGGTATTAAATATATGAGGGAGGCTAAATAGAGGCTCTTTGGTGGAATTAGAATCTGACTTAGAGTGATTAGCTCTAATATTACTTTTCCATTTAAACATCTGTCTGCCCATATTAGTATTTGTAATAAAGTGATTTACAATGAAGTGGTTTGCAATGAATAAATTTGTAATAAACTAGTTAGTATGAAAGTCAAAGCCTAATGACTGCCCACTAGACTTAGCTGTTTTAGCTAACACCACATTGCTATGGTGCTAGCCAATTAAACTAATAACATCAACAGCTTTACGCTTTATTGGCAGTAGCTTTAGTTGTGCTACTTGGCGTTTCAGCTTCGGCGGCTTTGCCTGCGGTTGGTTTGGTTGTATTTTTAGTGGCTTGTTCCGCCATTTTATTCACAGTAGAGGTAAATTCTTTTGCCGTTTTTGCAGCTTGATCGGCTGTTTTTTGCATGGTTGACTGCATATGTTCATTAGTTTGACCATATACATCACTCATCACTTTCATGACTTCATCTTGCATGCTGCTACCAAGCTCGGTCATATGCTTTGCATCGGCCATGATTTGTTGGCTAATCTGGTTTAATATATCGGCCTGCTTTGCATTAAACTCTTTTGCTGCTTCTGGTGAGTCTATCTTTGCAATTTGACGCATATTCTCTAATCCCATCTCTGTATAAGTGCGGATGGTATTTAATGAAAACTCAGTCATTTGCTCAGCATTTTTTACAAATGCTTTATTAAGCTCTTGCCATGGTGCTAAAAGCTTTTGAGTATTTTCATTAAATTGATTGATGTAGTCATTAGAATTAAAAAAAGACATGGTATTGCTCCGTATTTTATTTAATTAACAGTTTTATTGAGTTAACAGTGGGTTATAAATAAAGCCATCACTAGGTTTAACAAAAAGCGATAACTTCAAAAGTGAACATTAAAAGGTTACAGGTTAGCCAGTCCTACGACATATACTGACCACCATTGACGGATATCGTCTCTCCAGTAACGAATAAAGCTTCGTCACTGATTAGGTACATACAGGCTGCGGCTATTTCACTAGCATAAGCCAAGCGATTCATGGGAATAGTGGCTTTGATTTTGTCCATGATATGCTCAGGAACGCTTTCTACCATGGGGGTGAGGGTATAACCAGGTGCCACAACATTTGCGGTTACAAAGGAGCTAGCTCCTTCATAGGCCAAGGCTTTAGTGAATCCAATTATTCCAGCCTTGGCGGCAGAATAGTTGGTCTGTCCGTACTGTCCTCTTAGACCATTTATTGAGCTGATATTGACAATACGGCCTGACTTTTGGTTCATCATTTTCAAAAAGACGGGATGGACAACGGTATATAGAGACATCAAATTACAATCAATAACCTGTTTCCATTGATCGAAGCTCATTTTTCTAAAGCTACTATCACGGGTAATGCCAGCGCTATTAATCAAGGCGTAAATGTTGTCATATTTATTAAGCGTCTTTTCAAAGACAGCAATAGATTGTTCGTGATTCATTAAATCGACGGTGATAAACTCAAAATCATTACTATCAAAATCATGGTCTTCACACCATTTTTTTATACGGTCTGGGTCGTCTTTACTTACTGTAGCGATAACAAAATAGTCATTTGATATCAGCTTCTTACATACCTCAGTACCAATACCTCCTAGGGCACCAGTGACCATAGCAACTTTTTTATTTTGTGACCTTGACTCTATATCTGACATGACAATCCTTAATCTTTATAATTATAGGAAGTACAACAATTGAACGTTTTAATGTTAAAAGTCGAGCAATATTTCATTTAGGCTGTAATTGATTTACCGCTCACATCTTATGTAGAACAACTTTAGTCTAGAGTCGTCATATGACAATTTGGCTAAAAAACACAGCCTGCAACATCTTTATTGTTCACTTTATGTTAACTTAACTGTCTTTACTGAGAAATTTAACTTTCTTTGTTTCAGTATATTGTTTAATGATTAATTTCTACTTTAGAACTAAATTAGTTTTTACAAAACTACAGGTTTAAACTTTTTTACTATAATTTTTACGAGGTGTTTATGAGCGAGAACAGGTCACTATTCAGCCGATTTGTAGAAGGTTTAAATGAGTTTTATCATGCGCCATACCGCCAGACCTTAGCTAGAGCAGCTCGTGATGAGGAAGACTTATTTATGCTGTTGCTTTTTTCAGAAAGTTTAGGTATTGATAATCCTGCCAGCTTTTATACCTTAGAGTTGCAGCCTATATTTTTGGAAAAATTCCATGAATGGCACCTACGCATGGGCATGCCGCGTTGCCCCTTGCAGCATGGAGGTTGCTGTTAAAATGGACAACTTAGCCAATTTAGTACAACAACTACAGCAGACTCCAATAATATTTGTTGGCGGCAAAGGCGGGGTGGGTAAAACCACAACGGCAGCTGCTTTGGCCGCAAAATTTGCTCAACGTCAGCAAAAGACCTTAATTGTCTCAACCGATCCGGCGCATAGCTTAGGTGATGTGTTTGCTATGAACCTAGCCAGCAGCTCCGCCAAAAATAAACCCAAAGCATTAACTGAGTACTTAGATGCACTCGAGCTTGATCCTGACCTTATCATTGATGAGCACTTTGCTCGAGTTGAGAAAACCATCAGTAGTTATGCTAACCCCGATATGATGCCGAAGATTAAGGAACATTTGCAGTTATCAAAAAGTGCTCCAGGGGCGCAAGAAGCGGCCATGTTAGAAGCCATTTGCCGCTATTTGGTAGATAGTGTAGAGCAAGGTATTTATCAGCATATAATTTTTGATACAGCGCCTACAGGGCATACTTTAAGATTACTGATGCTACCAGAGATGATGGAGGCTTGGACTGATGGACTGCTTACTCAGCAGCGACGTCAGGCCAAGTTAAAAGGAGCGGCGGATAACTTTGCAACCACAAAGTCAAAATCTGTAATTAATAACCCTTTTAAGGACGCAAAACCAGTTGATAAATGGCAGCAAGCAGTCGATGTGCTAAATGCTCGCAAGAATTTGTTTAAGAAGGCAGGTGAGCTTCTACATGACAGACAGCAGACAGCGGTGGTATTGGTACTTACCGCAGATAATTTGCCTATTGAGGAGACGCGCCGAGCTGTGAATCAGCTAAAAGAGGCCAAGCTGGCTCCAGCCGCCTTGGTAGTTAATCAGCTGATTCAAGCTGAGCAAAGTGATGAGTTTTGGCAAAATAGAGCATTACGTCAACAAAGCTTACTACAAGATATCAAGCAGCACTTTGTTGACTATCCGCTCTATGGCATTTATTTACAGCGCTCTGATGTGCGTGGAATAGAGGCGCTCGCTAAATTGGATTAATCTTTTTCCTCATGTCTTGAGCGCTTTAATTTATCCGATAAAGACCAAGCGGCATCGGCTCTCAACTCTTCGGCTAGGCTGCTTTTACCACTGGTTAAGCTACTCCACTGAGGTTTGCCACGCGCTTTTTTTAACTCGCTTGGCAATTTGTTTGGGTTCCAAGGCGGGGTAGATGTTTCTTGCAGCTCAGCAATAGGGGTATCGGCGTTGGCAGCATGACCCCGATGGCGCAAGGAAGCCAGTAAGTCTAAGGAGCGGGTAGCAAGCAAAGTTAAGGTAGCAGGATCAATAAATAACCGTTTTACACCTGCCAGCTTATCAGCGATAGTACCGGTATTGGACAAAATACCACCTGCCAGACCACCAATGGCCGCGCCAAGCCCCAAAGTAGTACCTAAAGCTGCAGCATCAATACCCAAGCCTAGTAGCGCTCCGGCGGCAGCCCCAGAAGTGGTGCGTAACCCGTAACTTTTTAACAGCTCTGGATCAAATGGATCTTGCTGATACTCGCTTAGCTCAAGCGGGGTAACCACTGCAGTATTGTCATAGAACTTATATAAATTTAATAACTTCTCTTGCATGGCACGCTCGCTTTGACGAACCGCTTCCTGCATCTCTTTTAGTACAGGCATCGGATCGTCATCTTCATCGATTTCACGCACATAGGCTGCCACATCAATTAAGAAGTGGGCAATGATAATAGTGGCCTGCTCATACAGTTGAATCCAATCTTCACGGCGACGCATGATGAGCTGATTCAAAGTTTCAGGATGAGTCAGCATCGTTGCAAGGTTTTGCCAAAGCGTCATTTCATCTTCAAACTCAAAGGCCACCGAATCAAATCTAGTTGAAATATGCAAATTGCGACGTGCCAGCATGGTCTGCCATTCGCTAATATTGGCATCTTGGCTATCAGTGAAGTTGAATACTGGCATTACTGGAATGGCTGACCAAGACAAAATGGCCAACTCATCTTTATATTTGCCCAATACAGGCTCTCTGGCATCAATGACATAGATAGCCATGTCGCTTGAGAGTAGTTGGCGAATAACTTTCGCTTCTTGAGAGTAATCGTTTAATGCATCATTTAGCCCACCGCCTTGGGCATCACTTTTAGCAATGTCACTGGCCAAAAACTGCTGCAAACGCTCAATGCCGTCTCGGCGACTTGCAGTATTGTCCTCAAGCCAGTCCATCAATCCTGAAGCATCTTCTAACCCTGGGGTATCAAACAAGGCTACTAAATTCTCACCGGTCTGACTGTCCTTAATCAAAGCGCGTTCTACGTGCCTTGTGGTAGCTGCTTCATTTTTAACCTCCCCAAAATACATATCGCGTAATAAGGTGCGCAATAGGGAGGTTTTACCAGTATTGGTATGGCCCACAACGGCCAGCTTTAAAGGCTCGCCCTCAGAGACAGTGGTTTTTCTAGCCTGTTGTAGGTAGTCAGACATATTTTTTTTGGAGGAATCACTCGGGATTGTTTCTGGTTCTGTGGCGAGTGCTAGCTGCTGCTGAGCAGAACCGCTATTATTTACAGTTTCAGTTTTGGAGTCAGTAGCAACGGCTCTATCATTAGGGCCATCATTAAAGGCTTTATCACTAAATAACCCACCTGACTTAGAAGTGGTATTGTTGTTGTCTTGAGTACTCATAAATTGCTCAGATTATAATAATTATTAACATAAAATTTGTTGGCTATAAATTAACAGCGGTTAAGAGACCAAGCCGATGTTACGCTCAGCCAGAGCGGTTTGCCATTGTTGTCTGCGTGCCGAATTGTCTTCCTCTAACGTATCACTATCTTGTAACAGCTGGACAATAACCCCTTGTTTGGCATGAGTAGCCAGCTTATCTAATTTACGCATGGTGCCTCGGTCAGGAAGCGCTTTGGCATGAATACCTACTAACACTTGAACATCATGGCTGTCCAAATACTGCAGCATTCGCTCCATGTCCTCTCTATCATCTAATATACCAAAATCTTCAGGAACCGTGCTGATAAAGGGTTCTCCTGCTGCATGATACCAAGTTGGATTGTGATGTTTGTACTCCAATAAAGCCACTAATTTATCCCCTTGGGTCACTTTGGCTTTGGGGGCAACTGGCTGCACTTTTTCTACAAAATCATCTTCATCAACTACTTTGCGTTGCCAAAAACTAATTATCTTTTGATAGTAAGGTAAGCTTAGATCCAGCTTCATTTTTTTACGATTGAACATCACGGCACAAAAAGCCCAGGCTATGGCGCGCGGCACAATGCCGTACATAAGTAAGCTACCCACCAACAAGCTTGCCCATTGTCTAGCGATAGAAAGTGGCATGATATCCGTGACCAACCGACTTTGCACTACCGCATCGGCATCAGGAACATTAAATCCTACCAAGCTAGGTAACCAGCCGAGCCAATGGGTCAAGGTCATTAACGCTTGATCTGATAATAGGGTGGACTCCCAGCTAAAGCTATATTGGCGCACAATTAACAAAAATATAATCGCAAATAGCATACCGGTTAAGGTTGCTAACCATAGCTGATGACTAAAGCGGCTCAGATACCAGCGCATCCCTGTGTGTTGCAGCTGCTCATCGTACAATTCAACCGCAGCTTGAGTCACATCGTCTTTGCCTCTAATAAGAGTTTTTGGGCTGATAAAGCTGGTAATGATGCTAGGCGATTGACTGCCTCTATTGATAACAGTAAAAATCAACCAACCGACCAGCATAAGGGTATGAAAGCCCAGCAGACAAACCAAGACATAGAAAAAGTTCACCACATTAGATTGAAGCAGTGCAAATAAGCCTAAGAATCCTGAGACACACCAAACAATACTCATGATAAGAATGATGCCTTTAATGCGACCATCAATCTTATTTAAGGTACCTGCCAATGCTCCATTACTATCGATACGTTCAGCACGGCGATGTATTTTCTGAAGGGGAGTGGCTTGCTCGTCCTGAAGGCGCTCCGTAATTAATAAAGGATCTGTGGCGAACACATGATTGTTGGTCTCAAGCTTGCGTACCAATTCGGTGAGTTGATCTTGTTTGGATAGCATGGCATTCCTATTGGGCTATTTTGCGTCATATACTAAAAGATAGAGCTGCTTTTAGCCTATCTATATTTTGTAATGATACTACTAAATGGAAGTAAAGACTAAACCGATATAATCACAAGGGCCAAAAAAAAGGCACTGCTTTTCCAAGCTGTGCCTATAAGTAAAACATCAGTTAAAACAATACTTTGATCTTGATTGTAATCTCAGGGATTAGTGGGGCTTTGGGTCTATTAAATCAGTAAATAGAGTAGACCGATAATGCCAATAGCCACTAAGAATAATAACAAATTAGACAAAACTCCCTTAACGGTTACCTCTTTGGCTAAGGCAGGCACTGGCACTTTTTTTCGTTTAGCGACAGTTAATATCATATCGATATGATCTAAGCCATCCTCTTCATAAGGCTGACCTAAAGGCTCAAACCCTAAGGATTGATAGAAGTGAATCAAATAAGTTTGGGCCGCAATCTGAATTGGTTTTTTGCCATATTTAGAATGACAGTACTTAATCGCTCGGACCATCATCTCTCGAGCAACCCCTTGATGTCTGTTATCTGGCAACACCAATACCCGGCCAATACGCGGATTAGGATTGGTGCCATTGCCACCCACTGCTGGCGGTATGATACGACAATAGCCAACCAGGGTTTGATCCATATGAGCGACCATATGCATACAATCAAAATCCAGCTCATCAATATCTTGATAAAGACACTGCTGTTCAATCACAAATACCTGAGAACGGGCACGAAGAATATGGTAAATATCAACGGCACTTAGCTCATCAAAGCCTTTAATAGTATATTTAACGGTCATTTACAAATATCTTATCGGTTGTTTGTCAGTAGTTGTTTGTCAGTAAAAGTACAGCGGCTTAACTTTCGTTTTTGTTAACTTTCGAGGCTATGGTCGCTGTTTAAGGTTTGGCTAATTTTATCTAAATTTAAGCTGTCTGACATGGCATTAAAGATATCATAATACGCGCCATGCTTAGCATACAGCTCTTCATGAGTACCAGTTTCGACCACGCGGCCATTATCAATCACAATCAAATCATCGGCATCAATAATTTGCGAGATATTGTGTGAGACAATAATCACCGTGCGATCTTGCTTAATTAAGTCTAAGCTGTGCTTAATCTGCTGAGTGGCAATAGCATCAAGACTGGCGGTAGGCTCATCCAAGAACACAATGGGTGGATCTTTGAGGAACATACGGGCCAGCGCGATACGCTGCTGTTGGCCTCCTGAAAGCAGTTTGGCCTCGCTTTCATAGCCCTCTGGCATTCCGATAATTTGCTCATGAATAGAGGCCTGTTTGGCCGCCTCAATAATCTCTGCATCGGTGGCGTGCATATTACCATAACGGATATTATCGGCAATGGTTCCAGAAAAAATATGATTTTTTTGGAGCACCAAGCCAATTTGTTCGCGTAGATTATGAGTGTTGTAATCCTCTAGATTATGGCCATCTAAGCAGATAGTACCACTACTAGGCTCATAAAACTTCACCAGCAAGCTAATAATGGTACTTTTACCAGCGCCGCTCAAGCCGACAAGCGCCGTAATACGGTTGGGATGAATTTCAAAGCTTACATCTTGCAGCGCTTGCTTGCCATTGGGGTAGGAGAAGTTGACGTTTTTTAGCTCGATATGACCTTTTAGATCGGTACATTCTACTTTACCAGCACTTTCGATAGCATCGTCATCATCTAAGATATCAAAGAAGCCTTCGGCATAAGTCAGCGCATTATTAATTTGGTCATAAATACGGTGTAGCTCGCGAATGGGGGCAGCAACGTTTTGGAACAGTAAGACATGGAACATAATGGCACCAATAGTCATCTCACCATTCAGCACAAAATAAGCGGTTAAGACAATAATAACCACCACCCCAATTTGCTCAATAAAGCTCTTGCCAGCATTATACATAAACGCAATACTGCGAATACGTAGCTGATTGGTGGTCATGTCTTTTTGAATTTCCCAGTGCTTTTCGGACTCAATAGGCTCACGCACAAAGGACTTGATAACGGTGATAGAGTCAATAATTGAGATAACCAGACCGCTTTTGGTCTCGCGGTATTTGCGCATTTGCTTACGAAAGCCTTGTAAGCGGTTGGCCTGTTTTTGGCTAACAAAAAAGTAAATCGGCACAATAATTAAACCGACCATACCTACCCAAAAATTGGCATTAAACATAATTATTAACGACACAATGGCACTGGCAAACAGTGGTAGCATGTCGATAAAGAAGTTTTGTACCAATTGAGTCAGGCTGCTGACGCCTAAATCGATTCGGGTTTGCAGCTTACCACTGGCGTTTTCATCACTGGTATAAAACGACATTTTGTAGGATAAAATGCGATCAACTACTTTTTGTGATAGATCCCGAGATAGATTGATACGGATGCGCTCACCAAAATAGCGCTGACCAAAGGTGATAATAACGTTAAGCACCTCTTTGACCAACAAGATGGTGCTAATAAGGGTCAACAGTCTTAAGCCCTCAACCCAAGGATCTGGCAAGTCGACAATACCGGTCAAGGTATCAATGGTGTACTGCAACACAAAAGCGTTAACCTGAGCAGTAAACGAGCCCAATACGGTCAATATCAAGGTTAAAATAAATAGACCTCGATAAGGCCGTGCAAACTCGCCCAAGCGCTTTAATATCGACCACAGCAGAGCCCCACGTTCAGACTTTTTAGTAGGTGGTTTAATATCTAAGGGGACTCTACGCGGGGAAGTGGCCATATTTTCACAGCTTCATTAACAATAATTAAGATTGAATATACGTATTAAAAAGGAGAGAGGTTTAACCGGTTCACATTATATCTAGCTATTATATAATTACCTTATAAATGATTACTATATTAATAAAAAGGTAGGCAACTCATCTCGTTGCCCACCCATTCAAACCTACTTTTACAAAATCAGGTTAAAACCAAGTTAGAAACAGCCACCAGGTACAAACACTTGACCCACCATAATACGGCGAGCAGAACGGCTCATAGAGACTTTTTTGGCTTGCCAGCGCCCCTCGACTTGTTCGGTCTTTCCGCCTACTAATAGTGTTCCTGAAGGGTGACCAAAGCGCACTTCTGACAATTCTCTTGAGGTGCCATTACCGCTTGCCGCTTCGTTAACCAATGTCCCTTGTGTGGTGGCTGCTGCAGCTATGGCAACCGCCGCTGTGCCCATCATTGCATGATGCAATTGGCCCATACTCATGGCACGCACAACTAAGTCGATGTCATTCTCATTTACCTCTTTGCCGCTTGAAGCAGTATAACTTTGAGCTGGGGCTACCCAAGCTATTTTTGGAATATGCTGGCTCTTTTCAGCCTCACTCACATTCTTAAATAAGCCCATAGCCACACCGCCTTTGGCACGAATGGTCTCAAGCTTATCCAGTAGCGCTTTATTGCTGTTGATATCAGTTTGAAGCTCAGTTCCCTTAAAGCCTAAGTCTGCTGCCTGCATAAAGATAGTGGGGATGCCAGCATTAATAAAGGTGGCTTTAACGCTGTCCTTTTCAAGACCACAACCAGAGACATCGAAGTCATCTTGCAAATTACCAGTGGGGAACATAGCACTTGAAGCGTCAACAGGATCAATAAATTCAATTTTGACTTCAGCGGCTGGAAAGGTAACGCCATCTAATTCAAAGTCGCCAGTTTCTTGAACTTGCACTTGTCCTTGCTCATCAGTATAAACCGGCACATGAGCAATAATAGTTTTGCTAATATTCTGTTGCCAAATATGTACTTCACAAATACCGCTCTCGGCACTGGCAGCTACTTTATCAGCATCAACCAGACCCATATTGATGGCACAAGCACCGACAGCAGCGGTTAAGTTGCCACAGTTACCTGCCCAGTCAATCATAGGTTTGGCTATATTTACTTGGCCAAACAGATAGTTTACATCATGGTTGTCTTGATCAGATTTGGAGAGGATAACTGTTTTTGAGGTACTCGATGAGCCATTCCCTAAGCCGTCGATTTGTTTACCATAAGGGTCTGGACTACCAATGACGCGTAGTAAAAAGCTATCTCGAGCCTGCCCAGGTTGTTGGCAACGCTCAGGTAAATCATTTAGATTAAAGAACACACCTTTTGAGGTACCACCACGCATATAGGTGGCAGATACTGCAACTTGGGGAGCAAATTTTGGTTGTGACATAAGGCTTATTTCCTTAATTAGGGTTTTTATAATCAGATATAAGATTAATAATGGATTTTATTAGACAAAGACTTTCATAAAAAAAGCGCACAAACACTGGTGGCTTGTGCGCTTCATTTAAACGCGATCTATCAATGGTTTATTCCAAAACCTAAGCCACATTGCCTTCTAAGAACTCTTTTGCAAAGCGCTGCAACATACCACCAGAGTTGTACATCTTAACTTCATCAGCAGTATCTAAGCGGCATTTAACAGGCGCTCTATCTACGCTACCGTCTTTGCGATGAATAACTAGCGTCATTGTGCCACCGGCAGAGACTTCGCCTTCAATATCAAACACTTCTGTGCCATCGATATTCAAAGTCTTGCGGGTAGTGCCTGGCTCAAACTGCAAAGGTAAGGCCCCCATACCGACTAGGTTCTGACGATGAATACGCTCAAAGTCTTCGGCAACGACCACTTCCACACCCGCCAAACGAACCCCTTTTGCTGCCCAGTCACGACTAGAGCCTTGACCATAGCCATCACCTGCAATGATGATTAGTGGCTGTTTGCGGTTCATGTAGGTTTCGATTGCTTCCCACATGCGCATCACTTCGCCTTCTGGTTCAACTCGAGCTAATGAGCCTTGAATAACTTCACCGTTCTCATCGCGTACCATCTCATTAAGCAGTTTTGGATTAGCAAAAGTAGCTCGTTGAGCGGTTAAATGATCGCCGCGGTGAGTGGCATAAGAGTTGTAGTCTTCTTCTGGTAGACCCATTTTATCTAGATACTCGCCAGCCGCACTATCGGCCATAATTGCGTTAGAGGGGGATAGGTGATCAGTAGTAATATTATCACCTAGCACCGCTAATGGACGCATGCCTTTTAGTTTATTTACCTCTGCCATAGTGCCTTCCCAGTAAGGAGGACGGCGGATGTAAGTACTCATTTCACGCCAGTCATACTGAGGATTAACAACCAGTGCATCATTGCGAGTCGCATCAGCTTTGGCTTCATCAAACATAGGGATATACACCTGATTGAACTGCTCAGGCTTCACCGCAGACTTCACAATAGCGTCCACTTCAGCATCATCAAACCAAATATCTTTTAGATACACATCATTGCCGTCTTTGTCTTTACCTAGTGAATCATTTTCGATATCAAAGCGGATATTACCGGCAATGGCGTAGGCCACAACCAATGGGGGAGAGGCTAAGAAGGCCTGCTTGGCATAAGGGTGGATACGACCATCAAAGTTACGGTTGCCCGATAATACAGCAGTGCTAAACAAGTCACGATCAATGATCTCCTGCTGAATCTCTGGATCTAACGCGCCACTCATACCGTTACATGTGGTACAGGCGAAGGCCACCACATCGAAGCCCAGCTTTTGCAGCTCTGGCAATAGACCCGCTTCTTCTAGGTACAATTTAACGGTTTTCGAACCTGGTGCTAAGGAGGACTTAACCCAAGGTTTGCGCACTAGGCCTTTTTCAACCGCATTACGAGCCACAATACCGGCAGCAACCATGTTGCGTGGGTTTGAAGTGTTGGTACAACTGGTAATGGCGGCAATAATAACCGCGCCATCTGGCATTTCACTGTCATCTTGTTCTGACAATGGCTTATTGTTAGCGTGAGCAATTCCTGCTTCCACCAAATCAGTGGTCGACACGCGAGCGTGTGGACGTGATGGACCGGCAATATTGCGCACCACTTTAGATAGATCAAATTTTAATACGCGATCATATTCAGCATCTTTCATACCATCGGCCCAAAGACCAGTTTGTTTGGCATAGGCCTCAACAACTTCGATTTGCTGTTCACTACGGCCTGTTAGACGTAGATAATCGATGGTTTGCTCATCAATATAGAACATTACCGCGGTTGCACCATATTCAGGCGTCATGTTTGAGATTGAAGCTCGGTCGCCAACAGAAAGGCTACGAGCACCATCGCCAAAACATTCTACATAAGCTGAGACTACGCCTTCTTCACGTAAGAACTCAGTCATAGCCAGTACTAAGTCAGTACCGGTAATGCCAGGTTGTAGTTTACCTGTCAATTCTAGGCCAACAATATCAGGCAGACGCATGTATGAAGGATTACCAAGCATAACGCTTTCGGCCTCTAGGCCGCCCACACCAATTGAGATAACTCCTAAAGCATCAACCATTGGCGTGTGACTGTCGGTACCGACCAACGTATCGGGGTAGGCCACCGGCTTGCCGTCTTTTTTATCCGCAATAACCTGCACCACAGGAGACATTTTCTCTAGGTTAATTTGGTGCATGATGCCGTTACCTGGCGGCACTACGTTGACGTTATCAAAGGCGTACTGACACCAGTTGATAAAGTGGAAACGGTCGGCGTTTCGGCGCTCTTCAATTTCGCGGTTTTTCTCAAAAGCGTTTTTCTCAAAACCAGCATGTTCAACCGCCAATGAGTGGTCCACAATGAGCTGAGTCGGAACAATTGGGTTTACTTTTGAGGGATCACCACCCTCAGCAGCAATAGCATCACGTAGGCCGGCTAAATCAACAAAAGCTGTCTGACCTAAGATGTCATGACAGACGACGCGAGCCGGATACCAAGGGAAATCAACTTCCTGCTTGCGATAGATATGCTGAGACAGTGCTTCTTTTAAGTCCTCAGGTGGGCAACGACGCACTAAGTTTTCACATAATACTTTTGAGCTAAAAGGTAGCTTGGCATAAGCACCTGGCTCAATTTCATTCACCGCTTGCTCAACATCGAAGTAATACAAGCCACTGTCCTCACCGTTAGGTAGAGGTAGTGGCTTTTTGAAGTCTTCGTTCATCGGCTGCGGGTGCTTGTGAGTGAGAACTGGCTGTATGGCATTTGACATGTTTGGCTGTCCTTTAAGATTATGAAAGACTGATCGCTACAAGGTTCTATGATTATCGCGATTAAATTAAGTAGATGTAACTTGCTAATAGTGAAGGGATTATGTAATAAGTTTAATGACCGTTTATTTTGTTAATAAGCCAAAATTAAGGTTTTTAAGGTTAAGAGGCCTATGAGGGTTATAGCCACTCTCTGAAGAGCTTATAGGGAGCTCTTCAGAGGTTTAACCAATTGGTATTTTGTGATTATTAGTCATAAATCCCAGTCAGCTACTAGCAAATTAACCTCGCTCACTAATTGCCGGAACTGCTCTTGGCTCTTCACCAATATATTCAGCACTTGGGCGAATAATACGGTTATCGGCACGTTGCTCGAATACGTGAGCGGCCCAACCAGTTAGACGCGAGCATACGAAGATTGGAGTAAACAGCTTAGTTGGAATTCCCATAAAGTTATAGGTCGAGGCATGGAAGAAGTCGGCGTTACAGAACAATTTTTTCTCACGCCACATCACTTCTTCACAGCGTACAGAAACTGGGTACAACACTTCGTCACCGACATCGGCGGCTAATTTTTCAGCCCACTGTTTGATAATAACGTTACGGGGATCTGATTCGCTATAAATAGCATGACCGAAGCCCATAATCTTATCTTTACGCTGTAACATGCCAAGTAGCCCTTGCTCAGCAGCTTCTGGAGAGTCAAAGCTTTCGATTAACTCCATCGCAGCCTCATTGGCACCACCGTGTAATGGGCCACGTAGTGAACCAATAGCGCCCGTGATACAAGAGAAAATGTCTGATAGGGTAGAGGCACAAACACGTGCAGTAAAGGTAGAAGCGTTGAACTCGTGCTCTGCATACAAGATTAAAGAGACGTTCATTACATGCTCATGTAACTCACTTGGTTTCTCACCCTTTAATAGGTGTAAAAAGTGACCACCGATGGTGTCTGAGTCAGTAACACAGTCAATTTTTACGCCCTCATGGCTATAGCGGTACCAGTAGTTAATAATAGCTGGGAAAGCAGATAGCATACGGTTAGTTTTATCTAGCTGCTGCTCGAAGCTATCCTCTGGCTCTAGGTTACCTAGCATTGAACACCCAGTACGTAGAACGTCCATTGGGTGTGCCTCTTGTGGAATACGCTCTAGCACATCTTTCAAGGCTTGTGGTAAATCACGCAGCTGCTTCAAAGTGGCTTGGTAGTCATCAAGCTGAGCTTGCGTGGGTAGCTCACCGTATAATAATAAATAGGCCACTTCTTCGAAGATGCAGTTTTCAGCCAGATCTTTTACATCATAACCACGGTAAGTAAGACCTGATCCTGATTTACCTACCGTTGATAATGCCGTCTTGCCTGCAACTTGTCCACGTAAACCTGCGCCTGATAATTTTTTACCTGCTGCCATAATAAAAATCCTTTTTTTTAGGTGACTTGATAAGTTAAGGTTAATTGTACGTTAAGAATGTAAATATGATTTTTTTCGCTGTTCTAGCGGCTCATGCTTTACTTTTTTTGGGCAAAAAGCTGATCTAGTTTTTGTTCAAACTCATGGTAGTTTAAGAAATCATACAGCTCCATGCGCGTCTGCATAGTATCGACCACAGCTTCTTGAGTACCATCATCTAAGATATGCTGATAGACATTTAGAGCTGCTTTATTCATCGCACGGAATGCTGACAATGGGTATAACACCATATCCACGCCTACTTTAAATAACTGCTCTGTGGTGTACAAATCCGTTTGACCAAATTCAGTCATGTTCGCCAATACTGGGATATCTAGTACGTCAGTGAACTTGCGGTACATTTCGATATCGGTTAATGCCTCAGCAAAAATCATATCCGCACCCGCTTCTTGGAAAGCCACGGCACGTTCCACTGCAGCCTCTAAGCCTTCAACAGATAGCGCATCAGTACGAGCCATAACCACGAAGTCTGAATCCACTTTGGCATCAAGGGCTGCTTTTAGACGGTCAACCATTTCACTGGTTGAAACAATTTCTTTGTTAGGACGGTGACCACAACGCTTTTGTGCCACTTGGTCTTCGATATGTACCGCTGCAACACCAGCTTTCTCCATTTTTTTGATGGTTTGCGCAATGTTAAAAGCACCGCCCCAACCGGTATCAATATCTACCAATAATGGAGTATCGACCGCATTAGTAATACGGCTAGCATCTTCTAATACGTTGTCTAAGCTAGTCATCCCCAAATCCGGTAACCCGTATGAAGCGTTGGCCACGCCGCCACCTGATAAGTAGATGGCTTTGTGACCCACTTGTTTTGCCATCATGGCTGTATAGGCATTGATGGTACCGACGATCTGTAAGGGTTGGTTGTTGGCTTTTTGTTCAGAGATAGCATCGCGAAAGCGCTTGCCGGCAGAGATAGAGGTCATAATCTTTCCTTAGACTTAAGAAGGGGTTGGAACAATAAATTAATAACTGACTAACTGAATAACTAGGGTAATCTGAAACTATGAATATTCTTTACATATCGACTATATTTGCCAATAGATTACCCCTTATTTTGACAATAAGGAAGAGAGGGGGATTACCTTATACGGTATTATTTATAAAGTATGATATTAGATTTTATAATAGTATTCATTTTATGAATGATTGTATTTAAAAACATACTCTTTAAGGCTTATGGTATTTATAAACTGTAAATTGTGAACTATAAATAGAGCTTAAAATACACATTTTGTTACAATTATAATGATAAAATAGGGAAATCAAGCTTTATTTGCCACGGCGATAAGTGATTCCTCGTTGCTCATAAACCTCATAAATGACTTCGAGCAGTGTCTCAAATGCTGGGTGGGTAGGATTTTGTAGAGCACAGAGATAAATAGGTGAGGTTGCATCTTCATGAACCAGCTTGCGATAACTAATTTGTTCAGTACGTACAGACTTTAAGCTATCGGGCACTAAAGTAATGCCTTCACCGGCAGCTACTAAGCCAAGCGCTATTTGAATATCACTAACCGAGGTGGTTTGATGCGGCAAGGCGAATTGCTTAGCAAATAAATGCAATAATGGCTCGCCAATTAGGGCAGGGCTGTCATAGTCTGAACCCTGCGCAGCTGGTATATTGGCGGCTGGCAAATGAGTTTGATGGTAGAGAATAATGCGGCTGTCTTGAAGCTGCGATAGATGAAGCTCTTGCTGATCCGTTAACGGGTGAGTTTTCGGCAAGGCAGCCACATAGCGCTCATGGCGCAACAGCAGCTGTTTAATACTGACATCCTCATGAGCAAAACGACCAAAACCCACATCTATCTCGCCCGCCTTAAGGGCATTAACTTGCTTAAAGGAGCTAATGTCTTTTAGATGCACCGCCAAATCTGGGAGACGCAGTTTGATGCGAGAGATAATGGTAGGGAGCAGGCCATACAGTACCGAAGGCACAAAACCAATATTTAGAGTATCGGGCGGATGCGCTATTTTTTTAGTCAAGTTAATACTGCTCTCAAGCTCCTTTAATATTGAATCTACTTTTTCATAAAAAAACAGTCCCGCAGCCGTCAGTTGTAATGGGCGGTGATAGCGATCAATAAGCTCAACTCCGATATCTTCCTCTAACTGCTTAATCAATCGGCTTAATGTAGGCTGAGATAACTCAGTAGCTGCAGCCGCTTCACTAAAGCTTTTTAGTTCGGCGACCGTATGAAAAGCGGTGAGTCTTTTTAATTGCATTTATTCCTCGTTAGATTTTACTCAAACTCAATGACACGACCATCGGTTAAGACCATTTCACCTTTTGTGACCACAATCTCAATGTTTTGTGGATTTTGAATGGCCTTCATGACATTGGTATCTGAGATACTCACATCAGCAATTATTTTATTGGCATTATTGGGTGCAATTGCGGGCTCAAACTTGGTCAGTGGGATAACCACAGGCTTTGGTTTTTTGAAGGCTGGATAGCGTAAAAGTAGCGTCCCTTTAAAGCTACTAATGGCGGCACTGCCTCTGTTTGCTAACACAAAAGATAACTCAACATTGTTTAAGCTATCTGTCGTACTGGTACGGGCCGGAAGTAAGGTAATAGTAAATTCGTTTTGCTGAGCCTCTTGAGTGACCGGGCTTTTACGACCTGTTGGATTATTTGGATGTAGCAGTTCATATTGGCGTTGTTGTTCTAATGCCCTACCGATAGTCACGCGCGGCATAGCCCCTTTTTCATAGGCTTTACTCATCCGCATACGTATCATATAACGGCTTAATAGTTGTCTGTCTTCTTCTGATAATTGCTCTAGGGTATCCCCCAGTTTATCTTGCCACTTCTCAGCATCGGTAGGGATAGTTTGTAGCATAGGGTCAGTCGGAGGTGGTTTGCATCCTGTTAGCGCTAAAGGAGTGGCGCTCAGTGCTAGCACTAGTATAGCGCCATAGTGGCTATGAACTTTATGGTTATAAGCTTTACCACTGCGAGCTTTGTTATCTTGGTTAAGCGAGCTATTATTTGTTTTTTGAAAAAATCCAAAACCTTTCATATAAGCCTCCAAATTGCTTTATAGGCCCTAAAGTGATGTAAAAAGGGAATAATTAGGACTATATAACGTAACTACTGACCGATACAACAGAAAGTTTATAAAGCTCTCTATTGGTTTTTATAGATTTATAACCGATATAGCAAAAGCTAAAAACCAAAAAAAGAGCTGCTTGGTAATCAAAGCAGCTCTAAACAAATATATGCAGTGTCAGTTGGTTATTGCTAAATACAGGATCAGATAACTATTGGCAGTCGATTAATTAATCAATAATACCTAGTAGCTGAGCCATAAATAATAGCGCGATACCCCCTAAGAAAATCAATCCTGCAATACTATACAGCTTCATGCCTGGCGATAACTGCTGATGATTTTTGGCAAGAGAGTAATTTAACCAACCAAAGATAGGAGCAGAAACAAAGGCAGTAATCATGGCGAATTTCAACATCGCTCCTAGCTGACCTGTGAAGAAGGTAATAATAATAAACCCGCCCCAAACGCAATAGGTGGTCCATACCAGAATTTGTTTTTGCGAGGCAGCCATATCGCCTTTTATCAAGCGCCAGCTTTCGGCATTAACTCGGCCATAACCATCAGCACAGGTAATAGTAGTACCAAACATCACCATAAAAGCAATAAAGGCGACTAGCAGTCTTGACCACTCACCAATGGTAGCAGTATACATACTAATCAACTGACCAACATAGGCGCCGCCTTGCGTCTGAATCTCTACCCCAGAGCCGTATTGGACATACACCCCTAATGCCAAAAACAATAATGCCAAAACAGAAGTGGCAATAAAGCCGACATTGAAGTCGATTAAACCTTGACGGTGCGTTGTATGGTCGTTTCTAATCTTAGCAGAAATCCACATTGAGTTAATGGCAGAGAACTCGAGCGGCGCTGGCATCCAGCCCATAAGCGCCACAATAAAGGCTAGGGTAGCCATATTCCAAGGGGAAGTAGCGACAAAGTCAGGAGCAATGGCAGTAGGCTTGCCAGCAGCAATGATAACTGCCGCTAAAGTTGCCAAGGTCAATGCCACCATAATCCACTTAGTCACTTTATCAAGCATTTTATAGTGGCCGAGGATTAAGAATAGCCACGACACACTCATGACTATTAACGACAAGGTTGTGGTTGATAAGCCCCAACTTTCTGGCAACATAAAGCCCAAAATAACAGCAGTTAATAAAGCAACAGCGCCCGTACTAATTACTGAAGCCGCTAGCGATAATATAAAAAACGCCCAAAGATATAACTTTGACTTTTTGGCATAGCCTGCTACCAAAGAGTCTCCGGTCTCATAGACATAGTCCGTACCGAACTTGAAGAACGGATATTTAAAAAAGTTGGCCAAAATAATCATAATCGCCAGTTGCCAACCGTATAACGCACCAGCTTGGGTTGACGAAATTAAATGCGAACCACCAATGGCTGCGGTAGCTAATAAAATACCAGGGCCAAAATTTTTCCAATTGAATCCAGCGTTGCTTTGGGCTGAATGAGTAGATGAAGTGCTCATTAGTGAATTACCTTAAATGCGTTTGTGTCTTATAAAGGATTTCTGCTAGGCAGAGTCATTAGAGTTATTTATTGCAATTTAAGCGATTAAGCCGGTTAGCTGGGCCATAAATAATAGAGCCACAGCCGCTAGAAATATAAGTCCAGAAATACTATAAATAGTCATGCCCGTTGACAGCTGTTTCTGGCTTTTGATTAATGAATAGTTAAGCCAGCCAAATACCGGAGCCAGCACAAAGGCTGAAATCATGGCAAACTTCAACATGCTTCCAAGCTGACCTTGGAAGAAAGTGATCACAATAAAGCCGCCCAATACGGTGTAAGTGGTCCAAAATAAGGTTTGTTTATTACTGGCTTCAGCATCGCCTTTGATAAGACGCGTACTTTCTGCCAATGAGCGGCCATAACCATCGGCACAGGCCACGGTTGTACCAAACATCACCATAAAGGCCACGAATGCCACCAATAACTTAGACCAGTCGCCAATGGTAGCGGTATACATATTAATCAGCTGACCAATATAAGCCCCACCTTGCATCTCAATTTCAGCGCCAGAGCCGTACTGAACAAAAACCCCTAAGGCCAAAAAGAACAATGCCAAAATAGCACTTGAGATATACCCCGCATTAAAATCAATTAAGCCTTGTTTATACGTGGTCTGATCGGTTTTCACTTTTTCTTTGGTCCACATTGAAGTCATGGCCGCAAACTCAAGCGGTGCAGGCATCCAGCCCATTAGTGCCACAATAAATCCTAACGAGGCCATATTCCAAGGTGACATTTCTACGAAGTCTGGAGCTCTAGCAATTGGCTTGCCAGCAGCAATAAATACCGCCAAGATTGTGGTAATGATGAGTGCAGCCATAATCCACTTATTAAACCGGTCTAACAATTTGTAATGACCCAGCACTAAGAATAACCAAGATACACCCATTACCAATAACGAAACCAGAGTGATAGACATTAATCCTTCAGGCAACATGAACTGTAGAATAACCGAGGTTAATAAGGCCACTGCGCCAACGCTAATCACAGCTGAAGCCAACAATAGTATGCTGTATACCCATAGATAAATAGCAGACTTCTTGGCGTAGCCCGCAATGAGCGATTCACCAGTATCGTACACATAGTCTGTGCTGAATTTAAAAAACGGATATTTAAAGAAGTTGGCCAAAATAATCATAATGGCTAGCTGCCATCCATATAGAGCACCGGCCTGAGTAGATGAAATAAGATGTGAGCCACCGACTGCGCCTGTTGCCAATAAAATACCTGGCCCAAAAATACGCCAACTAAACTTATCGTTATTTTTGTCAGTTTCTGGGGATACTCTGCTCATAAATACCTCAAATAAGAAAAGAAAGTTTGGATCGGGCGCAACTGACAGTGGCGACAGCGACACTAAGCTTAGAGCCTTACTTTCAAAAAACTCAATATACTACCACGTGTAGCAGGGCAACTAATTGAATATGGTTATGTCAAACCACTCTTTTGGTTATAAGACTCTCTGCACTGAATAATTAGCTATTAATCTAATCAGCCTCTTAACTAGGTTAATAGTAAATTAAGTTATAACTATATTTTATAACTCAAGTAAGTATTGCATACAATAAGCAGCTTTTTCTAGCTAGGATTAAGTATTACTATGGCTAAGCATGCAAAGGAATACTGCAGTTTATAAACCCTAGCCTTAACGCTTATTTCTTTATAGATAACAAAAGGTTATGGCTTAATAAAAATCACAAGGAGTGTCACATGTTGTACCAAACCCCTAATACTGAAAATAGTTTAGTTAAGTTCCGCAAAAAATATGATAATTTTATTGGCGGAGAGTGGGTTGCCCCCATTGATGGTGAGTATTTTGAAAACACCAGTCCTATCGATGGCAAGGTCATTTGCCAAGTCGCCCGTTCAAAAGCTGCTGACATCGAAAAAGCCTTAGATGCGGCCCACGCCGCCAAAGATGCCTGGGGTAAAACCAGTGTCACTGAGCGCTCTAACCTTTTGCTAAAAATCGCTGACAAGATGGAAGAGAATCTTGAGAAAATTGCGGTGGCTGAGTGCTACGACAATGGTAAGCCAGTCAGAGAGACTCTAGCTGCCGATATCCCCTTGGCTGTCGACCATTTACGTTATTTTGCTGGAGCAATCCGTGCTCAAGAAGGCGGTATTAGCCAAATTGATGAAGACACTGTGGCCTATCACTTCCATGAACCGCTAGGGGTAGTTGGTCAGATTATTCCTTGGAATTTCCCATTATTAATGGCTATTTGGAAAATCGCACCAGCATTGGCTGCAGGTAACTGTATCGTGCTTAAACCTGCTGAACAGACTCCAGCCTCCATTATGTATCTTATCGAGACCATAGGATTGGCTGATATCTTGCCAAAAGGGGTGTTAAACGTAGTCAACGGCTTTGGGGTAGAGGCCGGTAAACCATTAGCATCCAACCCTCGCATTAGCAAAATTGCCTTCACCGGGGAGACCACCACGGGTCGTCTAATCATGCAATACGCCAGTGAAAACATCATTCCGGTAACGTTAGAGCTGGGCGGTAAGAGCCCGAACATCTTCTTTGCTGACATTATGGACGAGGACGATGACTTCTTAGATAAGGCAGTAGAAGGTCTGGTAATGTTTGCGCTAAACCAAGGTGAGGTCTGTACTTGTCCCTCGCGCGCACTGGTGCATGAAAGTATCTATGATGAATTTATCAAGCGCTGTATTGAGCGTGTTAAAGCCATTAAGCTCGGTAACCCTCTGGATACCGAAACTATGGTGGGCGCGCAAGCCAGCTCAGATCAACTGGAAAAAATATTGTCTTATCTAGATATCGGTAAAAAAGAGGGCGCCAAAGTATTGGTCGGTGGTGAACAGGCCAAGCATGATGGGGATATGGGCAATGGCTACTATGTGCAGCCTACCATCTTTGAAGGCAGCAATGACATGCGCATTTTCCAAGAAGAAATCTTTGGTCCTGTGCTTGCTGTAACTACCTTTAAAGATGATGAGGAAGCACTGCGCATAGCCAACGACACTTTATATGGGTTAGGTGCGGGTGTTTGGACCCGTAGCGTACACAAAGCTTACCGCTTCGGCCGCAGTATCCAGGCAGGCCGTGTATGGACCAACTGCTACCATGTATATCCGGCACACTCAGCCTTTGGTGGCTACAAGCAGTCAGGGATTGGCCGTGAGAACCATCTGATGATGTTGAATCATTATCAGCAAACCAAAAACATGTTGGTGTCTTATAGCCCTAAGGCTATGGGTTTTTTCTAAAATAAGCGCCAATAAGTTTCAACAATCGATTAAAAGGAATTTAATATGTCTAATAAAATGAAAGCAGCTGTACTGCATGAGCTCAACCAGCCTCTAAAGATTGAAGAAGTAGCTATACCCACTGCAGGTCCAGGTCAAATCGTGGTAAAAATGGAAGCCTCAGGGGTTTGTCATACCGATCTTCATGCAGTAGAAGGGGATTGGCCCGTCAAACCGAATCCACCCTTTATTCCAGGCCACGAAGGCGTAGGGATTATTACTGAGGTTGGTGAAAATGTACACCATGTCAAAAAAGGCGATCGGGTCGGAGTGCCTTGGTTGTATTCAGCCTGTGGACACTGTACTCACTGTCTGGGCGGCTGGGAAACTTTATGTGAAAAGCAGGAAAACTCTGGTTATTCGGTAAATGGTAGCTTCTCGGAATATGTAGTTGCAGATGCCAATTATGTCGGCATTATCCCTGAGGGCGTAGACTCTGTCGAAATTGCTCCAGTATTGTGTGCCGGCGTCACTGTCTATAAAGGCCTAAAAATGACTGATACCAAGCCAGGCGACTGGGTGGTTATTTCAGGTATCGGCGGACTGGGTCACATGGCAGTGCAATATGCTATTGCTATGGGACTTAACGTCGCTGCGGTGGATATCGATGATGAGAAGCTAGACTTTGCCAAAAGACTGGGCGCTAAAGTTGTAGTGAACGCGAAGAATACCGATCCGGGTGAGTATCTGCAGCAAGAGATTGGGGGCGCTCACGGTGCTTTAGTCACTGCAGTATCAGCAAAGGCGTTTGATCAGGCTTTAGATATGCTACGTCGGGGTGGTACATTGGTTTGTAATGGCTTACCAACAGGTGAATTCCCAGTTTCTATCTTTGATACGGTACTAAATGGTATTACCATCCGTGGCTCTATTGTAGGCACTCGTCTTGACTTACAGGAGTCGCTAGATATGGCAGCAGCAGGCAAGGTTAAGGCTACAGTCGCTGCGGAGCCTCTGGAGAATATCAACGATATTTTTGAGCGTATGCGACAAGGAAAAATCGAGGGTCGTATTGTAATTGACTATTCTAAGTAGTTAGTGTGTTTATGCAATTAGTTTGATATATATCATAAAACGATTGATATATATTTAGGCATAAACTGCTGTTAACAACGGGGCACATCGTTTTTAATCTCATCACTTTTGATGTGGATTAATGGCGATGCGGCCCTTTTTTTATTTTTTATATGTGCCTATACCTATGCCGATGCCTATGCTTATATCCGCATAACCCTTACTTACAAAGCTTTTAATAACTAGGAGTACCATTATGAAAGTTACAGCCACGCCAGCATGCATTGAGCTGATTGAATTACTTAAATCCAAGCACGGTGATTTAATGTTTCACCAATCAGGGGGCTGTTGTGATGGCAGCTCACCAATGTGTTACCCATTAGGCGAGTTTAAAGTGGGCCAGCAAGATGTATTAGTAGGAGAGATAGGCGGCTGTCCTTTTTATATAGGCAAGGCGCAGTTTGAGCTATGGGAACATACTGATCTAACCATAGATGTGGTAGCTGGGCGCGGTGCCAGCTTCTCTTTAGAAATACCGGAAGGGAAAAGATTTATAGTGCGCTCCGAGATTTGTGAGCGATAAACTTTGATGTAATTTGCTTGATTGATGATATGTCTAGTTACAACTGATAACGCTTAAGATACCAACCGTCTATATAAGGTGACTGCTACTGTCACATAATTGTAATAAAATATTTCAACCTATTGTTTGATTTTTTATTATTTCAATTAATTATATATGGATGTATCACCATGACCCAATCTAAAGCACTGGCCGCAGGCATTGCCGCTGTAATGTTAGCAGTTACCACAGGATGTACCTCAACTCCGCTGATCGTAGATGGTCCTATTTACCATCCTAATGGGGGTGTTTATTATCCTAATGGTAAAGGCGATTATAAAAAACATAATGGCCATAAAAACAAAAATAAGCACAAAAACAAAGATTATAAGAAGAGTGACTATAATAGAGTTAATGCCGAAAGACTGGCTACTCGTAAGCTAAATAGCATGGGCTACCGAGTTGAGAAGGTCGACTACAAGCACAGCCAAGGTATTGTCAAAACAAAGGCATATCGCGGTGGCCAAAAGTATAAAATTGATTTGGCTTATCCCAGCATGAATGTCGTTAAGATGAAAAGAGATTAGTGAAATCAACATATGGCACACACTTATTAATGGCTATGTAGACTTTCAATAGAACCTGCTCATAGTGTGTCCTATCAATGTTTGATATTTGACAGGAAGTCATATTTAAAGGATATTGAATTTAACAAATTCAAAAGTAATACTCATTAAGCAAGGATGCTACTATGACCATCTCATTAGATACCAAGCCTGTAATAACTCAAGAAAACACCCCAAATTATCAAGTAGTTACCACTAAGCCCGTCAATAAAAGCTTTTATAGTTTTTATCTCGAAGAACATCAAAATGTCATATCACGTAGATTACATTTCGCTGGCAGTAGTTTCGGTTTAATTGGATTTGCGACCGCATTAAAAACGGGTAGGTTGAGTCCTGTATTAAAAGGTATTGCTGCTGGTTATGCCTGCGCTTGGGTTGGTCATTTCTTTTTTGAAAAGAACAAGCCCGCCACTTTCAAATATCCGGTACAAAGTTTCGTTAGTGACTTTCGAATGTACTCAGACATTCTTCGTGGCAATGTCAGTTTGAAAGATCCAAAGTTTGATAAGATTAGTTAGGATTAACAAAAATTAATCGCCGCCCTGATATTTATCTAATATCAGGGCGGTTTTTTTATAAGTATATTTTTATACTTTTTAATAAACTAAAGAAATAGCACAAGATAAATCATAAAGAATCCGCTAAACTGCCTCGCTAAGACTAAGTAATATTTATTGATAGTAAGATTTTAAAGTAAAAGGCACCTCGTTATGGAACAAGCAACAACTCCCATGGAATCTAAACCCGTATTTATGCCAAGAGTGGGCAGTGATAATCTGGTAAAAACCGATATGGTTCGAATTGAGCGGCATGTGGGGTTTGCTACTAGACAGAAGAAAAAGACCCTTAATGATCTGCACCGAGTCATAAAAAAGAAATATGGCTTTAAAAATGTATTGGAGCTATCGACCAAATCAGGCAATAAATTAAGCTTTCCGCTAAGTCCTTATAGCTTACAAATTACCAATGACAATGGCCAAAAGAGCAGTGTTGAGAACGCATTTCAAGCCAGCAAGGTGTTTGAGAATGGCGGACCTTACTTAGATTTACTGACTGAAAAACCTAGGCAGGCGAGAAAAGATGACAGTTTAATCTCATCTGGTGAGTTAACGGGTTATGATTATTTTGGTATGGAGTGGGGGGTTGAACCATTAACCACTTTTTATGACTGGCTTTATATCAACGCTCTAAAACAACATCCAGAATTACATGAAGAAGTTGTTCAATATCAGGCTTTTACTGATATCTCATTTAATCCTAAAAAATCTATCCATTGTGCGGCTTACTCACTTGCGATGTTTGTCGCTCTATACAAACGAGAGTTACTAGACAAAGTGGAAGACCCAGGTGAGTTTTATGACTTAGTTACTAGCTTTGAGCTAAGCAATACTGAACATCTTTTGGAAGCAGGTTGGTTTTGATGGCTAGTTTTCACTAACCATGGCATGTATACAGAAAATTAGAGGCATAGGCTACTGTAACCTACTAAGTAGTAGTTGAACTAGACGTCCTTTTTGGGCGTCTTTTATTTTTTATGTCTTTTTTTTCATATATAGATTTCTGATAGGCAACATAATCCAATCATTTAATCGGAGATGTTGGGATATATCATATAAAACCACAGTCCACGTCTGAAGTAAAAATACTCTAAGGTAATGAGAAAATTGCAAAGGCTGCATGGGCTCCAGATACAGATAGCAGAAATGCTATGAGTGGCAGCAGTTTAGTTCAAAGTTTTTTAGTTCAGCCTTTTGATGTTGTAAGACCAGACGGTAGAGATAATCGAGATAATCGTAACCAGCCTTCCATTCATGCATTAGGTATAGCTGATGATATAACTCTAACTGATACACGAGCAAAAAAAGATAGATTAAAAGCTCAAAGGGTGTCTGTGGCAGCTCAAGTTTCATCTTTGTTAAATTTAATAACAAACAACGAAGATTATAAATTAACGACTGCTGATGAAAACTTATTACATCTTTATGGTGATTTGTATGCTCATGATCTTCATGGATTACCTTTTACAGAAGGTACTGGGCATTTATTACCTGGTGCAAAACAAGATAACCCAGGCTATAAATATTCAAAAGAAAATTTTAAAAAATACGCAGAACAATTAAGATACTTTTCAAGTATGTCAAATAATGGCTTTGGTGGAAAGCCAAGTGCTGAGTACACCGAACTACTAAATAAAATAGCACTAACAAAAGATCAAGAAGTACAAATAAGATTGTTAATGGATTTTGCTAAAAGTGAACATGATGTAGATAAAGTTAATCCACCAAAACCTGGTCACCCTATTGGACGATAGTATTAGAAAAATAAATTTGTATAATTATAAGTGGTATAGAACTTATGCATTTGTCAATATCTAAGCTATAAGAATAGACAAACTATAATCAATTAAGATTCTTAAAACAATGTACCCTAGCGACTATATGATATTTAGTCGCTACAATTTCTATTTTAACTAAGACCCAACATAGTTGGATTATAAAAGTATTTTAATTCTATATCAGGTGGGGTATGAAATTTTATAAAGATATCAGACCATTAAAATGGATAGTAGTAGTTTTAGGTGCATTATTATTGACAATGTTACTACCAAAATGTAAAACCAGCGAGAACTTCTTTTTAAAAATTGATAAGGAAAAGGTCGAGTCTGTAAGTGGTAATGAAGCTAATCGTGTTATAAATATTGATGGGAATAGGTATTTTCTAATAAGACGTATCGTATATCAAGAGTTTTATCCTATTATCGAAAGACCGCCAAGAGAAATATTAAGCTACGAATACTACCTGTTAAATGCAGATACTAATGCAAAAATGTATCCACATAAAAATATGTATGTGCTGACAAAAGAGGGACTTATAAAGACTAATAGAGTGCCTGAGTTTGGTCTTGCAAGTGATGGAGTAGTATACAACAATAGCATCTATTATCTCATAGACATGCCAACCAATGAGCCTTTAACTGATTGCAAGGTATTTAACTGGTACAACGACAAAGCAGCAAAAAAAGGTAAAAACCCTTATCCTAATGAATACACTTATATCGCACGTTTTGATAAACAAAATAATCGTTTTATTATCGATTCTACAGCAGTTTACTTATTGAGCGAAAGAGAAAAAGATAGGTTAGAAAGGCATAAAAAACGCTTAAAAGGTGAAATTGAAAGTGTAAATTGGGCTTCTTACCAAATAGATCATATGAAGAAGTTTGACTGTAACAAATAATATAGGGTATTGAGCAATTCAAAAGGTGACCCTTTAATAACCTATGTGCCAACATCCTAGCGGCACAAAACACCTCAAGTAAAAGTAGTGAGAGTAGTACCAAGAAATCAGGTGTCTTTAGTTCAGGTGGACTTGGCTTTACTATTGGTAAGCAAAAACTGAAAATGACAATACTCAAACTGCACTGACCCACACCGCAGGCAATGTAAGCTTAGGTTTAAGTACACAAAACAGTAGCTCTGAAGGTAGTAGCACCATGCAAGTTAATACTAACTTAAGTGTTGACAGTCTAAATGGTCGTGCTGACACAACCACCATTAATGGTGGGGTTATTGACATTAGTGGCGCAAGTGAAGGTGGCTATAGCACAGATAAGCTTTATATTGAAACCGTACAAAACACTAGGGAAAGCAGTAACAAAAGCTCAGGGGCTAACATAGGCATCAGTCTATCAGGCGGTGCACCGACAGGGGGAAGCCTAGGCGCCAACAAAGCAAACGGCAACGCAAAAAGTATTATTGCAGCCGAACAAAGCGGTATCATCGATAGAGGTGATAAGCAATTTATCACGGTAGGTCATACCACCAACATTGGCGGTATTATGGCTAACATCCAAACCGATAGTGAGGGCAATCAAAGCAGTAGCACCCTTAACTTCACTACAGACACCCTGACCACCAAAGATATTATCAACACTGCCACCAATGACCAGCGTAACCTAGGCGGTAGTATAGGTATTGGTACAGGAAAGCAAGGTCAAAGCATCAACAACCTCGGCGTACAAGTTGGCAATAATGCCAATGAATTTGAAAGTGTGATAAAAGCTACGATTGGACAAGGCGCTATCGTTACCACTGATACGTCTACAGGACAAAACAGTCTAGCAGGTGCCAACCGAGATCCATTCAATACCGAAATCATTATTAAAGATCAACAAACCGCAGGACTTGGTGTCGATGCCAATATCGATGCAAGAGTGTTTACTGAGGCGGGTCGGACGCAGATTGCTGATGAACAGAAAAATATTGGTAAGAATGCTAAGAAAGTAGGCACGATAACTATTGCAGATGCGCTTAAAGTACCAGCTATCATTGCCGCTGTGACCGATAAAGGAAACAAAAACCCTGATAGTCAAAATAAATACAATTTAGGTAAAGTTAAAGATAGCATTACATTGATTAATAATATTAATCATACAGGCATGAGTGATGATACTGCTGAACTAAATGCCAAAATAGAAAAGATAGAAGAGGAAGGTTTAACCAATGAGATTGTTAAGCAAGTTGAGCTTAATCAGCTAAAAGATAAATTTGCTAAAGGTACCGATGCAGAAGATGCGACAGTTTATATAAACCCTGACTTAACCAAGTCTCGAGGTGGAGTAGTAGGAACAGTAGTACTAGGCTCTGCCAATGAAACCACAGGTAAAGATATTTACCTAGACAGTGGCGCATTAAACACCAGTGATGGCGTAACTATTGCCAATGGCAACATTGCTCCTATTGGCGATACCTATAATAATGCAAATACATTAACTGAAGAGATTACACATAGTAATGGACAAGGCGAAGCGTCCGCCTCGAAAATGGGTAATTTAGGTGAGATAGTTTATAACGTAGGCAAATGGGCGAACAATGGCGATATTGCAGATGCGAAGGGCAATATAGATACGACTGCGATTAATAATACCAATACCGCTCTAGAGCAGCAAGAAATGTTGGCTGCAAATAAGAAGCGGTTAGAGACTCAGCAAGCTGATGGGGATGCGTTTGAGGATGAAAATATAATTCTACATGGTGGAGGTCTAGGAGATCCGTCTGGAGTTGCTAATTTAGCGAATACAATGTACCAACTAACTAATGGACAAATGGAGGCAGTAAATTCGCCGGATGTTAATAATAGTGAGTTTTATAATAGTAGTCCCGTGGTTGGGGCTGTCATGGCTGAACATTTGCAACATACCCCTAATAGATTAAAAGTTATAGCTGACTTTAGTATGGGTGGCGATGCAGCCTTACTTGCAGGTACACCACGTGGAGTCGGTAAATGGGATTATAGAGTAGTTGCAGGAGCTAGAGTAGATTATGATAATAAAGATTTTGTAGAACAACTTAATTTAGCTTCGCACAACTCTAAAAGGGTTATAGTTATTGCTATTAGAGGTGATAAAGACTTAGGAAATGACGGTGCTCTTAGAGTTGCAGGTAAGGCTTTTGGAGATAGATCTTATGAAGGAGCTATACAAGCAATTAGAAACGACTATGATACTATGGAAAATTATTATAAATTTCACCCGAATGTCGTTATAGTTCCATCTACTGGACCACATGGAGGTGGTGGAAATGCACCTCAATTGCAAGAAGCAATAGAAATTGGAAAAAAGTACTAGACAACAGAGGTATAAAATGAAGTTTCGGACACTGTTATACTTTTTGTCGTTAATGTGCCTATTAGTTTATGCAACTGCATATAGTTTTGATTATATAAATGCTGACCTCAGTTACCCTGGAGGAAAAAATGATGGACTGTCTTTAGTAGGTATGATTGTTTTTTTTCCTTTATATGCCTTATTGGGAGGAATATTATTAATAAATAATGATTTAAGTTGATTCAAACGAATACTCTACAGTTTTATAATTTCAATATTAATGTTTATTGCTATTAGTTTACTCATACATCTTAGGCCTACTTTTTAGAATTTTGATATAACTTTATAACAGTTATACTCTTGTGTCAGGATAGTTGTCATACCTTCTGGATAGATGGCCAAGTCACGACATCTTACAAATTATCTACGATAAAATTGAAACTTTACTTGGTATATTTCTTTTGCTTAGCTCCTAAAATAATACAGCAATAAAGAGTTTTGATATGAGCAAACTAACGACTGAGACACAAATGGGGTTATTTGCTCGTATACCAATGGCATTAGCACCGGCATGGGTTTAATTACACTCTTTACTTACGATGTCGTATTAAGAATGTACCACTGTTCTGTTATTGAAATTTAAATTACTTAGGAATTATTTATAAAAAAAGTTTTATAAATATAATATAAATTCAATTATTGTTATAGACTAAAATTTATTAGACTTTATTTTTATATTATTTGAATAGATTAATAATCTGTTTATTTGATGGAAAAAAATAGGAGTGGAGTCTAATAATGAATGTTTTAGCAGTAATCAGCCAACAATTAACCCGTTTCACTGCATTGGTCATTATCTTAGCGGCAGCTGTTACATTCATTGAGCCTGCTACCTTCTCTTGGGTGAAAGGAGATGCTCAAGTCGTAGTACTAGGCATTATCATGCTGGCCATGGGCATGACTCTAGGTAAAGAAGATTACCAAATTTTAGCAAAACGTCCTTTTGATATATGCATAGGCACATTGGCACAGTTCACAATCATGCCTTTAATAGCCATTGCTATCTCAAAATTATTAAACTTATCCCCTGGATTAACCTTGGGCTTGGTTCTCGTGGGAAGCTGCCCAGGTGGGGTGTCTTCAAATATAATGAGTTATCTAGCTCGAGGGGATGTCGCTTTCTCAGTAGGCATGACCACATTTTCTACCATTCTGGCCCCTGTAGTTACACCGTTATGGATGGTTTATCTAGTAGGACAGACTGTAGAAATGGACGGGTGGGGTATGTTTAGATTTATGCTACTAGTGACTTTAGTGCCTGTGGCTATTGGCTCTATTTTAAACATCATGTTTCAAAACAAGAGTTGGTTTGAGTCAGTACGCAATGTAATGCCAGGGATTGCTGTGTTGGCTTTTGCCTGTATTGTTGGTGGCGTGGCAGCGGTATTTGGGGCGCAATTATTTGAATCAGCACTGATAGCGGTGGCGGCTATAGCCATCCATAATTTCTTAGGATATGTACTGGGTTATCTTTCAGGCACCCTAGTAGGTGCTAATACTGCTAAGAAACGCACATTAGCTATCGAAGTTGGCGTTCAGAACGCTGGATTAGCCACAGGGTTAAGTACTAAGTTTTTTCCAACCAGTGCCGAGTCAGCAGTAGTGGCGGCTGTGGCTACCATTTGGCATTCGGTATCCGGCTCAGTTTTGGCCAATTTATTTACTTGGTGGGATAGACGTAATGGTATAGAGGCTAACTTGGCGAAGGATAATTCTGAAACCGCAAAAATTGCTAAGAGTTTAGAAAAAGATCTGATTTCTTAATCAACCGCTCAATTAAAGCTCTGCCATTCATTTCATTAATAACTAAGCATAATTATCTAAACTAAACGTCTTTCTTGGACGTTTTTTTGTTTTTATCTTGCCTATCAAAAAAGCCTAACACATGAATACTTTTTATTTTAGACTAAGCAAGTTATTTTAACGACTCCTAATAATGAAATAACGATTAATATTAAAGCAATTAATACCCAGCGGAAAAAAATATGAATAAAGCACGTATCGCCATCATAGGCGCAGGCTTAAGTGGCCTCTATGCTGCCTATTTATTACAAAAACAAGGCATCGACTATGTGCTGTTAGAAGCCCGAGATAGAATTGGCGGTCGTATTCATTCGGTTGCGACTGATGGTCAGAGTGTAATAGATAGGAAAGATATATCTGACCGCTTTGACCTTGGACCTTCTTGGTTTTGGCCTGGTTACCAACCACAATTAGGTCAATTAGTACAAGAGCTTGGTCTTAAAAGCTTTGCTCAGTTTGAAGACGGTGACATACTGATAGAAAGATCGCCGAATACAGCACCCATGCGTATGCAAGGCTACGTAAGTTCACCAACTTCCATGCGCTTGATCGGTGGTATGGCTGCGTTAACAGAGGCGCTGTACCAGCGTTTGGATAGCAACCGAGTGTTAATGGGTCATAAGGTTTGTCAATTACGCAAAACAGCGATGGCGATTGAGGTAAAGGTTGAATCAAATGCCACGTCTAGTAATCAAAACGACAATAAAAAGACGACATGGCAAGTATCACAACTATTATTAGCGCTACCACCACGTTTGGTAGAACAAAACCTAGAGTTCACACCGGCACTGCCTGATGATTTGGCAAGACAATGGCGCTCGACTGCAACTTGGATGGCGCCTCATGCCAAATACTTTGCTATATATGATACGCCATTTTGGCGTGAGCAAGGTCTTTCTGGATCAGCCAATAGTGCTGTAGGCCCCTTAACTGAAATCCATGATGCTTCTGCAGCTAATGGTCATGCTGCCTTATTTGGATTCTTTGGAATCACTCCTGAAGTGCGTCAAAGTGTTTCTGAAGATGAGTTGAAGTTATATTGCCGAGAACAGTTGACCCGACTGTTTGGTGCTCAAGCACAGTCACCTGTGGCTGACTTCATCAAAGATTGGTCGCAAGATACATTCACGGCGACAACCATTGACGCCCAAAGTGGTGGGCAACATCCGCATCCACCGGCAGCTACTGCTACAACAGGGGTATGGCAAGATAATCTAATAGGTATTGGCAGTGAGTGGTCTCGTCAGTTCCCAGGTTATGTGGCTGGCGCGGTTGAAGCAGCAAGTGTTGCAGTTCATGCTTTACTGCAATAGTCACAAGCTCGCTGTGTAAATAATGGATATGGATAAGTAGGGTAGGTTCAGGTTTATGATTTGAGATGAAGATTATCTTCAAAAGTTGACATAAAAAACTCCGACCTTGGTAGGGTCGGAGTTTTTTATTATCCTTTATCTAAGTTAGTTAAAAAAGGGGTCTCAAGGTAATAGGGTTTAAGCTAACGACGCCAATATACTTTAATCACTATTTCGGAGCGTGTCAGTCCCAACCTTTGCTGTAGTAGACGCCGCAGTCGCTTAGTTACACTGGCTTCAAGTGCGCCCCATGCTTTGTTTATAGTTATGGAATGTTGGCTTAAATAGCGCCCCAAACAATCATCAATGCGATTAGCCAAGGTATCTAACTCGTCATCATTAGACTGAAGTTTCAAAATAATAGGTTTTTCAGTCAAAGTTTCACTGAGTTCAATATGCTCAAGATAATTTTGATCTGCTATATCCTGCGTAACAAATATAATTATGGGTGCTGTAGGTTGTTGCCAGAGCTCTAATAATCTAGCCACCGTCGGTATTGATGTTTCATCTGCAATTAATAAGTTTCGTGGCCCGGAGCTATCATTGCCTATTTTTACATTATCAGTTATTGACTTGATATTTGCGATTTCACCAAGCGCGTTAAGATGAGCTAGTTTTTCAGGGATTTCACGTTTTATTTTGACAATATCTCCCTGCATTAAATTCAATGCCCAGCGCGCTCCAGAAGTATCACCATGAATATAAATATCTATCCAAACTAGTAGCTTTTGTGGGTCATTTTTATCTTGCCATGCCTTACGTAGTGTGTAATAACGGTGTTGCCGAGATTTTTTTTGATGCTCTGAGTCATTACTTGGAGTACGTAAAATTGTTGAATCTAAATTTTCTGTATTTTGTGATCCTTCAAGATTAAAAGTCGCTAGATCAAACAAATAAGCGTAACCCGCCTCGTGGATTAGTTCTGACTGTATGTTTTGGTGTTTGAGATGAGGATTATTGACGTCAGCCGCTAAAGAGGAGAGCACAAGACGATACATATTGTCAGTCACATAATAGCTGTCTACTACCTCAAAAAACTTATCGGTTAACTTGATGGTTTTTTTACCAATAATTTTGTCCGCTTTTTGTTTAAGTAAAATATATTGAAACGCCAAATCTTCTACATCTGCAATAATCGACTCAAAACCAATGAAATAGGTGTTGTTTATTTCATCATCTGAAAGGCTATAAAGCGAATGAGGTTCAGGGGAAGTCTTTTTATTAGCCACCTCTTTAGAATGTAACCGAACATCAAATCCTTGAGTATAAATTTGGACCAGTTCAACCTCTTTTTTTTGTAGGATTTCTGAATCAATACGGTGAAATACACCTATTAAATCAGCCAAGTCTTCTGCATGTTCTTCATTAATATGATCAATGATGTGCTGGATTTCAGGATGATTAATTGGTGTAAGTGACTCAGATTTTGTTTGAGTTTTAGAGTTAGAGTCAATGTTATTAGTCATACAGTATCTCGATAAAAGTTGCTTAAGTATTTAAAATTAATACATAAATGAGAATTGTTTTTATTATCGTTCGTAAGTATAATACGATTTTTAGCCTATAGTATCTACTATAGTTATATTTTTTCTCACTTTATACGTGGCAATTTTATGTTACAGGCCAAGAATCTTTTACTTACTCGTCAGAAATCTGTCTTATTACAAGATATTAATTGTCAAATTTCTCCCAACCAGTTGGTTTCGCTTATAGGCCACAATGGCTCTGGAAAATCCACGTTAATTAAAGTCTTAGCAGGTGAGATGTCACCCAACTCCGGATCATTAATGCTGGATGATATACAGCTTAGTGAATATGGCAGTAAAGATTTGGCAAAGAAGCTGGCATATTTACCACAGCAGCTTCCAGATGCAGCCTCTTTTACTGTCAGTGAACTTGTAATGTTAGGGCGCTATCCGCATCAGAAATGGTTACAAAAACCCAGTAAGATTGACCAAAATAAGGTCACGGAAGCGATGCGGTTGACCCAAATTGACACTTATGCCGATCGTATAGTTTCTACACTTTCAGGCGGCGAGCGAGCACGGGTTTGGCTTGCTATGTGTTTGGCCCAAGACACTCAGTATCTGTTACTTGATGAGCCATTAGCGGCGCTAGATGTACGCTATCAGATTGAAGTTATGGCGCTCATTAGAAAGTTGGTTGATACCCAAGGATTGGGAGTAATGATGATTGTGCACGATATCAATTTGGCTGCTCAATATTCAGACCGTATTATTGCGTTAAAGGCTGGGAAGATATGTCATGATGATACCGTGGATAATATCATGCAACCACCGGTTCTTAAGGACATCTTTAATGTGGATATGCAGCTGCTAACACACCCCGTTAACGGTCATCCAGTCGCAGTGGTGTAGTATGAAACTGATATTGCAATTAAAAACTATACTAGGGCAGTTAAAACAGTCCTCATTTAATAAACATTTATTGTCATCAAAGCCAGTAGCGGTATTAATGTATAGTGCTATTGGGCTAGTATTAATAAGTTGTAGCAGCTCCAACGTTGACAATGATAACAATACTTCGTCGGTACAAACACAAAAAAATCCTAATGATTCCAATCATTTATCATCAAATTCAAACCGATCATCAGATTTAAATAACCTAGATCAATCAGACACTGTTAGTAATGATTTAAATGTTGTTTCGCCTGATTGGGGGGTAGCCGCTACTCTCATTGCCATGGGACAGCCGCCAATTGCTACAGGTGATAACCGTGTTTGGGATCAATGGGTGTCCGATCCAAAGTTGCCTTCCTCCGTACACGATTTGGGTATACGTTATCTGCCTAATGCTGAACTTGCGGCTCAGTTACCTGTTGATTTAATTATTGATAATTTCTTTTATGAGCATTCGCGTGGCATCTATGGAGATGTCCCAGCTCAGACAATTATGTTTGCCGGTAAGGGAGACACTGCAAAATGGGAGGACTATGTTGAATCAACCCATCAACTTGGAAAGATTATCAACAAACCACAACAAGCAAATCACTATATCAATGAAAGCCATCAACAAATTGTAGATGCCGGGAAGCAGTTCCAGAAGCGATTTCCTAATGTTAAAAAATTCGCAGTGATTCAATTCGTTGATGACAATAACATGCGTATGTACTCCAACAATAGCTTATTCAATGTGGTGTTCAATAAAATGGACCTGCAACTTGTGGCATTAGGTAAAGGTAATAATTGGGGCTTTGTTCCTATTCAGATGGGTGATCTGACGCAGCTTGACTCAGATGTATGTTTACTAGTCATTAAACCATTAAACACCCTCACTCAAAAGCAAGTACAAGACAGTTTGGTATGGCAGCGCCTTGGATATGGAGCTGATACAAACGCCATGGGCGATAGTCGTTGTATGGCCGTTTTACCACCCGTATGGATTTATGGTGGTATGGCTTCACTTACCAGCTTAGCGAACAACCTTGCCGCAGCGAATTTAGTCGGAGGTCCTGCTAATGTCAGCAAATAATTATCAGTTTGAATCTAAACCCAATCGTCCTAAAAACACCTCACCAAATCAGAAGCAAATAGATCAAAACCAAACAGCACCTCATACCCCATTGAAAGTATCTTCTTTAGCTACAGCAGTGGAGATGAAACATTGGCGTGCTTGGGCTTTATTACTATTACTTCTTGTCGGTATTGGTATCAGTAGTGCGCTATTGATTGATAAGTCGTGGTCTTTGCCAATCACTCAACTGCTCAAACCAAGCTTTGAGCTTGATGTGGCAGATATGGCGGTACAGCTACGATTGGTTGCTACCAGTGTAGTAGCATTATTGGCTGGGGGACTACTTGGTGTAGTCAGTATTTTACTACAACAGTTAGTCAAAAACCCTTTGGCTTCTGATACCACTTTAGCCATTGGTACAGGTGCTCAATTGGCCCTACTTATTGCCACTTTATTTGTACCAAGCTTAGCCATTTATGGGGGAGTATGGATTGCATTTGTAGGCGCTTTAATAAGTTTGGGCTTGGTATTTATCTTATCCCTACCAAGCCGGTTTAATCCTCTGATATTAGTGCTGTCAGGATTGGTAGTTAATATTTTATTAGCAGCATTTGCTAGTACGTTAGTGCTCTTTTATACCGAGCGTAGCGTTGGTATTTTGTCATGGGCAGCAGGTTTTTTGACCCAAAACAACTGGCAGACTAGTATTAAATTAGCCATTACTTCAGCCATATTAGTAGTTGTTAGTATTCCATTATTAAAGCCGTTAACGTTAATGAGCCTTGATGATCTGCAAGCCAAGCGCTTGGGAGTACCCATTAATAGTATAAGGTTGGTGGTAATAAGCATTGTTGCGGTAGTAACAGCCTTAGTAATAAGTGAAGTTGGTCTCATTAGCTTTATCGGGCTTGCCGCAGCCAGTTTGGTGAATGCACTAGGTATTGCTCATATCGGACGCCGATTAATAGCTGCCTTTGGGTTTGGTGCTTTGTTACTTTGGCTAACCAGTAATATAGGTCTATTGTTAGAGCCAATATTGGGGATGCCAATACCTGCAGGATCTATCACAGGTATTTTAGGGGCACCGCTTATTATCTGGTTAATATTACGCCAGCGCCGACAAAGCGTCGCACCGATTACACCGATGTTTAGTGGTCAACGTCAACCAATAAACTGGTGGCGGTGGGCAATCAGTTTATTGGTATTACTTGCTATTGTGAGTCTTTTGGTCAAAGACATTTCAGGTATTGCCCTCAGTACAGACTGGGCATTAACGACTCAATTTCGTTTGCCTCGTACGCTAAGCGCGGCTGCTACTGGGGTGATGTTAGCAACCGCAGGGGTATTGCTGCAAACCTTGACCCGAAACCCGATGGCGAGTCCCGAGGTGCTGGGTATCAGCTCAGGAGTAGCATTAGGGGTAATTGTTGGTTTCTTATTATTGCCCATGTTTGGTGTGAAACCCGGAGCGTTAGCTTTGGTCGGCTCAGGCTTATTAGGTTCCTTGTTGGTATTACTGCTAATTATTTGGTTGGCACGTAAGGTAACCCCAGCTTATTTATTATTGGTCGGTATTGGTATCGCAGCAATGATGGATGGCGTTATGAGTATGGTGAAAATCTCCGGTGACCCGAGACTAAGAGGGATGCTTAGCTGGCTCTCGGGAACTACTTATAGTGCCAGCCCCGAAACTGTTTGGTATCTCATCTGCTCCGCAGTGATTTTGGTAGCAATTAGTATGCTACTAATCAAACCGTTACGCGTATTGGGATTAGGGGGTTCTGTCGCCCGTAGCTTAGGGGTTAAGGTAGTAGCGTACCAATTAGCGCTACTGACAGTGGTAGCAGCGCTTAGTACCGTAAGTACCCTAGCAGTTGGACCACTTAGTTTCATTGGGTTAATGGTGCCTCACTTGGCAACTTCTTTAGGGGCAATACAGCTTGAGAAGCAATTGCCACTGGCTGCTTTACTTGGTGCGGGAGTGATGATACTGGCCGATTGGATTGGTCGTTATATTATCTTTCCCTACGAGCTGCCAGCAGGGGCCATAGCAGCCATTATTGGTGGAATCTATTTCTTATGGTTAATTCGTCACAGTACAGTACACCAATAGAGAAGGATGAAAGTCAATTTTATTGTACTGATGCATAACGGTCACTTGTCAGCTCTGGTTAGTGACCAAATAAGTCAAACATGGCTTATTTTTTACTTTCATAGCATCTTTTATGTTTCTAGCAATATTTGTCGTAAAGTACTGTAACGATTAAAAAAATCTAGAATTTTTATTGACAACAAGCTAAATGTAAGTGAAAATACACTCATTAAATGATAATGATAATCATTTACAAAAAAGGATATTTATGAATAACATCATAAATATCCTTTTTTGATTAATGCTAAGTAAATTCACTTTTGCAAAAAATAAAGTATGACCTCTTCGTAAGTTTCGGGTTCATAAGTTTATTTAGGCTTAAGTTATTACAACTATTAGGGATTCACTATGTATCTGTCTTTGTCAGCAAAAAAAAGAAATAACCAAAGTTATCTAAGTCGTCAACATCAGGTCGAATCTGAAGTACTGAGCTATCCGCGTAAATTTCCTTTTGCCATTCAATCCGCTAAAGGTGCCTGGATCACGGATGTTGAAGGTAACAAGTATATCGATTGTTTGTCTGGAGCTGGAACGTTGGCATTGGGGCACAACCATTCGGTAGTAACTGACAGCATTAAGCAATTATTAGATAGCGATATGCCTATGCACACTTTGGATATTACTACCCCCCTAAAATACGAGTTTAGTGATTTTATGTATAAGCTGCTGGCTACTGATAATGCCGAATATTGCTTGCAGTTTTGTGGCCCTACTGGAGCTGATGCAGTAGAAGCAGCACTTAAACTCGCTAAAAAAGTAACAGGACGCTCTAGCATTATCAGCTTTAGTGGGGGATATCACGGCATGACGCATGGGGCACTGGCGGTTACAGGTAATCTTAACCCCAAGCAAGGGATAGAGGGGTTGATGGGGCAGGTACAGTTTTTACCTTATCCAAATACTTATCGTAGTGCTTTTGGGTTGCCGCAACAACAGAGTCTGGATGCCCATATGGCCTATTTTGAAAACTTTCTGACTGATGTTGAAAGTGGGGTTACCAAACCAGCAGCAGTGATATTAGAGGTAATACAAGGTGAAGGAGGAGTAAATCCAGCGCCTATCGAGTGGCTAAAACACGTCCGAAAAGTTACTAAAGAGCTTGATATCTTGTTAATTATTGATGAGGTACAAACAGGATTTTGTCGTACAGGACGTTGGTTTGCTTATCAGCATGCGGATATTGATCCCGATATGATTGTGATGTCAAAAGCAATAGGTGGAGGGTTACCCTTAGCAGTACTAGGTATTAAGAAGCAATATGACAAATGGCAAGCGGGTAATCATTCAGGAACATTTAGAGGCAATCAATTAGCGATGGCTGCAGGGCTTGCTACCTTAAAATATTTAAAAGATAACAATATAGCCGAACAAGTTGCCACGGTGGGTGATTGGTTTATGAGTCAATTACAGCAACTACAACAGAGTGAGCCACGTATTGGGGATATCAGAGGCAAAGGATTAATGATTGGTGTTGAGATTATTAATCCACAATCAGAAAAGCAAGCAGATGGACTTCATCCTTCTGATGGAGAGATGGCTGCAAAAATTCAACAGGCTTGCTTTAAACAAGGTTTAGTGATTGAAAAAGGAGGACGCAACGGGTCTGTACTTCGGTTCCTACCGCCATTGAATATCACTAAATCTGAGCTCGAGCAGGTTTTAAGTAAATTTCAAACGGCTTTAAAAGATACTTACTAAAAAAGAGTTTTTAATAAGTTATTTTTTATTCTGACATGTATTTAGACATGATAGCCCTATAGCCAATAAAGAGGAATGTTTTGCAAATTTTAACCCATGAGAGTAGTGATCAATATCTTGCCGATATCCAGCAAGCAAGTCGTTTGATTAAGCGATGGCTAGATAAAAACAACTTATATTTAGGGGGTAGTTGTGATCAGTTAAAAGACACACTTAATCTTAATATTACTCCCCAAGGCCGTGATAAGCAGGCAATATTCAAAGACATAGAAAAGCAGCTACTGCCTAATTGTGTCGCAACATCACATACGCATTGTTTGGCTCATTTACACCCACCAACTTTAATTATTGGCCAAGTTGCTGAGCTTATTATTTCAGCTACCAATCAAAGTATGGATTCATGGAATCAAAGTCCAGCTGCCACTTATATTGAACAAAAACTTATCGACTGGTTGTGTCAGTTATGTGGCTTTAAAGATAAAACAGGTTTTGAGAAAAATACTGAGGCTGGCGGAGTATTTACCAGTGGCGGTACTCAGAGTAATTTGATGGGACTGCTATTGGCACGCAATCATTTTTATCAACAGAAAGATATTGATATTCAGCGCGACGGTCTAACTGGCCTTGCACCATCATTTATTTTATGTTCAGACCAAGCCCACTTTTCAATTGCCAAAAATGCCAGTTTATTGGGGTTAGGAAGTAATGTGGTAAAGACCATCATCACAAATGATAAGGGTGTAATGGATATTGAAGAGCTTAAATCTCAAGTTGAGAGGTATGGCGCTGATAATATCATGGCTATCGTAGCGACAGCAGGAACAACCGATGCCGGAGCGATAGACCCTTTACCAACTATAGCGGAGGTGTGTCAGCAACATAATATCTGGCTACATGTTGATGCTGCATGGGGTGGGGCTTTACTTTTATCGCAGCGTTATCAAGATTGGGTTGCGGGTATCAATCAAGCAGACTCAATTACTCTTGATTTTCACAAACACTTTTTCTTACCTATTAGCTGTGGCGCATTTTTGTTAAAAGACAAACATCATTTTTCAAGCATTCGTCAACATAGCGATTATTTAAACCCCAGTGATGATGATCAAGACAATATTCCCAATTTGGTGACTTATTCACTTCAAACCACACGTAGGTTTGATGCCTTAAAACTGTGGCTAGCCCTCGATTTATTAGGTACCAATGGTTATGGCGAGCTGATTGATAAATGCATTGATACTGCCCAGCAAGCAGCCGATATGATTGATATACATCCTGACTTTATTCTGGTGCAAAAGCCCATAATTAGCAGCGTTCTATTTTATTACTCCCCACAACAAATAGAGTTAAGTGGTATCAATCCATCAAATCAACAAAGTATAAAGGGTTTAGATACAAAGCTATCAAAAAACAAATTAACCATTTTAAATAAAAAAATCGCCCAACAACTACTAATTAATAATCAGGCCAATATTGCAACTACTGAGTATAAACAGCAGTTTTGCCTTAAGTTTACGATTTTAAACCCTGAAACGCAGCTATCGGACATCAAAAATATTTTGGATGACATCAGGGTAATGGGTAAGGCAATTATCAATAAAAATAATTTGAAAAATAATCAAGGATAAAAAAAATGATTCAACAAAAAACTCTCGATCGATTGGTGCTACAAAATCTAATAAACACTTATGCGTTTGAAACACAGCAGGGCAGAGTAATTGATATCGAGCAACAAGATGCACAGCAAAAACAACTGTCTCAGGGCAAACCTATTTTAGAGTTCACACTCGAGCCTTTAAACGTCACGATGGCAGTTACTTTAGATAAAGTAAGCAAGTTGGGGCAACATCGCCTAGCTGATACTCCTTTTATTCTACAAGAAGAATCATGGAAGAAACTGACACCAGTTAGTGTGGCTGCGCTAATCATTGAAGACTTAGCTTGTCGTCAAAACAATGATGCGGTTCAGAATGGCATTATTCTTGATAGTAATGGCGTGATGAAACGCTGGATTGAGAGTTATGAAGGGCTAAAAACTATTTTGGAACATCGCAATGATGAGATGGATGACATTATTAAAGAGGATTTAAACTTTATAGAAACCGAGCAAAATCTTATCTATGGTCATGCTATGCATCCAACACCAAAGGGCAGGGCGGGATTTTATGATAAGCAGTGGGCACAATATTCGCCAGAGACTAAGAGCCAAACTCAATTACATTATTGGTTGGTAGATCCAAAGTATATCGCTGAAGATTATGTTGATGGAGATAGCATAAGTACCACATTAAAAGAGAAGCTTATTGAGAACAGTGGCGACACTAATATAAGCAATTATCAAAATGCGTTACTTAAGCAATACCCCAACTATAAATTATTACCTCTGCACCCTTGGCAAGCAAAGTTTTTACAACAACAAGATTGGTATCAGCGTTTACTTGAGCATGGCGAATTGTTCGATATAGGGGAGATGGGCTGGTATTTACACCCAACCACATCAGTACGCACATTAGCTTCATTTAAAGCGCCTTGGATGTTTAAAGTATCTTTATCGGTAGCTATTACCAATTCAGTGCGTATCAACTCATCGAAAGAATGTTACCGAGGTATGTACGCTTGCCGTATATGGCGCAGTGACTATGGTAAACAATTAAAAACTCAGTATCCCACTGTTGAGGTGCTAAATGATCCCGCTTGGATAGCCCTTACTATAGATGGCTCTATTGTTGATGAAACCATCTGTATTTTACGTGACAATCCTTTTGATGCTAAATCCTCTATTACAAATTTAGCAAGTTTGAGTCAAGACCATCCAATGCGTTTAACCAATCGCTTTGCTACTTTATTTGAGGCCATTCATAAGCGCACCAATGAGCCTCTACCTCAAATAGCACGCCAATGGTTTGATACTTATTTAACAGTCGCTTTTGTTCCACTTATCCAGATGTATTATCAGCATGGTTTTGGCTTTGAGGTGCATCAGCAAAATAGTCTTATTGAGTTAAAAGATGGATATCCTACTAAGTTTTGGGCACGTGATAATCAAGGCTTTGGCTATATTGCTGAGTATGCGGCAGCGTTAATTGATGCCAATCCACAGCTCATCAATGAAGCTGAATGCGTTATCCCTGAAGATTTTGCAGATTCACGAGTGACCTATTATTTGGTTGGCAATAGTATCTTTGGCTTAATTACCGCTATTGCTCGTACAGGTTTAGTTAGTGAAGAGCTGCTTTTAGAGCAGTTCAAGCAGTGTCTGCAAACCCTTGAACAACAGTTCCCACATCGCTCACTATTTGACCTGTTGTTACGCAGTCCGACCCTACCTTTTAAGGGTAATCTATTGACACGGTTATATGCGCTAGATGAATTAACCGCCCCTGTCGAAACACAGTCAGTCTATGTTGAAATCCCCAATCCATTAGTGGCGGGTTAGAACAAATAGATAAGATGAATAGATAATAAATGACGACTATAAAAATGTGGAGCGAATGATGTTAGATCTTATTGGTATAGGTATTGGGCCATTTAATTTATGTTTGGCTGCGTTAATAGATAAGCAGCCAACACTGAGTAGTAAGTTTTTTGAAAAAAAACCAAACTTTGATTGGCATAAGGGAATGATTCTGCCACACACCACTTTGCAGGTTCCGTTCATGGCAGATTTGGTGACCCTTATTGATCCCACCAGTCGTTATAGTTTTTTAAACTACTTGCATCACCATCACCGCTTATTAAAGTTTTATTTCCTTGAGGATTTCAAAATTTTCCGTCAAGAATACAATGACTATTGCCAATGGGTAGCTGGGCAGTTAGACAGCTTGGTATTTGACACGGAAGTAGTAGATGTTGCTCTTATGGAGGAACAAGCGGGCTATGTCGTACGTGTTAATGAGCAAGGAGAAATAAAAACCTACCATGCCAAAAATATAGTCATTGGCACAGGTACCCAGCCAACCCTGCCAGCGGTGTTGCAGTCATTGGCAGATAAAGCACCACATCGCTGTATGCACACAGCAGACTTTGCAAATCTCTTCAATTATGAGCAAATAAAACAGTCAGATACCCCGCCTAAAGTATTAGTATTGGGCTCAGGTCAGTCTTCAGCTGAAGTGTATCGAGCTTTATTTGATCAGCAGCTTGATCCTTATGGTCAGCCTAAGTTTCAGTTAGATTGGTTTACCCGTTCTGCTGGCTTTTTCCCAATGGAGTATTCACCTCTAGGACTTGAACATTTTAGCCCGGCATATACAGATTATTTCTATCATTTACCAGATAGCACCAAATATTCTTTATTAAAAAAACAAGACCTTCTTTATAAAGGTATGGGCTTTAGCACTATCAGAGATATTTATAGTCGACTTTATGAGCGTAGTATTGCCAATCAGCCAACCCATTCAAACTTGCTTGCACACTGTGAAGTAATTGATGCAAAGGCCGTAAATGATGATTCTGATAAAAATAATCATGATCTAAAACTACAGTTGACTGTAAAGCAGCGCGAGCAGCAGCGTCAGTTTACAGCCCAGTATGACTGCGTTATCGCTGGTACCGGCTATCGCCATGGACTACCCAGATGCTTTGATTCATTACTGCCCTATATCGAACATAATGAATTTGATCAACCTAAGATCAACCTAAATTATACCTTGGAATTTAAAGATGACAGGGTACCAAAACTCCAGCGACAAACACCTCAAGATGCGCATAAAAATAGGGTAGTGGGCCAAGTTTTCGTGCAAAACCAAGAAATTCATTCACATGGTGTTGGGGCGCCAGATTTGGGTCTAGGTGCTTATCGGGCGGGATATATTATTAACCAGTTACAAGGAGAACAAGTCTATGACACCAAAGCCCTCAGCGTGTTTCAAGACTTTGGTATCTCGGATTGTAGACCATCACTAAGTGACTAGTCTTTAAATAACTATGTTTAAAACGCAGGGTTTAAAAAACAGGACTTAAAACACAGGGATTTAATCGTATCTGTAATAGCAAAAGACTTGTATTTTTAAACCCTAACGTATTCATTTTTTTACTGAAACCTATTTGTAGGGCCTTATATGCTAACCATTGCTCAAAGTTTACCCGATAGATTCTCCGTTGATGCCAATCAAAAAAAGTTCGGATTACGTCCCGTTAATTATCCTGAAGATATGCCTATGTTGTATCGCTGGATGCATGCAGAACATGTGGTGGAGCAGTGGCAACTGCATTTGCCAATGCCTCAATTAAAGGTACATTTTGAGAAAATGATTGTCGATGACCATCACCGTCTTTACATCGTGTTATGCGATGACAGACCTATAGGTTATACCGAAATCTATGAGGCTTACCGTGATCGTTTGTCTTTATATTACAAAGCAAAACCCACCGATATGGGATGGCATATTTTAATCGGCGAGACGGATTCTGTAGGTCGTGGCTATATTAAACCGATAGGTATGATGATTTCTAGATTCATTTTTGAGCATACGGACGCCAAAAAAATTGTCACCGAACCGGATAGCAAAATTGAGGTATACAAATGGGTAACTGACAGATTTGCTTATAAAATTCAAAGGTTAGTCGATATGCCAGAAAAAAAGGCTGCCCTTTATTTTTGTCATCGTGATGAGTTTTATAAATCTAGAGGTTATTTGGGTTTTTATGGCGAGACTTTAGAATCCTGAAGTCAATTCAAGTGAGCCATTTTTTCAAATGAGCCGTATTTTATTAAATTTGCACCACTGTCATTGCACTCTAATGATACTAATAGTACTAAGCCCTTATCATGACAAATAATTTACAGCAGCGCCATGCCCCTTCTGAAGGTAGTAACTCTGGAGTTCTCAACCCCAGCCAAGTACGCTGTGTACTTTGGACCTTATTGCTAGGGGGTACTGTGGTGAGCTTTAGCAATAGTGCTCTAAACCCCGCTATTCCAATATTTATGTCGGTGTTTTCGGTGGATATTGTAATGGGTGGCTGGGTACTAAATGGCTATGTATTAGCGATGAGTGTAGGGTTAATGCTCAGCGGTTACTTAAGTAAAAACTTTGATTTTAAGCGAATATATGTCGCTGCGATTATCGGATTTATGGCAGGGTCACTACTAGGTATGCTGGCCACTAGTATGGCATCTATTATTGTGGCTAGAGCTATTCAAGGATTATCAGGTGGCTTAATCATTCCATTATCCATAGGTATGCTGTACCAAATTTATCCTAGCAATAAGCAAGGCCAAGTGATGGCATTGTGGGGCATTGTAATTATGCTGTCCTTAGCACTAGGTCCCTTGGCGGGTGCTTATCTAGTGGCACATTTTGAGTGGTGGACTTTATTTGCCATAACGATACCCCTTAGCATACTGGTAATTGCCATGACCCTGTGGTGGGTTCCGTCACTGCCTAAATCGCAAATACATAACGACCTGCATAAAGCTGCACCATTTGATATGAAAGGCTTTCTCGCACTGATTTTATGGCTAATGGCACTAACATTATGGCTGAATACGCTAAAGTCGCACCTAGTAATAGGTCAACTTGGGTACATGGTGGTATTTATTATCACTGCTAGTATTTGGTGGCGCTATGAGCTTAAACACACTAATCCCTTACTTAATGTGAGATTATTTGCTAATAAAACGTATTTGCATAGCATTATTTTGAGTATCACCCAGACCCTTGGAATGATGATGGGGCTTTTATTCCTCCCTATAATTATCCAAGAAGTGATGCATAAAAGCGCAATATGGACAGGTGTGGTGTTAATGGTAGCAACTTTAATTACCAGTATAACAACTCATTTTGCCGGCAATATTGTCGATAAACAGGGCGCTAGAAATATAGGTAGTGCTGGTGTCATTATTTGTGGTGTAGCAATGATATTGCTCAGTGTTTGTCTGTTCGATCCCAATATTTGGGTGATTATGCTGATTATGAGTATACATGGCGTGGGTGTAGGACTGGCTTATTTACCTACCACAACAGTTGGTCTGGGTAGTTTAAATAAACACTTAGTTACTGATGGTGCAGCGCTAAACAACATCAGTCGTCGCATCCTATCAACAATTTTTATTACCCTAGCTACTTTATATATCAATAGCGGCGGGTTTGAGTTGCTAACCAAACTCTTATCCAATTTAGACATGCCAGGTTTATTGGCTAATCCTTTAGTTAGTCCATTAATAGCTCCTATGCAAGAGGTGTTCTTTGCACTGGGGATTATGATGATAGTAACGCTAATATCTGCACGCAGTTTACCCTCATCAAATTCGTCTGATTATCATTAGTAATGGACGATTAATACCCTAAGTTTGCGATTAAAAGTAGTATAAATACGGATTAGGGGAGGTAGTCAGTGCTACTGAATAAATATAAGTATAAGTATAGTTTTACCCATCAATGATAATAAATATTATTTACATTATCTTTATCTTTTATAAATCAATTTATAAACCCTTATTAATTTATAAGATTAGACACTAATAAGTTTTCATAAAAAGTTTAATAGGAAGATACCCATGCAGCAATCAGAGCCTAGTTATAATTCAAAAAATGTTGATCATCATCAGCAAAATCTACCAGACTTATTACAACCAAGTTGGCCATGGCAAAACCCATTAGTGGACCATTGTTTAGACCAAACCAAAGAGAGTAGCGGTAGGGTAGATAATAGTGTGATGGACACGCGCTTTGAGGTGCCAAGAGTATTGTCCAAACAGCGGATGAGTGATATAGAACAGCGGGTTATCAAACAATTATTACAAGCTTTATTGTTTGAAGATATCGTAGATTACCAGCTCAGTCCAATAGCAACTAGTGAAACTAATCCGTTACATACTGTTGTTATTAAGGTATCTGATGAAATTAGCTATGTAGCCCAAGGTCACATTCATTATAGCTTTGATCTGATTCGCTTTAATGAGGCAGAAGTAATGCGCGTACAGCATGATAACACGCAGCCTGCGACACTAGAGTGTGTAATTAATGACGTTATATTAAACATCAAGGCACTTGCTACTGATACTGCACAAGCCAATACAGCAGATAACAAGTTACCAAAGCTTGTAGATTCCTTCATTGAAGAGTTACGCCATACCTTAATCAATGAAATTCAAGCGCAAGCAATGACACCATTTGTGGCTACTGATATTAATGCATTGACCTATCCGCAGCTGGAGGGCTACTTGATGGCAGGGCATCCATATCATCCATGCTTCAAATCTCGTATTGGATTTAATATTACTGATAATTATTTCTATGGCCCAGAGTTTGCGCATGATGTGCCTGTTGTATGGTTGGCAGTAGAGCGCAGTATATTGGTCAGTAATAGTGTTGAATCGATAGCTATTAACCAATGGATAAAGCAATACTTAGGCGATGATGCTTATAGTGAATTGGTTGATAAATTACAAAACATGATCACTACTGAGACTGAGTATGGTTTGATACCAGCGCATCCCTGGCAATGGCAAAATACGCTAATTTACGCACTGCAACCTTTAATAAACAGCCAAAAGGTAATTTATTTAGGTCCGACATCCTCAGAATACCGGGCTCAGCAGTCTATACGCTCATTAACTATGCTAGCGGAGGATAAGCCATATCTCAAATTAAGTATGCACATGGTGAACACCTCTAGTACCCGCATACTTGCAAAACATACGGTAATGAATGCTGCCATAGTTACCCAATGGCTTAACCAATTGATTGCAGAAGATGAGACAGCACAGTTATTAAATTTTGCATTTTTGGGTGAGACGATGGGGATTAGTTTGGATCATGAGAAATTGAGAGAACAAGGCTATCAGCACCCTAATATTTATGGCGGTCTTGGGGCAATTTGGCGAGAAAATGTGAGTCAGTATTTACAATCCAATCAACAAGCATTTCCCCTAAACGGAGTAAGTTATATAAATGCTGACGGTAGTTTACTTATCGACCCTTGGCTTAAAAAATATGGGGTTGATAGTTGGGTTAAACAGCTGGTTAAAGTGACCACATTACCTATTATTCATATGCTATTTGCTCATGGTATAGCGCTTGAATGCCATGCCCAAAATATTGTTTTGGTACATGAAAATGGATATCCGGTTAAAGTGCTATTAAAGGATTTGCATGATGGGATTCGTTACTCTCCAGAGCATCTAACCAGGCAAGATCTGCGTCCTCAATTCTTTAGTTTACCTGCTGTGCATGCCGCTTTAAATAGAGGTTCATTTATCGAAACTGACGATACTGATGGCATCCGTGATATGACAGTAGCCTGCTTGTTTTTTGTTGCATTTGCTGACATGGCTATCTTTTTGCAAACCCATTATGGCTATTCAGAACAGCTGTTTTGGCAGCATGTGGCACAGTGTATTTTAGATTATCAGCATAACCATCCTGAACATCAAAGTCGTTTTGAGTTATTTGATGTCTTTGCTGAGCAAACCCGTATCGAGTCTTTAGCCAAAAGACGGCTGTTTGGTGATGCGGTATTCCCCATAAAATATATTAATAACCCGCTATACAAAGTAGTGTGTAACGATACTAATGACAATAAAAACCTTTAACAGAAACGACTTTTTTAATTAATAGCAAAAGAGATAAATGCTATGTTGAGCCTATTTCCAGTACAAACAAAAGACCATTTAGAGGCTAAAGAAATAACCCAGTGGCAATTGATAAACCAGCTATTAGAGTGTTGCCAACTTGAACAGTGGCTAACTCCTGATAAAGTCACCTATACCTGTAGCGGTGAGTATTTTGGTAAATCATCCCAGCAACAGAGCCAAAAAAACAGTCCTTTTTATCTTAATAATCAAGAGCTATATACCCAGCTGCAACAATTAACCCTAACTTATAATAAAGAGTTTGCGGCTGCCCTGTGTAATCACAACACGCCAATGGTAGTGCTTAGATTGTCTAATGATGAGCAGTTACTGCTGTTGACTAACCCACGTCACTGTTCAAAGTGGCAATTAAAGAAAGCTTGTTTGCCTATTTTGTTTACGCCTTATGATCCTTGTATCAAGGATACGCAGGATAGGGACAAAACTGGTAATAGCGCAAGTCAATCTGACACTAAGTTTGATAGGCAGTCACAGGTGATTGATTCAGCTGAGCAATTATTGTCTTTGTTATTACTAGCTATGGATGAAAAAAACACGCTATCTGATGACGGTATTGTAAAGTTGAAGGAGAGCTTGAAAGCGTCATCTTTGGGACAGCAGTGGTCAGCGCTGGCCTATATAACTCCATTGGTTTATAACCAAGAGCATTGGTATCAAACCCTTATTGCTTCCGAACGATGGGCATCTTTAGCAGACCGCCCGTTTCATCCTTTAGCAAAAGGTAAACTTGGCTTTAAGCAGCAGGATTATCAGCATTATATGGCTGAATTTAGTGAACCCATTTATCTAAATTGGGTAGCAGTAGATAAAAAACATCTTATGTTTTCTACCTTATTAGATCAAATAGAGCTTATTAAGACGCCTGCTCAGTATTTACTTAACCCTCATCAGCAACAAAATTTGCAACAAGAATTACAAGCACGAGGGGTTGTTGATAGCCATATTGCTATTCCGGTACATCCTTGGCAAATGGCTAACGAAATTGATAAATTCTTTAGTGATGATTTGTCAAATAAGGCAATAGTTAAACTACGCTTTAATCAGTTAGCAAGTTATGCAAGTTCATCAATGAGAAGTATGCTGCTATGTGCTGATACGCCTTATAGCATTAAACTACCACTTGGTATATATGCTTTAAATTCCAAGCGATACTTGCCAGCCTTAAAGCTAATTAATGCGGAGAAAAACCAAGCCCTGCTATCACGTGCCCAACAGCAAGATGCCATTTTAGATAAACAAATGTGGCTATGGGATGAGCGTTTATGGTGGGGGTATATGCCTCCCGAACACCGTGATGATAAAAGTTCAACCAACCCCTGCTTTTACCAAGAAAAGCCCACGCATCTTGGAGTATTGTTGCGCTGCCTTCCTGAAGAATTATGTGATGATTCAGTGCGACTATTACCCATGGCAAGCTTGGGAATGATGGTATATCAACAGCAATCTTCTTACCATATCTTTGACGAGCTGTTACAAGGCTTTGGAAGTTTACAAGGAACTACAAGTCAATTAAGCAATGAGTCTCAATACCAGACCGAAACATTCACTACTACGCAGGCAAGCGTTATCAGCTACTTTAGCAATCTTTGCCAGATTTTTTTAGGCACGATGCTGCGCTGTATTCGTCTTGGTTTTGTACCTGAGTTACATGGCCAAAATGTGCTTATGGTGATAAAAAACAATCGTTTTAGTGGCGTATTATTGCGAGATCATGATTCGGTACGTATTCATCTACCTTGGCTGGCTCGGCATCAAATAGACGATCCTCAATATTTGAGCCCACCTAATTTTAGAAATAGATTATACAGAGATACCCCTGAGGCACTGATATTTTACTTAAAGTCCTTGGGCATATTAGTCAATATTCGTGCCATTATCGAATCGTTAGTGGAGCATTATAAATTAGAGGAAGTCGCACTGTGGACAATAGTTAGAGAAATAATAGAACAGACATTAGAGCGTTTAGACTTTGATAACGATCAATACCTGGTACTTAAGCAATGCTTGTTAGACAGTCCCTTTTATCCCCATAAAACATTGATGCTGCCTGTCATCGAACGGGGACAACAAGCACATGGCAGTATGCCTTCAGGTGAGAGTATGGTGACAAATCCTATATCCATACAAGCGCTTGATATTCAAAGTCGTTCAAGCAGCTAAGCTAGTTTACCTTAAGTAGTGATTGACAAGGCATATGAAACTTTTACTCAACTATAGGACAAAAAATGACAAATTTTGTTTCAGACTCTCTTATTGCCGCGTATCAGAAAATTGATACCTCAACTATAGGTCACCTGACAGAGCAAGGGTATCTAGTAGGAATAAAGCCTATACAGGACTGTAATCAAAGTTTGGCTGGTCGAGTTGTGACGGTGCGATTAAATTCAGATAATACCGACATGATTAATGAAGCATTACGATTGGCACATACCAAAGACGTATTGTGTATCGATGCGCAGATATTAGGTAATAAAGCATGTTGGGGGGCTTTACGCACTTGTGCTGCTATATTTGAACAGTTAAGCGCTGTAATTGTATTAGGGAAAGTAACAGACTCTAAAGCTTTGAAACAGTTAGGATTTCCGGTATTTGCATCGGATATCAGTGCTTTGACCACTCACAAATCTATAGGTGAACAGGGTGAAATTAATTGCTGTTTAAAATACCAAACAGATGATAACAACACGGTTACTATAAATTCAGGCGATGTGGCAGTAATGGATAACGATGGGGTATTTATCCTACCATTACCAGTTGCAGAATCTTTAATAAAAGACTGTCAGCAAAAGCAGCAAAAAGACGATGCAAAACTACAGTTATTTATGGATGCTTATAAAAATAATGAACTGGATCAAATAATTAAAAAACTTAAAGCTGATAAATAAAATTAAAGAAATTACATTATCTTCCTATAAAAGCCTAGAAATAAGAATGATTATTGTTTACAATGCGATTATTATTTACGTAATTAGTACTATTAGTATTACTGTGGTATTAATCGTAACTATGTTTCATTCTGCAATATATTCTTACTTTAATTTAGTAAATTTTGATGAGATATAGGGCTATTGATCTGTTCATCATTTATTAGATAAGGGTAGAGAGGATATAAGTAAGCAGCCTTGAGTCAAATCCACAAAGAGAAAACAATGTCATGAAAAAAAATCACCTCGTATTATCTGTTCTCAGTCTATGTATTAGTCAACAGCTTTATGCTCAAACAGATACATTAATCAACGATACTCAAAATCAACAAAATATAGATAGCTATAATTCAACTGATTTAGAAGAGAAGCAGATGCCTTCTGCTATCTTCGAGACTATCAAGGTTAAAGATAAAGCAAAAACGGGTATAGCTTTGGCTCAAAAGATTAGTGAAATGCCGGCTGTGACTCAAGTCATTACAGAAAATGAAATTCATGCCCAATCTGCTGGTAGTCGTACCACAGGTGAAATATTGGCTCAATTAATCCCAAGCTTAGGTACAACCAGTGGGTCGACCAGTAATTATGGCACAACTATGCATGGACGACCTGTGCAGTTTTTATTAAATGGTGTGCCCTTAACAGGGTCACGTAATTTATCTCGTGAGCTTAATAGTATTGACCCCGCACAACTTGAGCGTGTAGAAGTATTATCAGGAGCTACCAGTATTTATGGGTCAGGTGCTGCAGGGGGGTTAATTAACTTAGTTACTAAATCAATGGATGGGTATGGATTTAAAGGTCAAACCCGTATTGGTATGAGTAGTGCACGTGATTTTGACTCTGATTCACTGGGTCATAAAGTAGGTCAAACAATGGCTTACGGTGGTGAAAGTGTGTGGGGCCGTTTGGATGTAGATTATGAAGACAAAGGGGGTCAATTTGATAGCCATGGTCGTCGCATCAGCCCAGACGTCAATCAAACCGATCAACAAGATACCCAGTCTTTAAGTGTGAATGCCAATATTGGGGCAAATATTGATGACTCACAAAGTATAGATTTGGCGGTTACTTATTATAAAGATGAGCAAGACACAGACTATGGGCCAGATTACGGCGATAATTTAAAGGTATTGCTTGGAAAACAAGAGCCGTCTCTTCGTGCTGTGGATGGAGCTCATGTTAAGCATCAACCCGAGACTCGCAAAACATCTGTTAATTTAAGCTATAACAACGATGATTTTCTAAATTCAAATCTGAATATTACAGGTTATTATCGAGATGAAAAAGGACGTTTTTACCCCTCTGGTAAAACTGTAGACGAACAAGCAGCCCAGATTTGGGCAGCTAACGGAGTTACTGATAAAGATAAAATTAAAAAATTAGCTGGTGCCGCTGTTATTGTTGCTCAATCTGAGGCAGATATTGAAGTAGCTGGTTTGCGTGCAGCTATGCAAACTGAGATTGATTTGGGGAACAAACCAACATTGATAAGCTACGGTGCCGACTTTGAGCGTGAAAAAAGTGAGCAGACATATTACGGCCAGGACTTTAATAAGTTTTGGGCTAGTAATGGCTTGGTGTCTACACCTGATGGTCAAGCCTATAATGGCGGTCCTGATACGACAACTGATAAGTATGGCATCTTTGTCAATGGTGATATTGATTTGAGTGACAAATGGCATGCCAGTGCAGGGGTTCGCTATCAAAAAATAAAAGCTGAGACAGATCGCTTTGTGCCGCTTGCAGAACAAGTATTAGAGAATTATTTTAATGACCCTAGTATTGCGCCAAAAGCAGCTGCTTACGGTATTGATTATAAGGCCGGTTATGTTGAACCCGGAGATACCAATCATCACAAGACTTTATTCAACATAGGCACCAGTTATCAAATTACACCAGAAGATCAAATCTTTGCTAATTTCTCACAAGGATTTACTACCGCTGATCTTCAGCGAGCACTCCGTGATGTGCGTGGAGGGTTTGTGGTAAATTCTGACAATGTTGATCCTATTGAAGTTGATAACTATGAACTAGGCTGGCAAGGAACACATGGCAATACACAAGCCAGACTTAGCGGGTTTTATAATGAGTCGGACAAAACCGTTCGCTTTAACGACGATTACACAGTTGAAGTGATCGATACCGATGAGCGTGTGTATGGTGCGGAAGCATCAATTAGCCAAAAACTCAATAATAACTGGCAACTGGGCGGCACACTTGCCTATACCCGTGGTCAATACAAAAAAGATGGCGAGTGGTTAGAGCTGGGTGCGGATCGTTTAAGTCCATTAAAGGGAACGGCTTTTGCACAATATAACTTCGATGAAGGCAGTAATATTCGCTTACAAGCCTTGGCTATTGGAGGTTCTGATAGAGCATTTAAGGATCAAAAAAAGGACAGCGACTCGAGTGCCAATGCAATTTCAGGTTATGCCACCTTTGATTTGTTAGGTCAGGTGCAATTGGGCGAGGGTAAAGGTAAGGTTGATTATGGTGTTTATAATCTACTTAATAAAGACTATATAAACGTTTACCATCAGGCTAACTATGGAGCGATGAACCGTTTACCATCACAAGGTACCACCTATGGGATAAGTTATACAATCGATTATTAATCTTTAAAAGCAGCTAATATAATTATAATATAGTCTAACTAAGCCCTATAAGTTGAACACAATTTATGGGGCTTAATTCATTTTAGCTGTTCCAATAATCTTAAATTAATAGGCTCTCAGATTTGCACAGAATAGTTAAAGCAGGGTAATAGTCCTGCTCTATGCAAATCTGAGACTAAGCTTTTAGGCGAATATTCATACAAAAAGATTGAGGCATCTAATTAATATCTACATATACCAATCGAACAGTTACCCCACTCTCAACACTTTTAGGGGTTGAAAAAAAATGACACCTCACTATCCTTAAAGTTTTCGACCAAGAAGACCAAGGACAATGAGATGCCACTTGACGAATTTATCATTAATATCTATCTGATGGTAGAGCAATATTACAACTTAGTCGTTCAAAAACCGTTAAGAAGAGGCGGATTTGCGCCTAAACTTAGCGATACTGAAATTATATGTATGGAGCTAGTTGGTGAGTTTATGGGCATGGATCAAGACAAACAAATCTGGCAATATTTTAAAAACCACTGGCTGTCTTGGTTTCCAAACCTTGGCTCTTACCCTAACTTTGCTAAACAAT
>NZ_JMKP01000011.1 GCF_000685805.1 Psychrobacter phenylpyruvicus DSM 7000 = NBRC 102152 | reverse complement strand
CTAGGGTTCGCATCCAATCACGGGTGCTTGGATTGAAACTAGCAAAGCTTGCACGTAAGCAAAAAACTACTTTTCACATCCAATCACGGATGCATGGATTGAAACATAAGGAAAAATGAAATGAAAATGAAAATATATTGTAGTAAGTTCGGTAAGTTGGTTGAAGCTCATCCGTTTGGTGGTGGCGAGTTAATACATTTAGCGAACTGGATTGATGACTTGAAATGTGACGTGAAAACAAGTGCTGTATTCGATCAAGGCTTACCGACGCTTATACTTACTAAGGGCGACGATGTAATAACTTTAAAGCCGAACCAGTGGTTGGTACGTGAAGATGAAAATGAATTCAAAGTAGTCAGTGCGGAACAGTTCCCTAATTTATACACGCTACACCAACCGACAGAAGGCGAGTGATATGGATGTTCAAAAATCAAAGTCATTACTATCGCATAGAGGGCCTATGAGCAACGTTTAAAATTGCACACCAATTTTGGCTGTGCAAGGGAAATCCTTTAAATAGAACTTCCAAAGCCGATAGCTTGTAGAATTTGTTCCGAGAAACAATTGCCTCTTATATTGCAGAAAAAAATTATGTATGTTACTCATAAGGTCACTACTGGTGTGCCTTATGGCGTTGCACCATATACTTACCTAGTAGTGGTAAGCAAAAAGCGGGAAGTTGAAAAGCACCCAATAACGGTAAAAACATTGCGCCCATAAAGGGGACAGTGATGGTGTAAGCCAATAATACATTGCGTCCGCCACACACTAGCGCGGCAACAATGGCATTTTCATAACCAAAACGCCGATATACAAAATAAGCGCTGAAATAAAAGAACAGCGCCAACACAGAGCTGAGCATCAATAATGAGAAAGCCTGCCACGGATTATAATCAAATGTCTCACGAAACCCAGCCATTAATCCCAGTGGGAATAGTAGCAACAGTAAGATATTAAACTGCCCAATCTTAGGGTAATAGCGAGACAAAACTGCAGGCGCGATCAAGCGGCGCGCCAACACTGCAAGCCCCATGGGCATAACAATGTACACTACCAAGCGCTGGACATAAGTTACCAAATCTAAATGAGCGTTCTTATCGCCCAAGAGCCACAATACACCCAATAAGGTAGCCGGCATAACCAGTGTAGCAGCGATAGTTTTTGCCATAGCCAATTGGGCATCAAACCCCACGGCATTGACCAGTGCCCCACTTCCAAACAAGGGCGCAGTAGCACCAAGCCCTGCTATTGCCAATAGCAAATCACCACGGACACCAAGTGCATAACTGATCAATACTAAGACGAGGCTCATGCCCGCACTTTGGAGCACCGCAAAGACCCAGACATAACGTGTCACGATGCGCTTCAATAGTGCGAACTGATCAATACCCAATAACGTAAAAAACATCAAGAAGAACAGCACTTCGGGTAAGTACCCCAACACCGCATTGGATAAATCTGGAAATATAAAGCCCACAACTGCGCAAAGAGGCATAATTAATGTGCTATGACGCGCTATAAAACGAAGCATGGCCTTTCCTAAAGCTTGAAATAAACTAACGCTCATTTAGACTCATATCTGCGCTGCGCAGAGCAAAACCATAGTGTCTAAACAATCCCTATTTTTTAGACCCTACGTTATACATTGATTCTCGGTAAGTTACAAATATAAGGTGACAAATATTATGGCGAGTGCTTATTAAGCTCTGCTATGTTAACCACACGGTGACAAAGTCTTTTGACTAAAGCCATATCATGACTGACAACCAGCATACCTACCTCACTACGCTCAAATCTTTCGAGCACAGCTTGCCAAATCTGCGCTTGGGTAATCGCATCTAGCATTGTGGTCATCTCATCGGCGATGAAGAACTTCGTCTTTGGCCCAAGTGCTCTTGCAACACAGAACCGCTGCAGCTCGCCCCCTGATAGCTCATTGGGCCAACGGTTGAGCCACTCCTCTTCAATGCCTAATAACTGCAATAACGATTTATTCGGTTGCCACCCCTCATTGAGTACTTTCCTCATTTTCCAGCGAGGGTTAACCGCTTTTTCAGGGTGCTGAAAAACCAACTGTACCGGATGATAGCCTCGGTTATTGATGGCTGAACCATTTAGGGTGACACCTCCCTCTACAGGCTTTTCATAGCCAGATAATATGCGGCAAAGGGTGGTCTTACCAGAGCCACTTGGTCCAACAAGCCCAACGATTTCACCAGGCTCTATCGTTAGATTAACGCCGCGAAATAGCCACGGTCCCGCTGCGTAGCGAAACCCAAGATTGTTAGCTTCAAGCCGCATGGATACACCTCACTCTTCCCGCCCGCAGCTCTCGCATAGCTGGTTGTGCTTGATTACATTCAGGCATCACCAGCGGACAACGCGGTGCAAACAAACACCCGGGTGGAAGGTCAGCTGCCTTAGGCTGCGAACCGGGAATGGCAACAAAATCATTCTGGGGTAATGCTCGCCACAATGCCTCGGTATATGGATGGCGCAGTCGCTCCCCTTTCCCGCTAAAGTCATCTACAGCAGCCACCTCCAATATCGTACCGGCATACAGCACCGCAATCCGGTCTGCAATCTGTAAAGCAGCTTCGATATCATGTGTAATTAACAGGATAGTTCGCCCATCATCAGCCAGCTCTCGAAAGCTCTGTAAAGCCTCTTTGATGACAACAGGATCTAGTCCAGGCGTTGGCTCATCAGCAATAATTAGCTCAGCGTCTCTGACAATAGCCGTTGATAGTAGTATTCTTCGTGCCATGCCACCAGAGAGCTGAAAAGGATACATACCTTCAACTTCTGGGCTTAAACGCAGCCGCTCAAAAGCTTGTCTTTGGGCCGCAATCGTCGCTTTGTCATTAACAGGCGACCTAACTTGTTTGCCGACACGCATCAGTGGATTAAGATAATTAACGGATTGCGGAATCAAGGCGATTTCAGTCGCTCTTAGTGCTTGTTGCCGCTTAGCCGTTAATGTTTCGCCCTTATATTTGATGCTGCCACTCACGTTTGCATTGTCTGGCAAAATACCCAAGATTGAATGAGCAAGTAAGCTCTTACCCGAGCCACTCGCTCCCACGATGGCCAGTATTTCACCTTTATTTAAGCTGACTTCTAAATCAGTAATAACTTTGAGTTCTCTCTGCCTGAGCCCACCTGTATATTGATTAAATGATATCGATAAATCATTTACCTCTAAAATCGACATCTAGCTGTCTCTCCAATTTTTACTGATTTGCTTCATTAGGATTCATCAGTTTTCTTAAATTTTCACCAGTAATCTCAAAGGTACGCACCACGATAAGTAACGCTATCCCTGGAAAAAATGCCAACCACCAAAGCCCAGAGGATAAGTACTTCATCGACTCTGACAAAATAATGCCAATCGCCGGCTCATGAGGCGACAACCCTAATCCCAAAAATGTCACAGAAGCTTCGTGCAAGATAATGTGCGGGAACATTAGCATAAAGCCCACTAATAGCTGTGGAATGAGATGCGGCAGGATATGATTTGTAGCAATCCACCAACGAGATTTGCCCATTTGATGAGACACCTGAACATAATCAGCAGAGCGTATTTGCATCACCTCTACTCTAATTACCCGCGCCAGACTTGGCCAATGCGTCAGCATCAAACCAACGACAATGCCTTTAAAGCCGCCGCCTAGCATGAAGGAGATTAGAATAAGCGTAACCAGATGCGGCACACTCAAAAAAAGATCAATAACCCATGTAATCACACGATCAGTAAGATTGCCCATTGTCGCTGCTGCCATGCCCAGAACGAGCGCTATGAAGGCACTGCCTACTGCGCCTAGCAGCCCTACCCCCATACTTAGCTTCAACCCCATAATCGTACGCGTAAACATATCTCGACCTAACCAATCAGTGCCAAAGAAATATTGCAGTGAAGGGGGGAGATTACGCTGAGTTAAATTTGTGGCAATTTTTGCTTCATCCAACATCAAGCCGCTAAGTAAGATAGTTAATAGAAATGCAGTGGTTAATACAATAGTCAGCAGCGTTCGCTGTCTGAGATTTAATCCAAACAGGCTAAATTTATTTTTTTTATTTACTAGGCTACTTGCAGTCATATCATTCTACTTTCTTTGGTCCTCGGATCGACGATGTAGTAAATTAGATCGGCAATTAAATTACCCGCAAAGACAAAGATGGTACTGAATAAGACGATTCCTAATAATAAAGGCACATCTCCTTTTAGCCCAGCCTCTACCGTTGCTTGTCCAAGCCCTGGATAAGAAAATACTTGCTCGGCAAGAATAGCGCCTCCAAATAATTCACTGAATGCGGCGAACTGCAAAGTAATGGCTGGTAAAACAATATTGCGTAAGCCATGTCTCCAAAACAATGAAAAGCCTTTTTCACCACGCGCTCTTGCAAATAGCACATAGTCGCTCGATAACACTTCAATAAGCTTTTGACGGGTATGAAGTGCCACGTTGGCTACTCCTAAGATACTTAGGGTCAATGCCGGAAGCACCAAGTGTTTCACTCGGTCTAATAACACAACATCCTCCGCCAATACCCCTGCCGGGACACCCAAACCCACGGGGAACCAGCCTAGCCATACCGCAAAGATTATCAGCACTAATAGCCCCATCCAGAAGGTTGGCGTTGAAGCTAAGGTATAACAGTACCACTGAATTAGGCTATCAATCCAAGTGCCTTTTTTCATAGCAGCAACAATACCGAGAACGAAGCCCATCATCCCCGATAAACTCCACGCGACGATCATTAGTGCCAATGAACTCATAAAGCGCTCACCAATAATTTCACTGACTGGGCGCCGATAAATCATCGAGGTACCTAGATCTCCATGCAGTAATGCAGAAGCCCAACTAACAAACTGAGTCAATACAGGCTCATTAAGTCCCCAATACTCCGCTATCTTTTCACGCTGCTCAGGGCCGACATTTAACATATCGGCGCCAATGTAGGCTTGAATGGGATCAATGGGAGAGTTTTTCATCAAAATAAAGGAGATAAAGCTAATAGCAACCAATAGAGATGCCATCCTTAGTCCTTTAAATATGAAATAAGACCCGATTTTCCCCTCCCATATTTTTCCACACATTACTGCTTCCATCTCCAATCGACGATGTTGTCTGTCGCCGGCCAACCGTGTCCATGAACATGGATTCTTTGTTTTCCAATATCTAGCTCATTTTTCATCAAATATAGATGATCAATATTCACCAGCCAAACCCAAGCTGCATCGCCTTTACCGCTTAAGCCAGTCGTGCCATCCCACTGCGCCTTTTTCCAATACTCATTCGCTTCTTGCTCACTGTTGGCTTGCAGGGCTTTGTCAAAATAGCGGTCCACAGTTTTATTGCTGTAATATCCGGTGTTGTTGTAATCTACTCCAGCATTTTGGGTGGCATAAATATTTACCAGCTCATAAGGGTTATGACTTCCCCACCCCATCAAAACAGCTTCAGAATGCATTTTTTCGCTAATAACATCCCAGCTTCCGCCTTCGATATCAATCTTAATGCCTAAAGGTTTCACCATATCAGCCACAGCAATGGCTAGCGACTGTCTGACTATGTCACTCGCTAAATAATAAAGTTTAAACTCAGCTTTTAGTGAGCCCTTATCTAGCACACCATCGCCGTCAGTATCGCTCCAACCTGCGTCTGCCAATATTTTGCGCGCAGCATCCAAGTTGGCATCCTCAATGACTGTTTCTGGATTCCACCAGGGAAGATGATCTACTGAGGTATAAGCGGGAGAGCCATAGCCTTCTAATACACCGTCGATTAACGCTTTGCGGTCTACCGCTACATCAATAGCATGACGAATCGCTGGATCAGCAGTCACATCGTTACCGATTGGCAAGCCATTTTCTTTCACTTGACCTGACTTAACGTAGGGAAAAGCAATACCACGGTTATCAACTGTTTTCACCGCTTTAAGCTTCATGCCAGAAATTTCTTTGTTACTAAAAGCAGCTGGAAGATAAGTCATATCAACTGTGCCTGCTTGAGCAGCAGCAAACGCTGCATCTTCACTTAAGAACAAAAAAGTTAGCTTTTTGAAATAAGGATGCTTGCCATAATACTCAGGGTTCTCTTTGACAATAAGTTGTTGCCCTTTATCCCACTGTACTAATTGATAAGGCCCAGAGCCTATAGGGTTTTGTGCATAATTATTATCATAAGCATGTTCCGGCACAATTCCTGTCGCAACTAACGAGTTAACAAATGTTGATTGTGGTTTTTTTAAGGTAAACCGAACCACTGTATCGTCAATCGCTTCTACTTTTTGTAAGATATTTAAGTCAACAACTGAAGCACTTTGTAAGGCTTTTTCAAAGGTAAACTTAACATCTTTTGCGGTTAGTGGCTCCCCATCAGAAAACTTAACATCATCACGCAAATGTACTGTCCACACGGTGCCATCGTCGCTAACTTCATAACTGGTCGCTAAGTCATTTACGATATTGAGGTCATCGTCTCTTTTCAATAATGTACTTTGAAATAAAGGAGAGCCATAACGCCCCCACCCTGTAATCGGATCAAAACCTGCTTCTGGCTCTGAACCAAATGCTAAGACAAGCTCTTCTTTTGTCTCTGAAGCTATTTTGTTATTGCTATTATTGTCCGTCTTATTATCCGCTGATGAACATCCTATTATTATCACCAGTAGCAAGGCGACTAACCCAAACATTCCAATGGATCTTGTATTCATGTAAGCACGCTCTTTTTTTAATAAAGATAAAACTGTGTTTAAAAGTCATTCAGTAGGAGGGTGGGTTTTTGCTAATACAAGCTATGCAAAAACACCTTATGTTCACTCAGCAGGTGCGATTGAAAAATCACCATGAGTAACCCCTTTTAATGTGGTTAACTCATAGCTAAGCTCTTGTACCGCTTTGACTTTACCTTTCACCGCAATAAGCTCCAGACAATTCTTTTCACTGACATGAAAGTGAGTGGTCGCTAATATCAAATCATGATGTTCATGTTGAATTCTGGTCATCTCTTCCACCAGTTTTCTCTGATCATGATTGTAAAACAGTAAGATACTACCAGCGATTATTTGCTCACTGTCCTCATAAATATGTTGCATAATTGACTTACGCACTAAATCACGAAATGCCTCAGAGCGGTTACGATATCCTTTGAGGGCAACCAACTTATCAAACTTCTTAAGTAGGCCCTCCTCCATAGACACACCAAATCTTGTTAAGTTTGAATCTTGCATAGACACACTACTTATTTGATTGACGGTTGTTTGGTTGCTAGTTACTTTTAGCTAATAGCGGTTTGACTAATAGCTATTAGGTTAATAACTAGTAGGTAACTGGGCTTGCGGGCTGATCAATAAACTTGATTAACCGTTGAAGAGTGACACGTTTACAAAAAAACGTGTTACGAAATGATCTAAAAAAACGTCACATAAAAATATGACGCAACATATGAAGTGATAGTATTATAAATTTCTATAACTAACAATCACCTTACGATTGTACAGTACATCCGGCTGTTTGCCAATCAATCCCTTTACCACTAAGAGACGTTATTTACACTAATAAAGGGAACTGATAAAGAGCGGCAAATATCAGCGCTCCGATTAAGACACAAGCAGCACTAAACCAAACTAAGCGAACTTGCGAGATTGACCAGTCTAGCTGCCAGTGAATCATGCCTTTCATATTTAGCCACTCTGTGACACTAATAGCTACAGTCAACCACAATGCACCGACCAAATAGCCACCCAATACATCGCTTAAATAATGCTCATTTAATACAATTCTACTCAGGCCAATTAGGATACATAGGAAGACCGTATTGACCAGTATACGTACTTGCCTGCCAAAATCATGGCTAAAGCGAAACAGCATATAAGCAACATACCCATATAAGGCCACTGCAACCGTCGCATGCCCACTCGGAAAGGAGTATGTCGCCTCATGCAGTAAGATATCTATCGGTCGCTCACGATGAAACACCAGCTTACTTAAATAGGTAAATGCAGTGCTGCCTATAACGGATATCAGCAGTCCAATAAATAGGTAATATTGGCGAATAACAAGGCATACAATGCCTGTCAACAATATCACCAGAGCAGTAAGCGGTGTGGAAGCCAAACTGGTAATAACGATAAAGAAATTAACCACCGCTGAGTCGCTCAGTACACTCATCTGCTGAGACACAAAGTGGTCCATAGCCACAATAGAATCCGAGGTGACCACATCCTCAACGAGCCCAACAAACAAAGCTAAGATATAGCCCATGACCAACGATAATACTGTTAACAGCAGACCATAAAAATGCTCTAAATGCAGCCTTTGTGATAAAAATCGATAAAACTTTGGGTATTTCGTTTTGAATTGAAGCCGTCGTTTATCTAGTTCAAACCTCTGTTTTATACTTACCCAGTATTGCTGAAGCTGAATAAGTGTTTTTTTGCCATAACCAATAATTACATACTGCACTACCCACAAAGCAGTCATCACAACGAAAAGCAAACCTCCTAAGCCAAACAGCTGCTGATTGGTTTCAATTATATTCATCATAAATAACAGATCTTCTTCTGGTTAAACTTTATGTGGGTAGATTTCTTTAGGCTGATTGTCGCAGATTGAGAAGCCACAGTCGATATCCTATTAACACGAAGACTAAACTCTGACTTAACGCATAAAATACTAACAGTGGTAAGGCTTGGTTGTCTGAACCTACGACAAACAAGTGAATACTAATCAACATATAAGCCATAAATGTTAAGAAATGCAGCAAGCGCCAGACCGATTGACCCAAGTAGGATTTGACATAGAAGCTCATGGCACAGATAAACAATAGCCAGAAGCCTAACTGACCTAAGCCCACACCCACAGTATCTGTCTCAAAACCAAAAGGCGTCAACACTTGCCCAATACTTAAATTAAGGTAGCCGTCTGCTAACAGAATTAGCGCATGAAAACCTGCAAAGCCAATGGCGACTAGACTGGTAAATTGATGCAACTCAAAAAGTCGGCTTGCAGTAAAATATCGACCTAACTGAGAGCTTAGCCTTGTTCCTAATAACAAGCCGAAAACCATGGTGAACCAAAATAAAGTGTAAGCAATAAAACCGCTGGCTCGAGACAAATACCAAGCGTTTTTGTCAGTTTGGGCCAGTAGGTCTGTAACTTGTGGCCCCAAACTTAAGAGGAAAAAGGCTCCAAGACCTATCCCTATTATTACGACCAGTAGCCAACCAATAGCCTTTAGAGCCTCAGTGACCAAAAACTTGCTTCCGTTTAATAGCTTATTTTGTAAGCTAAGATGAGACAGAGACTGTGACTTAGGGTGAATGGTCATTCTGACCCTCCTAGTAATAATTTTGTGGTTATGTATTGAAGTTATGTTTGCTAAAAAGCTCATCGCCTGATGTTTAGGTATATCAAGGGACAATCACAATTGAGGCCATCTTTTGTGAGGTGATAAGTTGATAGTTTGTGTCGACAATCAAACCGGCTAAATTATTTTGGTTCAGCCAAGATATTGCCTTAGACGTTCCTAGTAATACACAGTACTTAGCCCATACTTCTGCCTCAAGTGTGCTGTCTGCAATGATAGAGGCACTTAGCACATCACTCAGGGCTGACTTTTGCGTCTGAGGATTAATAAGATGATGCTGCCACTGACCATGATGCTTCCAGCGCCGATAGTCCTGTCCAGAAGTTGCAATGCCGCCACTATTTATCTGAACGATAGCCACATCACTGCCTAACGCTTGATACTGATCAAGACTCTCATCTTCTGGGTTAAGAGCATTTGGTCTAGCAATAGCGATTCCCCAATTAGGTGATGTAAAACTACTGTCTCTAATAGGCTCACCAATAGCAATATCGCCTCCCATATCAACCAAACAAGGCATTTGCCACGGATGCTGCCAACTGATCTTCTCAGCTAACTTAGTCGCCGCCCAGCCTTTGACATAACCATTTAAATCTAAGCTCATACCCCTAGGTAGCCTTAGTTGAGGACTTCCCTCTTTTAGAAGGCGAAATTCGATATTTGTAGCATCTTGTAAATGTTCGGCTGAGGGAGACTGATCGCTTACTAAGTCTGTCGTTAGCATTTCAAAGGAATGGGAATAGCCAAGATTACACAGTACCTGCAATAAAGTTGGGGTTACAAGACCCTGGGTTTTGTCAACGAAGGATACAGCTAGCTTTAATACCTCAAACAATTCAGCGCTCACCGTAATCCACTGGCTATCTAGTTCAGAACATTGATTAAGTCGATTTAAGCGCATCAACTCACTACTGTCCTCAAAGCGACTAAATATCTGTTCCCAACTGCGCAAGGTGTGTTCAATATCTTGTTTAAGTTGTATTAACTTCTGCTCAATCTGCACGTCTGAATGAAAGGATTTAATAGCTGTCATGTCCAAATGCACTTGGATATGACACCCCATTGCTTTCAGAGCCAATGCTTTAATATTTAAAGGCGGCTGATTCATTGCCGACTCCTGTTTTTTTAATTTATTCTGTAAAACAATCATTTATTAGCGAAAATATTAGGTTTTTAGCGAGAGGATTGAGTTGTTGCAACCACTCGAACGGGTTGATTCGGCACTGGTGTCACCGTATTCACTTGACGTAATTGGTTGATATCTATGCTCTGGTTTGACGCATTGTTGGTCAGACTCTCGCCAGCAGTAGTGGTCATACTTACCGCCATCGGCTTGGCCGCTTCGTCGTCCCAATTAGCCAAATTAGTATCAGCGACCATTTGCTCAAAGCTTAAACCACTTTCATCCGTTACTTGAGCGTAGCTGTCCTCTTGATTAAGCAGTACTAGCCAGCCCCCCATCGTACCGACGATAGACAACATCAAGATGGCGCTCTTGACCCCAAGATAAGATTCCGCTTTTTTTGCTGCCTGGTTTACTGATTTGTTTGCTGCACTCTTTATTGATTTATGGTCAACCTTGTTAGCTAATCTAGGTGAATTAGTCATCATAGCTCTCCTCGTCATCATGGTGCTTATTAGAGCGATCTGACTCATCGTAAAGACGATAGTCTGCTACTATCAGATGCTTGTATTCATCCTCATCTTCATCACGATATTTTTTACGATCTTCATGTTTATCTCTGCCTTTATGATGTGACTTATCATCATGCTTATCTTTGTGATGCTTATCTTTGTGATGTTCATCATCATCGTCATCATCTTCATAGCGATATTCTTTAGAAGTATTTATGTTAGAAGGGGCTGGATTTAATACTGCAGCAGAAGTGGCATCAATATAAACAGGGCCACTGGTTAGCGACACCTCATATGCCGCTGTACCATTGTAGTTGACCAACTCTATCGGAGCTTGCAAGCTTTCATTGGGTAGGTATTGATTTGCTGCCGTCATGGCCTGCTGTGCATTTATAATACTGCTGGCTGGAATAGTATTGCTTGGTGACACTGCCAAGCTTGTTAGGTTATCAGTGCCATTAGTAACATTTTCAGTTGCGTCTTTACCGCCAAAGCCTGAGTCGGGCAAAGTTTGGGCAATAACACCGCCAAAGAATATCATTGAGGCAGAGCCTAATATGATTAATAGTGGCTTTAGTAAAGGCTTTAATACAGGGGTGCTCATAAAAAAACTCCAAATCATTGTTGACTGGAGTTATCTTATGCGATGAATATTAACTGAAACTTAAGATATAATTTTTATCAAAAATAAGCACATATTATCTTTAACTAGGTAGACTTACCGTCACCATAAACCCAGTCTCTGGTAGAGGCCGATTGCCAAGCTTCAGCTGTAATCCGTGAAGCTCTGCAATCTGGTGAACGATAGACAATCCTAAGCCGCTACCCCGCTCATTTTGTCCAGCTGGGCGATAGAAGCGTTCGCTTAATCTATTTAACTGATCAGCAGGTGCGCCCGGTCCATTGTCTATAACGGTAATGGCATGTGAGCTCAATTTCAGTTCAATCACACTGCCCTCTGGACTGTAACGAATCGCATTGTCTATTAGATTACGTAGCAGTAATTTGAATAAGGTAGGATTAACTTCGATGGGCAGAATATCCTCTGCATTTTCGCATTGAACTAATCGCTTTAGCTGGATACTCTTCTCTCTTGCTTGACGATTACAGCCAGCCAAGACATCATCGGTTAGGCTCAACCAATCAATGCGTTGCAGCTGCGATTTTGGTAACTGCTGTTGTGGAGCAAGCTTGGCCAATATAAGCAGCTGTTCTACTAAGTGATTTGCTCTATCGATACCCTCGCTAATGCGCTGGGCATGATAAAGCAGATCATCATCGAGCGCCGGCTCATTGGCTTGCGATATTTGCTGTTGCATTAATTTTTGTTGCAACAAGTCTATCTGTAGCTTAAGCGCGGTTAGAGGACTTCGAAGCTCATGTGAAGCATCAGCTGTGAAGCGTTGCTCACGCTCCAAAGTATCCGCTACTTTGACAAATAGCGCATTTAAAGCAGTGACCAACGGCTGAATCTCTTTAGGAACTTCAGTAACAATAGGACTGGCATCTTGCGGTAGATGGGCGTTTAACGTCTCACTTATCTTATTTAACGGCTCAAAACCGCGTCGAACCGACCAGATTACCAATCCTATAAACGCCAATAATCCAAGCGACATTGGCAAAATTTGCAGCATTAAAGTATTAGCAATCATCTCTCGGCGTACTTTGAGGTTTTGACCGACGGCAATAACTCGGCCATCATGCTGACGAAAATTATCATCGTGAATATAAAACAATCGCCATCGCCGACTAAAAGGGTTTAAACGTCGATAGGCTCTGTTTTCTCGCTCCAAAAATCCCTGTTGATCGGCTAAAAAAGCAAAGGACTCACCGTTTTCATCTGCCATCAGTAATCGCCCTTTTCTGTCCCAAATCGCAAATCCCATATAGTCATCTTTTGCGTTGCCTAGATTGCCTAAAAGCTGATGATTTTTTAACCGATAAATTTTGGCATAGTTGTGATCATGCTCATGCTCATCGTCGTCATCGTAATTATCACTGTCATCATCATCGTCATGACTTTTTGACTTATATTTTTTATCCTCTAGCCTTTTTTTCTCGTAATTCCCCTCAAGATCCTCATCACTAGCGATACTTACCAAATAGCGTGCCACCTGAGTGATTTGAGTGTCATTAATTTCACTGATTTCATGCCAAAAACGCCAAGCCACAAAGCCTGACGTTAATAGCCACAGCAGTGGCAAGCCGATTAATAATGAGGTTAACAGTCGTTGCTGAATACTTTTCATATAAGGGTTCTAGTAAGGGTTCTAGGCTAGCACTATCAGTCGATAAATAGAGACTTATAGAGCTTAATAAATATATCTCAATAAATAACAGTTAACTTATTGAGCCGGACCATGCTGATAGTTGGGATTTAAATAATAGCCAATGCCGCGCTTGGTCAATATAAAATCATTGCCCAGCTTTTTGCGCAAATGATGAATATGAACCTCGATAGCATTACTCTCAATATCTTGTTGCCAGCCATAGAGTTTGTCCTCTAAGCTGGCCCGATTATGAATCTTTTGTGGTTGAGTCATCATTTGCTCCAATATGGCCACCTCTTTTGTGGTTAAGTCAATCGACTGGCCTTGATAAGTCACTTGCTGACTATGAGGATAATAGACCAACTCTCCAAAGCTAATTTCAGGATAGATTCGACCTTGACTGCGTCGCATTAATGCTTGTAACCTCGCAATCACTTCATCGAGCGCAAACGGTTTGACTAGATAATCATCAGCTCCGGCATTAAGTCCGGCCACTCTATTGGCGATGGCATCTCGAGCAGTAATAATCAACACCGGCGTATCCAGCTTCTTGTCACGCCAGCTTTTTAAGACCGACATGCCATCACCATTTGGCAAGGTCAAATCTAACAACACAGCATCGAAAATCGACTCTTGCAGCGCCAATTCTCCCAGCTTTGCATCACTAAACCAGTCCACCATCATGCCATGGTTTTTGAGGCCTAAGATTAAGCCCTCTGCGATAGTGCTGTCGTCTTCTATTAATAATACCCGCGCCATAATAGTCCTCGTTGTAGCCACTTTCTTTAAACTAGATAATTCTTTTATAGCACTTTTAATGATAAATACAGTTTTAACTTTATTCAGTTTTATTCACTGTTTTATTACCAGTAATCATAGATTTGATAAGGTTTTGCTTTTGTAGACGGCTCATAACGATGGCCGATATCACATGCAGTGGCACTAATACATATAAGCTATTGGCCAATACTCCATGTATTCCTTCAAACAAATCTTTGTTTCCCAAAATTTGTGATTCCATCAAATAACCGGTCATCCCCAAACCGATAATAGCACCCCAAAGGGCAAACATCATCAATGCACCTAAGGGATTATGACCCAAATGCTCAGTTTTAACACTTTGATTATTAAGATTCTGGGCTTTAAGTTCATTTAGATGGTTTTTAAGTCGTGTGGGTGTCGGGAAGAAGTCGCTAAACCGAGCATATTTACTGCCTACCAACCCCCATAGCAGGCGTATCACTACCAACGCCACTACCATAAAGCCGACAAACATGTGAATATTGCTACCCTCTTTGGTAAAAGCTAAATTGGCAATGACACCGGTGGCAACTGCCCAGTGAGTAAACCTGACTAAAATATCCCAGATCTTAACTTGTTGTTGAGAAGCAGAAATGGATTCAGAGGCTGAGAAGTTAGGGTTAGAAATATTTTCTATGTTAATTTTGGATACTTTTGGGCTCATGACTAGGGCTTCCTTAAGCTGACTACTGTATCAGTAGCTATTATGAAGTTCGCTTGTGGATGGTCCTTATAATCAATCAGGCATCCACTGCGGCTGTGTTGTGAGTCTATTACAACAGGTGAACCTTAAGATAAGCTTAGGAAAGTGGTAATATTTCTACATTGGTCATACTTTCGTTCAGAGCAGCACGATTTTTGAGATGAGTAGTATTATGAGTAGTCCAGATCTTCTAAGTGATTTAACTCCAAGTCATTTAACTCTAAATCATTTAACCTTATCTCCTCCCTCTTCCGATTTTCAAATAGATTTCCTAAGAAACCTTCAATGGCTACTAGAATCCAGCTCCTATAACACTACTTATAAGTTTGCACTAATTATTGCCCTATCTAACTTATCTATTGAGTCCGGTATTAGCGACCAAAGCAGCCTAACACTCTCATACGAACAGATAGCCGAACAATTCATCGCTCTGTATTGGCGACAAACCATGCCCTTCTCAGCAGAAGACTCAAGCTCAGTGCTCAGTCAAACTGTTAACAAGGGTCAAATCAAGGTTATTAATAGTATTCTTGACCTACAAAAAAAGTCTTCTCCAAGCTTGTTACAAGCCCAAAAAGTTAATCCTAAAGCATGGGATACAGCAATAAATCAGGTTGTTAGAACTCTTAAAGACAACCCCATCGAAAGACTGCAAATAGCAGATCAAAAAATTGAACGCAACTTCTTATACAGCTTTAACAAGGACTTGGTGACGCTTAAACCAGGCATTGCATACTGCTTCTCAAGATTCAATCAAATCGTGCTCAAGCTGTGCCAACAGTATTGGACAGACTTTGTGCGTAAAAACCGCAACAATAAAGACTTATTTAGTGATGATATTGATTTACAAGAGTTTTTATTTGACCAACCTCGACAAAATCTAGGCGCATTAGTTCCAATTTTGTACGACATTCAACAAGGACAATGCTTTTATTGTCATAAAAAGCTTAAAGACCACCAAGAAATAGATCATTTTATCCCTTGGTCAAAGTATCCCATAGATACTACCCATAACTTTGTGTTGGCAGATCATAAATGTAATAACAATAAGCGCGACTACCTAGCGGAAGAGAAGTTTTATGGGCAATGGCTATCTAGAAATCAAAGGTATGGTAAACAAATTACCAATGAAACCAAATCAATGGGCTTTATTAGCAACCAAAAACGCTCTGAGACCATTAGTAGTTGGGCTTATCAGATAGCTGTTGAGCACAAGGACCTGGTATGGACACCTGACTCAAAGATTAAGCTTCGTACTATCGACCCTAATTTACTACCTAGATTGAGGGCTTAAGTATTTGCGATATTGCCAGTTTTACAATGCAAATTTTCAGCATTCAAGTAAAAACCTGAAAAATACATTTGACACCTAAGAAATTATGTATATAATACGCTCCTACATTCAGACGATATATGACGTATTAAGTTATTATATATCTAAAGAGAGTATAGCTTTTAGCCAAGCACAGCTTGGCTCTTGCGAAGCTAAAATCAAACTGATTCTTATATGATTCAATTAAGATTTTAGTTTTTTGGAAATCCTATTTAAAGGATTTCCCTTGCGCAAAGGATGAAGCAGTGCTTCATCTGTATCTTTGCTCAGGGTGATTAGCTCAGTTGGTAGAGCGTCTGCCTTACACGCAGAATGTCGGCAGTTCGAGCCTGTCATCACCCACCACTTATTTTAGAAAGTGGCTAAACTTTCTAAGCGACCTAAGCAGCGGTAGTTCAGTTGGTTAGAATACCGGCCTGTCACGCCGGGGGTCGCGGGTTCGAGTCCCGTCCGCTGCGCCATATTTTAAAACTTAGTTTGCTTATGTAATTAAGCACACAGTTTCAGCCTCAAGTATTTATACTTGGGGTTTTTTTGTGTTTTTAATTTTATCTAGACTACCCCTGTTAGTGTGTGAGATACATCCTACACAGTTGTAAGGTAGGGTGTCGCCATGCGCACCTTAAACAATCCTGATAATCATTACGCAAGGAAAGGTAAAATACAAACCGCTTGAGTGCAATTTAAACAATTTTGTTATGCTTCTAAGGTTATGTATGCTACTTGCTGTTTATCAATGGCTTTAATTACCCTCTAAAAACTTAGTCTTCAGTTCTCTATCATCTAAATAAAACTCATATACATTATTTGAAGAAGTATCTGCATATAAGTAACTCACCATGAATATTGCCTACTCAGGCTTTTGAATAATTAGCTGCTTGTAAACTGATTTAACGTTACAGTCTGCCTTGTCATTTTCTACAATGACATGTAAGAAATCTAGAGTTTAATGAACAACCCCTTGTCTAACTCAAACCTATCCCTTAAGCTCACTATATATTACAATCGTCAGATAAAAAGGATTGATTGCTACCAGCATTTAGCCCAATAGCTCTTGCTCGAGCTTGATAGCTGGTTGGCAACCAAAAGTGCAAGGAGTGACAAGTTGACTCAATACACCGCAAAATCAGCGTATCCCCTTCTCAACAATACTTGGATTGGCATAACTCAAGTCATATTGGCCGCCATCTGTTGGGGCACACTAGGTATCTTTTCGACTTATCTTAATCGCTTCGGCTTCACAGGTTGGCAGCTGACCATACTGCGAGTGGTTACCTCCGGGGTAATATTGCTGGCACTGCTACCTTTTTTATGGCGATATCTTAAAGTATTAACCCTTAGACAGTGGTCTGCTCTAGCCTTACAATCCTTAATTGGTGTGCTTGGCATGTCGGTTTTTTACTTTATAGCAGTAGTGAACTTAGGCGCTGGACCCGCCGTGGCACTACTTTATACCGCGCCTGTATTTAGCTTAGGTTTCTCAGCAGTACTATTAAAGGAGCACATTACCAAACGAGCAGGTATGTTGGCTTTACTAGCGGTGATTGGCGTTGGCCTAACCATGCTAGGCGAAGACGCCAACTTTAATTGGGGAATACTGGCCGGCTTGATGTCTGGGGTATGTTATTCTCTATACGGTGTTTTAGGCAAACGGGCAATGGGTGATGCTCACCCCGCTCCTTTAGTCTTCTTTACCTCGGTCTCTTTTAGTGCAGCAGTGCTGATGTTCATGCCGACCACCTATGAAACTTATTATCAATTATCCGCTTTACCCCTTTCTACTTGGGGCTATGTCGCCGGTCTATCATTGATCGGAACTATAATTCCTTTTGCTCTTTATATGAAAGCCTTAGAGAAGCTCCCTGCTACCCGTGCCTCGGTCTTTACTACTTTTGAGCCTCTAACCGCCATTTTATTGGCCGTTGTTTTATTACATCAATCTTTGGCTCCTGTTCAGTATTTGGGCATATCTTTCATTTTGATCGCCTCTATTTTAAATAGCTTACTTAAATCTCAAACCAATTAGGCACTAGATTAATTGCGACTGTTTATTTTCTTAACGATTTCTTAACTACCTCACTGTTAGTTTATCCTCTCCAACATGACATGCTGTCTGTTGATGCTCACAGTGAGTTAAGATATGGCTATTATTACCAACCACAGCGGCGTTGAAAGCAGTAGTGCAACTACTGACCCTTCTCACCAACCCTCAAATTCCTCTGCTATCCATACGGCACTAGCTAAAGTCCCTGAAGTTACCTTAATTTTTTGGCTAATAAAAATTGCTTCTACTACTTTAGGCGAAACGGCGGGTGATGCCCTGTCCATGTCCCTGAATTTAGGTTATCTAGTAAGCACTGGAATATTTGCGGTTATTTTTGCAATAGCCGTGGCTACCCAAATCAAAGCCGATCGTTTTAATAAGTGGCTATATTGGGCGACTATTATCGCTACTACCACGCTAGGCACAACGATTGCTGACTTTGTGACCCGCTCTTTGGGTATCGGTTTTGCCGGCGGTTCTGCCTTATTATTGGCGCTGCTTTGTCTGAGTTTGTTTACTTGGTACAAAAGCATGGGCAGTATTTCTGTCGATAGCATTAATAACCCTAAGTCAGAAGTATTTTATTGGGCAACCATTATGTTCTCTCAAACCCTTGGTACCGCGCTTGGTGACTGGGTTGCTGACACCAAAGGTATGGGCTATACCACTAGTGCCATTATCTTTGGTAGCTTATTGGTCTTAATAGCGTTGGCACATTTTTGGACGAAATATCAAAAACCTTGCTGTTCTGGAGTGCATTTGTACTTACCCGTCCTCTAGGTGCCGTATTGGGCGACTTTTTGGACAAGCCTATTGACCATGGTGGCTTGGCATTAAGTCGTTTTGGTGCTTCTGCCGCTCTGCTGGTATTTATTGTATTCTGCTTAGTGGTCTTTAAACAACGCGCAAGTGCCAAAGCCCACTAGTGGCCCAAAGTCATCTATAGTAAAGCTGTCAACAAGGCAACGATGGGTTCAGGCAGTAAAAAATTAATTTAGTAATAAGCTAAATAAGTAATAAGTTAGCGTATAGGGATGCAGCCACGGTGCAGTCTGAATAAAGAGAAATAGATAGTAATAAACACTGTCTTACTTTTGGTAATAAATATTAACCGTTAATGACCAAATCCTTAACGCTGTCTTATTGTCTGCTAAGTTATTATAAATCCTCATAAAATTTATAAGATTATAAAATGAATCAAATTAGTGAGTGGGTACTGGCCATAATGGCCAAATTCGGCTATTTAGGTATTATTTTTGCCATGTTCGCCGAAAACGTATTTCCCCCGATACCGTCGGAAGTCATCATGCCGGCAGCAGGCTTTGCTGTGGCTCGAGGGGATTTGAATCTATTATTGGTTATTATCGCCGGTACTTTAGGCAGCGTGCTAGGGGCACTTCCCTTATATTACTTCGGTAGTCTGTTTAATAAACAAAGGCTGATCGACTTTACCGAGAAGTATGGAAAATATGTCTTTGTAAAGCCTGATGATGTCATATCAGCCGATGACTGGTTTAACAAACACGGTAAGAAAGCGGTGTTTTTTGGTCGTATGGTACCTGGCATCCGCTCGTTAATCTCTATTCCTGCTGGCATGAACAAAATGCCACTGCTTCCGTTTATTATTTTCACCACTGCTGGCGCCGCTATTTGGACCACCTTACTGACCTTAGCAGGATACCATTTTGGCAAAAACTATGAGGTCATTGAAAGATTTCTTGCCCCCTATTCCAAAATCTTCTTGGGAGCAGCGATAGTTATAGTGATTATATGGTTACTGAGAAGACGAATGGGTCAGTCAAAGTAAAAATAGTCGCTTTCACCTATTGTTTAAACTTATTTTTCTCAATTAAAATGAAAGCGAAACTTTATAAGGAGCAATACTCATGTTAATTATAAAATTGACTGAGACCAAAGAAACGTTGGATGATATAGAAAGAATTTGTCGTCATCTGTGCGAACACAAAGATTTAGTTGCGTTAATGACACCAGAGCAAAGCCAAGATATCTCCTATATATTAAGGCCAACCTTTAATGCCAATCATAACGAAGACCAAAAAAGAGCGCATTGGCAAAAACTACTTAATGAATTTACCGTGACTGATAAAAAAGGCAACGAACTGCGCTTTTTTAGAGACCACCCCACTGAAGCCTTATATTTTGGCAATAAACAAGGCTTTGATACCCTTGAGAGTATATCTACCCACTAGGCTAACTCCAAAGAAACTTTAAAACAAAAATTTCAAATAAAAATGATTATCATTTATAATGATTGACTTGTAGATAATTCTGTCCTCCTCCTTCACTGCTCAAGCACTACAATGGATGCTATGACCAATTACCCTAAGTCAAATCAATATCAGCTGAAATCTACGCCGCACAGCAATAAAGGTATCCGAATCTTATTTATAGGATTGGGCGGTGTTTTTGTTTTAATAGGATTAATCGGTATAGTCTTACCAGTACTGCCGACCACACCGTTTATATTACTGGCGGCCGCCTGTTGGGCCAAAGGCTCAAAAAAGTTTCATCAATGGCTAATTACTCACAAGACTTTCGGTAAAATGGTCATAAACTGGCAACAACACCGAGCCATTCCGCGCAAAGCCAAACATCTAGCTTGGACCATGATGAGTCTATCCTGCGCCATGCTTTTTTATCGCTTCTCAGATAGTTTGCAGTGGCTAGCTTGGCTAACCACTGCTGTCTGTGTAGCTACGGCTTTGTGGATGTCACGTCTTCCTGATGCTTAGCTTAGAACTGATACGTCAGACCCACCTTGTAATTACGTCCTGGCGCCGTATATCTCTCAATACCCGCACCCTCACGACCAAGAGATGAGTTAATACTGACCTCAGCTAGTGAGCGCAAGCTGCTCCAAGGAATATAAGTCTCATTAAACACATTAAACACGCCAGCCGATAAAGTCAGACCCTTAGTTAGCTGCTTGCTACCATACACATCATAAATCACAGTCGATTTTGAATGATTGATAAGCTCAAAAGGTGCTATGCCATATATGGGATTCCCGTAGGGCTGTTTATTGGTATCGGCAAAGACTTTGGCATCCTCAGCTTTTTTGGCACCCAAATAACGCACACTACTGTGTAGTTTATAACCTTGATCAGGCGACTCATAATGGATGCCCAGTTGTGCCCCTAGCGGTTCCGTGGCCAATAGATTGATGCCTCGTTCGGTTTCATCTTTAGCGAAGCTTAGATTGCCTGATAGTCTCACGCTGCCCTCAGTCCCAGCATAATCCGACACATCCCAAGTTCCCCCCAATCTTAATCCATAAGTCTGTGCCTGCCCAATATTTTGAGCCCCAATTAAATTCACCGTATTGGCCCAATTATCCTTTCCAGCGAACTGCATAAACTGTATAAAGTCCTCATAATCACTATAAAACCCGGTAGCACTCACACTGAAATTATCATAATCAGCCGCTAGGGTTAACTCATGGTTTTTTGAGGTTTCGGGCTTTAAGTTGGGGTTAGGCGTTAGCTTATTACCCAATATCTCAAACGCTGAGTACATTTGGCTCGTCGCTGGTGCCAAAAACCCTGTGGAGAATTTGTAGCCAAGCTGCCACTGCGGATTCAATTTATAGTTCACCGCCACCATTGCGCCTAGATTATCCATGCGCTGTTTTTTTTCAAAGTCGCCATTCTCATAATACTGCTTCACGGATGACTCGCCGCTTTGATGCGCAAGTGCTTTTTTATTAATCTTAGTTATATAAGGCTTATAAGCGTAATCATCATAGCGAAGGCCTAAAGTTGTGCTTAGCTTATTGGTCACATCAATCTTGTCTTCAACAGCAATGTTAAACACATCACGCTTAACCGCTGGACCCACGAAGGTATACCAGTCCCCATACTCAGTCTGAGTTTGTAGTATCAGATCATGATCGGCTTTGGCGTACTGCGCATCAAGAGATAAGGTGTGTGTGCCAAGCTTCTGGGTCTCAATAGGATACAGTAGACCCTCAATATGTAGCTGATTGGTCTTATCAGTTTGTGGCCGATATTCGGTCTTATCCAAATAATAATCTTCGCTACCATAAATGTTTCTATGATCCTCTGTCCGAGCGATAGCTGTTATTTGTTGATGACTGATGTCCGCCTTTATCTGATCTATCCATTCACTATTATTCGGCAAATATCGATAGTTTAAGGCATAGCTTTTCAGCTCAGTTTCATCCCTACCCATTTTAGCTGGCGGCTTAGTATAAGAGGCTATGCGGGTTGAGTAATTATTAGATAGGCTGTCTCTTTTTTGATAAATACCTTGGACACCTAAGCGGTGCTCATCATTTATATGCCAATATACTTTGGCCAAGGCCGACTCGCTTTTATAGTCGAGCGGATCGGGCAAACTGGCTTCTACTGGATAAATATTGGGATAATTGGGATCACTATCAAAATCATAGCTAGGCTTAAGCTTGTCCGCATCAAAGTCAATCATGCGATGGTTTTTTAGTTCATGACCATCACGGCGCACATAATTGATTATGGCCTCTACCTGCTCATTACGTCCAGCCAGCCCTACCGCTTTGGTAAATTCCTCATTAGCATCAGCATAGCTAAGCTTGGCATAACCACCTATCTGCTCATTTGACTGCAGTAAATCGTCTGGGTCTTTGGTTTTGTAATTCACGGCGCCGCCTACAGCCCCACTACCTGATTTAAATGAGTCCGCCCCTACTTGAAGTCGTATCTCAGACAGCATTTCCAACTCTGGGCTAAATCGGCCCTCGTACATATTGCCATAGCGTGAGAAGATTTCGTTGACCTGTCTATCCGGCAGGTTTACCCCATCCAGGCTCAACGCAATTCTATTACCATCAACCCCGCGCATAGCGAAGCCCTTATTGCCATAACGCCCTATCTCCGCCACGCTCACATCAGTATTGTAGCGTACCAAATCTTGCAAGTTGTCTATCTGCTGCTCTTTGATATCCTGACTGGTTTTTATGTCTTCTGTAGCTTGTGTTGCCTGCATCTCTGCGCCTGAAGCTACCACTATCTTATCAAAGGTAACCTTTGGCATATCGGTTGTGATGCTCATATCCGTTCCAGCTTCGGTAGTACCGTCTGTTCTGCTTTTGGTATTGGCAACTGCCGACTGGGTCATTAAAGCCACCACGATCACACTAAGTATTCGCGGTGTTGGTAAGTGGCTATCCCCCCTTGTTTTGCCTAGGTTACCGGTATCGTTGATAGAAACTGTTTTAACGCATATTTTTGTCATACCTAAATGTACCTTTAAAGATTGTGAAAGAGATCAGGACCATTATTAACGAAGCAACAATCCAGAAATATAGCGACAACATTATCTATTAATTTTCTTTTTATGTAAATGATAATTATTATCGTTTAATGGACTAAATTAACTTACTTCTTTTTTTATCCAAGCACAGTCTTTCAATGAGTAAAGCTTAGGTATTGCAATTGTTATATATTGTTATGTTATACTATAACAATAATATTACTTTAGAGTTAAAGCTGGCCAGGTTTGATTCGTTTACCGCTCCCAACAGGCTTCCTGTCTGGGATTTTTTTATCACCGTTATAAAAAGCTTTTAATTACTATGAAAATAAAACCCTTATCTTATGCCGTTTCGGCCATTATGCTGTCCTATCTTTCTCACACCCCAATGGCACAAGCTGCCGTTAGCTCTAAGACGGTAACGGATACTCAAGACCAAAAGCAGACCCCTTCACAACAGGCTTCTGAAACTGACTCAACCCCTGACTCTGCATCAAACCCCATTGCCATCTTTGATACCATCACCGTTCCGCCTTCATCAACTCATGTCCCAAGTAGCCTGGCTTTTGACAATGCTCAGAAAGCCAGCGATGTCGTCATTGATAATGAAAAATTACGTCACCGCTCTGCCACATTAGGTAATGCTTTAGCAGATGAATTGGGCGTGCATAGTAATCCTTTTGGGGGTGGCTCCTCAGCTCCTGTGGTGCGTGGTCAAGAGGGTGTCCGTGTCAAAATTTTACAGAACGGTATGGATGCAATAGATATGTCTACCCTATCCCCAGATCATGTGGTTGGAGTAGATACCCTACTTGCTGATAAGGTTGAATTAATCCGTGGTGCCTCTACGCTGCTATATAGCAATGCCTCACCCGCTGGGGTTATCAATGTGGTGGATGGACGTATCCCTACTGAAGTTCCAGAGGGCTATACAGGGGAAGCAACTTTACGCTTTAATGAAAATAATGATGAAAGAGTGGCAACGGCAGGTATAACTTTTGGCTTAACTGACAATGTGGCACTGCGTGTCGAAGGGCTAACTCGTAAAGCAAATGAGTATGAAGTACCCGAGATTAATCTCGGAGATAAACTAAACTACCTACCCGACTCACAAAATAAGTCCAACGTTGGTACTATCGGCTTATCTTATGTCGGGGAGAGAGGTCATATCGGGGTCGCTTATAGTGAACGAGAGGACAAATATGGCTTAGTAGGTCACAATCATAAGTTGGATGGGTGTTATGGACACGTGGTCTATCCTCAAAAAAACTATAAAAATAAACCTTATCTAGCTGCTTATCCTCACTTAATGGGCGATGAAGACTTAGCAGAATCTTTTCACTTCCACTGTGATAGCGACCATAATGAAGACGAACCCCATAGCCACGATAACCCTTATGGACATGATCATGACCATACCCAAGGTGGACCTTGGGTTGATATGAATAGTAAAAGCTACTATTTACAAGGCGAATTACTAGAGCCTATACCGGCTATCGAAAAGGTACGTTTGAATGTTGCCTATCACGACTATCATCACGAAGAACACGATCATGGTAAGACCATCCCAGACCCTGCTAAAGGAGAGAGATTTGTTAAAGCACAACCTTCCTACTTTGACAATCAAGGTTACAACGCAAAACTAGAAGCCTACCACACCCCTACTGAGCATTTACAAGGGGTTTGGGGTATTCAGAGTCAATCTCATAAAAGCAGTGCGCTGATCCCTTCTAAAGAGGAACATCCTCAGAACCGCCGTCCTTTAGTAGAAAACAAACATCGTCAATTTAGCGTGTTTGGGGTAGAGCAATATAAGCTTAATGATTGGTTATTCGAAGCAGGCTTGCGTTATGAGCACTCAAAAATTCCAGTTACCTATAACCTGGACGAGATTGAAGCTCAAAACAAGATTCTCGGTCAATTATTGAAGCCTGAACAGCCAGACTTAACCCCTTATCAAGAGTCTGCTTTTTCTTATGCCTTAGGCGCTATCTGGGATATGACCCCTGAATATCGCTTAGATATGTCGTATTCACACAATGAGCGTCTGCCCACACCTATGGAGCTTTATTATCATGGCAAAAACTTAGCGACCAACTCCTTCTTATACGGCAATAAAGACCTCGATAAAGAAGAGTCAGATAACTTCGAGCTAGGCATCCAGTTTACTGGTGACAAATGGCGTTACAAGGCCAGCGCTTACAGCAACCACTTTGACAACTATGTCCATGCTGAAAACCTGCATAAAGACGGCAACCTATATATGCGCCGTATGACCCAATCCAAAGCCAAAATCCAAGGCTTAGAAGCCGAAGTTGGCTACGAATATCTACCTGGCCATAGTGCTACTTTATTTGGTGACTATGTGCGTGGCAAGTTGTATGGCTTTGCCCCAGTTTATGGTAATGAAATCAAAAGTCAGAATGAAGTCATTAAATATATGCCACCTGAAGAGTGTGGTGCTTCGCCAGGCGACGATGTATATGAAGAGTGGTGTGGCTACCCAGACTATGAAGTTATTGGTATCGACAAAGTCGAGCGCCCAGAACGCAACGCCCCACGTATGTCACCACTACGCTTAGGTTTGCGCTTAAACAATGAATACAATGATAATTGGTCAACCTCACTAGACTTTACTCGAGTCTTTGCCCAAAACAAAACCTCCACAGCGACAGTTGTCAATATACCAAGGGATGAATCCCGCTTAAAAGTCACGGAAGTACCTGAAGATTCTACCAGTGGCTACTCACTCCTAAACGTCGGAGTGGATTACAAAAATACATGGGACAATGCCAAGCATCCAGTAGATTACACCCTCTCATTACGAGCTAATAACTTGCTTGATGAATACATTTACGTGCATAACTCCTTCTTGCCTTATGTGCCACAGATGGGGCGTAACTTCATGCTAAGTTTGAACGTTGAATTCTAATTAATTTTCTCAAAAAATTGTTCATAAAATAAAAAAGTAATGTTATAATATAACATTACATTAACACAGGAATTATTGTATGAAAAAATCCATTATTATCGCTGTTATGACTCTACTAGCAAGCAATGCAGCTATGGCACAAAATACGGACGCTTCCGGTTTTTCTGTAGGTCTAATTTTAGGCCAACTTGATTTTGATCTGCCAAAAAGCTCATTTGCTTATGGGGTTAAAGGGGCTTATCAGTTTGATGAAAACTTTGCTATTGAAGGCCAGTATTTAGCGACTGATGGTAAGGAGTTTATCGCTAATGATAGACGTCAGGATTTCGACGGTCAAAGTTATGGGCTATACGGCACTTATAAGTATACATTGAATGACTCCCCTGTATATTTGAAACCAAAATTAGGGGTATCAAGAACCGAGTTAGATGTTGTCAAAATCCGTGATGCAAAGCTGATTGATACCACTGTATTCCAAGAAAAAACCAGTGATAACAAAACCAGTGTGGCAGGTGGCTTGGCTGTAGGCTACAAAATGGGAGATAAATACAACCTTGAGCTAGGTTACGATTATTTAAATTCAGATATAGACGCTATTAATCTAGGTTTTAATTACAAGTTCTAGTATTCAAAGCCCAATCTCATCAACCAATATGCCTTAGCTGTATAATCTAGAGCTATCTAACCCATTCTTATAAAGTTTTTGGATAGCTAGTAGCAGCTAAGGCACGCATAGCTATAGCCGATCTAAGTCGTTAAATTTAAACCATTACTGTACTCATAGCACTGTGATAAATTTAGCGACTCCCCAATTCAAGCCTTTCATATCAAAATAGTAATATTCCAACCCACCCCTCCTGTGAGTTTAGTATAGCTAACAATACATTTTTATTTAACTTATTTTATATATTTAATAGACATAGGTCGAATGTTAATGTAATGTAAACAAATCTTAACAAAAAATTAATAATAAATATTTTTATTGCTTAAATTAAATACAGCGTAGTAACGCAATCGGACTGCGGAACACGGACCAGTGATTTAACCTGGTTATAAATATAAGCCGATTACTAATTGATCGACTTAACACATAAAGGGACTTTATGGATATTCTACAACTGCTTATTAGCGGAATTGCCAACGGCTGTATTTACGGTCTATTAGCACTGGGTTTTGTGCTCATCTATAAAGCCACAGAAGCTGTTAATTTTGCACAAGGCGACATGATGATGCTGGGCGCCTTTTTAAGTATCGCCTTCATCAATGCCTCAGAAGCCAACCTACCTTTCTTACTCGGTATCACTCTAGCCTCCATAGTAATGGGGCTATTTGGCTATTTATTAGATCGTTTCGTACTTCGAGGTATCTTTGGCCAACCGCAGTTTGCGATGATTATTCTAACCATCGCTCTAGGCTTTTTGATGCGCTTCGCAGCAAGCGTTATTTGGGGTCATGAGCCCATTTCACTAGAGACACCTTTTTCTGGGGTCATGCTAAGCATATATGGTCTTACCATCGCTTATGTCGATGTCATTATTATCATCTCAACGGTTGCGCTTACTAGCATCCTCTATTTCTTTTTTGCTCATACTCGCTTAGGAATTGCCATGCAGGCCAGCAGCCAAAATCAAATGGCAGCCTATTACATGGGCATCCCTGTCAAGCGTATTAACGGTATCGTCTGGGCCTTATCCGGTGTGGTTGCGGCTATCGCTGGCGTATTATTTGCCGCAAAAGGGGCTATTGAGCCCTCTGTCGGCTTACTATTTGGCATTAAAGCTTTTGCAGCAGCAGTAATAGGCGGACTCGGCTCATTACCTGGGGCACTGGCCGGCGGCTTGTTGGTCGGCATAATTGAACCCTTTGCCGGTCGCTATTTACCCATGGGTTTTGGACAGGTCGCCCCTTACGTACTCATGTTGACAGTATTAATACTTCGACCTGGCGGTATCTTTGCTCAAATGAAACAGAAAAAAGTTTAGTAGCACAGCAAACACGGTTTATATCGTACCCCTACCCAATCAAACGCTTTCATTATAGGTTTGAATTAAATGGCTTACGACGCTCCTTCCCTCTTATCAAGGATGATAATTTTAGATGAAAGCCCAGTTCAAACACAGCTATGATCAAGACATCAATATCTTTAAAGACAATGCACATCGCTTCAAGTATGCCCTGCTTCTGCTATTACTAATGGCAGCACCTTGGTTACTTAGTGGTTATTATATTAGCGAGCTAAGTGCCATTCTTATCTGGTCCATCGCAGGCCTTGGTCTAATGCTATTAATAGGTCATACCGGTCAAGTTAGCTTAGGACATGCCGCCTTTATGGCGATCGGAGCCTTTAGCCATATGGCATTAATGATTAGAGGTTGGCACTTTATACCCGCCTTACTAGCGGCAGCTATCATTACTGGGGTCATCGGTGCAATCATTGCTAGACCTATACTGCGAACCAGCGGTATCTATCTGGCAATTGCGACCCTTGCTCTCAGTATTATCATTGAAGATGTTGCCATTATTGCCGAGCCCATTACCGGTGGTGTTGCTGGATTATACGCCTCTCCTATTATGCTGTTTGATTATCAAATAGATCGCTATGCTACCCCTCGCACCTTTTATTACTTATGTATTAGCATACTATTGTTAGTTACACTGGCCTATATTAATTTACTACGCAGTGCCACTGGCCGTTCATTTTTGGCCATAAGAGACAGTGAAGTCTCAGCAAAGGCCCTTGGGGTCAATGTCACTCGCGCTAAGACCATCTCTTTTAGCCTATCCTGTGCCATTACCGGTATAGCAGGCGCTATGTATGGCCATTTTGTGCAAGCAGTAAATTACGAAAGCTTTTTAGTTCTAATCTCTATTACTCTCCTACTTCAAGTGGTTATCGGTGGTCTCGGCTCTATTCAAGGAGCTATCTTTGGTGCAATTGTCATCGTCCTCCTACCTCAAGTTATCTCTATCTCAGGCGATTTTCTAAATCAAACTACTGGTATTGCGCTTGCCGAATACCCGGGTATTGACACTGCTCTATTTGCATTGATTATTGTCGCTATTATTATCTACGAACCTCGTGGTCTGTTTGGTATCTGGGTCAAGATTCGGACTTGGTTAGAGATGTTTCCATTGTACCGAAAAGGGCTGTTTCGCCGCTCCAAAACTTATCTTAAAACGGAGCGTATGCAATGAGTTTATTACAAGTACAGTCACTCTCCATCGCTTTTGGAGGCGTTAAAGCAGTAGACAACGTCAGCTTTGAAGTACAAGAAGGTGAAGTGTTCACTATTGTTGGCCCTAATGGGGCAGGAAAATCTACTATATTTAATCTAATAAGCAGACTATACGAGCCAACTAGCGGTCGTATTATGTTTGACGGCACTGATATTACCAAACTACCCGCTCATGACATAGCTAAGCTGGGCATTGCTAGGACCTTTCAAAATATCGAACTGTTTGATCACTCTAGTGTTTTACAAAATTTGTTGATAGGTCGTCATTCTCAGCGAAACACCCATTGGTTACAAGAGTTGTTGTTTTTGCCAAGTGTACGCCGCAGTGAACGTGAGCATCGCTATGCAGTCGAAAAGGTTATCGACTTTTTAGGCCTAGAAGCTTACCGCGATAAGCTTATTGCAGGGCTGCCCTACGGCATCCGTAAAGTGGTTGAGATTGCACGCGGCTTGGCTTCCAACCCCAAGCTTATCTTATTGGATGAGCCTGCCTCTGGACTGAGTGTTGAAGAAACTAGCGAGATGGCATGGTGGATTGAAGATATGCAGAAGGATTTGGGATTGACAATATTAATGGTGGAACATGATATGAGCCTGGTTAACCGCGTCTCTGATAGAGTGTTGGCAGTAGCAGAAGGTAAACCTTTAGTACAAGGGACTGCCGCAGAAGTTCAAGCAGATCCTGTGGTCATTGAAGCTTATCTTGGCTCGGAGGAAATCTAATGCAAAAACCTCTAGCCCCAGCCGCAACCTCGCCGAACCTACCTGAGCCACCGCTGCCTTTAATCGAAACTCCAGTGACTCATAATGTTCTTGAAGTGCGTAACCTTGAAGCCTTTTATGGTCCAGTCATGGCATTAAGAGGGGTCAATATTGAAGTACCAGAAGGCAAGATTGTCACTATCTTAGGCGCTAATGGTGCGGGTAAAACCACGCTAATGAAGACCGTCTCTGGTGTCTTACATCCGCAAAAAGGAGCAGTTTGGTTCCGTGGTGAGCGCATTGATGGTGTTCAGCCAGATCGCTTGGTCAATAAAGGCTTGGCGCATGTGCCAGAAGGACGTGAGGTCTTCCCTTTTTTAAGTGTCGCTGAAAACCTAGTTATGGGTGCTTACACTCGGCGCGACAAAGCTGAGGTTGCCCGTGATATCGAGATGATTTATGAATATTTTCCTATTCTAAAACAGCGCCGCAACCAGTCCGCTGGCACCCTGTCAGGGGGACAACAGCAGATGCTCGCTATTGGTCGAGGCCTGATGTCTCGCCCCACACTTATGCTACTCGATGAGCCATCTCTTGGGCTGTCCCCGCTACTGGTACAAGAAATATTTACTATTATTCGTCGACTCAATAAAGAGCAAGGGGTCACTATATTACTGGTAGAACAAAACGCTCGTGTCGCTCTCAAAGCAGCTGATTATGGCTATGTATTAGAGACAGGGCGTATTGTCATGGCTGGTAGCAGTGATGAGCTAATGCAGTCAGACGATATCAAAGAGTTCTATCTTGGCCAAACCCAACAATCGACAGATGCAAACACCCGATTCAAACGCAAAAAGACTTGGCGATAATACCCATGACAATAATTAGCCCCACATTAATTTATAGCTTTTTTCCAAATAAGCTGCAGCTACTCACCCCAGCGACAGCACCCACCATAATGGCACCTGCCTCTTTAAATAAACCTACGTTTTCCGAAAACGCTCTGGCTCAAGACGATACTGTTAATAGCTCCTTATCCAGCTCTATCCAAGCTCATACTTCTACATCATCAAAAGTCTCTTCACATACAACTATTAGTGATTGTGACACTTTAGTTAAGCTTTGGCGTCATGTCTGCAAAGAGCGTGGTAACCAAACAGCACATCGAGAGAAGTCGCTTGGTATTTGGCAGAGCAGTAGCTGGAGCGACTATTATAATTGTGCTCGTGATATCGGCATGGGACTAATTGATTTAGGGCTCAATAAAGGCGCTACTGTCTCCATACTAAGTGAAGACAATAAAGAGTGGCTGTATTGCGATTTAGGCATTTGTGCAGTCGGTGGCATCCCTAACGGTATCTACACCACAGATAGCCCAGAGCAGCTGGTTTATTTGGTTAACGATAGCTGTTCTGAGTTTTTAATTGTAGAGAACGATGAGCAGCTGCATAAATATTTGCAAGTCCGCGAGTTAATGCCTAGCTTAAAAAAAATTATTGTCTTTGATAAAAAGGGTCTGCGCGACTTAGATGATGACAGCGTATTGTTCTTGGAGCAGTTAATCGAATTAGGCCAACAAGCCACAAACGCTGAGACTCGCTTTGAGCAGTTAATTGATCTTAGTCAGCCTAGCGATATCCGCACTTTAATTTATACTTCAGGCACCACAGGCAATCCTAAGGGCGCCATTATCACTCATGCCAATAGTATGTATGAAATACAGGCGACCGCCTCAGTATTAGATGTCTATCCCTCTGATGAACAGCTGTGTTTTTTGCCCCTGTGTCATATTCTAGAACGCGTTGTATCAGTAGACATTCCTATCCATAGAGGCTGTATCGTTAACTTCGCTGAGAGTACAGAAACCGTATTTGATAATCTGCGTGAAGTCTCCCCGCATACTTTTACCGCCGTTCCTAGACTGTGGGAGAAGCTATACGCCACGGTGAGCAATATGCGCAGTGATGCCAGTAGCTTCAATGGTTGGGCTTTTGACAACGCTGTTAAAGTCGGTAAAGCCTATGCCACTGTCACATTAGCAGGTGACACGCCAAGCTCAGCGCTTTCAATACAATACAGGTTTTGGGACACACTAGTACTAAAAAAAATCCGTGAACTACTTGGTATGTCCAATATTCGACGAGCGATCACAGGTGCGGCCCCCATATCCCCTGAAGTTATCTTATGGTTCCATGCTATCGGCGTACGTATCTATGAGGGCTACGGTATGACCGAAAGCACTGGTGTTATATCAGTAAATAGTCTAGGTAACATTCGACTTGGTAGCGTGGGACAACTGATTCCTGGCAGCGAAGCTGTCATAGCTGATAACGGTGAAATATTAATTAAAGGTCCACATATCTTTGATGGCTACTGGAATAATCCGGAAAAAACTGCAGAAGACTTAAGAGACGGCTGGCTGCATACCGGCGATATGGGAGAAATAAAAGAAGGCTACCTTTATATTACCGGTCGAATTAAAGACATTATCATCACTGCGGGTGGCAAAAACATTACCCCTGCTGTAATCGAAAGCAAACTTAAATTTTCTCACTATATCTCTGACGCTGTGGTCATTGGAGATAAGCGCAAATACCTGACCTGTCTTATTATGATTGATCAAGAAAATGTGGAGAAGTTTGCCCAAGACAATCAAGTAAGCTTTTCTGACTTTAGCTCTTTATGTCATTCCCCTCAAGTAATTGACTTGATAGATCAGGTCATCCAAGACGCCAACCAATCTTTTGCTCAAGTAGAACAAATCAAATATTTCCGCCTTATAGATGTCTTGTTAACCGCTGAAGATGAAGAATTAACCGCTACTATGAAGCTCAAACGAAGTTTTGTCGAAAAAAGGCACCATGCTTTGATCGATGCGATGTACTAGTCTGCTCTTCTTTATGTGAGTTATCACATTTTTTGGATAGATTGGTACTTTTTAAAACCTGCAGTAATTTAAATTTGCAGTATTAAGCGACAATGTCGCAAGGAGAGATACAATGAAAGGAAGCTTTAAATTAACTTTGATGGCTTTGACAATTACTATGTCTGGGCTAACAGGGTGTACTCAAACTGAGAGTGATAATACTGCCTCTAGCGAGACTAGTGAAACAGCCATAACTGAGAAATCAACTGCTCATGATGCGGAGTCGACCAGTGGCATACCCGTTCAAGGGGTTACTGATGACGAAATTGTCATCGGTGGTGTTCATGATTTGTCCGGTATATTTGCTGTATTCTCGGCGCCCGCTGTCAAAGCTGCCAATCAGTATTTTGAAGAAGTGAATGCCAATGGTGGTATCCATGGTCGTCAAATCCGCTACGTGGTCGAAGATCATGGCTATCAAGTGCCAAAAGCTGTACAGGCTACTAATAAGCTAGTTAATCGTGACAAAGTATTTGCCATGCTAATGAGCCTTGGTACACCACATAATTTGGCCGCTTTCCCTATTATGGATCGTAATAACGTACCAAATATATTGCCTCTAACCTTTGCTGAGCCTATGCAATCCGAAGGCCCGTTTAATCGCCGCTATACTTTAGGTGCAACTTATTATGAGTCGATGAAAGCAGGTATTAACTACTTAATTGATAAAAATGATATCAGCAATCTATGTGTTATGTATATCCCTTCTGATTTTGGGGAAGAGACCCATCAGGCAGCCCTTGATATTGCTGAAGCAAACCCAAATGTGACCTTGTCGCAAGCCACTTCCCATCGCCCTGATGAAACAGACTTCTCCGGCACTTTAGCACGACTAAAAGATGCGGATTGTGGCCTAGTTGCGACCTCTTTAGGGGTTCGCTCAACCATAGGTGTCGTTGGTAAAGCCAAAGCTATGGGCTGGCAAGATGTTAGCTTTATTGCCCCTGTATCAAGCTTCCATGAGACAGTAGCTTCAGCACCAGGTGGGGCCTCTGAAGGGCTGTATGCTGTGTCCTATTGGGAAGACCTTCATACCCGTAAGGATGAGCCAGCAACTCAAGCTTGGATAGACAGTTATACCGAAGTAAATGGTGATCGTCCCTCATCAGGTGCTGTGCTTGGTTATTTATCAGCACGGACGCTAGTAGAAGGACTACAAGCAGCTGGCCCTGATCTTAATGCAGATAGTTTGAATGCAGGCCTTGAAACCATTGATTTTACTGATGATGTAATAGGGGTAACCTTCAAGATGAATGCTGATAAACATGCGGCTACTAAAAATACTTATTTGTCTCAAGTACAAAACGGACTATGGGAACCTGTGGCTAAAGTTATTGAGTAATTAAGGCCAAAGTCATTGAGTAATTAACCACTCACTCTGTTAGCAAGCATATTAAACCAAGGTTTGATATGCTTTTTTTGCAGCGATAATTACCCCCTGCCCTACATTTAAACAACTTTTGCTAGCAAATTACTTTTCCATAACGAATTCTAAAATGTTCATTTTCTGTAACTATTATTTGACATAGAGCGGCTGTTTGTTAGGATACTCGGTCTGTTTTTTTGTCAAGTAAATTTTATTAGTAGTTTATTTATTAACGAATACTATCTTTGTATATTAAATATACCCCTCTCTCCATTATCTCGTAATAAAACATTGCTAACTTAAGCATTTTACGGAGATTATCATTGGTCTAAGCTACTTAGCCCAATTTATTTATTGAGTTCAAGTTCAATATTAGCTTTCGTTATAACGAGCGCTAATGCGACAATCAAGCCTCATCTATGACATAAAGCGACTCTAATATTGATAAAGGTAGTAAATAAAAGCAAAACTCTTTGCTCGAATTTTATCAACTTTACATAGGACAATATTATGAGTATTAACCCTAACAAAATCCCCAACCCTGACAAAATTCCAAAATCGTTAATCCGTCGTTTTCGCAAACGGCTATATACCACAGAGCACGAAGTCGGTGAAAATAACGTGCAAGTCATGGGTATGGATATTCACAACCCAGTATTCGGTATTACCGCACTATTAGTTTTAGCTTTCGTTGTATTTACCTTAACCATGCCAGAGTTGGCTAACTCTTGGCTAAATGGTGCCAAAGAATGGGTAGTAAATACCTTCGACTGGTTTATCGTTAGTGCCAGCAACATCTTTGTTTTGTTTTGTCTACTGTTAATTATCTCTCCTTATGGCAATATTCGTATTGGGGGTATTAGAGCCACCCCAGACTTTGGCCGTCTGTCCTGGATAGCCATGCTTTTCGCCGCAGGTATGGGTATCGGCCTCATGTTTTGGTCGGTTGCAGAGCCTTTAGGTTATGCCACTGACTGGGGTGGTACTCCACTGGGTATAGCGCCTGGTACTCCCGAAGCTTATAAAGCGGCCATGGGAGCTACCATGTATCACTGGGGCCTTCATCCTTGGGCTATTTATGCAACGGTTGGTCTTTCACTGGCACTATTTGCCTTCAACTTCCGTTTCCCATTGACCTTACGCTCAGTTTTTTATCCTATTTTCAAAGAAAAAACTTGGGGTCTACCGGGTCATATCATTGATATCTTAGCGGTATTGGCCACTATTTTTGGTCTGGCTACCTCATTAGGTCTAGGTGCTCAGCAAGCTGCTGGTGGTCTTAAATACCTATTCGGGATAGATTTAGGGGTTAACGTCGTTGAGATGATCATCATCGCTGCGGTAACTATGTTAGCCACCCTATCAGTCTATCGTGGTCTAGATGGCGGTGTTAAGCTGTTGTCTAACTTCAACATGTTACTGGCTTTATTATTATTACTATTCATCTTTATCGTCTCTAATCCACTAAAGCTTATCGGTCAAATATTCGGTACTGGCGTCTCCTACGCCTCCTACATTCTACCGTTATCTAACCCAGTAGGTCGCACAGATACCACCTTCTATCATGGCTGGACATTATTTTACTGGGCATGGTGGATCAGCTGGTCACCATTCGTAGGTATGTTTATCGCTCGTATTTCTAAAGGTCGCACCGTACGTGAATTCTTAACCGCAGTAATGATTGCTCCAACTCTTGTGACCATAATTTGGATGACCGTATTTGGTGAAACAGGCCTGAGCCAATACAAAAACCAAGTCGGTGAGCTTTCTCAAGGGGTTACGGATGCCTCGTTAACCTTGTTCCAGATGTTGAATAATTTACCCCTTGGCATGATCACCTCAATCATCGCTATTATCCTAGTTTTGGTATTCTTCATTACTTCCTCAGACTCAGGCTCGTTAGTTATCGATACCATCACTGCAGGCGGTAAGCTTGAAGCACCCGTACCACAGCGGATCTTCTGGGCCATCTCACAAGGTTTGATTGCTATTGCCCTATTGTATGGCGGTGGTGAGGCAGCACTTACCTCGCTACAATCTGGCTCTGTCAGTACCGGCCTACCCTTCACCTTCGTATTGCTGGTCATGTGTTTCAGCCTATTCCTAGGTCTAAGACGCATTTATAAGGCTCGTGAATGGTTACTTGATGAGTTGGAGAAATACTAATCGCCATATTTCACATCAACTGCTATTTTAAGTAAAAGCCAGGTATCAAACTTACCTGGTTTTTGCTTTCGCTGTAACTTTTCTTCCACTATAAAGTGTTAAATTACTCAAGTAATAGCAAAAGTCCTCTTTAACTTAGCGGCTGAACTTGTTATCTTGTTTGTTCTCTCATCCCCTCTTAAATTTTCTATTTTTCTCATAGGCTAATTATCATTAATTGGCCCCTTTTTGTATTTGATTTTATGACTCATACTCCTAAAGCAGAGACTCTCTCTCGCCGAACGCAATACATTCAAGTTATCTTAATGGGCATCAGTGCTTTTGTAATGAACACCACCGAGTTTGTACCAGTGGCTCTACTAAGTGACATTGCCCGAGATTTCTCCATTACCACAGCTGAAACTGGCTGGATGCTTACCTTATATGCTTGGATTGTGGCGGCCATGTCATTGCCACTAATGCTACTCACCAGTAAACTGGAACGTAAAAAGCTATTGCTGGGCTTATTTGCTGTTTTTATTGTCAGTCATATTCTGTCAGTTGTTGCTTGGAGCTTTAATGTCTTACTGATCAGCCGCGTGGGTATAGCTTTTTCTCATGCGATATTCTGGTCAATTACCGCCGCCATCGCCATTCGTGTCGCCCCTGAAGACAAAAGGGCATTTGCCCTAAGTGTGGTAGCTACTGGCACCTCATTGGCTATGGTGCTTGGCGTGCCCTTAGGCCGAATTATCGGTCAATGGTATGGTTGGCGTGCCACTTTTGGCGGTATTGGCTTCATTGCTTTGGTGGTATTTATATTACAAGCAAGACTATTACCTACGTTACCCAGTATGTTTAAAGGGTCTTTTAGAAAAGTCCCTGAACTACTGAAAAACCCACTATTAGTCTGCTTGTATTTACTGATTTTCACGGTGTTCACTGCGCACTATACGGCCTATTCGTATATCGAGCCGTTCATGCGTGAAATCGGCTCTATCAGTGAAAACTTCGCCACGTTTATATTGTTGCTATTTGGCGGAGCAGGCATCATAGGCAGTGTTATCTTTAGCCGCTGGGGGGACAGACACAGCACTCTACTGATGTTTGTCTCTATTATCATCATGCTGTTATCTATGCTGAGCTTACTACTGGCAGTTAATTCGGTTTGGGCACTTAGTCTAAATGCAACGCTATGGGGAACGGCTTTAATGCTGCTTATTATTTCAATGCAGGCTAAAGTACTAATGGTAGACCAACATGCTCAAGACATGCTGATGTCTATGTTTTCCGGTATTATCAACTTAGGTATCGGTACTGGCGCTCTGTTCGGTGGTTATGCCGTGACTCACATTTCTTTGTCCAGTATTGGTTATGTGGGATCGGTGATAAGTTTGGTAGCACTATTGCTTATCTTATTTATGGTTAAGCAATTCCCTGTTCTGCGACGTTCCTAATCTGTCCGAGTGAATACACTACCTTTTTTACTTCAGTTGAATAATGAGTCTATGGTTGGTTTTACCCTCATTGTTCAACTGATTTATCTATTGCCAAACTATCAATCACACAACCTTAGATTCTCCATCCTTCTTATTAATAGAAAAACGATATTGATAAAAGTTTAGTCTGTCTGTGTTAAAATTTATTGTAATGAAAATCATTATCATTATAATACTCAATTTTTATAATCAGACTGGAATTTGTCATGCAACTGTCTCCTTTATTTTCTGCACTCTTGCACATTCATCAAACTCATAGAACGGCTTCATTAAAATATCTAGGTATTTTTTCAGCATCAGCAGTAATGCTCGGGAGTAGCCCACTACTTTGGGCGGCATCTGATATGACTGCGGACTCAAAAGAAGTGCCCGTGGCTGTATTTGATACTATTGTGGTTAATAGTAGTGCAGATGCTTCGGCCCAAGGTCTACCGATAGCTTATGAAGGTGAACAAGTTGCCACTGGTAGCCGTGTTGGTTTGCTGGGCAACCAAGACATTATGGAAACCCCTTTTTCAACCACCGCTTATACCAATGAATTTATCAAAAACCAACAAGCTCATAGTGTTGGTGACTTACTCAAAAAAGATCCAACAGTTCGGGTGGCGAGAGGCTTTGGTAATTTCCAAGAAGCTTATTTAATCCGAGGTCTTGTGACCAATTCTGATGACACAATGTTTAATGGACTGTACGGTATTTTACCGCGCCAATACATTGCCACAGAGTTATTTGAGCGTGTAGAGCTTCAACGCGGTGCTTCTGCCATGCTAAATGGCGCTGCCCCCAGTGGTGGAAATGCTGGCGGTACCATTAACTTACTACCAAAACGTGCCGGCAATGAGCCATTGCGGCAGTTAACTTTAGGCTACGGCGCAGGTAATCAAGGCCGAGTGGGCATTGATGTCAGTGACCGTTTTGGAGAAGATGATGCTGGTGGAATTCGCTTTAATACTGCTTACCAAGACGGTGACAGTGCGGTCGATAATGAGTCTGCCAAATTAGGATTGGCCGCTCTTGGTCTAGATTACCGAGGCGACAGATATCGTATTTCTGCTGACTTAGGTTGGCAAGACAATAAGCTAAATGAGACTCGCCCTAATGTTACTTTAAGTGGGGTAACTGCTGTGCCTAAAGCACCCAAAGGCGATACAAACTGGGCCCAGCCTTGGAGTTACTCCAACGAAAAAGATCTGTTTGGTACTTTGCGCGCTGAATATGACTTTCAAAATAACCTAACGGGTTACGCCGCTTACGGCGCGCGAAAAGGTGAGGAAGAGAATTCTTTAGCCAACCTTACAGTCACCAATACCGACGGCACAGGCAGTACTTATCGCTTTGACAACACTCGTGAAGATAGGGTTCAAAGTGCGCAACTGGGCTTACGTGGCAAACTGCAACTCGGCAACACTCAGCATAACTGGACCTTAGCTGGGGATCTTTATGATCAAGAAGAAAAAGGTGCTTATGCTTTTGATTCTGCTAATCAATTGGCCACCAACTTATATCGACCGACCGCTTATAAAAATAATAACTGGTCTGGTAGTCCCACTCTCGGTGGCAATCTTAATGATCCAAAACGTACTGCTGAGACTCAGCTAACCAGCGTGGCGCTTGCAGATACCATCAGCTTAATGGATGATAAATTGAAGGCTACTTTGGGCGTGCGCCATCAGAATATTGAAACCCATAGCTATGATTTCAATACCCAAGCCCAAACCTCCGAATACGATCAAAGTGAATGGACACCGAGCGTCGGTATAGTGTACCAACCCAATCAAGATTGGTCCTTATACGGCAACTATATTGAAAGCTTAGGTAAAGGTGAAACTGCCCCTGCTACCTCATTGAATAAAGCGGTCACCAATGCGGGTGAAACCTTAGCCCCTTACGTGACTAAGCAATCTGAAATCGGCCTAAAATACGACAACGGTACAGTAGGCAGTAGCCTAGCACTGTATCGCACTACTCAGCCTCGCGCTTATGTTAATGATACCAATACCTTTGTGGAAGCCGGTGAAAATCGCCATCAAGGCGTTGAGCTAACTGTCTTTGGTAGCCCCGCTGAGAATATGCGGCTTAATGCGGGGGTTAGTTACTTAGATGCCAAGCAAACCGATACGGGTTCACAAGATTTAGATGGCAAGCGCGTGATTGGTATTCCTAAACTACAAAGTAATTTAAACGTAGAGTATGACGTTGCCACTGTCTCTGGCTTAACCTTAACCGGTGATGTGATTCATACCGGCAGTCGCTATGCCGATGCGGACAATACCTTAAAAGTTGATGGCTATACTACCTTAGATTTGGGTGCCCGCTATCGTACTCAATTAGGCAAGCAAGAGGTGACTTTCAAAGGCGTGGTAACCAACGTAACAGATGAAGACTACTGGCAATCAGTGGGCGGCTATCCTGGCCAAGGCTATCTGAATGCCGGTGAGCCAACTGCGCTGAAAGTATCAGCCACTTTTGACTTCTAGTACAAATAAGCGAACTGACACTGAATTAATAAATTTATTTGTTTATTAATTAGTCAAGCAAATCATAAATACTAAAAAAAGGGATTAGGCGTGACCTACTCCCTTTTATTTACTAATGGCCTGCTGCTTAGGCCTCATCTATTACCCCGAAGTTACTTATCGAGTTGCTATGTCCTCCATCTCCTCACCATCCTTATATGCTCTTATCTGGACTCAATATCGCTTAGGTTTTATTAAGGTCATTGCTTTAAATCTGCTCAATGCGGCGGTGAGTGTCGGTATCATTGCCTATATCAATCAGACGTTTTTGAGCGGTCAGGTTTTTGAGGCGTTATCTTGGCTAAGCTTCGCACAATTTTCAGGCTTAGTATTGCTACTACTTGCTACCTCTTTTACCTCCCAATATGCACTGACCTATTTGGGTCATCAATTTGTTTATCAGCTTAGAACTCAGTTAGTTAAGCAAATTTTAGACACCCCCGTGGCTCAGGTAGATCATTTGGGAAGTGCACCTTTAATGGCCAGTCTGTCAACGGACATTCAAACTTTAACCACTGCCTTTGTCAGAATGCCAGAGTTGGTGCAAGGTATTATTTTATCGTTAGCAGTGTCCTTGTATCTCGGCAGTCTATCTTTGCCATTGCTACTGATTATTATGCTATGGATAGTTATGACCATTTGGATAAGCACCTTATTGGTCAAACATGTCTATCAAAATCTAACCCATATTCGCGATATTAACGATGCGCTTTATCAAGATTATCAAGCTGTTATTGAAGGCCGTAAAGAGCTGGCGCTTAATCAGCATCGTGCTAAGAATTTATATACCCAAGACCTGATTAGTCATGCCACCGCTTACAAGAAAACTATTATTAAGGCGGATACTTATCATCTGTCTGCTGTGAATTGGTCAAATATTATGATGTTTGCTGCCATTGGGGTTATTTTTGCGGTGGCGAGTTATCTGGGGTTATCACTTGGTATTGCGACTACCTTTGCCTTAACCTTATTGTTTATGCAGTCGCCTATTTTGCATGCTGTGGGTGCGTATCCCACTTTGCAAACTGCGCAAGTGGCGCTCGATAAAATCCAATCTTTACAGTTGGCAGATTATGAACCTCAGTTTGTAACAGCTAATACGGACAATAACTGGCAAAGTATTGAACTGCGTAACCTCGATTATCAGTACTCAAGCCAAGATATGATTTTAAAACAAGTGAATTTGACCTTAAATAGAGGTGATGTGGTGTTTTTAATAGGTGCAAATGGCAGTGGTAAATCAACGCTAGCCAAAGTGCTTACCGGTATTTTCACCCCTACAGGGGGGCAACTGAGCATCGATGGACGTCCTATTACTGATACCAACCGAGCTGAGTATCGTCAGCTTTTCTCGGCTATTTTCAGTGATCAGTATATTTTTAAACAGCTAATTGGTCCTGAAGGTAATCCCCCAGATATGAGTCTGGTTCAACATTGGCAACACCGCCTACAGCTACAAAACAAAGTCAGTATTGAAGGCAGTAAATTATCTACAGACAAGCTTTCGCAAGGTCAACGCAAGCGCTTAGCAATGCTGACCACAGTGGTAGAAGATAAGGATATTTTATTGTTAGATGAGTGGGCAGCCGATCAAGACCCCGCCTTTCGCCGGATCTTTTATCAAAGTTTAATCCCTGAATTAAAAGCCTTAGGCAAAACCTTGTTTATCATTAGTCATGATGACAGTTACTTTGAGCATGCTGACCGACTGCTACTTATGAAACAAGGCAAACTTATAGAGCTTAACCCTGAACAAAGAAAGCAAGCCAGCGCTGATGCCATCTCGATGTTATAGAAGTAGGTTATAAAAATGCGCCATAAAAACAAGTTATACCACTAGATCATAAAGAAAGATATTAAAAAAGGTCAAAATGCTCATAGCAACAAGAGCACTTTAACCTTTTTAAGAGCATAACTATTTTTTTAAGAGTCTTTTTAAGAGCGTAACTATAAAAATTTGAATTTTATCGCTGAGTCAGTTGGCGTTAACACAAGCGCCTAATTTGTCGCAAATTCTCTTAGGTCCGGCGTTACAAGCATTTCCATTAAATTTAGAAACCCTTCTATTACTGGCCATAAAGATTAAACCTCATAACATCACTGTTGTTATAGCTTAAACTAATCGAGGCCTTCTCTATTTCAGATCGTTTATTAATCAGCCCCAGTAAAGCTTTACGAACTCTGTTTAAACAAAGATTAAACGCAGCTTCTAACTTTTAACTATCAGTGTTAATAGCTGATTAAAGAAGAGTAATAGATAATTAAAAAGTTAATTTAAAAGGATGGTAGTTCAAAACAACAGTTAAAGAGGTTCATTTAAAAGGATGGCTAAAATTTAGCACGGACACTCATACTCATTTGACGCTCAGGTCCCATCCAACAATTTGAAGTGTCAAAACAGGTTCCTACATAAGTTTTGCCAAATAAGTTGCTCACATTAGCATCAATACTCCAGATATCATTAACACGCCAGCTGCCTCCAACATCCATCACTGTCACACTAGATAACTCATCACTATTCAGCCGATCGATTTGCATACCTTGTTGATAACGCAAACCTGCCTTTAGCGTAAGGTCATCTGTGGGATAAAAATCTGCCCATAATGTCGCTTTATGTTTAGCCACTTGTTCAGGCATATTGCCCACATAGTGAGGATTAACTTCATCTTTAGTAATTTCAGCATCGGTATAGCTATAGCTCGCTGATAAATCCATCCAATCGCTAACCCTTTGAATAGCAGATACTTCAACCCCTTTAGAGCTAATCTCCCCCGTTTGAGTTTGATTGCGATAGTTAATATAGTCACTTACTACCACATTCTGCTTAGTAATATCGTATAAAGCTAATGAGGCCTTGGTGTTTGCGTCAGCAGATAAGTATTTCATGCCCACTTCAATTTGATCTGCTGTACTAGGCTTAAAGGCCTTACCGGTAATAAAGTTACTACCCACCACAGGTTGGAAAGATTCAGAGTAGCTGACATAAGGAGATATACCATTGTCTAACTTATAGGTAGCAGCAATACGGCCGCTGGTTTCTTGGGCTTCATTAATGACTTTGACGGGATTTCCAGCTTTGACTTGCTTATTTTCACTCTCGAAATCATCATAACGCAGTCCAGCCACGACTGTGAGATCATTCCATTGGGTCTCATTTTGTAAGTAGACACCCAGCTGTGTCTGTTTAATATGATCGTTTTGAATATAATTTGCCAAAGGTAGAGTAGCCGCATTAATTTGATCAAAGTCTGGATTATTCATATCAAGCACCGGTGTTCCAGCAGTACCAGCATCTCTATAAGTGGCCTTACTATCGGTGCTTTGATATTCAATGCCAAATAATAAGCTGTGAGACATCTCACCAGTGTCAAACTGATAAGCCAACTGATTATCCGTAGTAAAGTTAGTCATCTCCTCATCAGTGGTATATGCCGAGCGAATAAGGATATTATCTGTATTATTAGCAAGCCCACGATTGTAAATATTACGCTGCTCACCCTCAGCATCCGTATAACGAATCACATTTTTAAACTGTATATTATCTTTAATATCCCAGTTGGTTGTGATACTTGGCATCAATACTGTCTTACTATAATTGGCCCATTTATCACCTGCATAAGCATCACTATCAAGTTTGCCATAACTGGCTTTATACACTGTTCCTATAGAATGTAACGGTGTTGATGGCAGCATATGTGGGTCATTTTGATAAAAAAAGCTAGCAATCACGTTTATGGCATCACTGGGTTGCCACTCAATTGACGGATTAATCATGACACGCTCTTCTTCAGTGGTCTGCATTTGACCGTCTTTTTTTCGTGCTAAAGCAACCATTCGGTAATTAGCCGTATCACTCAATGCTCCAGTATGATCAGTAGCTACCTCTTTTAAGTTTTGATTGCCAAACCTAGTCTTTAACTCATGAGCTTCTGTGCTGCTGGGCGTTTTTGCAATTTGATTCACCATACCGCCAGGTGACGCATAACCATACAGTGAGGACGCTGGCCCTTTGACGATTTCGATAGCTTCAGTAGCATAAATATCTACTTGTGGCACAAGATTCCAAGCCCCATCAAATGGTAGACGGAGCCCATCATAAAAGTTTGAATAGGTCTTAAATCCGCGAATATTATATTCATCAAATAAAGTAACCGTGCCACGGCTTTCGCTAGTAACACTGGGCTCATAACGTAATGCCGCATTAATACTGTCAGCTTGCCTACTTTGCAATACCTCTTGTTCTATCCGGTTATAACTCATGGGTGAGTCTTCAGGGTTAAGGTTGGTCTTGGTACCTGTGGTTCGATAGCTATCAGCATACACAGTGAGAGTATCAAAAATAGCGCTGGGCATAGACAAGCCTGTAGGCTCTGATTTGACTATAGGTAACGGCTTGGCTGTAGGCACTATTTCAGTTTGAGACTGATCCAAAGTAGTGGCTTTATTAGTGACTAATGCTTGTGCACAAGCATAGTGCCCAACACCAAACATCAAGGACAATTGAATGGCCCTAGTTAATCTTTCGTTATTAATTTTCAATTTCATAAATCACCTTAATGTCAATGGTAAGGCTATAGAGCATAGAATGTTACTCTCTGATCTGTTTTAAGCTATAACCTATCCCAGCCTTACCAATGATAACTGGCACCAACCAACCACTGCCGGTTATCGATAGGACGCTGGTCATTGGCATCACTAGCACTACGTTGATCATCAAGCAGATTATTGATTGCCAGATACAGATCTAAATTAGGATTAGCTGCATAGTTGAACCGAGTATCAAGCCCCCACCAGCTAGGCGAATAACTGTTAGCATCCGTTTTTACCAATTGTTTGGACTCATAGCGCAGTTGTTGCACTAATTGCAGCTTATCCGTGGCTTGATACTGTAAGTTGGCAGTAATCTTATGCTCTGGACTAAAGGTTAATTCAGTATCTGTAGTCTTATTCTTAGTATGTAGATACCCATAGCCTAAATTAAGCTGCGTCGTATCATTAAACTGCCAATTCACTCCTATATCGCCGCCATAAGTCTGAGCTTTATCCACATTGTCATAACTATAAACGGGTATTACTCCATCCATAACTGGATTTTTTCTATCAGTTTGGATAAGGTTTTTTACATCGTTATAAAATCCATTAAGGCTCAGAGCCACTGCGTCCGTTAACTCAGTTTGATAACTAAGCTGATAGCTGGTAGATTCCTCAGGCTGTAAATCTGGGTTACCTATTACTCTATAACCATACCTATTGTGGTTAAACAAGTGATAGCGCTCTTTTAAATTAGGAACTCGGTAACCTTTCCCCACACTGGCACGAAATACATGCTTACGGTTATCTTGGTCGTAATATTCATGCTTCAGCGCAAGCTTTGGGGCGAAGTGACTACCAAAATCACTGTCATCTTGATAACGCACGCCAGCCACTAACTCCGAGTTTTCACTAAGTACCCAGTCATCTTGAACATAAGCTTCAACAACATCTCTATCAACCTTATCGGTCACAAATTCAGAGACCCCGTCAATTCTTTGATCCAGTTTGTCTTTTTGGTATTTCATGCCGACTTGAAGAGCATGCCACTGATATTCACCACTGTTAATAAGTGGCAGATCAACTTGGAATTGGGCTATATCAGTTTTCGAGTCAAAATCGCGTACCCCGTTTGGCTGACCATCGGCAGCAGTATGCGAGTGGCTGTCATAATTCTCATGCAACACTGAGCCCGAAAGCTTGTAGCCCTGGGTGCTATCACCAACAAAAATCTTACTCTCACCGCCAGCACTTAGTCTTTTGCGCTTAATATCCTCATCACGTTGCTGCTGCTTAACGCTACCGTCACGCTCCACATGATTAAAGCGGCTACTGTCCTGCTCATCATAATATCCAGCTTCTAGCCAATATTTACTGTTTGGATTGGTCTCATTAGCATCATTGATATCTGGCACGAAGCTAATTCTTGCCTGAACTTGTTTTTGTTCAGAAGCATCTTTGAGACGTGGCCAAGCCTCATGATCCACACTAAGCCCTTTATCCTCTCGATAAGCTCCTGACAGGCGTGCTTTTAGACGCTTATCTGCTGATAATGCACCTTCTATACCAGCCTCAAAGAAACTGTAATTATTATCAAAACTCTTACCAGAAGGGTTTTGTGAGCCATTAGTACCAAGCTCTGCGGTAATTGAAGCATGCGTATCACTAATAGGTTTGGTAATGATATTGATCACCCCACCCATCGCTGAACTACCATATTATGCAGAGGCTGCCCCTTGGATAATCTCGATTTGCTCTATCGTTGTATTCAGATATTGATTGATATTAAAGCTAGAACCTGTACTAGCCGATACAGGTAGACCGTCGATAAGTACCAACACTTGATCACCAGTGAATCCCTGCATTCTAACTTCATAACCAGTCTTGCCATGCAGCTGAGCCAAATACACATTGGGTAAAAGCTGTAATGCTTCTTTTAAGGTATGGGCATGGTTTTGCTCCAACTTGATCTTGTCTAGCACCTGTACTGCCACAGGCGACTCACTTAAATACTTATTACTGCGGGTTGCGGTCACCACAATGGGGTCAAATTTAACAACCGGCACAGTAAAGGATTGTGTTTCAGCCTCTTCAGTAAGATTTAGGTGATGATTATCAGCTTGAGGCGTAGAGTGATCTTGCGCATAAGAGCTCACCGTATACCCTGCACACATACCCGCTATGGTCAATAAAATAGCTCGTTTCAGAGGATGGGTAGTATAAATTTTTTGAATCATAGCGAACCTTTTTAATTAAATTTTAAGCATTAAGGATTGTCTTGAACGGTACGGAGAGCATTAAAAAATGCTTCTATCAAGTCTGCACAACTTGGAATCAGCTTGATACAACCTATTGCTAATACATGTATATAAGTTGCCAATTTATCTTTATTTGTAACGTACTGTATACTAATGATAAATGATAATCAATTATCAATGAGAAATATTATCATTTACATATTGGATGTTGATGGCTATAATCCCCTACAAACTTACTAACTGTGCTCTAGCTGTTAGTAAAGCTATGTACAGACTTGTTGAAATTTGCGGATATCTAAAGTTGCTATGTCTGCTATAACCCATTAATACATTGAATAAGGATCTTCATGAATACACTAGCCACGCCTAAGGTCTCGATAGACACTTCCCTTATTGCCCAAAAAGACACTGCCCTTTGGAATAGGTACTTAGAGCAAAAAGCCAATACCAGATTTTTGTTTCCCTTAGAGGCGGCCAAACAATTAGGCGTCAGCGAACTTGAACTGTTATTGGCTTCGCCTAACAGTCGATATATGGGTACGCAGTGCGTAGAGGTACTGCAAGCGTTAACAAAATTTGAAAAGCTTGAGTGTATTGTTAGAAATGAATTTGCGGTACACGAAAAGCTAGGACAGATAAAAAACTTAAAACTTGGCGGACATACCGGTCTTGCTATCGACGTGGGCGGACTGGACTTAAGATTCTTTATTGATAAGTGGCAGCATATGCTCGCCATCACTGACGATTCCAAAGCGGATGCCACTAACCCAGGCTCTTTGAGCCTTCAATTCTTTGATGGTACTGGAGCGGCCATTGCTAAAATATTTTTGCGAGATTATAAGAGTGAGTCTATTAACCATTGGTTTAACTTAATTGAACAGCACACCATGAAATCGCATAGCGATACCCAAGCGCTGATATCCTCCCTTCAGCCTCCCGTAACTGAGCAGCCTTGGCAGTTCATAAAGCTAAATGAAGAGCAGACCGCCAAACTACACAAGAAATGGCTAGGATTAACAGATATTCATCAGTTCTACATCGTAATAAATAAACTGGGTATCGATCGTGCCAGCAGTTATGCCCAAGCCCCAGAGGGCACTACTTACCAATTAGAGCCTAAGGCAATAGAAAGCCTACTTAACTTAGCTCAGCAGCAAGCTGAACCAATCATGACTTTCGTTGGCAATAAAGGCATCGTTCAAATCCAAACTGGTATCGTGCATAACGTTAAACGTATAGGCGACTGGCTAAATATCTTAGATAAGTCACAAACTGACTTCACCTTACACCTCAATGACGAAGCACTGGCTCAAGTTTGGTGCATAAAACGGCCAACCAAAGACGGCATTGTCACCTCTATCGAAGGCTTTGATGCCAATGGCAATACAATTGTTACATTTTTTGGTCTGCGTCAAGAAGGCGAACCTGAGAAAGCCTATTGGCAACAAATGACCGCCACTGTTATTGATCAGCATCTTTTAAGTAAATAGTGCTTATTCAAACAACCCTTACTTATGCAACGTCCTCTATCAAGGAGCCTTTATGATCTCTAAGCTTTCATTCAAAGCCGTTGCGCTAAGCCTTTTACTGCCTCTGAGTAGTTTATCAGCGCAAGCCTACGAACGTATTGTGGTACTTACCCCAGATGTGGCAGACATTGTGGTTGCCTTAGGCGGGGCAGATAAAGTTGTGGGCAAAGATCAATTCAATAAAAGCCCTCGCTTATCCAAAGCCGTCAGTGTGGGCAACCACCGAAATATCACAGCTGAGCCAATAATGGCCCTCAAGCCTGACTTAGTATTGGGCAGCTATATGGCCCAACCAAGCAGCATCTACCAGCGCTTGAACCGCTTAAATGTAAAGGCGGTAAATGTTGCTCCGCAAGAGGACATCGCCAGTTATAGTAGCAGTATTAAGCAAGTTGGCAGCTATCTTGGCCGCTCCTCTCAGGCCAATCGCCTAGCCAATAAATGGAGCAAACAAATGACCCAAAAAGCTTCAACCAAAACTCGTTATATTCTCAGCTATGACGGGCGTATCGTTGCTGGTAAGGGCACTGTGGCTGACGAGCTTATTAAGCGGGCCGGCGGTATTAATGCTGCCAATGTCACAGGTCTTAAACCCTTATCACGTGAAGGGTGGTTAGCCGCCAAGCCAGATGTGATTATCATTGCCGATCATAACCGACCTATCTTGGGCTCTGTCGCAAGCTTCCGCCAACGTCCAGAAATTGCCGATAGTAAAGCTGCTCAGAACAATCACATCTACTTTTGGGATGCCGATGAGTTTTTACGTTATGGTTTGGCTTCTCCAGCAGTGGTCAACAAACTGCATAAACTGGCTAAATAGTGACTCGTATCATTATCTATACAACAGCCGTATTTGCTTTAAAAGTTAACCCTTAATTTATGGATCGGCAGTTATGTCAAAACCTGCTTCAACGTACTCAGCCACTCGTTCTGCCTCAAATGCTGCTGCAAACACTGCTCCTAGAACTGGTTGGACGTTGCGTGCACAGAAGAGAGTATCAAAGTCGACGGTTGGCTATTTGATAGCGATTGCAGCATCTGTGGCTATGATTTGGTTCAGTCTAGGTGTTGGGTTTGGAGAGTGGAGTAACCCTTTTCAGCTTGAGGGGACATTATGGCAACTGCGTTATCCTCGAGTGATCACTGCCTTACTTGTTGGCTTAGCGCTATCGGTTAGTGGCGCGGCGCTACAAGCATTGTTTGAAAACCCGTTGGCTGATCCTAGCCTGATAGGCACTTCAGGTGGTGCAGCTCTTGGGGTGGTATTGGTCTTGGCACTGGGCATAGCTGGAATTGGCGTGCCCTTAGCAGCATTTGTAGGCAGCTTACTGGTATGTCTATTTATCTTAGGCTGCCATCGATTCTTAGGCGGTGGTCAGATGGGACTGCTTATCTTAGGCTTTGTTATCAGTGCCTTTTGTGGCGCCTTAGTGAGTTTGATTTTGTTTATGTCAAATGACATGGTGCTACGCAGTGCCACCAACTGGTTGGCTGGCAGCATGGCAGAGGCAGGGTTTGTGCCTCTACGTTATGCCATAGTTAGTATCGTTCTGGGTCTAGCCATCATTCTACCTTTCGGGCGACAGCTTGATGGATTGATGCTAGGCGAAACTACGGCGTTGTCGTTAGGAATTAAGGTCGGACAAGTCCGAACCTTGGTCATTATCGCTTGTGCTTTATTAACAGGTGCAGCGGTTTCTATGTCGGGGGTCATTGGTTTTATTGGCATGATGATACCTAATTTGCTGAGTTTGTTATTCGGCGGTGGTAGGATGCGTCTGATGTTTTGGTCCGGCTGGCTTGGAGCGCTATTTTTATTACTGATAGACAGCTTTACTCGCTATGCTGCTTATCCAGTTGATGTGCCTATCGGTATTGTATTGGCCTTACTGGGTGGACCATTCTTCATTTGGTTATTTATTCGTAGCACCCGCACTTAGTTGATTGAGCAATTTTGCTTTAAGCCACGGTGCTTGATAGCTTTTTGTGGATGAATGAGGATTATTTTATGGTCTCATTTGTCACCCAGGGGCTATCTGGCCCCTCAACTTTATGATCCAATTTTTTGTAATCCATTGTGTTAATTTCACAATCACAATCACATTTCACAATTACCGCAATTACCACAATTACATAGGTGCTTTATGACCACAGATTTGGTCCACCCTACCCTCGACTCTTCTATGGCAACTTGCTTTACCAACCCCTCTACAGACTCTGGTTTAAACGAGTTGTTTAATATAAAACAGTTGCAAGTTCATGCAGGTCACAAGCAGCTGCTAACTATCCCTGATCTGACTCTATATCAACGAAAGCTGACTACCTTTATCGGTCCAAATGGCGCTGGTAAAAGCACTTTATTACATACTTTATTGAACCCAAAGGGAGGTATGGGTCTAAAAGTTTCTGGCGCAATAGCCACGCATCTGCCCAGTTGCACAAATACCAAGCCTTTAACCCCTAATTTATCTTCTAATTCATCTGATGACTCAGCTCATAACTCATCTCATAACTCATCTCGTAACTTAAGTACCGTTACTAATAAAATCTGCGCCGGCAGCATCGCTTGGGTAGGTCAGCACGAACGATTTGAGCTGCCTCTCGACGTCTTAGAGTATGCTTTGTTAGGCGTATCGCCACAACTAAGCTGGTATCAAACTGCCAACTCTCAACAAGTCTTAAAAGCGCAAGACTTACTACATAACTTTGAATTATCTCATCTGCAACATCGACGGGTTCAAACCTTGTCAGGTGGTGAACAGCAACGTTTGGCAGTGGTTCGTGCCTTAATGCAACAGACTCAAGTATTGATGCTAGATGAGCCTACCAACCACTTAGATATCCGCCATCAACGCTTTTTATTAAATTATCTTAGACAATTAGTGCTTGAGCAACAAAAGACCATTCTTGTGGTATTACATGATCTCACTCATGCCTATCGATACAGCGATGAAGTGCTGTTAATGAGTGAGGGTCAAGTAATTGCACAAGGCTCACCTCAACAGGTGATGACGCGAGAGCGACTTAGCACAATCTACAACACCGATATCGAAACTTACGATACTCAAAGTGGACGCCTTTTTGTGTCTTAAAGACGTCTCGCTACAGTCGTCTCGCTACATTAGTTGTGCTGACGTACTCCTTGTCACTATAAATAACCACTGCTAAAAGACAGAATTAAAACCGGCAAAAAAATAACCCTACTAAGCTTTGGATTAGTAGGGTTAAATAAAGATATCTCTATTTATAATTATTTATTTTAGTAATTAAGCCTCTATTCAGTAACAAAAGCAATCTTCGTTAGCTCAGCCTCACTGGCCAATGCCAATACTTGGGCCACAGTTTCATAACGGGCATCTTTGTCAGTGCGTAAATGAATAGATGGCTCTGTTTGTTGTTGCGACTCTGTGTCCAATCGACTCGACAATTGTTGTAAAGTGATCGGCTCCTCGTCCCAATATATACCGGCATCTTTGTCGATACTAATTTGAATTACTTTGGGCGGGGTTTGCTGCACTGTAGCACTGGTTTGTGGTAAATCTAATGGCACTGATGGATTTATAACGGTTGCCGTTACCAAAAATATAATCATCAATACCAACATGATATCAATTAAGGGAATGAGATTAATCTCATTCATTGCTTGCATATCGTCATCGCCTAATTGAAAAGCCATGTCACACTCCTATCTTGGGATGTCTTTCCCGACTGTCTTTAATGGTTGGCGGCAGAAGGATTGTAGCTATTGGAATAAGCGTTGTCTTTTGTAGTCCCAGCCTGTGTCACCGGTGGCAATTTTGATTCTGCTTTTTGAGATTTCGCTGTTTCTGCCAACAACCCATAGGCTGTATCATTGGCAATGAACAAGACTTTACGATTAATACGAACCGCAATGTTATAGAAGATAACCGCAGGAATGGCCACTGCCAGACCCAATCCTGTCATAATCAATGCTTCTCCCACAGGACCGGCGACTTGACTTAATCCAGCCTGACCGGACTCTCCAATACTATGTAGCGCATGAAAGATACCCCACACTGTGCCAAACAGACCTATAAAAGGGGCAATGGCAGCAGTAGTCCCTATAATAGGCAAGCCTTTTTCACTTTCAAAGCGATAGCGACCAATCTCTTTTAGCAACACCTGTTCTACCACCGTCTTACGTTCAGTGCTTTGTAGGGTTTCGATGTTTTTTGACTCAGTTCCTACTGCTTGCTTTAAGTCAGAAGCAACTTTGCTTTTCAGCTGACTACTTTGATAAAGACGCAGTATCCCAGTAATCCAAGAGGCAATAGACAATGCCAATAAGCTAAAAAACAAAAATTTGGTAACAACATCGGTATATTGCCAGTAGGCTGCAAAATCCATGTTAAATCCTTACTAAAATTTGGGGGTTATCTCTATTTAATGAATGATTTTCAATAATATAGACTTATTTCAATTTATTAGGTTCTAATTAGCTAGCTTCTAAGCGATTAGAGCTCAACTTGCTAAGCTTTAAAAAAGCTATTTTCATTTTTTTTCATAATCAACAGGTAGAACAACCTTGCCAACTACAGGTAAGTTATTTTCTGTGAAGGGATGTAGCTTACTTTTTTTCACTGCTTTAACAGTGGCGTCATCTACAGCCCTGTTATCTGAGGACTTTATCACTGTAGCCTTAGTGACATTACCTTGTTTATCGACTATCAGCTCTAAGGTAACACTAAATGTCTCCCCTAAACTAACCCTTCTATCTTCCCTCATTGGCAGTTTAAAGTCTGGCTTGCGCTTCCAGCGGGCTTGACTTACTGAGAAGCTCTTCGGTGTATCATTCGCAGGTGCTTGTCCTGGACCTTTTTGTTCTGGGCCTTTTTGTTCTTGGCCTTTTTGTTCTGGACCTTTTTGTTCTAGACCTTTTTGTTCTGGACCTTTTTGCTCAATCAAACGATGATGTTCATTGGTATCAATTATGGGAGTTATTTTGACTTTAGTAACAATCTCTAGATCAGTGTCTAGCTCAGTCTCTAATTTAGGATCTGCTTCTAGATCAGTCTCTGGCTCAGTTTGTTGCTCTAGCTCTGGTTCAGACTCATTGACTGCTTCGGTTTCCTCTACCAGCTCAGGCTCAACTTGTGGCTCAGATTTGGCTTGAGGTTCAGTTTTTTTAGGCTTAGGCTGATTTTGGGGTTGATCAACACTGGTTTCTGGGTTTTCAGCAGTTGGCATTGACTGTTCTGAGGTTGATTGCTCAAATTCTATTGGCATAGGCTCAGCCCCTTCTTGCAAAGATAACAGCTGTATCTCCACCGGCTTCACTTCTTCTGGTTTTTCTACCACTTTTTTTGGGACATGCATATGAGTCAATGCCATTGCAATACCTATATGCATCGCCAAAACTGCAATTACGGTGGCAGTATTAACTTTGTTAAAGTTGGAGTTATCGCTGGTTTTGTTTGTCATAGAAATAAAGCCAGATTTATCTAATAAACAGTTATCTAACAGGTTTAAATCATCGTAAAGCTTAGGGATTAAAGCTACCTGCTTCGTTGCCACCTATTTTTAGGCAAGGATATTACAACAATCAGATTTGAATGTAAATAAGAATTATTATTGTTTGTATTTAAGCATAGTTTTTATGGCTTTAAGGTATTTGCAACAGCTGATGCGTTTTTGAGCACAAAATATCTGAAATATAGCAAGTGTCGAGAGGTCATAAAACCATAATGTTATATTATAACATAACTTTAATTTTGTATGGTTTTTTATTTTCCATAGCTAATTTCCCTCTACTACTTTTATTTGCTAGATGCTTATCTTGTTTAAATGCTTTACGCAGGCCATTCACTTCATACCGAACCTGCATGTTAGAATAGGCACCTATGCGTTAATTAAGCATTTAAGTATTTATTATTGTTTAATATTTTGAACTCAGTACGGTTACTGATTATTGGAATTTTTATCATGTTCACCCCCACTACCACTCGCTTTATTAAAACCTTAGGTACCTCTGCCATTTTGTGCTTGCCTCTTATTGCTAATGGCGCTGCCCCTCCCCAAAAATGGCAGCTAAACCCTGCAAAAACCAAAGTCAACTTTGAGGTTTCTTACCTAAAAAACTCTATTATCAAGGGTAAATTTAACAAGCTGGAAGGGGTCATTAATTATGATGAAACCAACCCTCAGAACACCGAGATACGTTTTACCGTCTATACTGACAGTATTGATACCGATCTTAAGCCCCGTGATTACTTTATCCGTAGAAAGGAGCTGTTAAATACCAAGCAGTACCCTACCCTGAAGTTTGACTCTACCAAGGTTAGATTACTCAATCCACGAGAAGGCTACGTCACCGGAAACTTTATCGCATTGGGCCAAAGTAAGCCTATGACCGTTAAAGTGACCTTAACCGACGTCTATACCCAGTCAAAAACTAAGCCTAGTGCTTTAAAGTTCAAAGCCACAGGACTTGTTAATCGTCATGACTACGGAGTGACCGCCTTCCCAGGTATCTTTGGAACCACCATTCCCATAGTTATCACCGGTGAGCTAATGCCTGCCAAGTGATAACGTCGTCATTCATCGCAAAGAATCATAGGATAAAAGTTAGAACGAAGATCCAGGCTGTGTTAAAAACTCTATCTCTTCTGCAGTAGACTGACGACCCAAGATTTCATTGCGGTGTGGATAACGACCGAAACGGTCAATAATGACTTTATGACGGATTTCAAAGCCATAGACCTCTTCGTTGGTATATTGCTTAAATAACTGCTCAGCTTGCTCATGGATGAGCTTCGATTCACTATGCATATATGGCATTAATAAAAAATGACGAGCCTCCATACTCTCAAGCTGCTGCAATAGGCCAGCCGCCACAGCTTCTTGTGCTAATACCAGCGCCATTGTATCTTGAGCAAAAGCCTTCGCAGTATCACGGTAGATATTTCTTGAAAACTGGTCTAATACAATAATCTCAGCCAAACGCCCTTCCGGATGCGCTCGCCAAGTATACAACTCTGCTTTTGCAGCTCGCTCTAAAGTGGAACCAAAACGCCGAGTGAGTAGCTCATCAAACTCATTATCCTTTTCAAAAAACTTCTGAGTCCCCACTTCCTTAAAACAAAAATCTATGATGTCTTGATACATAGTGCACCTTTTTTAATTGACTCTTTACGTGACAAGTGCTTATTTTTCAAACGCTTTTTTTGAAGTAATATAGAGGTAAATCTCTGTATTAATTCGCTTTATTCTGATAATTAAGCACCTATAAATTTATATTTCGCCCACTTAGGGTAACAAATTAGCTCTTATTGCTAGCAAAATTTCACTGACTGTCTATTATTCATAACATTTTAGACCATTAGTGTTGCTATAATTATCTTATTACTTACCAACCTCTTACTGACAGGTTCTTTAAAAAGAATTAAACAAATTAATTTTGGAGTTATTGTGATGATTAATCATACTGAAGATAATCGTACTGTTTCTATTATTAATAAAAAATCAAATAACAAAACATCAAAGACCAAACTATTAGGGATTGCCGCGTTGTGTTCATCTGCTTTGGCTTTTACCGCTTGCCAGCCTGCCTCAGAGGAAACTGGTAGTGAAATTGATACTGAAATGAGTACGGAAACTGCAGACACCCATGATAGCGCAGTGGACCATGAATCACATGATATGACTTCTAATATGGCAGAGCACTCGGCCACTACCGAATTTGGTAAAGAGTATATGGATAGTATGGATGACATGCATGAGGACATGATGCAAGGCATGCAGGCTAATGATGCGGATGTGGCTTTCGCCAAAGGTATGTTGCCCCACCATGAAGGCGCTGTAGACATGGCAGAGATTCAGCTTAAATATGGTAAAGATGAAACTATGCGTAAGCTTGCAACAGATATTATTGCCGCCCAAGAAGCTGAAATTAAGCAAATGAAGAATTGGTTAGATGCCAATCCAGATACCGAAGAACAAGCCTATACCAAAGAGATGCAACAAGCTTATGATACCAGTATGAAGTCGATGCATGATGACATGATGCAAGGTATCTTAAGTCAAGATGCTGATATGGCGTTTGCTAAAGGTATGCTACCTCACCATCAAGGCGCTGTAGCTATGGCAGAAGTACAATTAAAATATGGTAAGAATGATGAGATGAAAAAGTTGGCTCAACAAATCATTGATGCCCAAAAGGCCGAAATTGATTTAATGCAAAACTGGATCAACCAGCACTCTTAATACAGCTATATCTTTAGAGCTATAATTACCAACCGCTTAACTTGATAAGCCGAGGCCTGATTGATGTCAGGCCTCTTTTTTTTGGCTAATTATTATCTATTTATTAACCAATTATTACCTACAATCTTATCTTCACTCTTACCTTCAGATTCATATCCAACTTGAAGCTTCATATCGGCCTACCCACCCCTATTATTACCAATCGTTCCTTCGATCGTTTAACTGAGCGTCTAATAACTGCCCTTGTATTCTTATAACTTACTGTTAATATACTTCCCAAAATTCGTTATCAGTTAACTAGAACATCAGGGTTAACTTCAGAAGCTTTACATCAACTGCTGTGTAGCAGATAGTTTTAATAGGGATATAAAGGTATGAGTAACTCGATTTTAAGGGCCATTAGCTATGCAGGCGTTTATGTGGGCGCCGTAATCGGTGCAGGCTATGCCAGCGGGCAAGAAGTGTTACAGTTTTTTGCCGGCTATGGTCTAGTGGGTATTATTGGTGCAATTATCACCACCATTATGTTTATCTGGTATGGCTCAGTGTTTATGGAGCTTGGCAATAAACTACAAACCTGCAGCCATCGAGATGTACTCAACTATTTATGTGGCAACAAATTAGGCTTTATTGGCGACTATGTGTTGCTATTTTTTATGTTTGGCTGTGTAAGTATTATGTTCTCAGGCGGCGGGGCAGCCATTAATGAGTATTGGGGACTGTCTGTTATGACCGGCAAGCTAATTATTGCGGGGATGACTTTAGCCACTGTTATTTTCGGATTTTCGTCCTCGGTTCGTGCTTTGGGCATCGTCTCCCCTATTATTATCTTTAGCGTTATTGCCATCTCTTTAGTCACCCTAGGCTCACACTTTGATCAACTATCAACGGTTGATGAAAGCATAAAAAACCTAACTCCGACTTTAGCTACCCCTTTTTGGTGGGCCTCAGCCGTTGTCTATGTGTCTTACAACGTTAGTTTGGCCACCTCAACTTTAACGGCGATGGGCGGTAAGGAATCGAATCTAAAAACCCTGAGAGTTGCTGGGGTAATGGGTGGTTTCTTCTTGGGTCTGTGTTTGTTATTTATCACTGTGGCCTTGCTATCTGATCTAAGCAATGTCATTGAATATCAAATCCCCTTCCTACAAATTGCCAAAAACATCAGCCCAATAGTAGGTATCTTATTTAGCATCGTATTGGTAGTTGCAGTGTTTACTACGGCGGTGACTAACTTGTATGGCTGTGTGATTCGTTTTTATGATTCACAAAAGAATCCGCTACAATTCCGCACCTTAACCATTAGCCTTGTGGTGTTGTCATTACTGGCCTCTTTATTCCCATTTAGCACCCTAATTAACGTGCTTTATCCTGCTTTAGGCTTATTGGGCATGGTCATTATGGTTTGTGCTTTATATAAAACCGTAACTGGTCAGGTGTTCTCAAAAGAGGATGCTAAACTGCAGTAGCTGAGTATAGGCAATAGCCTAGTACAAATAAGCTAATAGACTGGTAAATAAAGAACTCTAATACTTTAGCAAATCAAAATCCCGCCACCATTAAGGCCGCGGGATTTTTTAACTCAAAAGCTAACTGAGTGGATTAAAACTGATATGTCAAAGAGGCTTTGATGTTACGGCCTGGTTCAAAGTCAGTAGTAGCCTCATCTGCACTTAATCGAGAAGAGTGGCTAGCATAAGTCTCATCAAAAATATTATACACGCCAAGGGTTGCCTTTATATCTTGAAACTTACGAGGTGCATAACTCATATACACGTCATGGACATCATAACTTGGCTTGCTAACTCCGCTATTATCTGTGATTGAGGCCACATAAGTGCTGCGCCAACCTAGACCCACCTCATTAGTTGGATCATAGTTGAAGTTGACTGTGTAACGATCACCTGAGTCGGCACTGCCGCCACTAACCGATGGAATGCTATTGCCTGTTTTATCGCCCTCACTACGCGCGCGTGAATAGCTTAGACCCATGCCAAAGTTATTGGTCGAATAGTTAGCAGCCAGCTCTACCCCTTTGATTTCATAATCTTCGTTACTATTATAAATACCTTGGCATTTACCCCCTATTGCCCCAGTTTCACAATCAATACCATGTCTACCTGGTCTATTACCAGTGCGCATAAATTGCTGGAAATTTTCAATATTAGACTTAAAGTATTTGGCAGTTAACAGCAGAGAATCATTGGCTGTGCTCAAATCGCTTAGCGTGGTTGCAATACCCACCTCAGAGTTGTAGCCCTCTTCTGGTTTTAGATCTTTATTTACATAAATACCCTCACCATCACTATTAAAAACAGCCTGTCCCAAGTCAGGACCATTAAACAGCTCCGTATAACTACCAAAAATTTGGGTATTCGGAGCGATTTCATAACTGGCTGCCAATGCTCCTACAACATTGTCATACGTTTTGCCGCCGGCTACGAATTCTGGGGATTTATAACGGTCATAGCGAACTCCTGGGGTTAAAGTAAGTTTGTCAAAGCGCCATTGGTCTTCTAAATATACTGAAGTATTTTTGGCATCATCACTACTTGCTTTAGCGAAATCACGGCTCATTGCAGACTCTTTTTTGTAATGCTCCACACCAGCGATGAGTTTATGGTTACCAAAGCGGCCCTCAATAACACTGATGTTTTCAACTTTTGCACCGGTAGTTTTGACTTCAGCATCGAATTCATAGCCGGGTATGCGGTCCGAATCACGTAAAATTTGGGTCTTGGTTTGATACGCATTAGCAGAGACATCAATCAGTGGGTTGGAAGGATTAAAGCCATAATCTACATTATAAGTATCGCGTTTAACTTGTTGTGGAATAGGATCGTCAGCTCTTAAAGGGAAATCTGGACGAAATGGGAAAGTACCTTTTTTTTCGGTACGGTTAAAGCTCGCTCCAACACGGTGGTCATCTGCAACGACAATACCCGCTTTCAATAAAATATTTTCCGCTTTACTGTCTTCAAATAATTCACGGCCCTCACCATCTTCACCAGAGCTAATATCACGCTTACCGTAATAGGCCAGTAAATCTATATTATCTGTCGGAGCAGCAAATAGCGTTGCTGAAGTTAATAGCTCATCATTATTACTGGCATAGCCGGTATGTAACTTGGCCCCGAGTTGTTGACCAGGCTTTAATAAATCAGCGGCATCCACCGTTTTAAAGGCCACACCGCCCCCTAAAGCATCATTACCAAGTGTCACTGAGTTGTTACCAACGGCTACCTCTGTTTGCTTTAGCAGGTCTGGATCGATAGTCACATCTCCCATATGATAAAACAATGCCCCTTCTTGACGAGCACCATCAATGGTAACTTTAAGATTGGTATCATCAAGACCACGCACGCGAATACGTTGGTTTACTGAAGAAGTACCCCCAACACTCACCCCAGGCACCACCTCTAAAAAGTCACTTAAATGAGAGGCTTGCTGAGCTGGCACATATTCTTCCTTATAAACTGCTTCATTTTGTACCCTGTTACCGATCGAATTATTGGCACTGACAGTTATCTTCTGCATCGTCATAGTGGGCATGTCTGTCTCAGCACTCGCCGCTTGTGTAACAAGGATGGACATAATGGCAAGGCATAGAGGAGATAAATTATTAAGGCTAGTTTTACGCATAATATACACTCTGCTAATTTGGCAATGACTAAGTTTTCGGTTATTTAATTCTTATCTCACTAATGCAATCAATAATACGAACTATTATCATTTACATTGATAGCGAATGTTACTAAATTATTACAAATATTACAATACCAAACTTATGTGCATATTTTTTACTTTTTATCCCCCAAAAAACTATACATGCTATAGCCCTATATAAAAAAGCTCTGCCATTGGCAGAGCTTTTTTATGAACTTTATTAAATTATTTATTGGGTTAGGAGGCCACTTAAAGCAGCTTATTATCTTTTAACCACTGCACATTCATCTCTTTTACAGCGACAATTTCAGCATCCATAAAGGCTTTACTCTTACCCGGATTTTTTGAAATAGAGTAAGCATATAACAATATACCAAACAAGGTCCAACCTAAGAAGATAACCCATTCAATTCCAGTAAGCGCTGAAGGCATACCTGGTAAATATAACAACAACAAACCAGAGCTTAAAATAATGGTTACTACCCCTATTAGCTTACCGGCAGGAACTCTAAAAGGTCTGACCATATCGGGCTCGCGATAACGCAATACCAAAAAGGAAATCGCAACACAGGTATAAGCAATAACAATACCAAAGCCACCGGCATCAACAATCCATACTAGCATCTGACGACCAAATAATGGAGCTAAGGTAGCCAAACCACCAATTAATAAAATCGCATTAACCGGGGTGTTATATTTCGGATGCAGCTTAGCTAAAAAGCTAGGCAACATGTGCGATTTGGCCATCGCAAACATTAAACGGCTGCCCCCTACCAAAAAGGCATTCCAGCTCGATAAAATACCGAGCACACCGCCCATAACCAGTAATATACCGGCCCATTTACCGCCCCAAGCATTGGTCATAGCATCGGCTGTGGCAAGCGTTGAGTTTTGAGCTTGAATCAAAGGTAATGTTTTACCCACACTCCAAGCCACGCCCGCATACCAAGCAACCGCCACTACCAAAGATAATAATAAAAATATGCCGATTTTTGGTCGCGTTAAATCAATCTCTTCTGCAGCTTGTGGAATAACGTCAAATCCCACAAACATAAATGGCACCATTACAATAACCGCCATCATGCCACCGATACCGCCGATAAAGGCTGGTGCTTGAACCGCATCAGAGTTGGCAGGGTTATATAAAATGGCTCCTATCATTAATAAAGTGCCCACAATTAAAATACCGCCAACCGCTAATTTCTGAAACCAGGCACTAACTTCCATACCTCGAATGTTCAACCAAGTTACCACAATCGAGCCAATCATCCCCACACCTGCCCAAGAGGCATAGACATCCCAGTCCGCCACATTCCAGAGCAGCCCTTGATTGAAATTCGGAATCAGATATTCGATAACGGTCGGTAGTGCAACTGCCTCAAACGCCACAACCGACAAATAGCCGAATAAAATACTCCATGAGCAAATAAAGGAGACATGCACCCCAAGTGCCCTATGGGTATAGGTGTGCTCCCCACCAGTGATGGGCATGGAAGCTGCTAACTCTGCATAAGCAAAGCCAATAAAGATAACCGCTAGTCCTCCAATTAAAAAGGCCAGTACTGCACCCCAAATGCCAGCTGACATAACCCAGCCCCCTGCTAGCACTACCCAGCCCCAACCTACCATCGCACCGAAGGCCAGTGCAATGATATCTATCATTCCTAATGATTTTTTTAATCCAGACATATCAACTCCCTGATTTCATCTGATTATTTAACCTAATAATGCCACCCACTTTCCTATGCATAACATTATTAGGTATAGCGATTGCTTCCTGATAATCTTTAGCGCTATAACGCTGCCCCAATGATCTCAAGACCCTCTTGTAACACCTCATCCGAAACCGTCAATGGCACCATAATACGGATGGCGTTACCATATCGGCCACAGGAAGCCAGCAGCAAGCCTTTTTCAAAAGCATCGGCACGTAACTTAACGGTTGCCTCTACATCTGGATTACCCTGTGCATCTACTAGATCGAAAGCTAACATCGCACCTTTGTAGCGGATATTACCAATCTTGTCGCTATTTAAGCCTTGTAAGAAATCAGCAATGGTTTGACCAATAACTTTACTGCGCTCAAGTAGACCTTCTTCTTCGATAACTTCAATCACTGCAAGTGCAGCCACACAGCCCAGTGGGTTCCCTGAGTAAGTACCACCCAGCCCACCTGTCTGTGGTGCATCCATTACTTCAGCACGTCCGATAACTGCTGAGAGAGGATAACCACCGGCCAAACTCTTAGCACTGGTCATTAAATCTGGTTCAACACCCAATTGCTCAGTGGCAAATAAAGTACCGGTACGACCAAAGCAGGTTTGTACTTCATCAAAGATTAGTATGATGCCATGCTCGTCACAGATCTCACGCAGTTTTTTGGCAAACGTGGGTGTCACTTGGTGGAAACCGCCCTCACCCTGCACTGGCTCAACAATCATTGCTGCCACGTCACTGGGGTGAATTGATGACTGAAAAATCATCTCAATACTTTCTAGCGCCTGCTCTTCAGTTACCCCAAGCTCTGGTGCTGGAAACATGGCGTGATAGATAGAAGCTGGCATAGGACCAAAGTTATTTTTGTAAGGAATCACTTTACCAGTTAGCCCCATACACATATGAGTACGACCATGCCAGCCACCGGAGAATGAGATAACGCCATGACGGCCAGTATAAGCGCGGGCAATTTTCATGGTATTTTCAACGGCTTCAGCACCGGTAGTAAAAAACACAGCTTTTTTATCGCCACTAATTGGGGCTAGCTCACACAGCTTCTCAGCAAGGCTTACATAACTTTCATAGTTAACAATTTGAGCCGCAGTATGAGTAAATTTATCTAGTTGCTCGCGCACACGGGCTGTGATTTTTGGGTGGTTATGACCTGTATTTAATACTGAGATACCACCGACAAAATCAATGTAACGGTTGCCTTCTACATCCCAAAGCTCTGAATTCAATGCTTTGTCAGCAAAGACTGGGAAAGCCACACCAAGACCTTTTGGTAATACAGCCAGACGGCGCTCTAATAGTGATTTGTTGGTTTGTTTGCTCATATCTACATCCCTTGTATTTAGGCAATTGCTTGGTTATGAAATGTCGTTGGTTAACCCAACTATGATTTGATTTGGCTGGCTAATACTGATATTAACCAGTCTTCTGTCGCTAATTGAATGCTAATTAAGTGGCTATGTAACCGATTTCTAGCCCAGCTCTTGGGCCCAGTATTTAATAGTGATGTACTCATCAATACCGTATTTAGAACCTTCACGGCCAAAGCCTGATTGCTTGACCCCACCAAAAGGCGCCACCTCAGTCGACAAAATACCGGTATTCTGACCCACCATGCCGTAATCTAAGCCTTCACAGACCCGCCATGAACGTGCTAAGTCGTTGCTATAAAAATAGGCAGCCAAGCCATAAATGGTATCGTTGGCATGCTTAATGACTTCTGCCTCATTGCTGAAGGTAAAAATTGTAGTGATTGGGCCAAAAATCTCCTCATGAGCAATGTCCATATCAGCAGTGATATCACTAATAACTGTAGGATTCATGGTCAACTCAGAGATGTCATTGACATCGCCGCCAGCCAATAAATTTGCCCCTTTATCTAAGGCATCTTGTAGTAAGGCAGTGACTTTTTGGAGGGCATCTTGGTTGATTAAAGGACCAATATCTACGCCCTCTTTTAGACCATCACCAACTGATAACTCAGCCACTTTTTTCAAGAATATTTTTAAGAATTCATCTTTAATAGTATCTTGAACATAAATGCGGTTGGCACAAACACAAGTTTGGCCTGCGTTACGGTACTTAGCAGCAATTAAGCCATCAGCTGCTTTGTCTAAATCTGCGTCGTCAAATACTATAAATGGTGCGTTACCGCCAAGCTCTAAAGAGAGCTTCTTAATAGTAGGTGCGCACTGTGCCATCAACGTACGACCCACTTCAGTGGATCCCGTAAAAGACAGCTTATGAACCCGTTTATCAGAAGTGAGTACGCCGCCCACCACAGATGATTTACCAGTAACAATTTGCAGCACACCTTCGGGGATACCTGCTTGAATCGCAAGCTCGCCTAAAGCCAATGCAGAAAACGGGGTTTCAGTGGCAGGTTTGACAATCATGGTACAGCCAGCCGCTAAGGCAGGAGCGGCTTTGCGGGTAATCATAGCTGAGGGAAAGTTCCAAGGCGTGATGGCCGCGCAGACACCAACGGGCTGCTTTAGAACCGTAATACGCTGAGTGGCTTTGGTGGAAGGAATGACGTCGCCATAAACACGTTTGCCTTCTTCAGCAAACCAGCGAATAAAGCTATTGGCGTAAGTAATTTCACCACGAGACTCTTTTAAAGGCTTGCCTTGCTCAGCAGTCATTAATACCGCCAAATCCTCATGATTTTCATCAATCAGATCGGCCCACTTATGTAATAACTTAGCGCGCTCAGCAGCAGTTTTGGCAGCCCAGCTTATTTGTGCTTGCTCAGAATCAGCGACAGCTTTTTCAATTTGAGATTGGCTTAAGCTGGGAATACTGCCTAACACTTCGCCATTGAAGGGGTTGGTGACATCAATTGTTGAGCCATCTTCGGCATCTACCCAGCCCTCACCAACTAGGCACTGAGTTTTTAATAGATCAGGGTTTTGCAAAGTAACCATATCAACCATCCTTGTCTTATGCAGCTCGCTACTGCCTTTATTATTAAATACTTAATGCCGCCTAGCAGATCACTGCGCCATCATAATATTGTAACTACTTATCCTTGTAATTCAGTATATTGAATTTGCATTTCATATACAAGATAACTTATTATAAATTTACTTTGAGCATAATTGCAACACCTCAATTACACATTTCAACTATCACAATCCATAAGCTAACTCTAATTGGATTAAAGCAGAGGGTGTTTTGCTTACAACATATTGAACAGACTTAACTTAATCATTACCTGAGTGCTTTATTTATAGGATGACCAACTTGAAACCTAATGACCAAAAAACCTCTGCTAGCGTTCCCGCCATAGACAGAATGTGTTTGATTCTCGATTTAATTACTGAAACCAACTACCCCCTAACTTCTGCAGAAATTGCTGAACAATTACAGCTGCCACGTAGTAGTACTCACAATCTATTGCAGAGTTTGCTGTCTAAGCACTTGGTATTCAAAGACCGTGACAATCGTTTTCACCTTGGCTCATACCTACTTTACTGGGCAGGAAAGTATGAAAAACAGCACAGCATTATCGATGTATTCCATAATTTAATTGTCAATCATCCCCTGTTATTGCAGCACACCGTCACCCTATCTAAGATTGATGGTACAGAGGTGGTCTTCTTAGCCTGTCATGAGTCTCCTGCTCCGCTTGGCTTTACTTTCCGATCAGGAGTTCGTGTTCCTGCTCCATTTGCAGCCACAGGTAAAGCCATGCTTGCAACTTATGATGATGAAACACTGGCTCAGTTATTTGGACAATACATGCCTGAAGCCTATACCTCGCGCAGTGTGCAAACACTTGAGAAGCTAATTGATGAGTTAAATGACATCCGCAAGACGGGGATTTCATTAGATGATGGACAATTAAGAGAGGGGATGTACTGCTTAGGCACCTGTGTGGTGGATAATGACGGCAACCCATTAGCTGGCATGGCCATCAGCTTCGTCAAAGAGGAGTTTGAGCAGCATCGTGAAGCGGTGAGCCAAGCTTTACTGTCATTGGCTAAAGATATCTCCTTAACACTGGGTATAAAGTAAAGCTATAAAAATATAGCCAACAAGCAGAGGTTTGTTGGCTATATCATTTGTCACTGGTCTCAGCCGTCCATACATACATACATACAGTCAGTAAGGTAATTAACCAAGCAATCACACTGTTATATAGTTATACAGTTATAAAGTCGCTTAGTCACTCACTCAGACAATCTGATTATCTTGCAACTGCTGTATCTGTGCAGCAGTTAACCCTATATTTTGCAATACAGCTAAGGTATCAGCGCCCAGGGCAGGCGGTGCACTGTGATAACTGACAGGTGTTGCAGATAATTTAATCGGACTGCCCAAAGCACGCACTGGACTATCCTCAAAGCTAACAATCATCTCCCGCGCCGCAACTTGGGGCATAGCAAGAGCTTCAGTCACATTATGAATAGGACCGCATGGCACGCCAGCTTGTTGCAGTAGTTGTAGCCACTGCTCACGAGTTTTGGTTTTAAACACCCCAGTGAGTACTTGCTGTAAGCTATCACGATTTTCCACTCGTGCAGGGTTAGTACTATATCGGCTGTCTTCATGCAGTGGTATGCCAATCACCGCACACACTTTGGCAAATTGAGCATCATTACCACAAGCCAAAATAAAGTGACTGTCATCGGCAGTTGCATATACCTGATAAGGCGTAATATTGGGGTGCGCATTGCCCAATCTTGGGGGTGTTTTGCCTGAGGCCAATTGATTCATACCGATATTGGCGAGCATGGCAATGGCACTATCGAGTAAAGCCACGTCCACATGCTGTCCCTCTCCTGTATTAGCGCGTGCCAGAAGTGCCGCTTGAATGCCCACAGTCAGCTGCAAACCGGCGAACAAATCTACCACAGCCACACCTACTTTATGCGGTTCACCATCACTAGGGCCAGTTATACTCATCAGGCCTGATAAGCCTTGAATGATATAATCATACCCCGGCTTATGCGCTTCAGGACCAGTCTGTCCAAAACCCGTTAATGAAGCATAAATCAGCCGTTTATTGACTGATTTTAGGGAGTCATAATCCAGCCCATATTTTTTTAAGCCCCCAACTTTGAAGTTTTCTACCAACACATCACTGTCTGCTGCCAATTTTTTAATCAGCTGCTGACCTTCAGCCGTGGTGATGTCTACGGTGATAGACTTCTTATTACGATTAACAGTAGCAAAGTAAGCGGCCGTTTGCTCTCCCGTATTGTCATCGGTAAAACTTGGCGGGTTCCAATGCCGAGTTTCATCACCGACCACGGGGCGCTCTACCTTTATAACCTCCGCACCTAAGTCTGCAAGAATCTGGGTACTCGAAGGTCCTGCCAGCACCCGCGATAAATCCAAAACCTTAATCCCGCTTAAGGCTTTTGGATTTTGCTCTGTGCTCTTTGGCTCAGTTGATTGATTGTGTAACATATCATCCCTCATGTCTGTTTTGGCGATAAAAAAACCGCCATAAGTTAGGATTGACCAGCTGATGACAGCCGAAACAAAACCTCTCTTATGGCGGCTGTTGCCTTCCATCTATATGGCTATAAACTCTATTTAGCCCAATAAAAACTATTTAGCCAAATAAGAGCTTTCTAGCCAAATTAAAGTTATCTAGCCAAAGGCCTGAATACCCGTTTGAGCACGGCCTAAGATAAGCGCATGGACGTCATGTGTGCCTTCATAAGTATTCACCGCTTCCAAGTTCATCACATGACGAATCACATGGAACTCATCACTGATACCATTACCGCCATGCATATCACGTGCCACACGAGCAATGTTCAATGCCTTACCACAGTTGTTACGCTTAATTAGGGAGATCATCTCAGGTGCAGCGTTGTGTTCGTCCATCAAACGGCCAACACGTAGCGCTGCTTGCAATCCTAGCGCAATCTCAGTTTGCATATCAGCAAGCTTTAGCTGTACTAGCTGAGTAGCTGCCAACGGACGGTTAAACTGTTTGCGATCTAATGTATATTGACGAGCTGCTTTCCAACAAAACTCTGCTGCGCCCATAGAACCCCAAGCAATACCATAACGCGCTTTATTTAAGCAACCAAACGGGCCTTTTAAGCCACGGATATCGGGAAAAGCGTTTTCTTCAGGGACAAACACATCGTCCATTACGATTTCACCGGTGATAGAAGCTCGCAGTGAGAACTTACCTTCAATCTTCGGTGCCGATAAGCCTTTCATGCCTTTTTCTAATACAAAGCCGCGGATATCACCTTCATCGTCTTTGGCCCACACCACAAACACATCAGCAATCGGACTGTTGGTAATCCACATTTTGCTGCCTTTCAGCTTATAGCCACCGTCTACCTTTTTGGCACGGGTTTTCATTGAGCCTGGATCAGAGCCAGCGTCTGGTTCAGTGAGTCCAAAGCAGCCCACGTATTCGCCTGAGGCAAGCTTAGGTAAGTACTTCTCTTTTTGTGCTTCTGTACCATAAGCCCAGATTGGATGCATCACCAAACTTGATTGCACGCTCATGGCAGAGCGGTAGCCTGAGTCGACTGCTTCTACTTCCTTGGCAATTACCCCATACGCCACACTTGATAAACCGGCACAACCATAACCATCAATGGTAACACCCAGTAGACCCAACTCGCCCATTTGACGCATGATATTGCGATCAAAATTCTCATGACGGTTGGCCTGTAAAATTCCTGGCATCAGCTCACTTTGACAAAAATCATGTGCCGATCTTTGCACCATCTGCTCTTCTTCGGTTAATTGGTTATGCAATAAAAAAGGATCTGACCATTCGAAGGTTGGTCTTTGAGTGGCATAAGCGGTATTGGTTTCATTTGACATAACTGGCTCCTTGTTTTTATCAACTGTTATTTGTACAACTTGCTTGATGAGATTGCGAATCAAAAGCGCTAGCTATTGTTAATAAGCCTACTTTAAGTAAATCTAGTTTTGATAAATCTAGATTAGTTGAAATAAAACTGCTAAACTTAGTATTGTTTCGCATAGTGAAACTGTGTTTCATTTATTGAATTAATTAAAACAGAATTAATTATTGAAGTAAAGATATTTTTGTTTTTTGTGAGAATAAGATCTTAAAAAGATAAGAGCCTAAACAGTCAAAAAGACCTACTCTTAAGCTCTATAAGAAAAAATACAAGGGATATAAGGCTGATGAAAAATTCACTAATTTCAGAAATAAAAGATCATTTAGATACAGCCAAACAGCAGGATGACAAAGCCTTTATTACCGCTTTAGGTCGAGGGCTGCTGTTGCTAAGTGCCTTTGAAGATGAGCAAGAACTGACCCATCAGATGCTGTGTGACAAGACCGCTCTGCCTAAAGCTACTGTCAGCCGTCTATTGCATACTTTGCAGCAGTTAAACTTTATCAAGCGCAATAAGAATGACAGTTATAAGCTCGGCAAAAATTTGCTCAAATTAAGCAGCAGTGTCTGGCAAAGTCAGGATATTGTCGAAGAAGCACTACCATTACTGCGAGAGTTTGCACTCAACCATCAGGTCTCGGTCAATATTGCTACCGAAGATGAGGGAGAAATGCGCTATGTGGCCTGTTATCGCAGTCCAGCACGATTGGCGGTGAATTTGTCGGTAGGGTCAACGGTGCCACTTGAAAAGACGGCTTTGGGCAGAGCTTATTATGCTGCAATTATCCCTTCAATGCAGCAGCAAGTCATCAACAGCCTGCCTTACACAGATGACTCTCAGCAAAAGATTGAAGCAATAAATAAACTTAATAAAGCAGCTGATTTTTATCATAAGCAAGGCTATTGTTTGTCCGATGGGGAATACTCACCCGATATTTTGGCTGTAGCCATTCCGCTATACGACAGTATCAAGGGCGAATATACTCACTCGTTAAATGCTAGTGTGCCACGAGCGCTATGGGAGGCTGACAGCTATATCAGTTATATTGTGCCGCATCTGCAGGCTTTGGCGAGACAGATTGAAGAGCTGTAGAAACAATAAAAATAGAGACAATAAAAAAAACGTACCTAATTAATAGGTACGCCTTTTAATGTTAAACCTGAATTTTACTGAACAATATAAGTTCTAAGCTGAAGCACAGTATCCCGCACTTTGGCCGCTTCCTCAAACTTTAATTCACGAGAAAGCTGCTTCATTTGCTTCTCCAAACGATTGATTTCTTTTGCCAGCAAGTCTGGGCTACGTAGAATTTCAATATCCACATCTGGCAGACCACTACTGGTTGGAATGGCCTGATTGTCATTCAGATCTTCCTCATCCTCACCAGTATCAATCTTATCGGTAATGCTACGCGTAGCTGATTTGGGAATAATGCCATGCTCCTCATTAAAGGCAATCTGCTTCTCTCGGCGACGTTCGGTCTCCTCAATCGCCTTTTCCATACTCGGTGTGATTTTGTCCGCGTATAAAATAGCTTTACCATTTAAGTTACGCGCGGCCCGGCCAATGGTCTGAATCAATGAACGCTCAGAGCGTAAGAAGCCCTCTTTATCCGCATCAAAGATTGCCACCAGAGATACTTCGGGCATATCCAAGCCCTCACGCAGCAAGTTAATACCCACTAATACGTCATGCACGCCTGTACGTAACTCATGAATAATCTGCATCCGCTCTACCGTATCAATGTCTGAATGCAGATAAGCCACTTTGACATCATATTCTTTTAGATAATCCGTCAAGTCCTCAGCCATGCGCTTAGTTAACGTGGTAATTAATACTCGCTCGTTAACGGCACGCCGCTTGGTAATCTCCGATAACACATCATCAACCTGAGTCAATACTGGACGTATTTCAATCTCAGGGTCAATCAGACCGGTTGGGCGTACTACCTGCTCAACGATTTGTTCACTGTGCTCCAGCTCATATTGCGCCGGCGTGGCTGAAACAAAAATTGTGGTCGGTTTGATTTTCTCCCACTCTTCAAACTTCATAGGACGGTTGTCCATGGCACTTGGCAAGCGGAAACCGTAGTTAACCAAGTTCTCTTTACGCGAGCGGTCGCCTTTATACATCGCCCCGATTTGAGGCACAGTCACGTGAGACTCATCGATGAATAGCAGTGCATCAGGAGGAATATAGTCAAACAAAGTGGGCGGCGCCTCACCTGCTGGACGACCCGACAAATGCTGTGAGTAGTTCTCAATACCATTACAATAACCCAGCTGCTGGATCATCTCTAGATCATACTGAGTACGCTCTTTGATACGCTGAGCTTCAATCAGTTTATCGTTATCGCGAAAATACTGCAGACGCTCTTCAAGCTCTGCGCGAATGGTTTTACTCGCAGCTTCCAGCTTCTCACGCGGGGTCACATAGTGCGACTTAGGATAAATAGTTATGCGTGGCACACTGCGTACCGTTTTACCAGTTAATGGATCAAACCAACTGATCTTCTCCACCTCATCATCAAACATGCTGATACGCACAGCCAATTGTTCCGATTCAGCAGGATAGATATCTAATAACTCACCACGCAGGCGATAAGTACCGCGTTCAAAGTCAAGCTCGTTACGGGTATATTGCAAAGCCACCAAGCGTTTGACTAATGCATTGCGATCTACCACATCGCCAACCACAATGTGCAGCAGCATCTTTAGATAACTTTCTGGGTCACCAAGACCATAGATTGAGGATACCGAGGAGATAATAATCGCATCACGGCGCTCAAGCAGGGCTCGGGTAGCAGACAGACGCATTTGGTCAATATGATCGTTAATGGCACTGTCTTTTTCGATAAAAGTATCACTAGCCGCCACATAAGCTTCAGGCTGGTAATAGTCATAATAACTAACAAAATACTCAACCGCGTTATGGGGGAAAAAGGATTTAAATTCGCCATACAGCTGAGCCGCCAGGGTCTTGTTATGCGCCATAATAATAGTTGGACGCTGGGTCTCACTAATCACTTTAGCCATGGTATAAGTTTTACCAGAACCGGTTACCCCCAGTAATAGCTGGGCATCCATACCCGACTCTACCCCTTTTACCAGTTTTTCAATGGCTTGAGGCTGATCGCCGGCAGGTTCGAAGTCGGTTACCATCTCAAAAGCACGGCTAGAGATTAGGGTACCAGAGACGTTAACCCCAGTAATTTCAGCTTCGTCTTGAAGCTGAGTGGCCAATTGGTTTAATTGTCTTGAAGATCTTGGTTCAGGCATTCGCATAATGAGTATCTTTTCGTTTATTATGTTTGTTTATAGCTGTTATTATGGGGTTAAATCCAATAATTTAAAGCCCTCACCGCCCCTGTAAGCTATTTACTTCATCAAAATAACTTATATTAAAAACCTATAAAAAAAGGGAGGTGCTAATTAGCAACCTCCCTTCTGTGTTTTAGAACAAAAGTGTTTTAGAAAAAATGTCTTAAAGCAAGCTTAAAGTTTTTTGCTTAAAAGCTTTTGTTTACTTAAGAGCTTTTGTTCAAAAGATGCCCTTAAAAATATCTTTTATCTGAGGCATCAGCTCTTCAAGCTGCTTAGTGGTTTGCCTCATTTCACCTTCATCGGGCAAAGATGCTTTTAGAAACTGGGAGGTTACTTTAGGATTTTTTTCCAAAATACTTTGACCCATCGGCGTGTCATAAAAATCAATTAAGGCACTAACCTCTTGCTGAGTATAGTGGGCCTTAGCTGCTGCTTTATAAGCTTCAACCATTTCCTCCTTAGTCGCTGTCCCTTGGATACCACCTGCTAGGATTTTGGTATATTGCTCTAGAACCCCCTGCATGCTTTGCGCCATTTCACGCTGGCGCTTATTGAGCTTTTTATCGTCTACAGAAGTCTTATCTCCTTGCTGCTCAAGGATATCTGCCATAGCTTGCTGGCTGTTTACAATGGCCTCTATTTGCTCATCCACATGCATTACTTGCATAAGCTTGAGCACTGAGGCATCACTGGGTGTCGTTTGGGTATGGGTTAGTTGTTGCCCCTTATTTACCGAACCAACAGCTCGAACAGTTGATGAGTCGCTACCACTACTGATAACAAGCTCTGCCTGCGCTGGGACTACCAATGCAGCAGTTAATGATGTCATCAAAGCCATCCTCAACAGCGGCTTAAAGGCAGATTTCAAAGACGGGTGAGAAACTGACATAAATATTGACCTAAATAATTTTTATTGCAAAGTTTGCGCTCAATTTTAGGGAGTCACTGTTCACTTTACTACTGACGGATAGTTACAGTATCTTGCTGCTCAAATATTAACGCTATGAGAAACTATTGCTATGAGTAACTATTACAATGGAATTATTTAAAGATAGCCTTCAGATCTTTTTCCAACTGCGGAGTTAACTTCTCACGAGTAGCATTGGCTATCTCTATAATCTCAGGCATTAGCACCTTCATATATTCCTACATCATTTTAGGCTGTTTATCCAGTATACTTTGACCCACCTCCGTACTAAAAAAAGCTATTTGAGCATCCACTTCCGCTTGAGTGTAGTGATTTTTTGCCACAGTAATAAAGTGCTTCTGTGCCAACTCTACGGTCGCTTTGTTGGTCTCTGCAAGCATCTGCTGAGTATATCGGGTCAGCACTCGCGTCATTTCCTGTCTTTGCTTCGCTGTCATCTGCTCTAAGTCTTTTTGCTTAAGCGTAGACTCGATGATAGACGCCATCATATCGCTTTGGGTAACGGATATAGATTGCATCATTTCTGTCATACGGGTGATTTCAAGGAGCTTAATTAACGAGGCATCGAGGGTACCTGCTGCTTATTGGTACTATTGGTAATGCTTTTTGCATTAACAGAGCCGACAGGACTAATAATGACGGTAGAGCTAATACCTTTAAATTGTTTTAGACCTTAAAAAGCATTAGGCAATGACTGCTATTCCCTACCTTACTTGTCCGATAAATCATCGCTAGGTTTATGAGCCCCTGTTAGCTCTTCGTTAGGTGATTTATGTGCTTCACAACTGGGACGATTGGATTGTTGCATGCGCATCTTTTTTCGCTGTTCCGCTGCATCAAATCGACACTGCATGAGTTCGTTTTTAATCTCTAACGGTGGTACAGGGGTTGGCCTTCCATTATCATCTACTGCAACCATAGTAAAATAACAGCTGTTGGTATGACGCACAGTGCGCTGCTGAATATTCTCAGCTTCTACTCGAATGCCCACCTCCATTGAGGTTCTGCCCACATGGTTGATGCTGGCCGCAAAAGTAACCAATTCACCCACATAAATAGGCTCCAAAAACATAACCTGATCCACAGATAAGGTCACAACATAACCGCCACTGTAACGGCTAGCACAAGCATAAGCGACCTGATCGAGCATCTTGAGTAAATCACCCCCGTGTACATTGCCAATAAAGTTAGCCATATCTGGCGTCATTAACACTGACATATACAACTCATGTTTTACAGGGACCCTAACTGAACTGGTTGAGGTATTAATTTGTGACATAGTTTTCCTTTATTATTTTATTATATAGACAAAAAAGTAAGGGGTAAGTTTGTATTGATTTACTACACTAAATCATTGTAAGTATACTACTTTATCAAAACTGAGGCTAAACCGTACTGACTATCGCAGCATATCTGCTATACTGAACTATATGCAAAGCAACTAAAACATACCGAGCAACTAAAACTGCTTTGCCGCAATCGGAATCTGCTTATTTATAGCTAAAAAACGTCAAAATCGATAAAATTTGATAAATTTTCAATTTTTTTTTCAAAAAAGGCTTGACGGATAAAAAATATTTGATAGAATACGCCCCACTTAACGCAAACAGCTTAACACATAAGCAGGTTAACCCAGTTATTCCCTAATAGCTCAGTTGGTAGAGCATCGGACTGTTAATCCGTGTGTCCCTGGTTCGAGCCCAGGTTAGGGAGCCAAATTCTAGCATGACTCTTTACTTGCATTTCATGCTACATTGCTACTAAGCAATTCTTTTATGGCATATGCCAAAGTCCTTATCTTGATAGATAAGGACTTTTTTTTGTGCAAAATTTAGTCTTAATCACAATTCAATTCAGGCTATTATAAAACTAGCTGTCTTTTGAATATAATGTTTTTTTAAAGCACTGCTACTTTAAATACTATAGTCTAGTTGTTTTATTTAGCTTGGTCATGGTCGTGAGTGAGATGGTTTTTTATTGAGCATAATCTTTCTTTAGATTAATCATTTACGTTATTTCTGTCTCCCTATTATTGAGACAGCGATACCAATTTGGTTAAAAAGATTTATTAAATCAAGCAATAACCGCTAATTTTGGACATAAAATCAAAAAAATAGAAGATTTTGCATTTTTTTTGATTTTAAGGCTTGACACTCATCCGAAGATTGCCTAGAATACGCATCACTTAGTTAAGACCCCTTGCAAAACATAGGTGTCAAACAAGTTCTTCCCTAATAGCTCAGTTGGTAGAGCATCGGACTGTTAATCCGTGTGTCCCTGGTTCGAGCCCAGGTTAGGGAGCCAAATTCTAAAAGATTTTAAATACTTATCAATTAATTTGAAATCTTATAAAAAGTCCTAATCATATGATTAGGACTTTTTTTTATGCCCCAAAACCTGTCACCTCAACTAGTTAAGCCTGACAGATTATGTTAGTTTATAATGTACTGTATTAACTCAAATTTACTATAAGAAATGACATGGCTATGATTCCTCCACGTATTCGTAATAAGTTTTCTGATCACCCTCAAAAGATTACCCGTCCTGTTAGCATCAGATTATCTGAAGAGATGATCAGGCTGCTAAAAGAGACTGCTGAAGAGCATGGCTTTAAGCGTATCCAAGGCTTAATCCGTTTATATATTCGCCAGGGTTTAGACCGTGATAATGATGGCTATACCCTAGCCGATGATGAAGTCTTCATCGAAAAACTTCGTGCCAACGGAGTAAGTGCCTCAATTATTGAAAAGGCGATTATTGATACCCACAGCAGTTTTGCAACCAAAGGCTTATTAGAAGAACAGCTTGAGCCTAAAGATAATAAATAAAAATTACTTTTTTGTGATAAATCAAAAATAATACTTGCAATCAAAATCAAACCCTCTATAATACTGCACCTACGGAGTCGTGGCAGAGCGGTTGAATGCACCGGTCTTGAAAACCGGCAAGGGTTCATAGCCCTTCGAGAGTTCGAATCTCTCCGACTCCGCCAGATACTAAAAAGCCAACTTAGCAATAAGTTGGCTTTTTTTATACTTAAAATTTGGGTGATGCTCTGACTATAAACCATAATAAATTTTTATTAAAATTCTGGGCCTGTTGCCCTTGCAATCATTCAAAAAATGCTTATAATAGTCAACCTATTGGAGTCGTGGCAGAGCGGTTGAATGCACCGGTCTTGAAAACCGGCAAGGGTTCATAGCCCTTCGAGAGTTCGAATCTCTCCGACTCCGCCAGATATTAAAAGGGCCAACTTATCACTAAGTTGGCCCTTTTTTATTGTCTAAATTTTAACAATCATTGTGATTAAACAACGCTTCGTTTTTACAGATTAAGTAAACGTGAACCTTACCCTATTTCTTATGCTATTTGGCCTGATGGTTATTTAGCTTGCTGTAAGTACAGACACATGTCTAGCAGTCGGTTAGCGTAACCCCATTCATTATCATACCAAGCGAACACTTTCACTTGAGAGCCGACTTGCATCAGCTGCTGTCCATCTATAATTAACGACTCTGGCTGGTGAATAAAGTCGCTAGAGACCAATGGCAGGTCTGTGTAGCCCATAATGCCATATAGCGAGCTACCAGGCTCACAGGCAGCTTTCAACACCTCTCTAACTTGCTCTAAGGTCACCTGTTTTTCAAAAATGAAATTGACATCGATTGCGGCCACATCAATGGTCGGCACTCTAATCGAGTGACCATCAATTTTGCCTAACATATTGGGCAAGGTACGCTCTGTGGCGGCAATACTACTGGAGGTAGTGGGAATAATATTGTGTCCTGAGGCTCGAGCTCTACGCTTATCTCGGTGCGGCTGGTCCAACACATTTTGGTCAGCGGTTACCGCATGAATTTCTGTCATCATCACCGATTGGGTGCCAAAGGCCTTATCTAACACATAAATTAGCGGCACCAAAGCCTGTGTGGTACAGGAGACACTAGAAATAATGGGCAGGTTTCGAGTCAATAACTCATCATTGACGCCCATGACAATGCTGGCATCCACTTTATCAAAGGGAGCAGCGCCAACAATAACTTGCTGGGCACCGGCACTAAGGTGGCGACTGGCATCTTCGTAAGATCTAAAGTGACCGGTACATTCAAGCACCACATCCACCTTCAAATCTTGCCAAGGCAGCTGTTCTGGAGCCGATATCGCCAATAAATCTATGCAGTAGGTTTCACCTTCTTTACTAAGGCACAGCTGATGCGCACCAAAGCCTGTCGGCTGTACACTCGCCTCTACCCCTAACCTACTAAGTCGACCATGAGTACTGTCAAACCTCAGCAAATGCAGCAAGGTATCAGCGTCTGCGACATCATTAATGGCCACAATATGCACCAAGGTTCCTAATACTTCAAAGCGCTCAATTAAAGCCCGAAGTACATTGCGCCCAATGCGCCCAAAGCCATTAATGGCAACTCGTAGAGGCGCTTTTGAGTTAGTGGTAAGGTTAACAGCTGATAGCGCAGAAAATGACATAGAAGCTACTTAAATTCAAGGAATAAACAAAACAACCAACGACCATCAAACACTTAGCATTAATCAATAAAGATTAAGGCCAAACGAATAGTATTATAGTCTATTTGCTCTTTTAAATATTCATAAATAGGACGTAGCTTGATTCTGTCTTTACTAAATTGATTGATAGCCTGTTTGCTATTAGCAGCTTCGCCAGCGTCCTCTGTCATGGAGTCTGGTTGAAAATCATTGGGATCAGCCGCCGCTACGATTGCTTCTACTGCCTCGCTTACTTTATCCAAAGTCAACACATCAGGGCGCAAGTGCTCACAGTTTAAATCTGGATACTGACGCTTTAAGCGGGCTACATGACCCATAATGGTCGACTGGGCCAGACCTCTACTTTCAGCAATCTCAGCAATGGTTAAGCTCTCCTCTAACAACAGCTTAGTGGTCATTAGTGTACTGTCTGAATGATCGCTTAACTGATTACGCAGCTTGTCTTTTTGTGCTAGCATTTGAGCTTGTTTCTTTTTTCGATTTTTCAAACTTTTCTCAAAAGCTTCAATATGCGCTTTATTCAAAGTTCCTCCCGAAACCAACACAAATCTATCATGTGACTCTTCTAGCACTTCCGCCTTAATCTTCTCGAAGGCTTGCTCAGCTTCAGAAGAAAGCACTTTAAATCTTGCATCTGCTCCCCGAGCCAAAGGATCTAAACGCAAACTTAGGTCATTCATGCCTAACAGCTTCAATCCTTCTAGCGATTTAAGACGAGACAGTGCCACATATCCTTGACCCAGCTCAAAGGTCTTAGACAAATCAATTTCGGCAGCATCTAAGGTCATCCCTTGCGATTTATGAATGGTAATCGCCCAGGCAAGTGTCAGTGGTATTTGGCTATAACTGGCTAAAATCTCGCCATTCTCATCCTCTACAACCCACTCCTCTGCTTCAGCGATAACTTGCCGACCATTATTGAGTTTAATAACCGGATAACGATCTGTAGAGACCAATGCCTTGCTTTCAGGTTCGTCCTCGCCATCTACTGCAATTATCGTCTCGTCAGTCTCTTCATTATCAGTTTCTGTAACCTCATTATCTAGGTCGTCAGGTTCTGAATCATCACTAATAGCGCTACGGTCACTACTAGAGGTCAACGGTTTTATGGTAGTAAATCCTACCAGCTCGCCCATGGTACCGTTAGAGACTCCAAGTTCATTATTATTTTTTATAAACATAACCTTAGCGCCCACCTTTAAGATCAGCTCATCACTGGTGCGCACCGATTTCTTCAGGGTTTCTACCAGCTTATTATCCCCGTGGGCTATTGCATGATAGGTAACGGTTTCTCCGTTTAATAAGGCCAGCTCATGCTCATTAATCTTATTGACATTAACGTTATGGGTGAATAGTCGTGTTCTATTGATATCCACATCTTGATAAAAAGTGTTTTGTAGAGCCTCAATGGCTTCAAAACTTACCCCTTCCTCACCTCGTATCTGGTTCAAGATAGTATCAAGATTTATAGTGTCATCTTCTTCGTCAGTGTTTTGACGATGCTGCTCGGTCAAATAACAAATTTTAAATCCTGCCTCTAACCAAGCCTCAGACATAAAAGCAAACTTTTCACGGTTAGTTTCACCGCGACTGCCGACAGGAGGCAACTGGAAGAAGTCTCCCGCGACGACCAACTGAATGCCGCCAAAAGGCTCTTCGCTTTGACGCATGTGTTTTAACACTTGATTGACCGCATTCAATTGCTTGGCATGTAGCATGGAGACTTCATCAATAATAAGCACCGCTGTCTCTCTCAAGCGGTCCTTTAGAATTTTCTTACGTGATAAGTTGGCAAGATCTCGTTCACTTAACTCATCTTTAATACCAATACCAGACCAACTGTGGATAGTGATCCCGTTCATATGGGTGGCAGCAATGCCAGTACTTGCCGTTGTGGCCACTGGCACCCGTCGGGCGCGTAGATAATGGATATACTCATTTAGCGTATAGGTTTTTCCAGATCCTGCCGAGCCTGTCAAAAATACGTTTTTACCGGATTTTAAAATATCGAGTGCGGTCGCTTGTTTCATGAGTACGGTCTTATGTTATAGGGTATTAAGGTTTTTACTGACCTCTCTCACATAACTGAGGAGTTGCCCGCACTGGATAGCGCCATGGGCTCGTGAGTAATGGCCTAGTGATCGATTATAGCTTTTGAAGCGAGAGCCCCATTCTAAAGCACAAAATTTAAAGTACAAACTTTAAAGCCTAATTTTTTAATTATCAATCATAGGACTTGTAACAGTAACTTCGTAGGCTGGCTTATTAGATTAGCAGTTGCTAAGGCAATAATTTTCTAAAAGTTAAGAAACAGTTATCCGCTTCCCCATCGATACACCAACGCATTTGATTATTTTCAGGCTGATAATCAACATAAGCAATCATGGATTCGCCCTTTTGATCAATCTGCATCCCTGAGCAATCCGGTTCATTATTATCATAAGTGGTAGTAATGGCAATAATAGGCAGGCCCTCTTCTTGGTGATGATATACATATTTACCATAGGTCCACTCTTCACCACTGGTAGTCATTACCACATTATCCGCGCCAAAATTATAACGCTCGCGGCACTGGGTACTTTGTGCAGAGCTTTTAATTTCATCAACCATGCTATCAACATCACTCTGCTGATAGCTACTCATAGTCTCTGCCTCATCAGCAGCAGCTTCAGCCTCATAAGCAATGCGACTCGACTCTTGAATGGCCAGTATCAAATTTTCTAAATCTTCGTTTCTGGCATTACCTTTGCTGTCTTGACTCTTAATAGTTGCATTAGGCAAAGCAAAATCAGGCGTGACCGTCAGATCTAATTCCCACACCCCTGCAATTTCTGGACTAACATGAGTGCTAATAACTGCCTCTTCTATATTGGCACTGTCTGTCGAAAACGATGCTAAGACTGATGCTAGAGTCATAGGGATAAATGAAAGTAATTCCATAATTTAGCCTTATATTTTTTTATTATTTAGTATTCTTAACCTTATATATTGCTATCAGGTTAAGCAATTTCTAGGTAGTAAACAAGAGAACAATCGTTAACTTTGGTTTATTTACGTCAGCTCGTGTCGTCAGAAATAAATCAAGCATTTTTATCATCGACACAGAACTAAGCAGTCATTTCCCTAAAAAAACCATTGCAAAAATGTTATGGTAAATAGCCCGATCAATAAACTTTAATTATATAGGAGATAATTTTGAGTCATAAAAAGATTGCAATTCTAGGTGCAGGCCCTAGCGGTCTAGCTCAATTGCGAGCTTTTGAAGCGGCCCGTAAAGCAGGCGTTAAAAACCTACCAGAAATCGTCTGTTATGAAAAACAAAATGCAATAGGTGGCATGTGGAACTACAACTGGAGAACCGGCTTAGACAAAAACGGCGAGCCTGTGCATGGAAGTATGTATCGCTATCTATGGTCAAACGGTCCAAAAGAGTGTTTAGAGTTTGCCGATTATTCATTTGAAGAACACTTTGGCGCTCCCATCCCCTCTTATCCCCCTCGTGAAGTCTTGCGCGACTACATTATGGGTCGTCTAGAAAAACAAGATATTAATAAGTACATCCGCTTTGAGTGTCCTGTACGTTGGGTGACCTTCGATGATGAAACCAAAAAGTTTACTGTCACCGTTATGGATCACAAAAAAGGCGAACAAGAAACCAATGAATTCGACCATGTCATTGTGGCAACAGGTCATTTCTCAACCCCAAATATGCCTTACTTTGAGGGCCTAGAGCACTATACTGGGCGGGTGCTGCATGCTCACGACTTCCGTGATGCGCTAGAGTTTGAAGGCCAAGACATTCTACTGGTTGGTAGTAGCTATTCGGCTGAAGACATCGGTACCCAATGCTATAAGTATGGGACAAAATCAGTTACCATTAGCTATCGTACCCAGTCTCTTGGCTATGAGTGGCCTGAAGGTATCTCAGAAAAACCTTTAGTTACTCATTTTGAAGACGATAAAGCCTTCTTCTCAGACGGCACTAGCCAAAGATTTGACGCGGTCATTATGTGTACCGGGTATTTATTCCATTTCCCATTCTTACCCGATGAACTTCGTCTACAGACCCACAACTGCTTATATCCGGCAAATTTATACAAAGGGATTTTCTGGCAGCCTAACCCACAGTTAATATATTTAGGCATGCAAGATCAGTACTTCACCTTTAATATGTTTGATGCCCAGGCTTGGTACGCTCGTGATGTCATTTTAGGTAAGATTGAATTACCTAGCTTAGAGGAGCGTCAAAAAGATGAGCAGCAGTGGTTAAAACGTCAGGCTCAGTTAACCGATGCTGACAGCGAAATTGACTTCCAAGCCAGCTATATCCGTGATTTATATAACGCCACAGATTACCCAGAGTTTGAAGTTGAAAAGCAAGGTGAGATTTTCAAACAGTGGAAGAAAGACAAAAAAGAAGGCATTATGACGTTCCGAGAGAAATCTTATCGCTCTACTCTAACCGGTACCTTGGCCCCTAAATTACCTAAACCTTGGCTAAAAATTATGGATGACTCTTTAGAGCACTTCCTAAATATCACTTTAGAGAAGCCTGCTCGCAGAGCCTAATTTGTTAAGTCCTAGTTTGTTAAATCCTAATTTGTAAGTTAACTGGAATCAAATAAAAAAAGCAGCCATTATTAATGGCTGCTTTTTTTGCTTAGGCTATTTATTAAACCTCTCCAGTATTGCGACCTCAGCTTAACTAATAGACAATAGGCTAAAAATAAATCATATCCTAAATCTGCTAGCCCATACCCAACTCAATTAAGCTCGCATTACCCCCAATAGCCGTGGTATTTACCGTCTTAACGCGTTCGGTACAAAAGCGCTCCAGATAGTCGGGTTGGAACATTTCACTGCAGCCTTCCAGATCTGTTACCGCTACTAGCTGCGTTAAAATACCCTCTGTTTCAGACAAGTCTTTCCCAATTTGCAATAACTCTTGCGGTGTACCCACTGCACCCACAACCGCCAAACGACTGATATTAAGTAGCGTGGTCAACTCGGAATCGTTGGTAATACTCATTACACCAGCGTAAACCCCAGCTTGATTGAGAACCGCCATAGCCTCTTCACAAAGCTGCTGCTGACTTGGATAACGTAAAAACACTTCATTACCCGTCAACAATGCTGCGATAAGCGTTCCTAAAAAAGCAATAGGATTGGCAGACTCAGTAGCCAATACCATGGTTTTCCCGCGAGGGGCTAAGTACAAGTCATTAGATTCCCCTGTAGCTCCCTCCAAGCGCATAACCTCTTCTAGTTTTTGGGCTTGAGCCAACAAATGATTAAATAAATGTTGTGCCTGCTCCCCATTGGGACTAATGTCGGCCAAATCGCTACTCGCTTCTGCCAAAATAATACTGCGCTTTACCGCCCCTAATTGCGCCCAAGCTTCACACTGCTGGGCCTGATCTTGTTTAAATACTTTATTCATGAGCTTATCCTTAATGTCATTGCTTATAGTTATGAGATAACCTGTACCTCATCGAAGGGCTAACGTTGTTTTATACGTTTTGCCACTTCGTCAATCTAGCCACATAACGCGGGCCTCCTGCTTTGGGCCCTGTCCCTGATAATCCACGACCGCCAAAGGGCTGCTCGCCTACCACTGCACCAATTTGGTTACGGTTAATATAGGTATTACCCACTTTAGTACGGCGCTCAATATGATCAGCCACCGTTTCAATACGACTGTGGATACCTAGCGTTAGCCCATAACCGGTAGCATTGATCTCCTCTATAAGCTCATCAAGCTTGCCAGCTTCATAACGTAAGATATGCATGATGGGGCCAAAATGCTCACCACCAATCACATCAATACCCTCCACTTCAATAGCGGTTGGCAATACAAAAGTACTATTACTTAGGTGCTCTGCAGACTCTGAGCTGATTGGGGTTTGGGCTATGACACGAGCTCGGCTGTCATTACGCATAGCTTCAATATGAGCCCGCAGGGTTTGCTGTGCATCCTTGTCAATTACTGGCCCAACGTCGGTGGTCACATTGGCAGGATTACCCACTACCAACTCAGCCATATTACCTTTGAGCAGCTCAATAACCGTGTCAGCAATGTCTTGCTGCAAGCACAACACACGACAAGCTGAACAACGCTGCCCTGCCGAACCAAATGCTGATAACACCGCATCTTTCACTACTTGCTCAGGCAATGCCGTTGAGTCAACAATCATCGCATTTTGACCCCCAGTTTCTGCAATCAAGATAGGTAGCTCTTTAGCAGTATTTTGCTCAGTACCCGACTGAAGCACACGCTCAGTAGAATGTAGCGACTTATTAATCAGTTGTGCGGTCTGAGTAGAGCCGGTAAATACCACCCCATCAATTAATGGCGATGAGGTCAACGCTGCCCCTACCTCGCCAGCCCCAGTGACAAACTGTAAGGCATATTCAGGCACACCAGCTTGATACATCAATTGTGCCCCAAAGTAGGCAATCAAACTGGTTTGCTCAGCAGGCTTAGCAACCACGGTATTACCTGCGGCCAAGGCGCCGACAATTTGTCCGGTATAAATAGCCAGTGGGAAGTTCCAAGGGCTAATACAGACCACTGTACCGCGAGCAGTCCGCCTTTGGGTAATTTGGTTGCCAGCAATATCGGTAAAGGTATTGGTTTGCTGACTTAAGCACTCAGCCTCATTGGCATAATAACGACAAAAGTCCACTGCCTCACGAATTTCATCAATACTGTCTTGTAAAGTCTTACCAGCCTCTTTATGACACATAGCCACCAACTGGCTAAAGTTCTGTTCATAGAGGTCTGCGATCCGTTTTAAGACAGCACTACGCTCAGCTACCGACACCTGCTGCCACTGGTCTTGACCGGCTACTGCCGCCTCAATCGCCTTATTTGCAAGCTGCGCATCAGCGTAGACCACTTCACCGGCCACCACATCATGATTCCAAGGCGCTACTACAGTCTGGGCAGTTAACTCTTGCGCCACTGTCTTATCAATTTGTTGTCCCTCAATAACAGGATTTGCTGACCAAGTGTGTTGTAGATAGCTGTCCACTTGCGCTTTAAACGGCTGCCACTGCGAGTCAACAAAGATATTTGGACCGAAGCTTGCCTGCCTATCTTTGTAAATCTCCAATGGCATCACAATACGGGGGTTATGCAGCGTCTCGTGCTGGGTCAGCGTGTCATAAGGATGCACAGTCAACGGCTCTATCGGGTGACTTTTATCCAATAACTGGTGCACGAATGAGCTGTTAGCGCCATTTTCTAATAGACGACGAACCAAATAAGGCAGCAAGTCTTTATGGGCACCGACTGGAGCATAGATACGCACCGGAATGTTGTAGGTTTGCAGGATATGATCGTATAGAGCATCGCCCATGCCATGCAGTCGCTGGAATTCAAAATCTCTGTGCGGACTCATGGTCATCACCGATGACAAAGTATGGGCATTATGGGTAGCAAACTGCGGCCAAAGCACCCCGCGAACTTGTTCAGTTAATAAGAATCTGGCACAAGCTAGATAAGCCACATCCGTGCCCTCTTTACGAGTCCACACCGGATAGCCAGTAATCCCTTTTTGCTGGGCCAACTTAATTTCATAATCCCAGTAAGCGCCTTTAACCAAACGCACTGGGATACGGTCGCCCACCTCTTTTGCCAGACTGGCAAGCCAAGTTAATACGGCGAGAGCTCGTTTTGAATAGCCTTGTACCACCAGTCCTAAGCCATCCCAGCCTTGAGTCATGGTGTCACGATATAAGGATTCAAATAGCTTTAATGACACCTCAAGACGGTCTGCCTCTTCTGCATCAATACTGATATCAACATCCACTTCACGCGCCGCTTCAATCAGCAAGATACAGCGTTGACGCAGTAGCCCTAGAACCTGATCCATTTGTGTCGCTTCATAACGAGGATGTAATGCCGACAGCTTGATAGACACTGAAGGCTTGGGCATCCCCTCTTTGACCTTGATATCGGCAGTAGAGCGAATGGCATGTAGATAGTCACTAAAGTACTTCTCAGCATCCTTATGGGTAACCGCAGCTTCCCCTAGCATATCGAATGAATAGGTGTAGCCCTTATTACGATAAGGCTGGCTGTTACGGTTAGCCTCTTCAATACTTTCGCCCAATACAAACTGTTGGCCCATAATTTTCATAGCCCGCTGCATGGCACTACGAATCACCGGCTCACCCATTTTTTTCGTCATACGATCCAAGAAGCCAGCCGCTGTGGTAGAGCTGTCAATACTCACCACACGGCCCGTCATCATCAAGCCCCAGGTTGAAGCATTGACGATAAAACCGTTGTCATCTTTTAGATGTTTTTTCCAGTCTGCCACACTCATTTTGTCACGAATTAGAGCATCTGCAGTGGCGTTATCTGGCACCCGAATCAAAGCTTCAGCCAGACTCATCAATAAGATACCTTCTTGGGTATCAAGGCTATATTCTAATAATAATGAATCCACCATTTTTACAGCTTTATCATTGCTGCGGACATGCTCAACCAAGCTTTTGGTTTGCTCGCTAATGGCATCTCGTTCACTCACCCCGTTAGTCACTCTAGGTTCTGCTAGAGGCAATAATTGACCTAGCCACTCCTCTTCATCAGCACTATAAAGGGGTGATATTAATTTAAATAACTGCCTAGAAGGTCTATCAATATATTCTGGATTTAATACCTCCTGTGCTGAAAACTGAATGGGGTTTTGTGGATAAAAAGGATTGGGCAAACTCATATCAACTCCATTGATACTAAAAAATATTACCCCACTCTCAACACTTTTAGGGGTTGAAAAAAAATGACACCTCACTATCCTTAAAGTTTTCGACCAAGAAGACCAAGGACAATGAGATGCCACTTGACGAATTTATCATTAATATCTATCTGATGGTAGAGCAATATTACAACTTAGTCGTTCAAAAACCGTTAAGAAGAGGCGGATTTGCGCCTAAACTTAGCGATACTGAAATTATATGTATGGAGCTAGTTGGTGAGTTTATGGGCATGGATCAAGACAAACAAATCTGGCAATATTTTAAAAACCACTGGCTGTCTTGGTTTCCAAACCTTGGCTCTTACCCTAACTTTGCTAAACAATGTGCTAACCTGTGTTTTGTAAAA
>NZ_JMKP01000010.1 GCF_000685805.1 Psychrobacter phenylpyruvicus DSM 7000 = NBRC 102152 | reverse complement strand
TGCTGTTTGGTATTGAATGCCGTAGGGATAACTGCCAAAGCCTGCTTTTTCCAGTTGCTGATTTGGGTTGCATGAACCCCATATTCTGCGGTTAACTCGTTGAGGGTCTTGTGTTCTTTGATGGCTTCAACGGCGACTTTGCTTTTAAATTCAGCATTGTGACGCTTACGTACTTTCGTCATTAGATAGACCTCTTTTTCTAAAGGTTATTCTATCTTATTTGCTACAATTTTTTGGTCTAGTTTTCCGGGAGTATTATAATATTAACAACGAAAAAGAGCTTCCTATTTTGTCTATTGTTATTATTTTTAACTAATAATGACTCGATAATTGGACCATCAAATTATGTCAGCAACAAGATTTTTTTAACAAACTCAAGTTAACAAAACTAAATATCTCATTTTTTTGGCCTATAATATTGATCTACAAAATTGATTAGAAATTAACTACAAACGAATCAACTCAGTGGCGAATCAAGAAACAGTTATTACAAATGATGCAGATATCGCTAATTAACTCTCAGTAAGTCTATGGAAACTAATGTGTTGGGTGTAAACTTATTAATAGGTATAGTGACTCATTAAGCCTTTAGCCCCTACTATGTTTTATAAAAAAGCGGACAATCATGCAAAATGAAAAACCCCCATCATCTTCCCCTGACAACAGAGGGACATTAAAAAAATGGCTACCTGCAATAGCTCTTGCCTTAGCCATACATGCCCTTTTATTGATTGTTTTTTTTAATAGTCAAAAAAGCGCAAGCGTTGACGACTCAGAGGTCACAACACAGGCTAGCGAAGCCACTACAGATGCTGAAGATTTGGCGCATGAAAAAGAAGTTCTGCTCACTTTGATAGAGGAGCGGACCTTAACTAAAAAAGAGGAAGACTCTGCTGAGAGCAGCGCTGAGGACACCAACTCTGATGACAGCAAGGATGAGAGCAAAAAAGAGGAGTCCGCTAAATCAGAGATTGATACTAAAGCAGAAGAGGACAGTAAACAGAGCGAAGGTAATAATGGAAATAGCAAAGATAAAAAACAATCTCAAAAAAATGTGACCCAAAATAACGGTCAAAAACAACAAAACACAAGTCCACCTTTGGACAGCAGTGCTTATACTCCTCAACCTGCGATTAACCCAAATGACGCTGTACTGCTTCCACGAGATTTACCCCAAGTGGAGCATACCCCTATTATTGGCAATAGCACCTATGCCAATACCGCTAAGCAGTCACAGGATATTAGTGATCAGCTAAGTAGTGCAGTTAACGAGATCAAGGAGCAAAAACTTCGTGAAATTGAAAAACAGCAACAAGCCAGTAGAGAGGCTTACTTAAAGAACCAGCCAGCATCTGCTCAGCCTGAAGCCACTAAGCCGGCTACTAACTCAGCTAATTAATTTATTGCTGTTAAGTAGTTAGTTAAATAAATAAGTAATTAACTAAATAATCATAGGCACTGTGCTTTTGACTTATGTTTTAATTTGCAAAAAAATCGGCCATTAAGGCCGATTTTTTGGTTGTGACAAAGTAACTGCTATAAATCAATTATTAGCAACTAATGACTATAAATTAATTTAATCAAGGCTAGCTTTATGCACTCCTGCGCCTTCTGAGGCAATTTTTTGATTTATTTGCTCAAGACGCTCAGAGGTTCCCACATCTACCCAATACGCTTGCATTACCTCAGCCGTCACTTGCAGCTTTAGCATAGCTTGCTTGAGCAGCGGAGCCAAAGGAGCAACTTGCCCTTCAGCGATGCCTTTTACTAGGTCAGGTGAGATGACACTAACCCCAGCAAAGGTATATTTCTGGGCCCCAGCGACAGCTTGTTCACTGGCCATACCATTATTAATAGCAAAGTCGCCTTGCAAGTTATGCTCAGGGTTATTAATCATCAATAAATGAGCTTTCTGGTCAGCTGTCATCACATAGTCTGTTAATTGTGCCAGATCATAATCCGTCCAGACATCGCCATTAATAAGGATAAAAGGTGATGGTTTCAGAAGACCATCACGCAGTGCTTTAGCAATCCCGCCTGCTGTCTCAAGCGGTTCCCCATCTTCAACGGACCAATGGATTTTCACGCCGTATTGACTACCATCACCAAGCGCCGCCATTAGCTTATCTGATAACCATGAAGTATTAATAATAATATCATCAATCCCAGCTGCTTTTAGTGCTTTTATATGCCACACAATCAGCGGCTGACCACCCACTTCCACTAAGGGCTTAGGCGTGGTTAGGGTTAAGGGCCGCAGCCGCGTTCCCTTACCTGCAGCCAAAATCATGGCTTGGGTAATCTTAGTACCACTTGGATCTGATACTGAGCTTGTGGCTGGGTTAGTACTCATGATAGACCTTATTTGTTGGGGTGAATGATCAATACTGGCAAAACTAGCTTGTAAAAACTGGCTTCTAAATGAACTGCCTCTTCAATTACGCAAATTTTTGCTTAAATTTGGGTTCGACCTGCTGCTGCAACCACTGTAAAGCAGGCTGAATGAAGGCTTGGGTTTGAGCATCTTCATATTGACTGAGCCACTTCATTTCAATCATTAAATCTCGCCATACTTTTGGAATATCAGCTAGATAACGGGGTTTTCCATCACGCTCTGCTAGTCGAATAAAGATACCAAGCACTTTAAGATGACGCTGTATGCCCATTAAATTCACTTGACTGGTAAACTCTGTCAGCGTGTCAGCAGTAGCTTCATGCACCTCTTTGCTTCGCTGCCAATAGTATTCAATCCAAGATTCAACTTGAGACTCACTCCAATCCACATAGGCATCTCTTACCAAAGACACCAAATCATAAGTATAGCTACCAATTAAAGCGTCTTGAAAATCAATAACGCCAAGCTCACTACTATGATATTGATCCTGCATTAAGTTGCGGCTATGGTAATCTCTATGTACCACTACTTCTGGGTGCTGCAATAGTTGCTCAATTAAAGCTTGAGTAAAGTCTTGCCAGATACCTTGAGTCTCAGAGCTTAGCTCTACGCCAAGGTATGGCAAAAACCATTCGGTAAATAAGTCCATCTCACGCTGTAAGGTCGCAGCATCATAGTCAGGCACATCAAAATCTTTTTTGGCCTGCTCGATATCAAGCGTTTGTAGCTGTAACAAACAGTCAATCGCCCAACGATACAGCTCATCAATACGGCCACTATCTTGCTTAATTTTGGCCTCTGCAATTAAATGAGCAAATTCAATACTGCCAAAATCTTGTAGCACCAAAAACCCTTGCTCGACTTCTTGAGCCAATAAAGTAGGCACATTAATTTTCGGAGCCATCAAGTTATCTATACGCACAAAGCTTTCGATAGGTTCAAGCTGAGGCGGCGCATCCATCACGATGTAGCTTGGATCTAACTCCTGCTCTATACCTTCGATGCTAGCAGACTGCTCATCAGCGCTACCCTCAAGATACACTCTGTGATAGCGGCGAAAACTGGCATCACCTGGCAAACTTTCAATGCGCACTTTATGATGAGGAAAAGCTGCTTCAATAAACTGTATCAGTTGCTGGTATCGCTGCTCAGTATGATAGGCTGCTGCAGAGTTTGCTGTTATCGGCGCTTTATTATGAGCACTGGCGGAGTTTTGTTCTGGATTAGTCATAGTTAAATTGCTTTTATATTGAAGAGAGATACGGGTATGTGATGCTCATACAAATCTTTAACAGTTAGCCAATAGGATATGAGCGTAAAATTATGAATAATACTCTAGTTTCAAAGTTGGTTTAAGGTATCTTGGGTGTAAAAACAAGCTTTAGGGTAAATTATCAGGCTAAACAATCATTAGGCTAAACAACTATTAGGCTAAATAATAACTATAAAAAAATAACCATATAGCCAAATAAAGCGACTGCTTAAGCTGCGAAATAGCTGGATTATACTTCAAAGCCTATTGATTATATTTTAAAGCCTATAGTGTAGCTGATTTGCCTTTTTTTGACTATGATAAGATATTGCAGATTTATATACTCACAACGGTGCCACAAGGCTATATAATAGGGGCTATTTCAAAAGCTTATCAATAACAACTTATAATATTAGTTTGATATAAAGTGGATTATATCATTGTAATAAAAGATAATAAGCCTTAGTACGATATTATGGTTTAGTACCATATTGTGGTTTAGTACAATATTGTCGTCTAGTGCAATATTGGTTTAACAAAACTGGTTTGATACAAAATTAGAATGTAGCTGTTGCCCTAAGCAAGCTTTTATTTTTATAGGGGCTGATTGATTAGGGTAAGATCAAAATATTTTTCAACTCAATAAGGTAATCTTTTGCTGTACTCGCAACTCTACCGCAGTATATTGCGTGCTTGCCGTGAATTTACACGCCAACCGCATTACACCAGTCGCTTAGTCATCAGCTTACCGCTGCTGATTAGCGTGCCTAGTGCTTATGGAGCTATTGTTAGCCCACAGGCTGAGTCTGTCTCGTCTCTTGATTCAGTGCAAACTGTGAAAGCCAGCCCTGCTAGCGATAAAACTAGCAGTAAGAAGCCACAGATTGCTAATAAAGGACAAAAAGAGCAAATAGCTACCTTATCGGACTCTTCACGGGTTACTTATAAACGAGTTACTCATACCAAAGCACCTGCCTCAAATCCAGAGCTAGAAGAGTCCATTAGCAATAAATTTTCTTACTCTAACGCCCCTTCACCAGCTTCAAGCTTAACCTCTACCCCAAATAAAAATGTGGCACAGACCCAAGAAGAGGCCTTAGAAGCTGTCGGGTTTGAGACTAAACCGACTGAGCCTACACTAGCGTTAGCGGATAATAACCTCATTGAAAATACTATAAGCTATCCTGAGGATGAGTTTATTGAGTTAAAGAGTACGTCTGCCTCTGCAGTGCCCGGGCGTAATAATTCGACAGCCACTACTAATAGCCGCTTAGATAATACCAGTAATAAAGAGGAAACTGAGCTTAGAGCGCCGACCAACCCAAAATCAGGTAAAGGCCTTTCTGACTCAAGCAGAGCTGCAGCCACCTCTTCCTCTAATGCTCCTAAAAGCTCAAAAATTAGTCAAAGAGTAGATAACTCTAAGGCTTTGGCCTCTACTTTTAAAGAAGACTCGGTACAAAAAAGCTTGGAGCGCCTATCACAATTTTATCAGTCGCAATCTGAAGAGCTGCGTGAGCGCATTAACAGTAATGACAATTCGACAAAGGGCGCTCAGGTAGTCGAAGCTCAAACCTTCGCTCCTGTTGCTGCCCCTAATATCTTTAATTATCAGGCAGATGGTGCATCCGCCTATCGCTGTGAAGGGGTTTGGGTTACGCCAAACACCGCTGGAGCCGATGCCAACTATCAACAAGCCGTTCAGAGGGCGCAGCAACAAGATGGGCTATCTACGGCCAATGGACTGCCCCTACATGCCGTTGCTGACTATGGTTACTATGACAATGATACCTATGTAGAGCTTGCTGGTAATGTGGAGGTTATGCAAGACGGCAAACTAGTTACTGCCGATCAAATTGCTCTAGATCTTAATACTGGCATCGCTGGCGCAAAAGGCGGTGTGCTTCTGGCAGAGTCAGGATCAAAACAGCTGCCTCAAGCTGGAAGCCAAAAACAAACCCTAAAAAATAGCAGTGCTGGCATGATTGCCGTGGCAGAAGAGCTTGCTTATGATACTCATAGCAGTAAAGCCACAGCCTATGATGTGGCTTTTGCCAGCGTGCCCATGCAGGCCCATGGCTATGCGCACCGATTAAACAAGCCTGACGACACTCATTATGAGCTTGAAAAAGTTATGTTCTCTACCTGCCCGCCTACTGATCGTAAGTGGCAGATAGAAGCAGAGCAAATTGATATTGATAGCGAAAGTGGCCGCGGAGAAGCTTATGATGCTACTTTCCGTTTGGGCAACGTGCCTATATTTTATCTGCCTTATTTCAACTTCCCAGTTGATGACCGCCGCAGTAGTGGCTTGTTAACCCCCAGTGCTCGTATTGATAGTGATAGTGGCCTAAAGTTAAGTGTTCCTTACTATCTAAACTTAGCTCCTAATTACGATGCCACCATTACGACTGATGTCTATACCAACCGTAATCCCATGATTACCGGTGAAATGCGCTACTTGACTGAGAACTACGGTCATGGTCAGCTGACCACCGCTTATATGCCCAGAGATAAAAAATATGATGATGAAGATAGAACTGGGATTTTCTATCGTCATGACTGGGCGTCTGAAAATATTCCTCGCTTAACGGCAGATGCGGTTTATAGTTACGTCTCTGACCCTGACTACATCAACGACTTCGATGACTACGGCTTAGTAGAAAACCGTCTAAACTTACCAAGACGCGGCCGAGTCAAATACTATGATGACTTCGTTGATGCTGAATTGAAGGTAGAGACTTTTCAAACTCTAAAGGCGGTAGATGCCCAAGGTAATGTAATAGCGGATAAAGATAAGCCTTATTCTCGCTTACCGCAGCTAACAGTCGACTATCGCCTTCCTAAGTTTAACAATGCTTTGGATAACTTTGTCGTTACCGGAACTCACGATTCGGCCTACTTTAAGAAGTCGATTAATGATGGTTCTGAAAGTGAAAAAAGTGGGATCCGACTCTACAATAAAATCAGCGCTAGTTACCCTGTAGAGAAGACTTGGGGTTACGTTAAACCTAAAGTTAGCTTGCAGCATTTGTATACAGCTTTTGATGAAGAAAGCCGTATCGACAACAATGTCTCAAAAGATGATAATGATCAATCGGTGTTCGTGCCTAGCTTTAGTGTAGACTCAGGACTAAACTTTTATAGTGCCGGCTCACCTTTTGGTTGGTTTGACAACAGTATGGGAGGCTATCAACTTTTAACTCCCCGCATCAAATACAGCTACTCTCCTTATGAGAATCAAAGTGCTTTACCTAACTTTGATACCCGCATCGCCTCTTTTGATTATGACCAATTATTTGCTGATAGTTGGTTCTTAGGTCATGATAGGATTGCCGATAACAATAGCGTGGCTTTAGGGCTTAACTATCGTTATATTGATTCGATGGGTGTCACACGCTTTGATGGCGGTATCGGTGATCAATTCTTCCTAAACAAACCCAAAGTAGGTTTGGATGAGACTGAAGGAACTTTAGATGTAAATTCAACAGGTGTTGCTTGGCGTTCAAGCTTACAGCCCTATCGTAACCTTTGGTTTGATTTTAATGGGGCCTTAGACTCAGACAACAATTTAAACTACATCGCGAGCCAAGTTCGCTATAACCCCACACCAAATAGCTTAATTAACTTTGGTGTAATTGAGCGTAAAGAAGATCTCATCACCAATCAAGCGGCTTTATCTGCTTTGACTGCTTCGACCATTATCCCAATTAACGAAAACTGGCGATTATTAGGTCAGGGACAATTTGATACCGACGATAATAAATTTATTGATGCCACAGTTGGTATAGACTATGAAGATTGTTGTTATGGGTTTTCAATCTATGGCCGTAGTTACTATAATGACCTAAACTTAGAAGACAAACCTACGCGTGCCATCATGGCAGAGTTTAGAATTAATGGCTTTGGCGATAGAAGAAGCCGCTTAACTAAGCACTTAGATGACAAAATCCTAGGTCTAGAACCTGTAGACTACTTATGGAAAAAATAATTTAAACTAATATACCCCTTAACCCTATGATTTTTGTGGATTACAATAGGTTTAATAAATTTTTAACGATTTACTGCCTTATAAACATTTTTATAAGGCAATACTCAAGCTAAAAACAGGCTACTTATGACAGCATTAAATACTCAGCACTATAAATCGAAGCATTCTTGCTCACATACCAAAGCTTTAGACACATCAAAATTCCGTCTAAAAAAGCTAACTGATGCATTACTGGTGTCTACTGTACTAGCCAGCCTCAGTTTAACAGCACAGGCTGCCGATAAAGCTGCAGACTCAGCGACTGCCACTCAAGCAACTGAGAAGGTAAATCCAGCTGATGTCCAAGCACCAATCTCTGTTAGTGAAAGTAGTAATGGCATTATTGCCTTGGTAAATGATACGCCTATTCTAAAAAGCGAGTTAGCGGCAGCAATAGCTTCGGCTCAAATGCGCATTAAAGCCAGTGGTCAGCCTGCCCCTAGCCCTCAACGCTTACAAAGTGAGGTACTAAATAGTCTAATTTTGCGCGAGTTACAATTAGATATGGTGAAAAGAGCTGGAATCAGACCTAGTCCTGATGCAGTTAATGAAAGCTTAGCCCGCTTGGCGCAGGCCCAAGGCTTAAAGTCTTTATCTGAATTACAGCAAGCCCTTGATGCGAGACAGCCAGGGCGCTATGCTGCTGTACGCGCTCAAGTCATCGAGGAAGAGTCCCTAAAAGCACTGCAACAAAGCCAAGTTGCCAATCGCGTTCGCATTACTGAACATGATGTTGATGCTTTTTTGGCTTCTCCTGAAGCCCAAAAGCTACAAAGCACTGAGTACCGCACCATTCATATTCGTATTCCTTTTAGTGATGACTATAACCGTATTACCGAAAGCGAAAAGAATACTGCGATGCAAATCGCCCAACAAACTCAAGAGCTACTTAAGAGCAGTAATGACGCCCAAGCTATCTTGAATCAGCTAACCACAGGTATTGCTAAGAATTATGTGGCTCCTGTTCAAGGCGGTGACATGGGCTACCACCCTGCAGCTGGCCTACCAACAGATATTGCTAAGCAAATTACCCCACTTGAAGTTGGACAAGTGACTGCACCACAAATTACTCCTGAAGGTATTGACGTTGTGAAGCTGGTAGATAAGCGTAACAGCGATAATATGATTATCCCTCAGTGGAAAGTTCGTCATATTTTAGTAAAAACAGATGAGCGTAATAATGATGCTCTAGTAGAACAGCGTGTCAATGATTTGTATGAGCAGCTTCGCCGTGATGCTGACTTTGCCTCACTTGCTGCTACCTACTCAGATGACCCAGGCTCTGCAGGTCGTGGTGGTGATCTTGACTGGGTAACAGAAGGTCAAATGGTGCCAGAGTTTGAAGAGATGATGAAGCGCACCCCTGAAGGTGACTTCTCTACTCCATTTAAATCACAGTTTGGCTGGCATATCCTAAAAGTTGAAGGCGTCCGTGAAAAAGACGTTAGTGATACTATTAAGCGCAATCTTGCTCGTGAAGCCTTATTCCAGCGCTTAGCACCACAAGCTCAAGAAGACTGGCTACAAGAGCTTCGTGCTAATGCTTATGTAAAAATCTTTAATTAATACCGAGTTTAATACAACGTTAAATTGATTTGACTTTCTACCAAAAAAACACCCTATCTTACGATAGGGTGTTTTTTTACTTCATGTCTTTTGGTCTGAGTGCTTTAATTTATTTGCATTACTTTATCTTGGTGGCAATGCTACCAAATTAAGTCATTAATTAAAGACCTAGTACGGCTCTTGGGTCAATTGGCGTACCATTTTCACGAACTTGGAACTGTAAGCCGACCATAGTAGTTTGCCCTGTGCTACCCATAGTGGCAATTCGTTGCCCAGCCTGTACTTGGTCGCCTTCATTGACTAAAATCTGATTGTTGTGAGCATAGACCGTTATGTATCGAGAATCATGTCTAATCATGATCAAGTTACCGTATTCAGGCAAGCCGTTGCCCGCATACATTACCACCCCAGCTTTACTTGCCAATACAGGGTCGCCAATACTGCCACTGAACCACATGCCCATATCCCCTGAGTTGGCATTAAAGTTTTTGACAACTGGGTTACTGGTAGGATAAGCATACCCTTTGGTAGTGGTTGCCGTTGGCGGAGGAGTATAACTTGGTGTGCTGACAGGAGCTCTAGTCTGTACTGGCGGCGTAGAAGGTCTAGTATTGACAGGTCTATTGGCGACAACGTTACCACCCCCTTCCCACAGCTTGAGCCATTGTCCAGCATAAATAGTGTAACGGCTATCCAAGCGGTTTAAAGCACCAATTTGACGGTAATTAAGGCCATAGCGAGCTGCAATATGACTCACTGTATCCCCTGATTGAACTTTATAATAGTTGGGGACACCACGAGCATCGACTTGTACCACAGGGCCTGTGGGTTGATAGGTGGGCTTGGTTGCACAGCCGGATAACATTAAGGCTCCACCCAACACTGCAAGCGCTAACCCTTTTACTTTGGTAGATGAATTAAGCTTTGAGCTGGCAGCCAAATGAGTACCCTCACTGTTGCCTGTCAAAAAAATGCTGGACATAAATGTCTCCCTATAAAAATACAATAACAACAAATTTAAATATTAGATGAAATGACGGAATCTTGGACTTTGAACCACGATAACTTATTAATATAGTTCAGTATTTTATCGTAGTCATTATCCGGCTTACTCAGCAGTTAGACACAATTACCGCTTATCATACCAATCGATTATTTATTCATAACTGAATATCCTAATCGCTCAGCAACTTATGTCAATATACACGCAACTGTTATAACGATTCTTTACATAGCATACAGGCTTGGTTAGGGTATCAACTTTGAAAGCTGTTAAAATAATACTCATTAACCTACAATTTTTACTAAACAAAGAATTGTATTACAAATCACGGCTATCTCTTACCCCGTGGGCTTAGGAAAATAAAAAAAAAGACGATAACTTTACTGGCTATATTGATTTACGCTTCTATTGTTATAAATCACAATTGGTACACATCTGGGTAAATTAACAATGCCATAATACAATTAATAAATAGTAGTTAATTTTAGAAGCTTAATAAAAAATACTAACCATATAACTTGATGCTACTCAACAATTAATACTATTAAATAAATAGAATACCTAATAAATAAAGAGCATACCTAACTTCTAAAACCTGTTTTTGATTTAAAAATCTATGTGATATCACAATAAGCGTCATCTTTAAGTGATTGGTTTAAGTCATGTGACCATAAATAGTCTTTTGACCTTAAATGCTCTTAACCTGAAATGATAGCATTCCACGGATATCGATAGATTACTTATCTCTAAATATGATGATAATGACTATGAAAAAACTTATGACAAGCCTTTTAAGTAATTCCGTATTAAGCAGCTCAATGAGCAGTAGTGCCCGTAAGTTGGCTTTATCTGCCCTTATTGGCTCTGTGGCTTTAGCAGGGTCAACCTTAGTACAAGCTGCACAAACTACAATTCCTGTTGATTTGTCACGTGCCACAGCAACCAAGCATGAGATTGCAGTACTGCAAGTATTATCTGAGGTGTGTCCACCCATGTTGAACCGCCAACAAAGACAAAACTTCCAAAAGACGTATAATCAGCAATTAAAACAGATGCTACCCTCTATTGAGAATCCAAAAGCAGCCATTCGCTATTTATCTACTCAACAAGACTATAAGGCCATATTATCGAGTATGCGCAACTGGACTTTAAGTTACTCTCGTGATGAGAACTTAGCCTTGTGTACTGATCTGGCAAGCGCTGACTTTTAATACTATTTTATGGCTAAATTGATCTCATAACATAATAGCTTATAGCGTAAAGTGCATAGTAATGAAGTAATAAAAAATTATAAAAATAAAAGAGAGTCGATACCTTTGATTCGGCTCTTTTTTTTCGCCGATATATTGTGTATTTCCTCCAGCTTGTCAGTCAAAACAAGATTGAAAAGCTAACTTAGCCAATTTAGAGTCTATTTAGTAAATTATTTGTTTAACCCATTTGTGCAATTTGTTAATATACTGACTCGTTTGGCCCCACTGTCAATAGTTTCTATTTATAGTTAAGGATAGACCTAACGCTTTTAAACTTCTATTATGTACTACTTGTAACATAATAAACCTTTACCTTCCATTTAGATTCATTCAGATGTCATCACAACTTATAATCTCTAGATAACTGCATTAACCGCATCTTGGGCTTAGCTTATTGCTAAGTTATAAATAAAAGTGCTGAATGCGGCTTTAGATTTAAGCCTATGATTAACTCTGAAATAAACTATGACCAAATATGGTGTCCTAGATATGACTGCTCCTGAAAATAAGCTATTACCTTCTTTATTAGTGAAAACTAATACTGTAACCCCTTTATCTATTGTTAAATCTTTTGTATTAGGCTCAGGGCTTCTAGCTGTATCAGCCGTAACTTCAGCTGCCCCAGTTCCGCCGCCAGAGATGGATAACACCGCTTATGTCTTGATGGATTATGATACCGGTGCTATTTTGGCTGAAAAAAATGCAGACCAGCCTCTGCCTCCTGCCTCTCTGACTAAGATGATGACCAGCCATATCATTGAGAAGAAGTTGATGGCTGGTGAATTAAAAGAAGATGACCAAGTGCTCATGAGCGAAAATGCTTGGTGCCGTGGTGCAAGCAATCAATCTTGTATGTATGTGCCTGTAAATAAAACAGCCTCTGTAATTGATATGCTACGCGGTATTATTATTCAATCAGGTAATGATGCCTCAAAAGCAATGGCCGAACACATTGCCGGCAGCGAGCAAGCTTTCGCCCAGCTAATGAATGCTGAAGCCAAAGAGCTTGGCATGACCAATACCAACTTTGTTAACTCTACAGGTATGCCAGATGAAAATCACTACGCTTCTGCTCGTGATTTAGCTATCTTATCTCGTGCCATCATTAAGCAAGGTGGCGATTATTATAAGCTGTATTCAGAAAAAGAATTCACCTACAACAACATCACTCAAGGCAACCGCAACGCCTTATTACGCACAGATAGTACAGTAGATGGCCTAAAAACCGGGCATACTGATGCTGCAGGCTACTGTCTAGCGGCTTCTAGCTTACGCAACGATATGCGTCTTATCTCAGTGATTATGGGCACTAAGAGCATGCAGGAGCGTGCTGACCAGTCTCGCGAATTATTAAACTGGGGTTTTGGTCACTTTGACACCAAAGTTGTGGCTCCCGCCAATCAGTTTGTAGATACTGTTCCTGTTTATTTTGGTGAAAAAAATGAAGTTAAAGCGGCCACAGGCGAAGCTTTAAAAGTATTAACCACTAAAACTCAATCAGACCAAATAAGCACTGTGATTAATATTTCTGATGACATTCAAGCCCCAATCGCTAAGGGCCAAGAGATTGGTCGTATGATGGCGGTAATTGATGGTAAATCTGTGGCTTCGGTACCTATCGTTGCTACTGAAGCGGTAGAGAAATCAGGTATCTTCAAGCGTGCTTGGCAACATATTGCTAAATTCTTTAGTAACTTATTCTAAGCCTTTAGTTTATTCCAGACTATTGAATGATATTGAGCCTAGGATATTGAGATAAAGTAAGGCTATTGAATAAAAATAGGGGCTGTCAATGACAGCCCCTATTTTTATTAAAGTACATTGTGCTTTATAAATCAGCAACTAACGCTTATGTGAGCCTTTTTTATACTTCATATCACGGCGCTTTTGACGGGCCTCTGATACTCCAGGTCTTAGCTTTTTGGAAGAAGTAGTCTTCTTGCCCGCATAAGGGTTGGTATTTAGTTTGAACTCAACTCTTAAAGGAGTTCCTTCTAACTTAAACACTTTACGGAATTCGTTTTCTAAATAGCGCTGATAGCTTTTTGGCAACGAACCAGTTTGGTTACCATGAATCACAATAATAGGTGGATTATGACCACCTAAGTGAGCATAACGTAACTTAATTCTGCGTCCCCCTGACATAGGAGGCGGATTGGCAGCCACCGCATCTTCTAGAATCTGGGTCAAACGGCTGGTAGACACTTTAAACATCGAAGACTCATAAGCTTTATGAATCGAGGGATATAAGTTACCTACGTTAGTACCATGTAACGCTGAGATGAAGTGCACTTTAACATAAGGAATAAAGCTAAAGCGGCGATCAAGCTCAAAACGAATCAAGTCTTTTTGGTCCTCTGACAGACCATCCCATTTGTTAATCGCCACCACGATAGCACGGCCAGCATCTAGCGCATAGCCGAGCATATGCAGATCTTGATCAACAATGCCTTCTTGCGCATCAATAACTGCCACGACCACATTAGAGTCTTTAATCGCCTGCAGGGTCTTGATGACTGAGAATTTTTCTACTTTTTCATCGATACGACCACGACGTCGTACACCTGCTGTATCAATGATCACGTAATTTTTGCCATTACGCTCATAAGGGATATAGATACTGTCGCGCGTGGTGCCAGGCATGTCATATACCACGACTCTATCCTCGCCCAGCATACGGTTTACTAACGTAGATTTACCCACATTAGGACGACCAATAATGGCAAGCTTTAAACCATCTTGCTCCTCTTCTTCGACATCTTCAGGCATGTCTTCGGTAAGGTCATCTAGTAAGTTGGCAATACCACGACCATGACTGGCCGTCATTGGATACGGCTCTCCCAAGCCTAGAGCATAGAACTCAGCAGGCGCGGCATCATGCACCCCATCAATTTTATTGGCTACCAGATATACAGGCTTGCCTAAGGTGTGCAGCATTTTGCCAATTTCAGCATCTGCGCCAATCATTCCGGCACGGGCATCAACCACGAACACGATAATATCAGCTTCGTGAATGGCTGTATGTGATTGGGCAGACATATAGTCGTCGATACCACCACGACCATCATCTGCTTCACCAATACCGCCGGTATCAATAACAACAAAAGACTTGTTGTTATAGGTGGCATCACCATACTGTCTGTCACGGGTGAGGCCGGACAAATCAGCCACTAATGCCTGACGCGATTTGGTCATTTGGTTAAATATTGTCGATTTACCCACATTAGGGCGACCTATTAAGGCGACGACAGGTTTTATGGACATTTTTTATCTCACTTGGTTTTACAAGGCGTTAATGATTGAGAATGAAATCAGAGTGCTTTATAGTCAATTAATTAAATAGGAGGTCGGTTAACCACGGATTTTAGCAATCTATACCGGTCTAAGCTTTTTAAACATTATTACTAACAGCTGAAACATTATTGTTGACAGTCGCTTAGCCAATAAAATTAAAGTTGAGTTATTACAGGTTAATACTTAAAATAATTTCAAGTTTGTCAAAAAAATCTACTAACTCGTTATCCAAGCCCTAGATTTATATATGGGCTTTAAAAAAAATATCGACTGCTTACTACTGCATATATTGTGGCCAAAATAATAGGGCGCATAGATTACAGTAATGCAGTTAGATTGCCCAGTTATGATAACATGGTTTTAACTCTCTTAATAATGAACCTATAGCAATTATGTCAAGACGATCTGCCCCTTTTGTCGCTCCAGAAGATATTATCCAAGATCCTTTATCGAAGGAGGGTAAGTCTCTGGCCAAAGAGTTACTTTCTACTTTACAAGCAGATATTGCTGCTTTTCGAGCAGATCAATTCCCCCCAGATATCCTACAACAAGTTAGAGATATGCCTATCTATCAAGGTAATAAAGACGAGGTTGCCGCTTATCATAAACGCTGGCAGCCTTTAATTGACCGTGCCTTGAATTTTTATCCAGCCGCTTATCTGCCGCCCGACAACCTGCCTCTGCCTGCCAGCTTGGAAATACCGCAGTTTATTTATCATGTGCAGCGACTACATTTGACCAAAACTCGAGCCAAAGAGTCAAAAAACTTTGGCTCTGTTGGGGCTTTAATCGACAAGTGTGGAGAATTTACTGAGGCTGAGTGTCTGCGTCTAGAAAAGGTCTTTGCAAATGATGAAACCGCCCGTTTGGTAGCTCATAGGCAGTTTATTGACCTTCGTGCTTATGTTTTTTGTAAAAACGACAAAGGGGAATTACTGGAGCCTGAACGTATTAGGTTTTATCGCACCGGTCTAATCATTCACGCCCTACCCGACTTTAAGATAGTGGATAGTCGTCAAAAGCCGCGCAAACGACGCAATGATGCTTATAGCAATCCTTTGGCTGATAATGGGGTTTGGAAGGTATACAAAAAGCGCTGATAGCCCTGATTTAGTTATTAACTAATGACTGAACCGCTTAAGGATCAGGTTACCCGCTAACTTCTTACAACATATTAATATATGAAAAATAGCTCTACCAACAAGGACCGCTAATGTTTGCAGCCTCCCTCGTACAGCCTAGCCTAATGCTTCAAGCCACTATATTTTTGGGCGCAGCTTTATTATTAGTCCCATTAGGTAAGCGGCTTCATATCTCAACGGTATTGGGTTACCTGATTACTGGTCTTTTACTCGGACCCAGTGTGTTCGATGTGGCCGGGGATGCTGAAAGCTTGATGCATTTCTCCGAGTTCGGCGTGGTAATGCTGCTGTTCGTCATTGGTCTTGAGCTGCAACCGTCGAGATTATGGGCACTACGTCACTCTATCTTCGTCTTTGGCGGGCTGCAAGTTGGGGTCACTGGTCTATTGTTAATGGGCCTTATTTTTCAGTTTACTCCGCTCAAGCTAGACACCGCCTTTATTGTAGGCTTTGGTCTGGCACTCTCTTCCACTGCCTTTGTACTGCAAGTGCTGACTGAAAAAGAACAGCTTTCTAGTACTCATGGCCGTGAAGCTTTTACTATCTTATTATTTCAGGATATTGCGGTTATTCCCCTACTGGCGGCCATTCCTTTTTTATCCGGGGTCCGCGAACAGACTTATGACTTAATCTACTTTGGTAAAGTGGTAGCTGTATTTGGGGGTTTATTCTTAGTTAGCCGCTATGTGGTTCGCCCTTTCTTCAAGTTTGTGGCCTTAAGTGGTGCCAATGAGCTTATTACTGCTGTGGCTTTATTTATTGTAATGGGGGTGTCTATTTTGATGGGCCAAATTGGTCTGTCTATGGCCCTTGGGGCATTCCTGACTGGGGTACTATTGGCTGACTCTGAATATCGCCATGAGCTTGAAGCCAGTATTGAGCCGTTTAAAGGTCTACTTTTAGGTCTGTTCTTTATGTCAGTAGGTATGTTAACTGACGTTAAGCTCATCTTGGCACATCCGGCCTTTATTATTGGGGCTGCCATTGTGTTAATGATTATCAAATTTGGGGTAATCACAGCCATTGCTCGCCTACTCGGTAACCGCTTACCGACCAGTATTCGTCTAGGGGTTACCTTAGCCCAAGGTGGTGAGTTTGCTTTTGTGTTATTCAGCACCGCAGCCAACCAAAACGTACTACGACCTGAGCATGCCAATCTGCTTACCCTAATTGTGACCATCTCTATGGCGCTAACTCCTATTGGATTTATTCTGCTTGAGAAGTTTGGTGAGCCTAGATTTGCAAAAAGACAACCAGACCGAGAGTACGACAGCATTCCTGACCATGAACACCCTGTCATTATCGCAGGCTTTGGCCGTGTCGGTCAGATTATCGGCCGAGTGCTGCGTATGCATAATATCGAATTTACCGCCATTGAAAGCTCTGCTAACCAGGTCGATTTCGTCCGTAAATTTGGTAACCAAGTGTATTATGGTAACCCGCAGAACCCGCAAATATTAAGAACTGCCGGAATCGAAAAAGCCCGAATATTTATTATTGCTATTGATGATGTGGAGCGCTCAATTTCTACTGCTCGCTACCTGCATAATAATTATCCACATCTACAAATCCTAGTGCGTGCCCGCAACCGTGCCCATTATTACCGTTTGCGTGAAATAGGCATAACTCATATCTGGCGTGAAACTTACCTATCGTCACTCGATATGTCACGCGAGTCATTAGAATTATTGGGTATCTCTCCTGAAAAAGCACGGGAGACCATTACCGCCTTCCGTGACTATGACGATAAGCTACTAGAGCAGCAGCAAGCCATTTACGAAGATGAGGCTAAGCTCATTGAGTCAGTGCAGGCTTCATTGATGGAGCTTGAAAGTTTATTTGACTCCGATCACACTGAGGGTAAGAAGCTTGACTTAGAGGAGATTGAAACTGCGGTGGGCCTCTCTAAGAAGTCATAGTCAGATGCTATTAGCTATTAAAGGCTAATAGTTATCAGGCCACTCTTATTTATCTACTATTGTTTATTAAGGGCTATTAGCTACTAGAGCAAATGGGTGGTCTCTTCTTCTCGTTCAGTGAGGTAATGCATTGCCATCGTTCCTGCTTTTGATCAGAAGGTCGATACATGATGTAGCTTTGCCCATTTAGATTGCGATTGGGGAAAGGAATGTTTTGTATGGTGGCAATCAGCACACAACTGCTGGGCTTATTACCCAAAGCTGAGGTTTGTTCTACTACCTCAAATGTTAGATTCTCACTAGCCTCATCAGGCTGATAGTCAATAGGGCATTTGCCTTGAGACTGAAATTGCTGCTCAATCTCTCCGGTCACTATGCGGGTTTGCATAAAGGTGTCTTGAATTATGCCATGCTCTTTGGGCTGGGCATATAACGGCAAAAAGCGATTTTGAATGACAAACAATAAAAATATAAAGATAGCAAAAGCAGCCCCAAGCCCCACCAAGCTGGTACCCCCCTCCTTGTTTAAGTGCGCTTTTTGATGATCAGGCTGCTTTGGATAATCAGCCAAGACATCGGCTATCTCACGCCGTGCCATGCGATAATAATAAGCATCTGCCCATCTGCCCACCATTACTGACCAAAACAACCAGATAACAGCAGCTATCGCAATGCGGGTGAACATTTGATAGGCATCTGGCACAAAAGACATGAAAGCAAACTCAAAAGCCACCAAGGCAATAACCACATTCAACTGAATAAATGACCAACCTGCGACAGTATAAACAATACAATCTAGATAACGCTTACGATATAACAGCCAGCCAAAAGTGGCCAAAAAAGCGGCCCAGTTCCACTTGGCGGACAAATAGCCTTGTGCATCAAATTCAGAAAAACGCTTTAGATAATAAGCTTGTGAGCGATTGCCAATAAACCATTTATCAAGCTGAGTGCGTTTTTCATCAGTAATCTGCTCTTGATAAAATGGCGGCGGCGAAGTTTCTTCAATAAACAACATACCAATTTAACCTTATATGACACAACAGCGACCTAAGTCGAGACAAACTTTGACGGCTTGCACATCGTTTTATAGGTGGATTAACGTTATAATACGCCCATATTACTTTATTTTTTAGCCTTAACGCTGTTTTTTAACAGGCTTGGCTAACCTCCCAATTCCTTCAACTTAATAACTCCAATAGTGGATGATTTTATTCATATGAGCGCTGAAAATACTCCAAATACCCCTACTACAGATAGCTTACCAACCTCTGAAACTACTGACATGAAGGACAATGCTATTGCTCCTACAACCAAAAATACCTCTGACCAAAATAGCGATCAAGCCAAATCTGAGGCCACTGACACTGCTTTTCCACGCCTAATCAAAACCTTTATGAAGCGCCGCACCCACCTTAACAAAAATGCCGAGCAAGCGCTAACAGACCCTATCTATGCCAAATATATTGTCAATACTATGGACGATAGAGGTCAAGGTATTATCGATGGCATCACAGATTTGCGTGCCTTATTTGCAGATACCGAGCAGACGCCCAATGGCCCTGATGCCCCATTAACCTTTGAAATTGGTTTTGGAATGGGCAGCTCCTTAATTGAGATGGCCAAAGCCGACCCCAGTCGAAACTTCGTGGGCATTGAAGTGCATGAGCCAGGTATTGGCAAGTGCGCCTATATGGCCAATGAAGAGGGGCTGACCAATCTAAAGATTATCAATGGGGATGCCATCGCTTTAATGCAGCAATTACCTGACAATCATATTGACCGTATCCAGCTATATTTCCCTGATCCTTGGCAAAAAAAGCGTCATTACAAACGCCGCTTTGTTAGCCCTAAGCGAATGGAGATTGTCACCCGTGTTATCAAAAATGGTGGCTGGTTCCATGCGGCAACAGACTGGGAGCATTATGCATTCTGGATGCTAGATGTGCTCGACAACTTTGAAGGCTTAACCAATACTGCAGGACACGGTAATTTCACACCGCGTCCAGACTTCCGCCCTATGACCAAGTTTGAAAAAAGAGGCATTGATAGAGGTCATGGGGTTTGGGATTTAATTTATAGCAAAGACTAATTGCCATAATTCTTGGCTTATTTTGCTCTACCTAGATAGCAAAGCCAGTAACTGCTGGTAAATATAAAACTTACCATGTGGAACATTTGACGATTAACCCAAAAAGTAGTCCTCATTATTTAAGTAATTTATAGTTTTTAACTTAAATTCCTTACTAATGAGGGCTCTGTTCTTTTATCCAGCTCAGCATACCACTGCTGCCAAACGCATGGCTAGCAAGGGGATTAAGAGTTTTCCCCATAACCTGTGGATAACTCTGTGGATAACCCAAGACTTGACAAGTTATACCCTAGACAACATACGGCTTTGAATAAAATTGCTCATTTTTTGTACAATTATTTTTGTCAATAAAATCAATACTTTACACAGTAGTGGCTAAAAACTAATAGCTATTATAAAAAATTTATCAGTAAATGTTTTATTGCTTCAGATGTTTCACAACTTGACTCAAGGGTCTCACTTGAACTGTGGATAAGTTAAAAAATCAGGGGTTAAAAGGTTGACATTTTAGCTTTAGCAGTTCTATTAATTAAACCAAAAGGTCTGATCTTTTATGAAATTACGAATTTTGAGTGTGGGCAGTAAGATGCCTAAGTGGGTTGATGCTGGATTTGATGAGTATCACAAACGTATCCAGCCCATGCTCAGCACTGATATCATCGACCTGCCTGCGGCTAAACGTGCCAAAAATCCATCAGAGGCTAATTTGGCACAGTATCGTGAGCAAGAAGGTAAAGCTATTTTGACCACTCATCAGAGTAACTCGCGCGAAAAGCTTTGGGTACTCGATGTAAAAGGTAAGATGCTATCCACCGAGCAGTTGGCTGATAAGCTCAGCGAAGCAATGCAAATTGGTGATGATGTGGCGTTGGTAATTGGCGGAGCAGATGGCGTATCACCTGAGGTGCTAGCAGCAGCTGACTTTAAATGGTCATTATCGCCCCTTACCCTACCCCATCCGCTAGTGCGTGTGGTATTGATGGAGCAGTTATATCGCGCGATGAGTATTAATAATAATCATCCTTATCATCGGGGCAATTGATGAATTATTAGCGAATTAATTTAATTATCTCAATGCCAGCAGTCTATATATTAATAACTATCAATACTTTGTAAATAATGTCTTAATAATTATTGCAAACTTATAATACATATTTAAGGTTATTTGATGTTATTAGAGTAATCAAAATCTATTATGGTTTAGTAAAGATTATGGTTTAGTAAAGATAGTTACGTAGTCTTTTGGATTATGGATTTAGATACCAATAAATCAGTAACTGATGTGGTTAAAGCCACTCCCGCTCCACAGCCAACAGTTATCTCATACCCCATTATTATTATTAATAATAAATAAAATCAACGAGTAATATTTTTAATAATAAATACTGGCACTAAATCCTGTCACGGTTTCTTTTTTAACTTCTCTAGGCGCTTCGATAGCTTAAGCCAAACTAGGCTTAGTTTTGTTAGTTATGGATGGTGATAATCTGTTTGGTTATCGAGGTTAGTATTAATTTTACCATGTTAAATATAACAGTTGCTGTCACTGTTTAATCGTTATTGGTTAGCTAAGCTGTTGTTTTTTTAGTTGGGTTATAGAAACATGCTAATAGTCACATTCAGAATCAACTATAATTTAACAATTCATATTTATTCATCATACCACTTCTCCATATAGTTAATGGCCATCCTATTTATTTCTTTCCAATCGGCAAGGTTTTTTCTTGAGAACTGAAGTTGAATATAATTATTATAATCAGGGTGCACATACTCCATCTGGCAAATACTATTTTGATGATTACTAGAAGCTATAAAACATTCAATAGTTGTAGGTGAGCTTGGATAGACAGAACCTATGTACCAGACAGTATGCTTATCAAATTTTTCAATATATGCTTCTAGATCAAAGCTATCTTGCTTAGGATTTCTAACAGCGCTTTCTTTGCGAATTGCTACTCTTGTTGGCATATCATTACCCATGACCCCTGAATTTCTAGCTGTCCAGTAGAAACTGATAATATCATCATCATGCTCTAAAACATTGGGATCTTTATCCTGATTATTTAGCCCTCTACCACTAGGCCAGAAAAAGTAAGCATTACCCATATCTGTATCAAAACTTGGGTAACTTCCAGTATCTGGTCTAACAATATGGTTTAGTGGAACACTGTATTTATCATCATCTACATTTACTTCAATTTGAGCATTAGGACTATGTACATCAAGTTTTGAGCAACTTACAAGCGTCATTATACCTCCTAGTAATATAATCATTTTTTTCATACAATAATCCTTATTGAGACGGAGAAAATACTATTTTATCTACTTGCATAGTCCATAGCCCTGTACGAGTGAAATAGGCTTTAGAACCATTAAATGCTCCAAAAAATGGGTGGAAATACCCCCAAATTTTAAAGACTAAATAACAGCAGGAATGGCAGCCCATATGGCATTATTCTCAACAGCTGTCTGTGCACTATTTTTAATTAATATTACTAATCAAATTCTTTGTACACGACAAAACCTCTTAAAGCCTTAAGCTACATAGTTTAGGCGTTAAATAACTTAGCCTCCTAAATTTCAAACCAATTAATATTTGAATGATGAAAAAGCTCTTGAAATGAATCTTTTTCAATTTGAATGTTTTGTTTTATTATTTTTTCCAACAACTGCTGCTTTATTTTAATGTCTGAATATTTTTCGCAAATCTGACTTGTAACTCTAGCCTCCGTATCTTTGTAAATTGTTAAAATTTTATCTTTATTATCAATAAAAACCTTTGGAAAAGTATTAGTCGATATAATATTTCTAATAGAACCTATTATATAAATTAGCTCAAATGTAAACCTAGGATACTCAATCCAAACTTCACAGCAATCAATAAGCATCGCATAACCAGTTTCATAATCAATGCTGTTGACATATTTGTCATCAAAATCTGATAAATACCATTCATCTAGCTCTCCTGTTGCTGCTGACGCTTCTGCAGACAACAAAAAATCTAACAATATTTTTTTAAACACAATTAATCCTATAATGACTCATTTTTAAATTTAAATTCAACATTTCTGCTTGTTTTAGTTGTATGTGCATAATGTATCTCAACCCTACCTTTTGACGTTTCAACAATTTGAGTCTTTTAAACCCAACCATCTTTTGCAAAAAAACCATTCTTCGTATCATTAATTTTAATGCTCTCAATTGTCTTACCTTGAGGATTCCACCCTATAGGCTTTAAGCATTATTCTCAACAGTCACTGCCGCACTATTTGCCGCTGTATCTACATCTGCATGAGCCAATAAAGCAATACTACTAGCACTAAGCTTAGCAATATTATGAATGGTCATTATCGCCCCTTACCCTACCCCATCCGCTAGTGCGTGTGGTATTGATGGAGCAGTTATATCGCGCGATGAGTATTAATAATAATCATCCTTATCATCGCGGCAATTAGGCTAAAGCGACAGTGCTAGTACTGTTAGAGGTAGCGGCCGTGTGTAGCTTATTAGTTGTGTGTAGCTTATCAGTTAAGGTAGCAATCTCTTTTAGTTATTTAGTGTAGCTATTTATTGTGAAATCGGTCTTGCAGGTCCTACCCTGCTTTAAAAAATGACGCCTAGCCCCCATAATTAGTTTATGACATATCCAAAGAATACTCACAGCTCAACCTTTAGCGTACCGGTTTCAGTGACTCCGCTCACTAGCTTTGAGCCGGTGACGACTCCGACTCGCAAGCAAAAAGTTCGCTCTATGCAAGCGCTGGCCACATTGCCGGCGCTATTTATTTCGCATGGGGCGCCCACTTTTGCGCTTGAAAAAAATGCCACTACCAATGCTTTGGCACGTACCGGGCAAAACCTGCCTAAGCCCAAAGCCATTGTGATTATGTCAGCGCACTGGGTGACTCAGACCTTGGAGATTGCCAGCAACCCAACCCCGCAAACCTGGCATGATTTCTCAGGCTTTAGTCAGAAGTTAAACACCATTGAATATCCCGCTCTAGGTCATCCAGAGCTGGCAGAGTCGCTGTCCGATCAACTTAATAAGATGGGTGTGATTAATAGTCTTAACCCACTGCGTCCTTTAGATCATGGTGTCTGGGCACCGTTAATTCATCTATACCCTGAGGCAGATGTACCTATTGTACAGCTGTCATTACCCAAGCACTTTGACGCGTATGCGTGTTATCAACTCGGTAGCTTATTCTCCCAACTACGCCGTGAGCAAATCTTGGTTATTGGTTCAGGCGGTATTACCCACAACTTAGCGGCATTAAATTGGGACGCTGACAGTGAAGAGCCTACGGCTAAAGCCTTTAAAGTCTGGTTGTTACAGCAGTTAAAATCCAATATCCCAGCTGCGTTAGACTGGCAACAATTCTCTCAAGTAGAGCAGGTTCACCCTAGCTCTGAGCACTTACTACCGCTGTTTTTTGCACTGGGCTGTGGTCAGCGGGTCTCGGTAATCCATGAAAGCATGGCCCATCATAGCTTAGGGATGGATGTATATCGCTTTGACTAACCTCGAACAGAGCACACACAGTAGTCTTATTTTTGTTAAAATAGACGGTTTTTTTACGGCTCTTTTTGACTAATTTTTAATAATCGCCTTTTTTCTGATTTTTATAAGCCTTTAGGATTTCTTATGACTGATGCTTTAACTTCAATCTCTCCCACTAACCACACTGCGTCAGACTCCTGTAATGAAAATGCCGTAGTATTACTCTCAGGCGGGCTAGACTCTGTTACCTGTTTGTACTGGGCAAAAGATCGCTATGCTAAGGTCACTGCTGTAAGCTTCAATTACGGTCAACGTCATAATAGCGAGCTGGTCGCGGCCAAAAATATCGCTAACCAGGCCGGCGTCGATCATAAGATCATTGATATTGATATTGCACAGTTGGGCGGCTCTTCGTTAACTGACCATGATATGACCGTCCCAGATGGCGATGCGGATAAATTCCCAAGCCACACCGACGATATAGATAATGATGCCATTCCCAACACTTATGTGCCGGCGCGCAACACCATATTTTTGTCTTACGCTTTAGCTGTGGCAGAAGTGACTGAAGCCAACCATATCGTCATTGGGGTCAGCTCAGTGGATTACTCAGGTTACCCTGACTGCCGTCCTGAATATATTAATGCCTTTGAGGTCATGGCCAATCTAGCCACCAAAGCTGGGGTAACCGGGCATAAACTGTATATTCAAACCCCGCTACAAAAGCTTTCTAAAGCGCAAACTATTCAACTGGGCAACTCACTTGGGGTGGATTACTCTCAAACCATTTCTTGCTATAAAGCTGACAGTGAAGGCCGAGCCTGTGGTATCTGTGACAGCTGTACTTTACGTAAAAGAGGCTTTAGTGATGCCGGATTAGCAGACCCTACCCGTTACGCTACTAATTAGGACTCTGCTTTTTAGTTTGTTTTTGTGCATTTTGTAACTGAATAGCAACAATAAATTGCAACTAAATAGCAAAATTAATTACTAATCTGTTTATTAGCTTGATAAGGTATGCGGATAGATTAACTAAGCCAGTCGCTAGGTAAATTCTGTAGGTTGTTTTCAACTTGTACATTTAACCCAGTGCCCGTGCATTTTAACTTATGTAAGTCACTGGCTAACTGAAAATATAATTACTGTAAGCCTCTAAAGGATTGTTGTTCATGAACTTTATTTCGAAAAGCTTTTTATCTAACAAATTATTGCCACTTGCTGCATTAGCTACTTCTGCAATTATGTTGGCAACTCCAGCTCAAGCGTTGGACATCAAGCAAGATCAAATTAATAACTGTGTCGCAACCGCGGTTAAACTTAAAGTGGCAGATAATGCTACCGCTAAGAAGTTTTGTGGCTGTACTGTGGACGTTCGCAGTAAAATGACACTAGGCCAAATGTGGGAAATTGAAAGCTATGCCCAAAGTGGCAAAGACCCTTCAACGTTACCTTATGCCAAGACCATGCAAAAAGACTTACAGCAATGTGGTAATGGTCTAAAACTAAACCCGCCACAGAAACCTAAAGCCTAATTTGCTTACACTGTGCTTTAAGTTATACTGTTATTGATCTGATTTAAATTGGCTGGCATTCCTATGTCGGCCTTTTTTATTGTCTTAGATTTCTCTTAGCTTAATTCTTAACTTAAGTCGTACTTGACGCTTACACGCTACGCTTTGAGTCATTGCTTAATCTTAGGTAAACTAATATAAAAACTATAACTATCATCTAAGTTAATAAGTTATTTTAAATAAAAAAGGAAAATAACATGGCCAAACCCACTGATGAAATCATTGCCCTTCCGGACTTCCCGATGCCTATGGTGCAAAAAATAGAAGATGAAATGGTCGAAAGTGAAATTGTGCTTGATCAATTTGTGGAAAATATGGACAAGGGCTTAATTCTATATTTCTATCCGCGTGACAATACTCCCGGCTGCACTACTCAAGCAGTCGACTTTACCGAAAAACTGTCTGAGTTTGATGCCTTAGGTTACAGCATTATTGGAGTATCTAGAGACAGTATCGAGTCGCATAAGAAATTCATTGAAAAAAAACAACTGCAAATACCTTTGATTAGCGATCCTGATGAAAAGCTTTGCCAACACTTTGATGTGATTAAAGAAAAAAATATGTATGGCAAAAAAACAATGGGCTTAGTACGCTCTACTTTTGTGTTTGATAAAGACGGCAAGCTGACCCATGCTCAGCGTAATTTAAGAGCCAAAGACTATGCGGATAGATTGCTAAAAACGCTGGCATAGACTCGGTTTATCTAGACTTAACTCAGCTTAGCTATACTTAAGAAGTTAATCTGATAATTACCCCTTTAGTACCGACCGGTAAGGCAAAGTCCATACCGGTTCTTTACGGCAATTGTTCCTAGCAGTATTCATAATAAAAACATTAACTAGAACCATTTTTTAGGAAAGACTTATGACAAAATCCCAATCTCCCTCCGAGAAATCCATTCGCCACGTTGATGCCGCCGTCATCGGTGCCGGTACTGCGGGTCATAACGCTTATCGTCAAATCAGCAAAGTCACAGATAATGTGGTTATTATTAATGAAGGTATCTGGTCCACTACTTGTACCACCATGGGCTGTATGCCGAGTAAATTATTGATTGCAGCCGCCGATCGTGCTTACCATGCCAGCCATTCTAAAGAATTTGGGATAGAAGGTAATGCCACCATTAACGGTAAGCAGGTTATGAAGCGGGTGCAGGATGAGCGAGATCGTTTTGCAGGTTTCGCCCTAAAGAATGTAGAGAGCTGGGACGATAATAATAAAATACATGGTCGTGCTGTTTTTTCAGAATCCGGATTGATTGAAGCGCATACCGCAGAGGGTGATATCCAGTACATCCAAGCCGATCATGTTATTATCGCCACTGGATCAAAGCCTTTTGTGCCTGAAGGCTGGAAATTGGCATTAGGCGATACTCTAATTACTTCTGATACCATTTTTGAGCTGCCAGATTTACCTAAATCTATGGCGGTAATAGGTGCAGGAGCTATTGGCCTTGAACTGGCTCAGGCAATGAGTCGACTCGGTGTTGAGGTTGCACTCTTCAATCGCAATGAAAAAGTGGGTGGCTTAAAAGACGAGGCCATTAATCAAAAAGCCATTGCTTGTTTTTCCAATCAGTTAGATTTACGTCTCAATACCCGTATTGATGAAGTATCTCGAGAAGAAGTTAATAGTGAGAGCCAAGCGGTTATCCATTATACTGACGCTGAAGGCAATTCACAGACTTGGCGTGGTGAGAAAGTACTGGCAGCTACCGGACGCCGCAACTCATTGCATACCCTAGGGCTTGAGCATGTGGGGGTGCAGTTAGATGACAAAAATCGTCCGCTAAAGTTGGATAAAATAACCGGTAAAATTGAAGGTACCAATGTCTATATAGTTGGCGATGCCAATGCCTATCTACCGCTACTGCATGTCTCCAGTAATGAGGGCTATTTATCGGGCAAAGAGGTGGCTTTGAAGATAGCGGGTCTAGCCGATAAAATCAGTATGAGCGATGCCATTGCCAAAGATCCAGACTGCTCTGAAGACAGTAATATGCTGAATGACATGTCACCCGATAAGTCGCAAACAGCAACCACTTCCATGTCAATAATATTCAGTGCACCACAAATTATGAACGTGGGTCAGTCTTTATCAGACATTAAAGAAGAAGGACGTCCGTATGTCATCGGTGAGGTGAGCTTTGACAATCAAGGACGTAGTCGAGTAATGGGTGTCAACTGTGGCCTACTTCGCATTTATGCTTGTCCGAAAACTGAGTTGATATTAGGGGCAAGTATGGTGGGCCCAGATGCCGAGTATATTGCTCATATCTTGGTCACAGCCATTACCAATGAAGTAGATATCGACGGCTTACTGGCCAGTCCCTTCTACCATCCTACTATTCTTGAAGGGTTACGCACCGCCTTACGTGACACCATAGGCAAGATCAATAAGTTTAATTCATAATTTATTTTGTCTATCACAAAAAACCCTGCCATATCGCTGCAGGGTTTTTTTATAATAAGTGAGCATTTTTAAAAAACTAACTTATATAAACTAAGGAAGCTACGAACAAGGCATACTCAACTTTATCTAATTTTGTTGTATATTAAGACTATCTACGCAGTTATAACAGATTCCCTTAGACAATGACCCATTATAGGATTACCAATGGCAAGAGAGACTGGCTCAAAAATTAGCGCATTTTTTCAAGACATTATGCACGATTTGTATTCGAGCTTATATCTTGCAATTGGGGGCGATTTGGAAGAAGAGAGTCGAGACTGGGCTTCTCGCGGGGTGGAACTTGCCAGCACCACCATAAAAATTATTATTCTGTTAATGATTGTCGGCTTTCTCTATTGGCTATTTACCTATATTGCTAAGCGCTATCAAGAGCAATTAAAGCTATCAGACCGACGCTTAAGCATCATTCGCTCTGTATTACGCTACATATGGCTGGTCAGCTGTGTACTGGCGGTAATGAGTCAGATAAATGTTGAGCCTACCACCGTATCTGCAACGGCCAAAGCCAGTATATGGGCCGGTATTTATTACGTACTATGGACCTCATCTGAACAAGTTATCAGCCGAGTTCTAAAGCATTATGGACTTAATGCCTCGATAGAACAGCTGCTAAAAAACGTATTCTCAGTATTAATTATAGTGCTAGGACTGGCCAGTGTTATGGCTCAGTTTGGCTTCGATATCGTGTCGTTAGTAGCCGGTCTGGGTATTTTGGGTTTGGCAGTGGGTTTTGCGGCGCAGTCCACCATTGCTAACTTTATCTCGGGAATTACCATTTTGCTAGAGCAGTCTTTTAAGGTCGGGGACTGGATTAGTATTGGCGAAAACGAAGGCCGGGTTATTCTCATCTCGTTACGCACTACCCATATCTTGACTCGAGACAACATCACGGTCATTATTCCCAATGCGACCGTCGCCTCCTCCGAGGTCACTAACTTAACCTCAAAGAACTTTATTCGCTTTGACATCAGGGCCCGTATTGCTCTAGAAGCTGATATTGAGCAAGCCAGAAAAGTTATTATGAAGGTGCTCGATGAGACGGAAAATATTCTAAAGCGTCCAGAGCCTTTAGCCACGGTTGACCATATCAGCGACTTTGGGACGGTATTTATTATCCGCTACTGGGTGAAACCTGCCGCCGTGGCTCGTATGCCCGTTATCAAAGAAACCTTACATGAAAAGATCAAAGTAGGCTTTGAAAAAGAAGGCATTAACATCCCCTATCCTCACATGAAACTTGTCATGCCTGCCGATACCAAAGCAGCTGATATTGAGGCCCAATTGCAACCATCTTCTGCACAAAGTCAGCCAGAGGCTAATAAATAATCTGTAGCATTAAACGACTTTTGTGACTAACCGCCGATAAATGGCACAAAATTTGGCTTATTTATAGAGCCTGGTTATCTCCTAGTAGATGAGTGTGGTAAAATCACTAGTAATTAACATATCACTCCCACCTACTGGCTTATTTAGCAGCCTACTTATCACTATCATTCATCTTTTTTTATATAAAACATTAACACTCAATTCATTTAACAGTCAGTCTCTGCTATTTAGCTTAGCTGCCTGAAGATTACATTAGTAAATTTGAATTAATAAATACAACGTAAAGGCCAACTATGTCCACCCCCACAACAGAAAACATCTCTAACAGCAACGATCTAAATACCCAGCCTGTAGCCTCAAACAAACGCTTTGACATCATCGTTACCTGCGCCGATGGATTAGAAGCTCCGCTGCAAACGGAACTGGCTAGCATGGAGATTGGCTGTGAACTAAAAGGCACGGGCCGTATTGCCATCAACGCTACTTTAGAACAGATTTATCAAATTTGTCTGTGGTCACGAGTGGCCTCACGTGTCTTGTTGCCTATCAAAAAGCGTAATATCAATAAAGACTATGATGTGGCAGAACAGCTAAATGGTCTGGCTCGTACCGTAGATTGGACTGAGTGGTTTGGCTTAGACAATACTTTTGCAATTCGTATGAGTGTCGATAAAAGGGTTCAAGTCAGCCAACAGTTTGCCATGCTACGTATCAAAGATGCTATTGCGGACACCTTTAGCGAAAAGCTAGATGCCCGTCCTGATGTCGACAGCAGTAACCCAGACTTTCCTATTTATGCCACCGTTAATGAGAAGCAGGCTGAGATTTTCTTAGACTTATCAGGCACCAGTTTGCACCGCCGCGGCTACCGTGTCGCCATGACTGATGCGCCATTAAAAGAAAACTTAGCCGCTGGCCTATTATATACCGTCGGTTGGCACAAAAAGAAAAACAGCTACAGTGCCTTAATTGACCCTATGTGTGGTTCAGGTACCTTTATTATCGAAGCCCTATTGATGCATTGCGATTATGCGGTGGGTATTGATAAAGCCGAGTCACAATTTGGTTTTTATAACTGGCAGGAGCATGACAGCGAGCTGTGGCAACAGTGTGTGGTGGATGCCCAGCAGCGTTTCCATAATGGACTAGAAAAAGCTGCCGCTGGCAAATTACCGACCATTATGGGCTTCGATGCCGATGCAGGCGCCATTAAAGCGGTGCATAAAAACTTAATCGCTGCCGGTCTGATTGAGCTGATTCCGCATTTAACTTTAGAGCAGCGCCCACTGTCTCAACTGAAGATTGCTTTGGCCAAGCCGTTATTAGATCGTAAACTTAAACGCCCTCTTATCATCACCAACCCACCGTATGGTGAGCGTTTAGGTGATAGCGACTTTATCAAGCCTTTATATCAAGGCCTAGGGCTAACCCTACAAGACATATTTGCTAAACAAAAATATCAACCTATGTTAGGCCTATTAGCTGCCCACGTTGAGCAAGCTGATGTGCTGCCTTTAGATGAGCCGCAAACCCTACGTTGCCATAACGGAGCCATCACTGTCTATTTCAGATACGGTCAATTACTACGTAAAGAAGGTGAAAGCTTAATCGATCGCTTTGAGCGCCAAAAGATTGAAGTCGAGGAAGCACAAGACTTTGTCAATCGCCTACAAAAGAATGTGGCGCATCTAAAAAAACTGGCTACCAAAGAAGACGTGACCAACTTGCGTGTTTATGATGCCGATTTGCCTGATTATAAAGTGGCTATCGATGTGTATGGCGACTACGTTCATGTACAAGAGTGGGCACCACCAAAGACCATTCCACCAGAGACCGCTCGCAAACGCTTTAACTTAGCATTAATGGGTATTCGTGAAGTGTTTGGTATTAACCGTGAACAAATCTTTATCAAAACCCGTGCGCGTCAGGTTGGTAATACCCAGTATGGCAACCCAGAAAGCCCCTCTAAAGAGGGTAAAGCCAGTAAAGACGCTCCCGAACCAAAAAAAGACAACCGCAATCGCTACAAAGGCAACAAGTTCCAACAGGCGCGTGAAGAAGCCAAACGTCAAGAAGCGGAGCGTCTGGCTCAGAAAAAGCGTAAGATGCATGTGGTACAAGAGGACGGTGCTTATTTCTATGTCAACTTTACCGATTATTTAGACACCGGTCTATTTATTGACCACCGTAATATGCGCAGCATGATTCGCTCGGCCAGTCGTGGTGCCGATGTGTTGAACCTGTTCGCCTATACTTGTACTGCGAGTGTCCACGCTGCCCTTGGCGGTGCAAAATCGGTGACTAGTGTCGACTTATCTCAGAATTATCTGGATTGGGGCAAGCAAAACTTTGCGCTAAACGGCCTAGATGTGACCACCAGCCGCTATCAATTTATTGCCTCGGATATCTTCGATTGGATTAAAGACAATACCGATCAGTTTGACGTTATCTTTATTGACCCACCAACGTTTTCAAACTCGAAGAAATTCCAAGGCACTTTTGATGTACAACGTGATCACACGGCCCTTATCAACCGAGCGATGAACCGTTTAGCCAATGGCGGAGTGATTTACTTCTCAAATAACTTTACTAAATTTGAGTTAGATGAAGAGCTTTATGAGCGTTATGATGTCACTGAGATTACCAATGAAACCATTGGCTTTGACTTTAACCCCAAAAAACCGATTCACCAAAGTTTTGAGATTCGTCATAAGCTTTAATTGTAAGGATATACTCATGTGGGATGAGCGCTATAAACAGCAAGAATATATTTATGGCACAGATGCCAATGACTTTTTACAACAAACCCTCAAATTTATCAAAAATAATGATACTGACAAAAAACAAGTGTTATGTATCGCTGAGGGCGAAGGGCGCAATGCGGTTTTTCTAGCCGAGCAAGGCTTTGATGTTACAGCTGTCGATTTATCAGAGGTAGGATTACAAAAAGCCCAAAAGCTTGCCGAACAAAAAGGCGTATCTATTACTACTATAGTTGCAAATTTGGCAGATTTTGATTTTGGGGTTGCAAAGTGGGACGCTATTGTCTCGATTTGGGCCCATATGCCTGCTGATATCCGCCAGCATGTTCATCAACAAGTGCTAAGCTCACTAAAACCAAATGGGGTATTTATCTTAGAAGCCTATACCGCTGAGCAGCCTAAAATGTCAGGCATTGGCGGTCCACCAGCATCTAAGCCTGAGATGTTTATGTCACTTGAGGGTTTACGGCAAGAACTATCAGGCCTGCAAGAGATTGTTGCAGTCGAAACGCATCGCCATGTGATGGAAGGCAAAATGCATCAAGGAGACAGTGCTGTGGTCCAGTTTGTGGTTATTAAAAATTAAATACATATTTAGTTTACGGTTATCACTATCTCAACGCTTAATGTAAAGTGTATCTTGCGTACCGATAAAGAATAGATAAGCGAGTAGGCTGGGCTTTAGCCCAGCAACATAATGCGTTTAGCATCAATCATTATTCACATCGAAGCTATCCATCGTAGTAGACAATTTCTCGTAGGCTGGATTAGGTTTAATAAACTCTCGTAGAGAGTGCACTTAAAACGTAACTCACCAATAATAATTTTATTTATTAATTAAATATGGTGGGTTACGCTATCACTAACCCACCCTACTCTGGCTATAAAATCCTTGTTCACCCCTTAATTAAAATCAGCAAAGCCCAGTTATTAAAAATAATAACGGGGATTCTTTTATTAGATCAATTAAAAATCAACAGCACGATTATATTTAATTATTATGATTATTTTTTTTACTATATTTAGTAGGTATGTTTTGGGAATTGTTAAATGACTTAGTATAAATCCCCATCGTCACCCTATCATTACCACCATAATCTTGAACAGTGTTCACCTGACGAAACCCAGCTTCATCAAAAATCTGACGTACCGCCTCACCTTGGTCATAGCCATGTTCAATGGCGAGCAGTCCACCTTGCCGTAAATACTTTGCTGCTTCATTGGCAATATGCTTAATATCCGCCAGTCCATTATCTGCTGCAACTAAAGCGGATAGCGGCTCAGCTTTGAGCTTGTCTAAGTGTTGGTCATTATCGACGATATAAGGGGGGTTAGAGACGATGACATCGAATAGTGGTTTGTCAGTAGTCTCAGAACCATTTAATACTGAAAACCAATCGCTGTGTAAAAACTGTATATTACTGACCGCATTAAGCTGAGCATTGCGTTTGGCCACCGCTAACGCTTCAGTTGAAAAATCAAGCGCAGTTACCTGCCACTGTTTGGGGTAAATAGTAGCAAGCTCATGAGCCAAACTAATCGCAATACAACCCGACCCTGTACCTAAATCTAACAGCTGATAAGGTGCCACAATCGGTTTGTTATTCAAAATACTTAGGCTATTTTTATGTTGAGCGATCCAGTCTAGCACTTGTTCTACTAATATCTCAGTATCTGGCCTTGGAATCAAAGTGTGCTCATTGACCTCAAATTCTAACGACCAAAAGGCTTGCTTGCCGGTTAAATACGCCAGTGGTGTACCGGACTGCATGTTAGCAATACCAGCAGCAAACTGCTGCTGTTCAGCTTCTGTGAGTAGATAGTCGCCATCGGTAATCAAAAATGACGGCGACTTTTGTAACACATGCAATAGCCAGTCTGTTATCCAGTGGCTAGGAAGATCTGCATAGTTAGCCTTTTTTAGGGCTGTTACTGACTGGCGTACTATTTGATTAGTCATATGTGTCTTGTCTAGACCCCCACTACTCTTTGGCAACACCACTGCTATTTGATTCAGTTAAATCAGCCACTGGATCATCATTTTCACCAATGACAATCTTTTTATCGACTACATAAATTAGATACAAAATCGGTAGCCCAATAGCAAAGGTGAAGATAAAGAAGAACGGATAACCCATATTATCTACGATAGTTCCAGAGTAACCGCCCAACACTTTTGGCATCAAGGTCATAAGTGATGAGAAAATGGCATACTGTACTGCCGTAAATCTAATTGAAGTCAGCGCTGATAAGAAGGCAATAAATACAGCACTGGCAAGACCTGCCGCTAGGTTATCAAAGATAACGGCCATATACATGATTGGTAAGTTGCCTGGATTGTAGGTCAAGATAACAAACAGTAAGTTAGTGGCACTGGCCAAGATTGCCCCGACCATCATCGCTTGCATAATACGGAAGCGCTGAGCCAGCAAGCCGCCTAAGAAGCCCCCACCGATACTCATAATCACGCCCACAAGCTTCACCGCGTTGGCAATATCGGTCTTACTAAAGCCCATATCTTGATAGAAGACGTTGGAGATAACCCCTGCCACAATATCTGAAATACGGTATAGACCGATCAACGCCAATAACAATAAAGCTTTTTTGCCATAGCGACGGAAAAAGTCGAGAATAGGATCAATCCAAGTCGCCATAGCCACTTCTTTACGCACTAGCCCCGCTTGGACTAAGACATATCCCGCGGCCAATGCAGCAGCCAAACTGGTTAATAAATGTAAGGTTTCTACTATAAATCCGATAAAGACCGCTTCGGTCTCTGGCAACACTTTACCCATCAACACATAGCAAGCAATGAAGGAAAAGACAGCGGCCACAAACAACAGCACCAATCGCACATAATCACTTCGAGTTTCAGCCACTAAAGGCGCTTTATTAATAATCTTCGATTGATTGATGATAAAAAACAGCAGTAACAATGGCGCTACAGCAATCAATACCATAAAGTATAACTTGATGCCGGGTAGCCAAGCCAAGGGAATCAAAGCCACCGCTGAATTAAAAATCTCATTTACCACAATATTAATCAGATAAATAAGTCCAAATAGCAGTCCAGGGATTAACAATAAAGCAGAATAGCTCAAGAATACTTTTAGGTTTAATTGCTGCTTATTCTTTTGTAAGGTCTCAGCGGTCGGCTCATAACTGGCAAAAGTAGTCAGTAAGCCTAACGTCATGACGGCTGCCATGATGTAATAAGTATTACGCCACGCCTCATAGCTATAAAAAGCTTCTGTAGAACCAAAGTAATCAGCCAGATATAACGCTCCGGCACCGGCAACAATCATACCAATGCGATATCCGGACACGTAGATCGATGATAAGATGGACTGCATGTCAGGGGGCGCCAACTCAATACGGTAAGCATCAATGACAATATCTTGGGTGGCTGAAGAGAAGCCCAAAAGCACTGCTGCGGCCGCCATATAGACCAAGACATGCTCTTCAATGGGATTGACTCGGGCCATTAAGATAATGGCCAATATCACCAACAGCTGCGACACAACCATCCAGCCGCGGCGACGCCCCAACCATTTGGTCAAAAATGGCACAGGCAACGCATCAATTAAGGGGGCCCAAATGAACTTGAACGAATAACCCAAAGCCGCCCAACTAAACATGGTCACCACACTTCTATCGATACCCGCTTCTCGTAACCACAGCGATAAGCTGGAGAAAATTAGTAGAATCGGAATACCCGCTGAGAAGCCCAAAAACAACATGATAATGACACGAGAATCCAAATAAGCTTTGGCCGCTTCAGACCATGACTTCTTGGGAGGGGCAGTTAGCTCAGCTTTTGAACCGTTTTGGTTAGTTGGGGTCGATACAGACATGGCAGACCTATGGTTTTAAAATCAGAAAACCGTTATGTTACTTTAGAATGAGGCACTTGACTAGCGGTATCGTATCAAGCATAGCATTCACTAAGTTTGCAATAATGTTGAAAATAGTGATATCTCACTAAATAACGGTATAATGTTGGCATAACTCGTCCGATCTATTGATCTCGACCCGCTTATCACCCCCTCTTCCTGCTTGATAATAAGCTTATATTTTAGGTAAGCCGATATTATTTAATGAATATTGAGCAAAAGTAATACAGGATATATTTATGGCAATTGATGTCGTCGTTAACCAAAGACATTTACAAATTCAGCTTAAGCAGTTAGAGACCGTGTGGCACACTGTCATTAATGGTTATAACCTAAGCCAAGCTGCTCAAGTACTACACACCAGCCAGTCGAGCTTATCCAAACACATATCAGCATTAGAAAACCAGCTCAAAGCCGAAGTCTTCGTGCGTCAAGGCAAGCGTTTGACTGGCTTAACCCCTGTGGGCGAAGCACTGCTGCCGCATATTGAGTCTATTTTTACTGAAATTCGCACTATCGAAAATATCAGTCTCGATTACAACAACCCACATACAGGAACCTTGACCCTAGCGACCACGCACACTCAGGCGCGCTATGTGTTACCTGACATAATTAAGAAATTCAAAGAACAGTTCCCCAAAGTGCAACTGGTACTACAGCAAGCAGATCCACAGACCATTGCCAATATGGTTATTCGTGGTCAAGCCGATATCGGTATTGCTACCGAAGCTTTATTACAAAACTCTTATCTGCGCTGCTACCGTTATTATGATTGGTCACACCGAGTCATTGTACCCAAGGACCATGAGTTGGCTGAGCTTGAGACTATCGACCTGCCTACCCTTGCAAGCTACCCTTTGGTAACTTATCACGGTGGATTTACCGGTCGTGGTGCTATTGACCAGACCTTCCATGAAGCAGGGTTAGAACCTGAAATCGTATTGGCAGCCTTGGATGCTGATGTGATTAGCACTTACGTGGGCGCCGGTCTTGGCGTGGGTATTATTGCTGAAATGGCCTTTGAGCCGGGTCACTATCAAAACCTAACCGCCATTCCTATCAGTCACTTCGGCCGCTTTACCAGTTGGATTGCGGTACGTGATGATGCTGAAATTCGCCACTTTGGTAAAGCCTTTATCAAGCTTTGCCAACAGCAATTCGGTAACTAGAACCACAATATTAATAAACCGCAATAGCAATAAGCCGTAGTATTAACAAGTTACAAAAAAGGTGCCCCTCGGCACCTTTTTGGCGTTTGGCCCTTAATTTATCAGATGATTTTTTATTTAGCAGATAGCCCTTAATTTATCAGATTGTTATGTTTTATTAATATCCAACCGGTCTACTTGAAACTCAAGCAGGCAAGTCGCATATCAATAGGTAATACAAAACTAATAATACTTAAGTTAACCAATAATATTTTAATTAAATAAGCAGCAGATAAGTCCTTGTTATCCTAACTAAGGCCTTATTGACTCTGCTAATGGATTACCTATGACTGCAATTCCTTTATCTTTTTTAGACTTAGCCCCAGTTCCAGAGGGTCAAACTACCGCACAAGGTGTGGCTTATACCGTTGATATGGCCCAAACCGCGGAAGCCATCGGTATGAATCGCTTCTGGATGGCTGAGCATCACAATATGCCAGGCATCGCTAGTGCTGCAACCTCAGTGTTGCTATCACACATCGGAGCCAAGACCAATAAAATTCGTATTGGTTCAGGCGGCGTTATGCTACCTAACCATGCGCCTTTGGTAATTGCTGAGCAATTTGGCACACTGCAAGCGTTGTATGGCGACCGTATTGACTTAGGCTTGGGCCGTGCGCCCGGTACCGATGGTGCTACCTTTAGGGCACTACGCCGTCAGATGCATGATGCAGAGCTCTTCCCACAAGATGTGCAAGAGCTTTTATTTTTCTTAGGCAAAGATTCAGACAATAGCCCGGTTCAAGCTTTCCCAGGTGCTCACAGCAATGTGCCTATTTGGATTTTAGGCTCTTCTTTATTTGGGGCTACATTGGCAGCTAAGCTTGGCTTGCCGTATTCTTTTGCCTCGCACTTTGCACCGCGTATGATGACTCAGGCCCTTGCCACTTATCGTGAGAACTTTGAGCCCTCTCAGTATTTGGACAAGCCTTATGTGATGTTGGCTGCAAATATGTTATTGGCCGATGACGATGAAACAGCCCGTTATCATTTTACCTCTGCACAGCAGAGCTTCGTTCGTTTACGCCGTGGTGGCCGTACTCAAGTTCCTGCACCAGTAGAGTCGATGGACAATATTTGGAGTGCGCCTGAAAAAGCCATGGTCGAAGATGCATTAGCAGTATCTTTTGTGGGTAGTGTCTCAGGAGTTCGTCCACTGTTAGAGCACTTCTTAAAAGAGCATAAGCCTGATGAGCTGATGGTAACTGCCAATATTTACGACCAGCAGGCCCGTATACGCTCTCTTGAACTGGTGCCTGAGCTGGGTGTGTTTGATTTACAGCCATAAATATCATTTATACTTTTATTTTCATAATATTAAAGAAAGCTTAAAAACAGTAAAGCCGATATTCAATGATATCGGCTTTTTTGCATCTAGTGGTTTTGCTAATCGTTAGCTAGTTGGCTAGTTAGTCAGTTGGCTAGTTAAGTGATTTACTAAGAGGCGTTTAGTCAATAAGTGTTATAAGCACAAAATTTATAGTTTAAAAAACACAAAATTCGATCTCACTTTTTACTCGGCCTACCATCTTAATAGTATGAGTGCCGGTATGAATGGCATTATAACTATAATTAGTGCCCCCCTTATCTTCTAATACTTGCCCTTTACTATCAGTTACCGTCTGTACGTGACCATCTGTGCTAATCACCAGCTGCTCCTCAGCGCCCATCTCTAATGAAAATAGCTTACCTGAGGTTAAATCACCCTGATAGTGACCACAATTACTGCCCTTTTCAAATATCACCTCATTGATTGGCATAGCTTGAGCGGTTAAACACAGTAAGGAGGCAATACTGAACCAACACAGCTGCATACAGCTTTTTTTTATCATAATTTAGATATTACCTTTTTGGATTTGAAAGATTCGTCTTTTGCCCTGAATACAGTTTTGATAAAAACGGTTTGATATAAGCCTACATCCAGCCAAGTGCTCTCAGAGATGCCGCCCCTATCGCCATACCAAATAACGATACCACCGTGGTAAACGCTAAGATATTAGCCGCTAACACCTCATTACCACCCATTGCTTTTGCCATGACATAACTGGCTGCGGCTGTCGGGGAAGCCACCATCAAAAATAGCACCCCCATATGTACCCCAGTTAAGCCAAACGCCAACCCGACCACCACAGCTACTATAGGCGCAACCACAATACGCCCTATACTGGCCTGCATGGATAACCCTGATAATGTCAGCATAGAACGAACATCGATGGTGGCACCAGCACATATTAATGCCAGTGGCAAAGACAGTGCTGATAGCAAAGCCCCTGTCTGGGTAATGACACTAGGCAGTGCTGGCAAGCCAAACGTCGCGGCAAGCAATTTAAAACTAAATGCTGCAATTAAGGAGAGAATTAAAGGGTTGGTAAATAACTTCTTAGTTAACATCATAGCGTAACTTTCACGCCTTGCAATCTGTTTTTGGTCGGCATCTGGGTTTATGGCGGTACGACTTAAAGTAATCACTGCCAAAATATTGAACACCAAAGTAATCACGCCCATATAAACTGCGCCAATACTTAGCCCCTCTGCCCCATAAGCATTAGCGACAGTCGCTAGGCCAATAATAGCCATGTTACTGCGAAATACACCTTGGACAAATACCCCTTTATCCTCAGCTCTTGCAATAAAAAGCTTGGCGTACAGCTCTGCACCGAAGTACAGCAGCATCGTTACTGCAAATCCAGCGCCCAGCAGATTTAACTGTTCACTGAAGTTAACCTGACTTTCAATGACACTAAAAAACAGTAAACAAGGCAAGGCATAGTTAAATACTAGCTTAGAGGCCTGATCAATAAACGCCTTGCTAATCTGCCCTTTTTTGCGCATAAAAAAACCCAACCCCATGAGTACCAGGTTGGGCAGTACAATATTTAGAGCAAATACAATGGCATCTATCATTGCTATCTCATCTGGATTTGAGGCGCTACAAGCGCCTTAGGCTGTCAGGTTAGCAATTATTACTAAATTAGCTCAGTATAGAGTCAGCTTTGTTTACAGCTTAGCTGTCTTTAGCTTTCTAAAGTTGCCTTCGCTTTTTTTTGTTTTTTTAAAGTCATACCTAGCAGCTGTATGGCGGCTGGAGTAACGCCACTGATGCGACTGGCTTGAGCTAAGGTAGCAGGACGAATCTCTTGTAGCTTTTGCACAATTTCATTAGACAAGCCTGACACTACACTGTAATCGAAGTCCATTGGCAGCTGCGTATTCTCTAAACGCTTCATTTGATCAATGTCTTCTTGTTGGCGACTGATATAGCCTGCATATTTCACTGAGATTTCAATCTGCTCACCGACATCTGCAGCCACATCCGCACCTGTTATCGCAGCAATGTCATCAAAGCCCACATTAGGACGCTTTAATAAATCATAAGCAGTCGACTCTTTTGATAAACTCTCTCCGGTACGCTCAGAGAACTTTTTGCCCAGCTCATTGTTTGGTGTGGCCCACAACTCTTTTAGACGACCTGATTCAGCAGCTACCGACTCCATTTTATTTTGATAAGCTTCCCAGCGCGCATCATCCACTAAGCCTAAGTTGCGACCAATTTCAGTCAAGCGTTGATCGGCGTTGTCTTCACGTAGTAATAGGCGGTATTCAGCACGGCTAGTGAACATACGGTACGGCTCTTTAGTACCATGAGTAATTAGGTCATCTACCAATACCCCAAGGTAAGCTTGGTCACGGCGCGGCGTCCAGCTGTCCATCACTGGGTTATCTTGGGTAGATAATGCAGCGTTTACCCCTGCCAGCAACCCTTGCACCCCTGCCTCTTCATAACCTGTGGTACCATTAATCTGACCAGCAAAATACAGGCTATCAATAGACTTAGTCTCTAAAGTTGGCTTTAGGCTTTGTGGGTTAAAGTAATCATACTCAATGGCGTAACCTGGACGGGTAATGTGCGCATTTTCAAACCCTGCCATAGTACGAATAAACTCAATTTGTACATCGAATGGCAAACTGGTTGAAATACCATTAGGGTATAGCTCATTGGTGGTCAAGCCTTCAGGCTCAACGAATATTTGATGGCTGTCTTTATCAGCGAAGCGGTGAATTTTATCTTCAATGGAAGGACAGTAGCGTGGCCCTACCCCCTCAATATTGCCTGAGAATAAAGGCGAGCGGTCTAGGTGCCTACGGATAATATCGTGTGTTTTTTCATTAGTATAAGTGATGAAGCAATTGACTTGCTCTGGGTGCATACTAACATCACCCATAAAGCTCATTACTGGCAGCGGGGTATCGCCAGGCTGCACTTTCATCACACTAAAGTCTACCGTTCTAGCATCAATACGGGCGGGCGTTCCTGTCTTCAGACGACCCACAGGCAGCTTTAATTCACGTAAACGCTCGGCCAGCTTAATAGAGGGCTGATCACCAGCACGACCACCTTTTGCGTTATCTAAGCCAATGTGAATCACACCGCCTAAGAAAGTCCCTGAGGTTAGCACCACGGTCTTGGTACGGAAAATAATGCCGGTCGAGGTCACCACAGCACAAGCTTTGCCGTTCTCTACCAAGATATCATCCGCGCCTTGTTGGAATAAGTCTAAGTTAGGCTGGTTTTCTAGAGTATGACGAATGGCCGCTTTATATAAAATACGGTCAGCTTGAGCACGCGTGGCTCTTACTGCAGCCCCTTTACGGCTGTTCAACACCCGAAATTGAATACCAGCTTTATCAGTAGCCAATGCCATAGCACCGCCTAAGGCATCAATCTCACGCACCAGGTGTGATTTACCAATTCCCCCAATAGCAGGGTTACAGCTCATCTGACCTAAGGTTTCAATATTGTGTGTCAACAATAACGTCTGTGCGCCCATACGCGCTGCCGCTAATGCTGCTTCGGTACCGGCATGCCCGCCACCGATGACGACAACATCATACGATTTAGGATAAGTAATACCAGAGGTATTTGATGGAGTAGTTGATGACATAAAGACGCCTCGCCTGCTGTTTTCAGCAATTACTGAATGGGAAAGTCACTCAAAAACAGAGTAACAGATAATTATAACAAAATTAGCTCCTCATCTGTAGCCAAAATTTATCAATAAACCCTTATAGTTATTAAGGCTATCTGTGGTGATGGGTTAATAAAATTACTCGCTAAATAGCACTCAGGGTTGGCTATTTGTAGCATCGATGGCATAAGGGTTGCATAACTTGAGTAGAAGTTGAAATAATGAGTAATAAAATCTCACATTTTAGGTCTACAACCTAGGTAATAATAGCGGTAGTCTTAGCGTCTCTATATTTAGTTATTTCTGTATTTATTGACCTGTATCTACTTAATGCTATTTTTTAGTACTGTTTTTTTAGTACTGTTTTTTTAGTACTGTTTTTTTAGTACTGTTTTTTTAGTACTGGTTATTTGACTCTGGGCATTTTATTTGGCTCTAGGCATTCTTTTTACTTTTTATCATTTACTGTTTATTATTTTTTATCGTTATTGTTTTTATCATTGATATCCTGAGGACTGCATGAAAACCCTTATAACAACAAATTCTAATTTCCCTACTAGTTCCCCTGTTAATAGCCCTGCTAACTCCCCTACTAATAACCCTGCTAGTAAAACAATTAAAACCCTATTATTGGCTAGCATCACTGCGGCGACCTTGACGGCTTGTAACAGCATGCCCCATGCCTCTGACTCCCCTTCAAATAGATCTGCTGTAAATCACATGGTTGCTAGTAATAAAGACTCACAGTTCCCAGCCGATGCCAGTCGTCACGAGTATCAATTAGATAATGGACTGAAAGTTATAATTAAAGAAGATCATAGAGCCCCGGTGGCGATGACCCAAATTTGGTATTCCGTAGGTTCAACAGATGAGCCTGAAGACAAAGGCGGTATCTCCCATTTATTAGAGCACATGATGTTTAAGGGGACTGAAAAAGTTTCTGGGGCTGATTTTGATAGACTGATTGCCAAGTTTGGCGGTGATCACAATGCTTTCACTAGCTACGACTACACTGGCTATTACGAAATGTTTCCAGTTAACCGTCTGGATTTGGCTTTAGAATTAGAAGCCGACCGTATGACCAACTTACGCTTTGACAGTTATGAATTCGTCCAAGAGTTCGAACAAGAGCGCAACGTAGTGATGGAAGAGCGTCGTCAACGTACTGATGACAATCCGCTGGCCAGAGCTTTTGAAAAGTTCCGTAAATTGACCTTACCTGATAGTCCTAAAGGTGAGTCCATTATTGGTCCTATGCAGGAAATTGCCAATACCAATATTGAAGATTTGGAAAAATGGTACAAAACTTGGTACGCCCCAAACAACGCCACCTTGGTCATAGTGGGTGACGTAGACCCGCAGCAAACTCTAAAAAAAGTTGAGAAATACTTTGGAGATTTGCCTAGTAAGCAAATCCCTGAGCGTCCTTCAGTCCTGCAAAAAGGTTGGCGTGGCTATCAACAACAAACTATAAAAGAGACGGTCAATGTGCCGACCTTGCTCATGGCTTTTAACGTGCCTACTTTACATAGTGCTATCGCAACTGACCTTCCCAAGAAGGAGGTCTATGACCTGCTAATGATGCAGTTCATTATGGATGGCGGTTATGCAGCCCGTTTTGAGAAGAGCTTGGTGCGTGAGCAAGGCCTACTGGCATCTGTAGTTTCGTACTATGACTTATACGAGCGTGGCGACGGCCTATTTATGATTCAGGCGACACCACGTGAAGGGGTCACTTTGGCCCAAGCACAGCAGGCCATTTTAGAGCAAGTAGATAAATTTAAAACCGAAACCATCAGTGACAAAGAGCTGGAGCGCGCCCGTAACAATGCCGTCAATGGCTTCGTCTTCGCGCAAGACAGCATGGCAGGACAGGCTTATATGATTGGTAATCTACAATCTCGTGGTTTAGACGATCGCCTGATTCATACCTTGCCGAAGGAGCTGGCAAATATTAGTAGTAAAGATATCAATGAGGCAGCCAACAAATATCTAGTAAAAGACAATTTAACTGTAATGTATGTTGAACCAGTTACTGCCGCAAGGCCATAAGACTGAAAAATTTATATAAAAACTGAAAACTAAAAAATTAAAAGTTATAACACCCAAATACGGATTTGATATGAAATCATACTTACCCCCCTTCTACTCTCTTAAGCCTCTTATTGTGGCCAGCTCCCTCATCATTTCAGCAGGATTAGCTACGCTTAGTGCCCATGCTGCACCTGAATTGCCCAGTGGTGAACATGCTACCAAAGACGTCGATATTACCCAGCCTATTAAAGCGCTTGATAATTTGTCTAGCCTAAAAAATGAAAAGAAACTAGACTTCTCTATTCCCAAATTTCAACACTTCACCACCAGCAATGGGGTTCCGGTTATTTTCTTTCAGACCAATCAACTGCCTATCGTTGATGTTGACTTAAGATTTAACGCTGGTAGTGCTCGTGATGAAAGTATCCGCAAAAACGGCTTTGGTCTAGCCAGCATGGTGGCAGATCTATTGACCAAAGGCACCAAGCAATTAGATGAGACTGCCTTTGCAGAAGCCACCGAACAATTGGGTATCGAGCTTGGCAGTGCTGCTTACAAAGACCAGTTTGTGATAAATCTACGCAGTCTGTCTGAGAGTGACAAGCTGGATCCAGCGTTAAAACTGCTAAGTGAAGTGCTAAGTGAGCCTAGATTTGAAGCAAAAGTTTTAGAGCGCAGTAAAGCTCAACAAATCCTAGGGCTAAAGCAGATGATGCAAAACCCCTCTTATCTTGCCAATATTACCTTTAATCAAACGCTGTACGGCTCTCATCCCTATGCCCACTCTTCTTATGGCACTATAGATAGCATTCCTAATATTCAGGTTGAGGATTTGCAGCGCTTCCATGACACCTATCTGGTCGCACAAAATGCCAGCTTAAGTCTTACTGGTGACTTAAGCTTACAGCAAGCAAAACAAGTCGCTGAGACTATTACTAAACAGCTGAATCAAGGTAAACCTGCTCCTAAGCTGCCGCAGCCGACTCCAATCAAAAGTAGTAAGTGGGTCCATGTGGATTATGACAGCGACCAAACCTCAGTAATTATCGGTCAACAAGGTCATAGCGTTAGTGTAGATCCCACACAGCTTCAGCGCAGAAGCGACTTTAGCATTGGTAATGAGATCTTAGCTGGTAGCGGATTTAACTCACGCTTGATGGGTAAAATTCGCAAAGAGCTGGGCTATACCTATGGTATTTATGGCAGTATGACAGCCATGCAAGCCCCTGGCCCTTACACCATCCAGTTCTCGACCCGTAACGAAAAAGCAGATGAGGCCATTAAAGCCACTTTACAAACTGTAGAGGATACTTTACAACAAGGGGTCACTGCAGAAGAGTTCAAACTGACTCAAGAAAGCTTAATCAATAGTTATCCGATGGGCTTCTCTAGTAATGCCGGCATTAATGGAATGCTAGGTGTACTCAACTTCCACAAGCTACCTGATAGCTACATCACCAACTATATCGACCGCGTAGAGAACAGCAGTGTGAAGCAGGTTAATAAGGCGCTGCAAGAGACGTTAACGCCAGATAAATTTATTATAGTTACCGTCGGCAAGCCTAATATTGCCAAAAACTCTGAGCTAAATAAACTCAAAAAATAGACTTAAAGCCGCACAGATAGCGATAATATCTTTCAAATTATAGTCATAAGAAAGCCATAAAAAAAGACACTCCGCAGTGTCTTTTTTTATTAGTCAAAATATAGAGCAATAAACCTCAAGTTTTTAGCAGTCGCTTAATTAGCAGCTAATCCCTGTATATATTGCTCACTGAAGCTATTGCTTATTGCACTTGTATAGTAACTTCATAATCTATCGCATCATTCATAGGCTCAACACCCTCATAACGCAAACGTATCAAATACTGATCGGCCTGATCGACCAGATAGCTACCGTTGGCAAAGTCGTGATACTCAGGGCTGATTAGATCAGCAGCAATATAGTTCGGATAGCTTTCTATAAATATTCGCTGTCCTTTTTTGGGATAAAGGTAGTAATCACAATAAGCGCCTTGCATCACTTCATTTTCACGCACTATTTTTGTTGAACCTACAGGGAATTCAACTAGCTTAGGGCAAGTATTTTGATTGGCTGTCGCAAGCTTAGCTTTATCAATAGTAACAGAGCCACTCTTAGCTGTATCTTGCCCTGCTTGTATAGGTTCCAACTGATTTGTGTGACCTAGTGAAGGCAGATTGTCTCTTTCAAGTCTAGGTAATCCTGAATCTGTTATGTCTTGCCACTCTTCGTTAGCCTGGGTTATAGGAAGTAGGCTATCAGCAGGTTTACAAGCCATAACCGTACTCACTACAACAAAACAAATTAATATGGCCAGATAGGATGATGATCTTATATTCAAATCTTATGCCTCGAATAGTATATGCCTTCTTACGTCTTTTGATGACTTAAAAACCAATGATTTCACATAGAGAATTTAAGTTTATTAGCTACAGACAGTTTATTGAAGGATGTCTTAAGTCAGAAGTAACAACGCCTTAATTTAACAAGGCCACTATATACAAACCGGCTTAACACATATTATACACTATTTTTACATAAGTATAAAGAATACTATCAGAATATAAATTGACTTAATTCAAATATCGACAATAAGAGCCAGGATCAGAATTATTAGCTCCCCAATATCGATAGCCCTGAGTATCTAGATGGATGGCTCCGGTAGCGTATAATCCCAGACCAAAGTTATATCTCTCACCTTGGCTCGACCAAAACTGACATAATCTTTCTTTCATACTATCTATATACCAAGGTTGTCCCTCATACTCTGGCACCCAAATATCGATGGCTCCATTACTCATATGCTTACTGCCAGCAGCCCCTCCTGCACAGGCATTTAAAGACGGAGAACGGTAAGTAGATCTAATTTCAGCGGTGGGCGGTAAGATTCCCTGCTTTTTTAGATCATCATAAAGTCTTAAGGTCGGTACCATATTTGTCCAAAGCTCACGAGGTGGTAGTTGATACTGCTCATAACCACAACTCTCCCAACTGCGGGCAGTGGTTAACAGCTGATCAAAAGGAGGAACCGCCTGCTCACCCAAGTAGTTTGCTAAATAACTTCTATATTGAGCCACCTCATTAGCCCGATAACTACTCATATTTAACCACTGCACATAGTTATAGTTGGTTTCCCCAAAGGTAGCTGACTGACCATAATTTGTTGAAGAAGAGCCGCCAAAAGGGCGGATACGGGAGTTTTGTTCAATAGTCAATCGCTCGGACTCTCGAATTAGGTTGCCTAAACTATCGGTTTTAGCTGCTTGACGGGTCACCACTTTTTGCGGACGATTATTGTTATTAACCACTCTTACCTGTCTTTTCTCATTAATATTGGCTCCGGATGACGGCTTGGGGGCGGTAGAACAGCTGGTGCTTAACAGAGCAAGTGATGCAATGATGCCTAAAGAGTATTTCATCGTGCTTTTCATAGCTTGGTAGTTTCCAGTCATATTATTTTTTTATAGTTAAGGTAATCAACAGGCATTCGTGAGGGTTAGCCAGTAGAAGTAGAATAGATTATAAATAGGCGATAAAGATAGAATATTGATACTATCAAATTTGCTACAGTCACGCTAAACTATAGTGTCTTACTTCTTACCAAACTATTGCTGCTATTTAGATAATTTGCTATCTAGATGTCTAAAACAATACTGCCCTTAGTAAAATGAGTAAATCTGGTGATAATATCAGGTGATTAACCCCCTCCTCCTTTGCGAACTCAATAATAAACTGCCTTATGTCAAAGCAACAACAGTATCGATTTTCTCGACAAACCCATCATTTTGGCCGGGATGATAGCACTAGTATCTGGGAACGTATTCATATTGACCCATGGCTGATGCTGCTTCTGCTCACCTTGAGCTTTATTGGTCTGGCAATCTTATATAGCGCCTCTACTCAAGATGTGTCTATGGTTATCCGCCAATCTGTCAGCTATTTGCTAGGCTTCGCCGTCATGATTGGTATGGCTCAGATTCCACCCGGTGTTTATCGAAACTTCACCCCGTTTTTTTATATTATCGGTCTCTTTTTATTGGTTTTAGTAGAGCTGATCGGTGAAGTACGCATGGGGGCACAGCGCTGGATTGGTATCCCAGGCTTTGGTAGTGTCCAGCCCTCTGAGTTCTTAAAACTGGGGCTGCCCATGATGTGCGCTTGGTATCTATCTAGACGGGATTTGCCACCAAACCTCGTTACGGTGTTCTCAACGCTTGCCATTATCGTTTTGCCAGTATTACTAATTGCCAAGCAGCCAGACTTAGGCACGTCACTACTGGTAGCCGCTAGTGGGATATTTGTGTTGTTTTTGGCAGGACTACCGTGGTGGATGATTGGTTCAGCGGTGGCGATGATGATCCCTACGGTATGGTTTGGTTGGACTTTTTTGATGCGCGATTATCAAAAACAGCGAGTTTTAACCTTATTTAATCCCGAAGCAGACGTGTTAGGGGCAGGTTGGAATATCACCCAATCCAAAACAGCGATTGGCTCGGGAGGACTGACCGGCAAAGGCTATCTTGAAGGCACCCAGTCGCACCTTCACTTCTTACCAGAAGGCCATACTGACTTTATTATTGCTGCTTTTTCTGAGGAATTCGGTCTACTAGGGGTTAGCGTACTGATGTTTATTTACTCTTGTATTTTGGTACGCTCGTTATACATCGCCGCTATCCACGTTGATACCTTTGGTAGATTATTGGCCGGCGCTATCGCCTTATCTTTCTTCGTCTATGTCTTTGTCAATATCGGCATGGTGGGAGGCATTCTACCTGTGGTTGGTGTCCCGCTTCCTTTGGTAAGTTATGGAGGAACTGCCATCCTTACCTTAATGGCAGGCTTTGGACTACTAATGTCCATCTACACTCATAACACACGATAATTAACTAACTCTAGGTCTAAGATTAGGGCTACCTAGCTTTATTTATTAGACTCCACTTCCTACACGCCACTTATTAAACTCCTATGCCAGGTCAACTCGTCTGGATAGGAGTTTTTTTGGTCATGTTATTTGTTGATTACAGCTATTTCTATCGATACTAATTATTACTCATTATCTTATCGACAATCCTTATTAGCGACACTATTTGTCGTATAGAATCTAAACAGCGCCCGTAAAGCATAGGGTCTGAGCCTTATATTTGTTATCATAATTCTCTATGGTTAGTAGGATAAAAATATGGGTTCAATTAATTATGAAAGGTTACAAGGCAAGTTAAATATTTTAGCAGATGCTGCTAAATATGATGTGTCTTGCTCCTCTTCTGGGAGCACCCGAAAAAACCAAGGCGGTAGCTTAGGGGATGCCTCCAAATCTGGAATTTGTCACAGCTATACCGAAGATGGCCGCTGTGTCAGCTTACTGAAAATATTGCTTACCAATCATTGTATCTACGACTGCGCCTACTGCACCTCAAGACGCAGTAATGATACCCCACGTGCAGCTTTTACTGTCGAAGAGGTGGTAGAGCTCACCATGCAGTTTTATCGCCGCAACTATATTGAAGGACTGTTTTTAAGCTCAGGTATTTTTAAGGATGGTGATTACACCATGGAACGCCTGGTAGAGGTGGCCAAGTTGCTGCGTACTCGTGAAGGCTTCAATGGCTACATTCATCTTAAGACCATACCTGGTGCCAGCAAGGAGCTACTGTACCAAGCCGGCTTATATGCCGACCGATTAAGTGCCAATATTGAGATACCTACTAAGTCTGGGCTTGCTTTATTAGCGCCAGAAAAGAGCCATGACCAACTTCAAGCGCCACTGCAGACGGTTAAAGAAGAGATTATCACCATCAAAGAAAGCCGCAAAAAGCATAAGTCAGCCCCTAAGTTCACCCCTGCGGGTCAGACCAGCCAAATGATCGTTGGTGCCAGTAATGAAACTGACTTACAGGTTATTCAGCTCTCTAGTCACTTTTACCAAAAGTATGACCTAAAGCGGGTCTATTATTCTGGCTATGTCCCTATGCTATCAGACAGCCGCTTGCCAGCTGTCGGCACCCCTGTGCCTATGGTTCGTGAAAATCGTCTATATCAGGCCGATTGGTTAATGCGCTTCTATGGTTTTGGCGCTCATGAAATCTTAGAGCCAGACGACCCCTTCTTAGATCTTGAGTGTGACCCCAAGCTGGCTTGGGCCATTCGTCATCGTGAGCATTTCCCAGTTAATATTCAAACCGCGCCGTATGAAGCCATTATCCGCATACCTGGTATTGGAATCAAAACCGCAAAAAAGATTGTCAAAGCCAGACGCTTTAATCAAATCACTCTTGAGCACCTAAAAAAGATGGGGGCTGCGGTCAATCGAGCCAAGTACTTTATTGCTACCACTGGCAAAAACGAGCACCTTGCGCATTTGACTCGAGATAATTTTAGGCAATATGTATTGGCCCAAACCCAGACCAAGTTCAAAGATCAACGCAGTGGGCAACTTGCGCTATTTTAATGCTCAGTCCTGTTAAGTTAAAAGCTTATGAGAGGGTAAACCGATGCCTTTATACAGCACACCCGCAGTAACTCCGCCAACTTTAATTGTTTATGAATCGAGCTTTGAGGGCTGGCTCAGTGCTGTGTTCTATGTCTATGAGCATAAGCTACAAAATCAGCCTTATTTGCAACTAATTGACAGCAGTGACTATCAACCCTCTCTTATCGATACTGCTACTTATGTCGCTATCGATGAAAATAAAGCACAAAGAGTGCTTACCAAACTAACTACTTTATTAGGACGGTCAGGAATGCGTCAAATACTGTGGGGTTTTTTGTCTGAAAAACCAGATATTGGTAGCACTCTGTTTGAAGTGGTTAAATACGCCCTAAACTACCCCAATCGTCAAGTGTTGCAAGACTTAGGCAACCTATCGGTTCTGGAATTGGCCCAAACCGTTAAATCAGTGGGCAGAGAAAAGCACCGCATGGAGGCTTTCGTGCGTTTTGAGCATACCACTGAAGACATCTATTTTGCTCGAGTAGAGCCTGACTTCAATGTTCTGCCGTTAATTGGAGAGCATTTTCGCCAACGTTATCAGGACCAACAGTGGGCCATCTATGATATCAAGCGGGGTTATGGTATTTTTTATGACCAGTCCAAAGCTGTCAATAACAAGCCCGCCGAACTACAAACCATTGTCGATGTAGCAGATGAGGTATTGTTGAATCCCAGTAGCCTACATAGCGAACAAGAAAAACAATATCAAAAGTTCTGGCAAGGCTATTTTGCCAATGTTAATATCAAAGAACGTAAAAACCCTCGCTTACACCGACAATATCTGCCTCAGCGTTATTGGAAGTACTTGACTGAAAAACAAGTATTGCCCAATGCTGAGCACCTTAGTCAATCACGCTGATTTCACGGCTGACGTAAATTTAACGCGCACCTTGTTTTTTGCTTCATTTTCACTGACAATGTGCTCAATCCATTGCTTTGTTATCCACTAATCTGCCCAGTTGCTACTATGAAAGTCATGCGCCTGCTCTCCTCTTTAAAGCACGACGAATCCGAGCGCGGAATTTTTCATCTTGGACGGGCTTTGGTCAAACGTGGCCATACCTCAATTATTATCTCATCAGCAGACACCGAACATGAGCTGGTAAAACGCCTTAAGCGCGACGGTAATATCTATCATCAATTGTCTCTCGAAAAAAAATCATGGCTTGCTCTACGCCAAATTTGGCCATTACGCCAACTTATTGAAAAATATCAACCAGATATTATTCATCTTCACTCTCGCACCCCGGCTTGGATTTTGCACTGGGCACTCAAAGGGGCCAAACTAGCTCGCAAGCCTAAGCTGGTCTCTACCATGTATGGCTTTTATCCCTTAAATAGTTATTCTCGAGCTTTTTTGAATGTTGACTGCCTAATTACTGTCTCTGATAGTGTGAGTGAATATTTATCTAAAGGCTTAAAAGAGCTGAAGCACCCACCCCGATCTGTCATTCGTATTTATCGCGGCGTGGATACCCGTAACTTCCCTTATCGCTACAATCCTTCGGTATATTGGATTCATAGAACTTTTGCTGAGTACCCTGAGCTTGAGCACAAAAAATGGTTATTGTTTCCCACCATCATCGGCCAAGAGTACGGACAAGAGTGGCTAATTGATATTTTGGGTAACCTTAGCGAGGACTTCCCCAATCTGCACATCATTATTATGGATGACGACTCACGCCGTGAGGTAGTGCATGAAGAGTTTATGCAGCGTATCAACGCCCTAGAGTTACGAGACAAGTTTACTTTTATTGGTAACAAACGCAATGACATGCGAGAATGGTTAGCCGCTGCAAACTTAGTACTAGGCTTGGCAAATCAGCCTGAATCCATCGGTATTAATGTACTACAAGCGATTCACTTAGGAACCCCTGTAGTGGGCTGGAACAAAGCTGCTTTTAGTGAGATTTTAAAGCCGCTTTATCCACAAGGATTGGTCAAAGAAGATACCGCTTATGCTTTATGCAAAGTCATTCGCATCCAGTTAGAAAACGCAATGCGTCCCCCAATTACTGACAAATTCACCATGCAGCAAATGATTGATGAAACTTTAGAGGTCTATCGCTCTTTATACCAAAGCAGTCAATTAAAGGATAACAACCGCTCTGTTAAAGCCAATAACAAGAGAGCATTACCAAAAGACAAAGAGCAATCCTAGAATAACAGCAAAGAAAAAACCCAAGTCTAGGGCAGAGACTTGGGTTTGGGGCGCTATTTAATTGTTGTTATTATTATTTTCCTTACGGCTAATCCTTAGCCATACTTTTGCGTAAACTTGATAAGACTCAATCTACAGGGCAATAGATCAACTTTTATCTGCTGCAAATCCTAACAGCTCATCTACGCAAACCAACACTGCTATCCATGCATCCTTGTGTTGATGAGTCTATTGTATGCGGTTACCCCACCTCTGCCTAGCAGGCAAAAGCCCATTTTTACGTAAGCATATGCTTACAACTTGGCACCCAGTCGCCCTTTTTATTTAATTACTCGTATTAACTCAGAGCTACGCTTAGAGCTACTATCATAGCTGCTGACACTGAGCGCTAGATTTTTCTTGCTCAGCTTTTTCTTCAGCCTCAGCATGCTCTTGCGACAGTCGCTCTCCCTCCTCTTTTCCTTCTTCAATTTTCTCTGCCGTTTCTTGCTCATCTTTCACGCTAGCTTCAATAGCATTCTCTTGCTGTTCAGACTCAGCAGCTGCTTCATATTGCAAGGTAGTCAATACTGGAAAATGATCCGAGCCTATGGATGGCAGGCGTTCAATATCTACTAAAGTAAAACAAGGACTATGGAAAATGTGATCCAATGCCCAGCGTAAAACAGGATAGTTGACATGAAAAGTATTAATAAAAAATCGTCCAATGCGAGGATCTAACAATCCTGATATCCGCTGGAACATAAGCGTTGTTTTTGACCAAGCTACATCGTTTAAATCACCAGCTAAAATAGCGGTTTGATTATTTTCTTTGATATGTCGTCCCACCATCAATAGCTCAGCATCGCGAGTGGTCGATTTATCGGCCTCTGTTGGGCTAGGCGGCATAGGGTGCAGGCAATAAAGCCAAATAACCTCATCGTTAGGCAATCGCAGCTGAGTATGAATAGAGGGGATATCATCAATCAATAAGTATTTGACCTCAGGATCAATCAGCTCAAACTTAGAATACAGGTGCATGCCATATAGATTGTCCAATGGCACCTTAACATTATAGGGATAGTCTGACTCTATTACGCTTAGCGCATCCTCCCATTTTTGATCCGACTCCAAAGTTATTAGGACATCGGGCTGCTTTTGTTGTACTAAATCTACTAAAGCTTGAGTGTTATCATTGGGCGTTAGCACATTCGATACCATTAACTTTAATTGCACTGCATCTGGTAGCGGCAAAGCTTGACGTACCTCTTTTTTCCACAGTCTGGTGTAAGGCAAAATCATACGTAACTGCAATCCTACCGCGCCTATTAAAGCCACGAGCAATAGTACATCCCAACTTTGCCACTGCGGAGCCAATAACAATAAACCAATAAGACTCACCACGCCGATAACTAGGATCTGTATTCTTGGAAAATCAACTCCCCTTATCCACCAATGATCTAAAGGCAATAACCCCCACACACTAACGAAGACCACCAAGCCTGCTAGTATTTGGAAGATAAGATAGAGTGAATCGAGCATAAATCACCAATTTAAAGTTTAGTAAAGCCACGGGGCTATAAGAGAGAAGAATAAAGCCTATATAGTGACAAAGCCAATGCAACAGTTATCGCTATAAGTCAGCTTAATAATACTGAGATTCTAACCAATATATATATAAATTGGTAAATATAGTTCTATCTTATAATTTATAACAAAAAAAATGTTAAAAATTAAAGCCCAACTCTTGCAATTTGACTCATATCAAGGCAATGTAAAGGGTTGCGTATTATAAGTTTGCTGCGGCAATAAGCAGCAAGGGATACAAATACTGCAAATTCAGATACAGCGTCGGTTGTTTATTCAGGGCTAGGCTTATCTGGGCTTAACGTTCTTAATCTAACAAATAATTTTAGCTAGATACACAAAGGATATATTCATGAGTCAATTAAAAGTGGGTCTTGTTGGATGGCGTGGCATGGTAGGTTCTGTGCTAATGCAGCGTATGGTTGAAGAGAAAGATTTCGCTAATATCACCCCTATTTTCTTCTCAACCAGTAATGCTGGTGGTGATGCCCCTACCTTTGAGGGCATTAAACACACTGAAGCCAGTGCCAAGTTAAAAGATGCTCATGATATTGAAGCACTTAGTAGCTGTGATGTTATTATTACCTGTCAGGGTGGCGACTATACCACAGCGGTACATGGTCCGTTACGTGATTCTGGGTGGACCGGTTACTGGATAGATGCTGCTAGTAGCTTACGTATGGAAGACAATAGCGTTATCGTTTTAGACCCAGTAAACCGTTCAGTTATCGATAGCGCTCTACAAAACGGTACCAAAGACTTCATTGGTGGTAACTGTACTGTATCGTTAATGCTTATGGCCATCGGCGAGCTATTTAACCGCGGCTGGGTTGAATGGGTATCAGCAATGACTTATCAAGCAGCCAGTGGCTCAGGTGCCAACAACATGCGTGAGCTTATCAGTGGCATGGGAATGTTGCGTGATGCCGTAGCTGACGAATTGGCTGATCCTGCTAGCGCTATTTTAGCCATCGATAAAAAAATTGCTGAGACTCAGCGCAGTAGTGAGTTTCCAACCCAGTATTTCGGTGTGCCTTTAGCGGGAAGCTTGATCCCTTATATCGACAGTCAACTTGAAAACAAACAATCTCGTGAAGAGTGGAAAGGTGGCGTTGAGACCAACAAGATTCTAAACAACGAAGGCGACGATATCATTCCTATTGACGGTCTATGTGTCCGTGTAGGCTCTATGCGTTGCCACGCTCAAGGCTTAACCATCAAACTAAAAAAAGACATTCCTTTAGAGGAAATCGAAGCAGCATTAAAAAATAGCGGCAATGAGTGGTTAGATCTGGTAGAAGACGACAAGGAAGCAACTATGCAGCGTCTAACTCCTGTGGCAGTAACCGGAACATTGACAGTGGCACTTGGCCGCCTACGCAAGCTTAAAATGGGTCCTGAGTATTTGGGTGCCTTTACCGTTGGTGACCAGCTATTATGGGGTGCTGCTGAGCCATTACGCCGTATGCTTAACATTATTCAGCAGTCTAAGGCTTAATTACTTAATTGTTTTTAACCATAACTGCTTCAAGCATTTAAGAACCTATAATTCAACAACCTATAAAAAAACCCCCAACTTAAAGTTGGGGGTTTTTATTTTGGTTAAACCTAAAACTGTGTTTAACTTAGAACAGTGGTAATGAAGACGATTATTACACCTATAGGGGCCACAAACTTGGCAATTAACTGCCATAGTGACCAACTGCCTCCTGATAAGCCAAGCTCTTGGCGTACGCTCTCTTGATTCATGACCCAACCTGCAAAGACGATAGCCGCTAAACCTGCGATCGGCAACATAAATTTACTGGTTAGCTTGTCTAAGAAATCAAAGATATTATTACCAAAAATCATAACCTCTGACCACATGTTGAACGACAATAACGCCGCCACACCTAGCAACCAGATAGCCACACTGGCTACAGCAACCGCTGTCTTACGACTCATTGATGTACGCTCTTCTAAAAACTCAATAGAAGGCTCAATCAAAGAAATTGAAGAGGTTAGCGCCGCGAAAGTAATCAGTAGGAAGAACAACGCCCCTAGGACTGCCCCTGCTGTCATGCTACCAAAAGCGATTGGCAAGCTGACAAAAATTAGACCAGGTCCGGCTGCAGGGTCCATACCATGACTGAATATAATTGGGAAAATAGCCAAGCCAGCAGCCAGAGCAATGACGGTATCAAGGATAACCACAGTACGCGCCATACTTAATAAACTGATGTCTTTACCCAAATATGAGCCATAAGTCACCATGATGCCCATACCCAGTGACAGGGTAAAGAAAGCGTGGCCTAACGCAGACAGATAAATATCTGAAGCGCCTTCCCCAAATAGCTTAGCCACATCTGGTGTGAACAAATAATCAACAGCTTCAGCAAAACCACCATTAACGACGTTATAACCCACAATTACCAACAGAATTAATGCCAGTAATGGAATCATAACCTTAGCGGCTCTTTCAATACCACCAGTTACCCCAAGGGCCACAATACCTGCTGTAATGCCCATGAAGATCGTATGCCAAATAGTTAGCGTACCAGGAGATGCCAGCATGGTGTTAAACACCCCTTCTACTGCTGCCCCATCTAGCCCGTTAAAATCACCACTGGCTAACTTGGTCATATAGTTTAGAGCCCAACCGCCAATAACACTATAAAAAGACAGGATTAAAAAGGCCCCTAAAATTCCGACTGCACCCACAATGGCCCAGTTACGAGTCTTACCTTCCGAAGCGGCCACAGTAGCATACGAATCCATTGGGTTACGTTGACCACGACGACCAATCATCCACTCGGCTACTAAGATTGGAAAACCAATCAGGGCAATACACACTAGATAAGCCAGTACGAAAGCAGAGCCTCCGCTTTCACCGACCATATACGGGAATTTCCAAATATTACCTAAACCCACAGCAGAACCAACAGCGGCCATAATAAAGCCGACGCGAGATCCCCATTGAGCGTGATGCTGTTTGTTTGACATTTTAATCCTCCAGCCATCCAAGGCTTATACTTTAGCTGTCTAACATCCTTATTAGACAGTTATTGAAGTTACTAACTACAGCCAATAAGTTGGTTGTATAGCAATATGTATTTACATCATTTAACAAAGTAAGTCTGTTTCATAAGCGATTAAAAGTCAAGCGACTAAAAACTAAAAAAGCCATAACTAAAAGTTATGGCTTAATGTTAGTTTTACTTAAAGTAGTTTTCAATCAACTAAATTATCGGGTAATTCCTCGATTACTATTAATCAAAGAGTCTATTAATAATTGAATTTTTGGCTCTTGCAGCAGATAATCGGCAGTCAATTCTTCGATTACCTGTTCAGTAGTTTTACCAGATTTAAAAATTAGTTTATAAGCTGCTCTTAAGGTATTAATAGTATCCTTAGACCACTGCTTACGGCGCATGCCCTCAATATTAAGGCCATGTGCTGCCGCAGGATTGCCCGAAACAAGCGTCATTGCTGCGACATCTTTTAAAATAACGCTCCCCCCGCCGATAAGACTGTAGTCACCAATCTGGCAAAACTGATGCACCCCTGCATTACCGCCAACTATGACATGATTGCCAATATGTACATGACCAGCAATGCCTACGTTATTAGCCAATACATTGTCATTACCAATGACACAGTCATGGGCAACATGGGTATTCACCATAAACAGGTTGTTGCTACCGATTTTGGTCAGGCCATTGTCTTGAACCGTTCCTCTATGAAAGCTACAAGCTTCTCGAATAGAGTTATTGTCCCCAATTTCAAGCCAAGTCTCTTCACCGGCATACTTTAAGTCCTGACAGTCTTCGCCAATACTAGCAAACTGGAATATCTCATTGTTTTTGCCAATGCGTGTGTTTTTAGTCACCACGACATGGCGTAGCAGCTTAGTCCCCGCATCAATCGTAACATTATCGCCAACAATACAATAAGGTCCAATCACTACGCTGTCATGGATTTCAGCTTTACTTGAGACGATGGCAGTGTGGTGTATCTGTGTCATTAAAAACAACCTGTTATTTTACGAAAATTATATTATATTATTTGGTGAGCTTTTTAATTTAACCCTTATCAGTTCTATCTTGGCGCATAATCATTAATTGGGCACTGGCTGCTAATTTGTCGTCCACATAAGCTTTACAATCAAACTTATAAAGCTCTCGCTTCTGCAATAAAAGCTTAGATTTTAAAACCAGTTGATCACCAGGGACCACAGGAGCTCTAAATCTCACTTTATCCATCCCTGCGAATAAAAACAGATAGCCGTCTTCGGCAGTGACTCCTTCGCTAATAAAGGCCAGTATACCTGACAACTGAGCCAATGCCTCAACTATTAGCACTCCAGGCATTATAGGCTCTTTTGGAAAGTGACCTTGAAAAAAAGGCTCATTGATAGTGACATTCTTATAGCCGGTAATCCAGGAGTTTGAGCCACAAGCGGTCACTCGGTCCACAAGCATAAAAGGATAACGGTGTGGCAAGTAACGTTTTAATTGCTCATACCCCATCGGCAAGCTTACTGATTTATCTAACAGTAGCTGTGCATCCTCAGCGGTCATTTGCCATTCGTCTTGTACGGGGATTACTTTAGCCTCTGAGTTTTCGCCCTTACTCTGCTGTGTCATGAGTTGTCCTTATCAAAATTTTAAGCACACAAATCTTAATGTTGCTTATGCTGCTTATATAACCTTAACAAAGCCTGCTAAAGCTAGGCTTAAAAAATTTCTGTGAGCATCCAGGCCTATTATTTCTTACCCAGCGCTCTAATTTTAACCATCGCCCGACGCCAATCCATAGCTGGCATTGAGCTTACTCCAGATGAATACACTCCTGGCTTTTTTATCGACTTACTAACCATAGTCATACCAGTTAATACCACCCCATCTGTGATCTGTAGATGACCGGCAATACCAACACCGCCACCAATCATGCAGCTCTTACCTATAATCGCACTTCCGGCGATACCTACCTTTCCGGCTATGGCAGTACCTGCACCAATTTTTACGTTATGGCCCACTTGAACTAAGTTATCAATGATAACGTTATCTTCAATAATAGTATCGTCAACCGCCCCTCTATCAATACAAGTTTGGCTCCCGATACGAACATTATTACCTATAATAACACGACCCAGCTGTACAATACGCTCCCAACCTTCAGTGGCAGTATTAGCCATAGGTGCGAAACCAAAGCCTTCGGAGCCAATGCTGGCACCGGCATGAATCCTGACCTTATCCCCTAACTGGCAGCTATGACCTATGAAGCTGTGGGGATATAGCAGGCAATCTTTACCAATTATGGCGTATGGCTCAAGATGCACATGTGACTGCAGTCGACTGCCTGAGCCGACCTTCACTTGCTCGCCGACCACACAAAAAGGCCCAATATATACCTGTTCACCCAGTTCAGCAGAGTCAGCCACCTGCGCTGTAGGGTGGATAAAAGTATGCGACGGCTTCGCCAAAAAATGCTTCGAACGATCAAACAGATGGGTGATACTGGCATAAGCCACGTAAGGAGCTGATACAATCAGCGCAGTGCTACTTTCAGGAACTTGGTCCGCATAATCTGCTGATACCAAAACTACCGCAGCTTTGGTTTGTGGTAAGACCGAGGCGTAAGCCTTATCTGCTAAGAAGCTCAGCTCATTATCACTGGCTTGATCTAAGCTACCAATACCGGTCAACAGAATCTGTAACTGCGCCTCTGTCAACTGTTGTTGATTTATGATGGGCTGGCGAGCCTCGATTGCTGTTATTACCTCAGCAAGACTTACAGTAGAAGCAGAAGGATTCATAGATATGCCAGATGTCCTTTTAATGTTTTATTCAAGGGTTTAATTAAACGAAAGCTCAAAGTTACTAACTTTGAGCCTACATAAAATAGCCACAGTAAACAATATCAAAAACTCAGATTAGCTTGCGATAAACTAGAATGTACTACCAATCTGGAATTGTACTTCTTCAGTTTTATCACCTTTCTTATCACCAAATGGCTTCGCATAGCTCAGAGAGATAGGCCCAATCGGTGTGAACCAAGTGATACCGGCACCGGCACTGTATCTGAAGTCTTTGTCTTGGATTAGCAATGGTGTCCCATCGTCAGCTTCGACAAACTTACCAGCAGCCTTATCAAACTTAACTTTTTTGTCTTCTTTATCCGTTGTATCAAATACTTGACCACCTTCAACAAACACTACTGGACGTACTTGATCCGCCCAATCGCCTTTGAATGGCATAGGTAATACCAGCTCAGCACCAACAGTCGCTAGAGCATTACCCCCTACTTCCTCACCGACAGCATACCCATAATCTTTAAGGTTTTTGTCATGGTTACTCATGTCTGTAAAGTAAGGAGAACGAGGACCTAGGCTTGAAGACTCATAACCACGCACTGAACCATAACCACCAGCATAAAAGTTCTCATAGAAAGGCAAATCATTACCATAGCCAAGCTTAGCATAGCCACGGGCAACAAAATCTCTACCTAGTGGATAGTAAACGTTCCCGGTATAGGTAAGCTTTTGGTAGGTGTGATCACCAAAACCTAAATTGGCATTAACCGTATGGCTCATACCTTTAGTTGGAAACACAGGTCTATCTAACGTGCTGTAATCCCAGCCTAATAATAAACTATAGGTATCGTAGTCATTTTTAAAGCCGCCTATATAATCTTCATCAATGACTTGACCTTTATCATCCTCTACTTGTCTGGTATAAACAGAGGACTTGCCGCCCTCTTTTAATAAGTCATAAGCATTGGAGATACCCATATAGCGCCCACCACGAACTTCGGTATTATCGTAGTTAAAGCCGGCACTAATACGCTTGGTTTCATCAATCGGATAACTGTAGCTTAAGGTAGCTCCATAAGAGTCCGTCACGTAGTTACTAACGTTACGATCATCGTATTTGGTTTTTCTATAATAAGCACTGACACCTTGTGATACCCCGTTTTCGGTGAAGTACGGGTCAGTAAATCCTAAACTATAAGAGTCACGGGTCTGAGAACGAGATAAGGCAGCATTAACGCGGTTACCGGTTCCCATGAAGTTTCTTTGACTGAAGTCTAGCTGGAATGTTACCCCGCCACTTTGCGAATAACCCGCTGCGATGGTTGAACTTCCTGAAGGCTGCTCTTCAACACTGATATTTACATCCACTTGGTCTGGGGTATTGGGTACTGGCTTAACATCAACGTTAACCGCTTTAAAGAAGCCGGTACGCATTAGGCGCACACGTGAATTTTGAATTTTCTCGTTAGAAGCCAGCGCCCCTTCCAACTGACGCATTTCACGACGTAGTACTTCATCTTCAGTCTTAGTGTTACCGGTGAAGTTAATACGACGCACATAGACCGGACGGGCAGGATCGATAAAGTAATCAATATCTACTGTTTTGGTCTCATCATTAATTCTAGGTACTGGACGAACTTGAGCAAAATAATAACCATCATCGCCATATTGGTTCTTTAGGGCACTAGTAGAAGCCTCCAATTTGGCTTGAGAGAACTGCTCACCTGGTTTGAAGGAGATGTTTTTCGCCAACTCTTGTTTGTCATAAGAGGGGTTGCCTAAGAAGTTGATTTCACCAAACTTATATTGCTCCCCTTCGGTCAAACTTACTTCAATAAATACTTTGTCTTTTGAGTCATTGATATTCAAGATGGCATTGTCAACGCTAAAGTTAACAAAACCTTCGTTCATATACATCGACTTCAAGTTCTCTAAGCTGGCTGCTAATTTTTCTTTCGCATAGCGGTCTGACTTAGAAAGTAGACGGGTCCAAGAAGTTTCTTTTACCGCAAACACATCTTTAATGTCTTCATCACTAAAGTGCTTATTACCAATAACGTTAATATCGACAACTTTAGCGGCCTTACCTTCAATAAAGCGTACTGTCAGCTTCACGCGGTTACCGTCTAACAGCTCTTGATCCACTTCAATATCACTGTTGTAGTAACCTTGGCCAATATACTGCTGTTGTAGCTCGTTGGCCACGTTCTGCACCGTTGACTGCTTTAAGACGCTACCCACAGAGATGCCGGCGTATTTAAGACCTTCTTCCAAGCCCTCTTTTGGAATAAGCTTATTGCCCTCGAAGTTTACTTCAGCAACGATGGGGCGCTCTACTACGTAATAAGTCACCCGTCCATTTTCGTTTTTGGCTTGAATGTTAGCAAAATCACCAGTGGCATATAAAGCTTGGATACTGTTAGCTAAATCTTGATCGGTAATCGTCTCGCCCACATTGGTAGTGAGTAGAGGATATAAGCTTTCCGGAGTTAAACGTTGCAGACCCACAAATTGGACGTCGGTTAATACAGCATCCGCTGCTTGCGCCGATACGGCCATAATTGCTGCAAATGCAGGCACTGCTATTAGTTGTGACATTTTAAATAAAGACGTTTGCATACATACAATCCGTGATTCAAAGAACGTGCTAAAAGTAAGGGGGTTTAAAAATTTGTCTTTCACTACTTTTATAGTGAATGAGTAAGCTTATGTCTATTTTACAAAAGTAAAAGGCAGAATATGGTGTTAAAAGTTACTTCGAATATCCGTTTACTTCAAACTTCAAACCGAAATACCGCTTTACTTTATATTAAACTTATTAGGTTGTTGCAAAAAAAATTTAACTTTAGAGGAAGATTCGCCCCTATTGTGTTGGTTATAAGCGACTATTTAAAGCTATTAAATTAATAAAATCCAGTATTTTTGTTTAAAAATAACGACTAAAGTCATTAGTTATGGCCAAAATCATAAAACCAAGAAGAAGTAGGAAGCCAATATTAAAGCCAACAATCTGCATTCTTTCAGAAACAGGTCTGCCTCGAATGAGCTCTATAAAATAATATAATAAATGCCCACCATCTAAAACAGGGATTGGCAATAAGTTCAATACTGCAAGGCTTAAGCTAATAATACCGGCATTGGCTAGTACCTGCTCCCAGCTAATCTCAAAGCTTTGCTTACTGATAACTGCAATAGTAATCGGGCCCGATAGGTTATCTAACCCCACTTTTCCGGTGATCATTTTACCCATCGAATTTAAGGTCATGGTCGCCAATTGACCCGTTTTAGCAAAAGCTTTGCCGATAGCGGTCATAGGGTCGTAGGATACCATCGTTTTGTAGTCATCTGGTACTACAATATCAATAGGAGCAATCCCCGCCCCAATCTGACCATATTTCTGGCCAGCTGGACCTTTCTTGCCTTGTGGCATGATCTGTAACTGCACTTCACGGCTTTGGCCTTGCTCATTTTTTCGCAGCACGGTGAAGTTAAGCAAGGTTTCAGGATTGTCTCTGATAATACGCGTGACCATTAGCCAGTCTTCTACCGGCTCACCATTAATGGCAATAATCTTGTCACCAACCTGCATTCCTTGACGTCTGGCAGCACCCTCTTCTGATAACTGCCCTATCACCGGCTCAACTTTGGGCTGCCAAGGCAGTATTCCCAAGCTGGTTAGAGTGTCCTTGCCAGCTTGTGTGCCCTGCATGAAGTTATTAATAGGAACATCCACTTCAGTGCTCTGGGCATAAACTGACGAGGCTTTCTTAGTGGCTGAAACATTGGCCGAGACGTTGGCTGAGTCCTCTGTACCTTCTGCTACTTTTTCTGTACTGTCGGCTACTTTTTGCAGTGCAATAGAGACGGTACCTGTCTCTCCCATACGGTCAGCTAGACGATAATTAATCTCTTCCCAAGTTTGTACTTTATAACCATCTACCGCAACGATTTTATCGCCTTTTGGTAAGTTCACTGTAGCCGCTGGTGTATCGGGAAGAATTGAGCCAATACGAGTATTTAGCTGTTCGCTTGGCACCAAAAATAATACCCAAAATAAGGCGATGGCAATGACGAAATTCATCAAGGGGCCGGTGGCAACAATGGCAATCTTCTTCAAAGGATGCTGATTATTAAAAGCCAAATGCTTCTCTTCTTCAGCCACTGGCCCTTCTCGTTCATCCAGCATCTTCACATAGCCGCCAAGTGGTAAAGCGGAAATGCGATAATCGGTACCGGTCTTCTTACTGCTCCAACTGGCAAGTTTAGGACCAAAGCCGATAGAATAAGTCAGCACCTTAACCCCGCACAGTCGAGCCACGATATAGTGTCCCCACTCATGCAGTGCTATCAACGGGCCTAAGATAGCCGCAAAAGCTAAGATAAATAGAGCCAATGCCATTAACTGTGACATTTTGCTACCTGTTGTTGGGCTTGGATTCTAGCTAACTTATCTATGGTTAAAATATCCTCTAAGGTTTTAATATCACCACTGAAGCTATCTGTATCACCCTTTTTATTAGATGTAACAGAATCTTGCTGATGCATAGTGTCCAATACTCGGCCATTAATCAAGGCAATATCGGTTAATGAAACTTGCTCTTTTATAAATGCCTCTACCGCAACCTCATTGGCCGCGTTTAAGGCAATGGTTGCTGCCTGACCAGATTGCATAGCTTCTCTGGCTAATTTCAGACAGGCAAACTTCTGTAAATCAGGCTTGATAAATTCCAGTGCAGATAACTGATACAAATCCAAAGACTTAACCCCAGCACTAATACGGTTGGGATAAGCCAAAGCATGAGCAATTGGAGTACGCATATCAGGGCTGCCCATTTGCGCTAAGAAGCTACCATCACAGTACTCAACCATAGAGTGAATGATACTTTGCGGGTGAATGACCACTTTGATTTGTGACTCGTCTAGATCAAATAAGTGACAGGCTTCAATTAGTTCTAGTCCCTTATTCATCATGGTCGCAGAGTCTACTGATATTTTTTGGCCCATAGACCAGTTGGGGTGCTTGACCGCTTCACTGACGCTAGCAGCCTGCATCTGCTCCCAGCTTTTGTGTAAAAAAGGTCCGCCAGAAGCCGTCAGCCACAGCTTACTAATGCCGTAGCAAGCGTTATGAATATGGGTGTTTTTTTGCTGTACTTCTGCAGGCAGGCATTGAAATATGGCATTGTGCTCAGAGTCTAACGGCAATAAGGTAGCCCCATTATCCCGAACCGCCTGCATCATCAGACTGCCGGCCATGACCAAGGCCTCTTTATTGGCTAACAAAATACGCTTACCTGCTTTGGCAGCGGTTAACGTTGAAGCCAGTCCTGCGGCACCGACAATGGCAGCTACCACGGTATCAACCTCAGTATCTGCTGCGATATCATCTAGACCGGCTTGCCCCCCTACCACATCACAGCTGATATTGGCTTGCTGTAATCGGGCGGCAAACTCATCTACCTTGTCTTCAGGCACAGCAACTCTACTCGGCCGAAACTGTTGGCACAGCTCAAAGAGCTTATCTAATCGACCATGACCTGATAGGGCATAAACTTGATAATGCTGGGGATGGTCAGCCAATATTGATAAAGTACTGTCACCAATAGAACCGGTGGCGCCGAGGACAGCGATGCGTTGGGTCATAACTTACCTTTTAAAACCATTGCTAGTTTTTATATAAAAAAATAATGAGAATAGTTGAGTCTTTGCTAACTCTACAAATATAAGTAGCTTAAGTCTATGTTGCTCCAAGCTATATTGGTTCAATCTATATCGTTAAAAAGCCAAAGTACTGCAAGGTCCAAAAACCCAAAGCAAAAATTGGCGTGGCGGACAATAAGGAGTCAATGCGATCTAATACCCCACCATGACCTGGTAAAATAGTACCAGAGTCTTTGACACCTGAGCGACGCTTCAGCATAGACTCAAATAAATCACCCAGTACTGACGCTAAGATAGTCACCAAAGACAGCAGAACAAATAAAACCAAATGCATACCGGTAAGTTGTAGCTTAAATAAGCTAATACCTAATACCACTATCATTCCCGTGACTAAGCCACCAATCAACCCTTCGATACTCTTGTTAGGAGACACATTGGGCGACATTTTGCGTTTGCCAAATTTTCGGCCGACAAAATAGGCGCCACTATCTGCACACCATACCAATAAGAACACATACATTAGCCACCAAGGTGACTGTGACCATAAGAAAAACATGGCACTAATGGCTGCAGTTAATATGACCATCCCCATAATAGATAGGCGCTGGCCATACCAATTGGTTGAAGTGGGGAATTTAATCACCCAAGATAGGGCCATAATCCAAATTACGACCGCTGCCGCCCACCATAGCGGCCAAGTGAAAGGAACCAATAAGGTTAGCATGGTGATGCCTAACATCAATACCACAAACAAAGAAGGCGTGCGCCATTTAGGCATCAACTTGGTCCACTCATGAGAGGCAATCACCACCCCAGTGGCCAATAAAGGAACAAAAAGATAGGGCGTATCACTAGCAAACATTGCGATCCCCACAATCAAGACCAAGATCAAAGCCGTCTTAATGCGTATCCACATACTAGGCACCCTCTTTTATGTTATTTATTTGATTTTAAGAAACGTGCTCAATTAAGGCAAACGTTAGGTTTCTGATTCTACTTGTTCACTGGTTTTACCAAATCGGCGCTGACGACGTGAGAATTCAAACATCATCTCATTCAACTCTTTGGCAGCGAAGTCTGGCCACAAAGTATTGGTGAAAAACAGCTCAGCATAGGCTGATTGCCATAATAAGAAGTTTGAAATTCGGTACTCACCACCGGTACGGATAAGCATATCCACATCTGCCAAATCCGCTAACTGAACTTGACGATCTAAGGCTTCAACCGTTAACTGCTCGGCGCTCATCTCACCTTGTTCAACTTTTTTAGCAAGTTGTTGTGCAGCATTGGCGATGTCCCACTGCCCGCCATAACTGATAGCAATAACCAAAGTCATTGCCTTATGCTCTGCTGTTTCGGCTTCAGCATCGGCCATTTGTTGCTGCAATTCTGGACTTAGCTGACTTCTATCCCCAATGAATCTCAAACAAATATTGTACTTTTTCATACGCGGCAGCTGCTCACTGATAGTAGCAGAAAGCAGTCGCATCAGTAACGCCACCTCATCGGCTGGACGTTGCCAATTCTCACTGGAGAAAGCAAAAACAGTTAATACCTCAATGCCTACTGCCACACAATACTCTACCAAAGGATCTAGAGATTCTTTACCAGCAACGTGCCCCTGGCCTTTGGCCATACCATGTGCTTTGGCATAGCGGTTATTACCATCCATAATAATAGCAATGTGCTTTGGTAACACAGAAGGAGTAGGCAAGGAATCGTAAGCGTTTGAGGTTTGTGGCTCAGTCATAATAGTCTTTATCTAGTGTTTTGGGTAGGTTTTGGTTTTATTAGTCTGTATTTTTTGCAAATACATTGTAATACAGACTCAATAAAACCTTATGAGTTAAACCTAGCCTACCAGCCCCGAATATATGATTCTGAATACATGTTTTTGAATACATGTTTTTGAATACAAAATATCGAGGGACAGCAGGCTAGGCTTGAAATGGCTTACTGGCTTATTGCTTAATTGGCTTGTTAAGCCTACAAGAAGCCTTATACTTCCATTAGCTCTTTTTCTTTGGCTTCAAGCTTACTATCGATAGAAGCGATATATTTGTCCGTGAGCTTTTGGATATCATCACTAGCACGGCGCTCATCATCTTCACTAATTTCTTTTTCTTTTGCCAAGTCTTTTATGTCATTTAACATATCGCGGCGGATATTACGTACTGAAACACGGCTGTTTTCGGCTTCACCACGCGCTAACTTCTGCATATCACGGCGGGTCTCTTCAGTTAATGCTGGCATAGGTACACGGATCACGTCAGCAGTCATTGGGTTTAAGCCCAAGTCCGCTTCACGAATGGCTTTGTCTACCGCTTGCACCATTGAACGCTCAAATGGCTGAACCAATAGAGTGCGAGAGTCTTCAACGTTAACACTGGCCACTTGGTTAAGCGGGGTGTCTGCACCATAGTAGTTTACCATCACACTAGATAACATACCTGGATGAGCACGGCCGGTGCGTACTTTACTAAAAGCATTTTCCAATGCTTCTAGTGTTTTTTTCATACGTTCTTCGCCGTCTTTTTTAATGTCATTAATCATAATTTTTTCCTTACTCTATAATCAGTTAACAATACATAATCGATTAACAATTTATAATCGGTTGACAATATAATTGCATAAATGTCGAGCCAGTTTTATAAGGCTAGTCAGTTTTATAAGTCTAGCTAGTCTTGTAGGAGTCACTAGTGAAAGACTTTTGTGCCTTCATTTTCACCCATAATTACATTCAATAGTGAGTTTGGCTTATTCATATCAAATACTTGTAAAGGAACATTGTGTTCACGACATAAAGCAATGGCTGTTAAGTCCATAACCCCTAGCTTTTGCTCTAATACTTCATCGAAAGTTAAAGCATCATATTTTTTGGCATCATCATGAATACTTGGGTCTTTGTCGTAAACGCCATCAACTTTGGTCGCCTTGAGGATAACGCCAGCCTCAATTTCAATACCGCGTAGACAAGCAGCTGTATCAGTCGTGAAGAATGGGTTACCTGTTCCTGCCACAAAGATACACACATCGCCATTTTTTAGGTAACGAATAGCATTTCTGCTACTGTAACTCTCGGTAACTTCACCGATAGGCAAGGCTGACATCAAGCGGGTATTGATATTACGGCGCTCTAGAGCATCTCGCATTGCCAAGCCATTCATAACTGTGGCCAGCATCCCCATTTGGTCACCGGTTACTCGGCCTACCAACCCCTCTTTTTGTAACTGACTGCCACGATATAAGTTACCACCGCCAACAACGATACCTACTTGCACTCCCAAACCACATAAATGAGCAATGGACAGGCTCATCTTGTCCAGTACAGAAGTATCAATCCCCATACCTTGACCGCCAGCTAAGGCTTCTCCAGATAGCTTAAGTAAAATACGTGAGTACTGCGGGTTTTTATCAGACATAAGGCACCTTGTTATATTGTTTGCACTAATTTATTCTGTCTTAAACTTGCTAACCTTTCATTAGTTTGACCATAAATTATGACCCACTGATTAAGCACAGCTAAGATGAAATAAATAGCTAAATAAAAAACTAAGTAAAAATTAAGCTAAATTCGGTAAAGTTTACCAAAAAACGCTATCTGCTTATAGTTCTATTTTGATACTAAGGCCGTCCTTTGCTCTCAAAACCATTATCCCTCAACAAATCTTCTAGCCGTTAGCCATTATAAGAGGCAAATAAGTCGTATTCGCTAGCTTCATCTATGGTTACAGTAATCATATCCCCTACTTTTAAGGCGACCTGACCGTTTTGTACAATATCATCGACGTACACGTGGCCATCAATCTCTGGCGCATCCGCGTAACTGCGACAAATAGCGATAAAGTCTTCGTTATCAATCTCATCGACCAATACCGTCATGGTTTTACCAACTTTATCTTGTAGCTTTTGCTCAGAGATCTGTTGCTGCACCGCCATAAATCGCTCGTAGCGCTGCTGCTTTACTTCCTCAGGTACTGGGTTTGGTAAATCGTTGGCCACAGCGCCTTCAATTTCTGAATAGGTAAAGCAGCCCACACGGTCAAGCTTCGCTTGCTTCAACCAGTCCAGAAGATATTCAAAATCCTCTTCGGTTTCGCCTGGGAAGCCTACCACAAAGGTTGAGCGAATCACGATATCAGGGTTAATCTCGCGCCATTTTTGGATACGTGCCAACGTGTTTTCACTGTGTGCAGGACGCTTCATCGCTTTTAACACGCTAGGGCTGGCATGTTGTAGCGGGATATCTAGATAAGGCAATAACCCGCCGCGATCGCCTGGCTTCGCCATAAGCTCAACCACTTTATCGACATGCGGATAAGGATATACATAATGCAGACGTACCCAGATGCCCACTTTGGCGAGCGCCTCACACAGATCAAAAAACTTTGATTTCAGCGGCATACCGTTCCAGAACGTGGTTTTATACTTTAAATCTAGACCGTAAGCCGAGGTATCCTGAGAAATAACCAACAACTCCTTCACCCCAGCTTTTTTTAGGGCCATGGCTTCATTCATCACCTCGTCAATAGGACGAGAAACCAAGTCACCGCGTAAGCTTGGGATAATGCAGAAGGTACAACGGTGGTTACAACCTTCTGATATTTTTAGGTAAGCATAATGACTTGGGGTCAGCTTTACGCCTGCCAAATCAATTAAATCAATTTTGGGATCATAAGCTTTTTTATCTTTAATTGCTTGCGGCATTGGTGCATGCTTTGACACTGCGGTAATGACTTCATCATAAGCATGAGCCCCTGTTACTGCGAGCACAGCGGGATGCATATCACGGATTTTTTCAGCATCTTTACCCAGACACCCAGTCACAATAACTTTGCCGTTTTGGCTTATTGCTTCACCGATAGCATCTAAAGACTCTTGTACCGCTGACTCAATAAAGCCGCAAGTATTCACCACCACCAAATCTGCTCCCTCATAATCTGAGGCCACACGATAACCATCGCGGGTTAATTCAGTAATGATACGCTCACTGTCTACTAGCGCTTTAGGACATCCTAACGAGACGAAGCCCACTTTTGGGGCAACGGAAGAAGCTGTAGCTGTATGCTGCTGACTGGCTTGCTGTCCACTTTGTTCGACACTGCGATTTTGATTGTGGTTGGCTTTATGGTGATAAGCACCTTGAGAGGTTGTGTCCGAGGTTGCTGAAGCACCTGGCACGTAAATAGAAACGGAGTCCGCTGAATTTTTGCTTGGCATAGACAAATACTTTTAAGAATAGTGAAAATTGAAAGAGGATAGATTGAATGATTTGCGAGGCAGTGGGTAAACACTAAAATTTGATGTGCATTGTACGAATTTTAGCAGCGCTATACTAGCACCAATGCGTTATTCATATGTTTTTCATCTCATTATTAAGCCAAATAAAAACCTAATACCGCCCTTCCCTGCCTCAAGCATGTGCTTTTATATAGCTTATCCTAACTTTTATAGTGCTTATTTTGTTATTCAGCACCAATAAATCGTAAAAAAATACATTTCCTCGCTTTTTATGCACTAAAATATACCAAGTACCTTAGTTTATGCACTTATTTAGGTCATATTTTAGATCATATTGTTGAATAAATATTTTCTGCAACTTTGTGAGCTAGACAATTTACCCTAAAAGTAAAACTGCATTCCCTTATTTAGCGCCTTTTCTAGCTTGGTACTATTCTTGCAGCTTTATACTTGCCGTCCTGACTCTGGAAAAAGATCTCATATGAAGCAGTTACAAGCCGTCTCCTTATTACAAAACCTATATACCGGCGTCATTTGGGTGACGGAGGATTTGACCATCCAATGGGTTAACAGCCAAACTGAGCAGCTGCTTTCAGTAAGTAAGTCACGTTTGGAGGGGCTTAGCATTTTAGACTTATTAATGCCTACTATGAGTCAAACCAAAGTCGTTGCTCCTGACAGCCATACGCCGCATAGCTCAAATCCGTCTGCAGAGTCTGAAACGCAGCTTTCAGAGAACAAATCTTGTTTGCAAGCCTCAAGAGACAAGCTAGAAATACAGTTTCATAACGCTAAAGAGTATCTGCAACCTTTTATCGAATACAGTCGCCATATCAGAGGCATCACCCAGCCATTGTATGTGCATTACAGTGTGACTCCGATGATTCAGCAAGGCAAGTTCTACTACCTAGTTGAGATATGGCAAGGAGATCGCCAGAGCCGATTAGACAAGGAACAGCGACTACAAGAGCAGCATGATGTCTCCAGAGAAATGCTTCGCTCTGTAGCCCATGAAGTAAAAAACCCACTAGCAGGTATCCGAGGCGCAGCACAGCTTTTAATTAAGCAAACTCAACACTCTCCTGACCACACTTATGACAATGAAAACACCGTCTTAGTGGATGCCAAAAAACTGACCACCTATGCCAGTATCGTTATCAGTGAAACGGACCGCTTAACTAAGCTTATCGAACAGCTGCTCGGCTCAAACCAACTGCCAGAGTGGCAAGAGGTCAACATACATGAGCCTTTGGAGCATATCTTACTGCTGATTCAATCTCAGTACCCACAGGTAACTATCAAAAGAGATTATGATTTGTCGCTGCCGGAGATTACTGCTGATAAAAACCAACTTATTCAGGTGTTTTTAAACTTGGCAAATAATGCTTGTGAAGCATTGTTGGAACAAGATACTGCCTTACTGGCTGCAGATTACCAACCTGAATTAACTGTGGTTACTCGTATTGAGCATCAATATACCATCGGTGCTCAGCATCACCGCCAAGTCATTCGGGTCAGTATCCAAGATAATGGTGCCGGTATTGCTGATGACTTAATCGAACGCATCTTTTTTCCGTTAGTAACCGGTAGAGCTAATGGTACTGGATTGGGACTGGCCTTAGTCCAAGAGATAATACACCGTCATGAAGGGACCATTGAGGTCAGCTCTCAGCCTGGAGACACCCAGTTTAATGTCTATCTGCCCTTACAAATAAGCAATCTTCAATCCCATTAATAGTCGTGATATAAAACCAAAACATCCTCATACATATAAACAGCTTCTATAACTGGACCACATTCATAAAAATGGAACACATAGCATGATAATTAAACACAGCCTGTGGCTAATCGATGATGATCCTGCACTAAGATTAATCTTAGAAGATACTTTTAATGATGCTGGACTTGAAGTACAAGCTTTTAGTAATGCTAAAGGCGCTTGGGCCAAGCTAAATGACATACTAAATAACCATCAAAATCAAGCCAATTTGCCCGATGTGATCTTAACTGACATTCGCATGCCGTTGATGGATGGGCTGTCTTTTAGCCAATGGATGAACAAGAACTTTCCAGGGTTACCCGTTATCATTATGACCGCTCACTCTGACCTAAAGTCGGCAGTGGACAGCTATGATACGGGCGCATTTGAATATTTACCCAAGCCTTTTGACTTGGATCACGCCGTCACAATTGTCAAAAAAGCCATCAATACCAATCCCAAAGCCTCAACACACAAATCAGAGAACAAGCCTGTTGCTGTCTCTGTACCCGCAGCTGATGAGTCGGCAATCCCTGAGCCACCGACTTCTGATTCTGCTTCCACCAAAGCTCCAAAAACCACTGCCACAAGACCTTCCAAACCTGAAGGGGTGCAATCCAGTCCTATTATTGGTCAATCCCCTGCAATGCAGACTGTGTTTCGAGCCATAGGACGACTCGCCTCCTCGCCAATTACGGTATTGATTACGGGTGAGTCTGGTACCGGTAAAGAGCTTGTGGCGGGTGCTTTACACCAAAACTCTCCACGCCAAAAAAAACCTTTTATTGCCTTAAACATGGCTGCCATTCCTCATGAGTTAATAGAGTCTGAGCTTTTTGGTCATGAAAAAGGGGCATTTACTGGGGCTACTACTCAGCGTCAGGGTCGCTTTGAGCAGGCCAATGGCGGCACCTTATTCTTAGATGAAATCGGTGATATGCCCTTTAGCACCCAAACCCGTCTGCTGCGAGTGCTGGCCAATGGTGAGTTTTTCCGGGTGGGTGGCCAAAAGCCCATTAAAGTAGATGTGCGCATTATTGCCGCTACCCATCAAAATCTAGAGCAGTTGGTCAAGGAAGGTAAATTCCGTGAAGATTTATTTTATCGACTCAATGTAATTCGCCTACCTTTGCCCCCACTACGTGCCCGTGCTGATGATATTCCTGAGCTGATAGAATTCTTTATGAGTAAAGCAGCTACCGAGATGAATACCGATAAGAAGCAACTATCGCCAGAAGCTTTACACATCATGCAAGCCTTTGATTGGCCAGGCAACGTGCGTCAGTTAGAAAACGCCTGCCGCTGGATCACAGTAATGGCAACAGGTGAAATATTGGGTATTGAGGATTTACCTCCTGATCTTACTGAATTTGCTCAAAGATATCTCACAGATCAGCAGCAGTTATCAGCTCAACAATTACCGTCTCATGACGCTGACAATAACCCCTTAATACTGCCCGCGGTAAATCAAAATACCACACCGGCCAGTGAGCCTCTAGCCTCAAACTCGGATGTCTCTAGCAGCCTATCAGCAGCTAATTTAGCTACTGGTAATTTAACTGCTGGAGCACACACTCATAATCGCCCTTTGGACTGGAAAAGTCAGCTGCAAACTTGGGCCACTACTGCATTAAACCAAGGTGAAACAGAGATTTTACAACTGGCTACCCCCGAATTTGAAAAAGTATTGATCACAGTGGCTCTAGAACACACCAAGGGCCGGAAAGGAGAAGCTGCTGACTTGCTAGGTTGGGGGCGTAATACTTTAACGCGTAAGATAAAATTACTAGGTATTACCGAAAGCAGTCGTTCCTCTTAATCTGCTTTGACGTGCTCAAAGTACTTTTACGACTTAGATACTTAATGGCTTAACGACTATCAATCAACATTGCATGACCGCTGGTAAGGGATTTTTTAAGTCAAAATCGCTTCAATTCGACTAATATTGATAAAAAAAGAGAAAAATTTAAAAAAAGGGCTTGCCAATTGATTTAAAATCTATATAATACCCAACCACTGAGAAGCACTAGCCCAGTACACATCGATTGAATGTGTAGATTAGAATGGGGATGTGGCGGAATTGGTAGACGCACCAGATTTAGGTTCTGGCGCCGAGAGGTGTGAGAGTTCGAGTCTCTCCATCCCCACCATTTTATGCGGTTAGTTACTCTCAACCAAATATTAAAACCCACTAATTTGTGGGTTTTTTATTGTCTAGATTTCAATTTTTAGTATTTAGACCTTAATGTCTAAAAAAAGCACTTGCGTAGTTAATTAATTACTATATAATAGTCAACCACTGAGAAGCACTAGCCCAGTACACATCAATTGAATGTGTAAATCAAAATGGGGATGTGGCGGAATTGGTAGACGCACCAGATTTAGGTTCTGGCGCCGAGAGGTGTGAGAGTTCGAGTCTCTCCATCCCCACCATTTTATGCGGTTAGTTACTCTCAACCAAATTCTATTAAATAAAAACCCGCTTATGGCGGGTTTTTTATTGCTTGTATGGTTTTTATTATTTGTAAAATTATCTTCCTATCTCTTTTTTTATTATCTTTCTTTACCGCCTACCTAACTATTATTTAGGCCCATCCGTTTAATCAATCACTTGTAGCAACTTAATAACTTGTTGCATGGTTTCAAATCTATTTTCCGTTCGTTTTGCCAATAGTTTATCTATGACAGGTTGTAGCCAAGACCACTGCTCGGGTAATAAAGGTATCGGCTGTTGGCAGTGCAATCTTGCCCATTGCGAAGAAAGCATTTGTTTATCTGCCTCCTTATTATGTAACTGATAAGGCTTCTCCCCTACCAATAATTCAAACAAGGTTACTCCAAAAGCATATAAATCACTTTGCACTGTTACCGGCTCCCCCTGCCAGCATTCTGGTGCTAAATAAGCGGGTGTACCCTGAACTTTAGAGTTTGTCTTGATTTCATTTACGTCAATATCTTTAAACTGCGGCTGTGCACAAGCCCAATCATTTAAATACACCTGTGATGAGGTCAAAAGAAAGTTACTGGGCTTAATATCTCCATGTACCCAGCCTATTTGGTGTATCTGCTGCACACACTCAGCCAAGGCAAGTGCTAACTGTAGCTTTTGTGGCTTAGACAATATATTGACACGCAGGTAGTGCTTGAGACTGCCTAGATAAAGATAAGGCATTACCAAGCCAGTTAGCTGCCACTGCTCATCCTGTATATCAATGATGCTCGTTGTTATAAACTGATATTGTATTAATTCTGGATACGATGCTTGGCATTGACGCCGACCCTGTTGTTGAAGCTGCTTTATATTGGCGATTTCAGCATCTAAGCTTGTGTTATAGCTTGTAGCTGTTGGCTGCAACTGCCACTTAATGATATATTCAATATTCTCATGCTCTGCCCTAGTAATGCCCTGATAACTAGCTTTATTCAGCTCATTTACCTCATAGCTCAAACGCAGTGCTTTACATGAAGTATAACCTTGCTGGACAAGCTGAGAGTCAACCCGCTGCGTTATCATTTTGTGCTTAACGTCTTGCCTAGTATCTTGCCTAGCACTTTGCGTTGTATGTTGCTGATTAGACATAGTTGTCACATTTAAGGGTGATTAGTTAAAGACAGATTAGTAGTCAGTATTGAATAAAGAGTTAAGTTAAGAGTCATAAAGCAGGCTATGGCTTGCATTCACTGGGCTTTACTGGCACTATTTTTGACTCTATTGTTTCTTATTTATAATCATAACCTGATGGGGCTGAGTCAGCATGGCAAATTCTGTAAATACGCTTACCTTAGATGATCATTTAGCTCACTTATTGGCTGAGTTCCTAAAACAAAACATCACCCCTCCTCTTAAAATCGACCCTAGTCAACTCGCCTATCGCTGGGTTGGTGGCATCAAAGGCAGGCTCGAGCCTATTAAGGTTAGCTCCGCTTTGGCGCTTGACGACCTGATAGGTATAGATACTCAAAAACAAAAAATAGTCCAAAATACCAAGCAGTTTTTGGCCGGTTATCCTGCCAACCATGTGTTAATGACAGGCACTCGAGGGGCGGGGAAATCCTCTATCATCCGAGCATTATTGAACGAATTTAAAGACCAAGGTCTACGCATGATTGAGGTATCGCGTGATGATCTGCAAATGCTTGATAAGATTCGAGACGCTATTAATGAGTTGCCAGAAGACACCAGTTGTCGCTATATCGTCTATTGCGATGACTTGGCTTTTAATGGTCAAGATGAGAACTACCGCACCCTAAAAAGTGTACTAGATGGAGCACTGGACTCAGAGCAAGATAAGCTTCTGGTCTATGCCACCAGTAACCGTCGTCATTTATTGCCTCAGCTAATGAAAGACAACGTTAACATCTACGATGGTCAGACCGATGAGGTCAACCCTTACGAGACCATTGATGAAACGGTGTCATTATCGGACCGTTTTGGACTTTGGCTGTCGTTCTATCCAATGAACCAAGAGACTTATCTCAATATCGTTGCCCATTATCTGCAAGCTGAAGGTATTGAGTGGAGTGATAAGATACGTCACGAAGCCCTGCTTTGGTCCTCAAGCCGTGGTGGCCGCTCAGGCCGTGTGGCATATCAGTTTGCCAGACACTGGGTGGGTCAGCAGTTATTAAACCAAGATAGCTAGTTTGGTAACTGCCGCACAGCTTTATGACTCACCTCAAAGCGCATAAAGTCTCGAGCCAGCCACAAATTCCCATCATAATACTGCTCCACCTCTAAGCGGATATCAGCCATGTTCGGTGTCTTCGATTCAGGGTCATCATAAGGCTGATAACGAGCGCTAAAGTGAGTCAGTATTAAGTTATTTAATTTGGCCGACTGCGCAAAGCTCGCAATCCGCATGGCAGGGGTATGCATTGGATCAAAGGCATCTTCACGTGTCATTATTTTATCCAATACCGCTTGAGTATAAGTGGCTTCATGCACCAATAAATCTACATCTTTAGCCGCTTCATTAAGCAGCTGTGGATTATCGTTATCACCCGCCACAATCACCTTTAGTACCTGAGCCACTCGCTGTGTATAACTCAATGATTTCAGTTGACTGCCATCGGGCAAAGTCACATCTTCCCCGGCTTGCAGCCTACCCCACGCAGCAGTAGGCTCAATACCCTCCGCTTTAAGCTTTTCAGTATCCAGCTTTATGGTCTGCACAGTTTGGGTAATTTTAAAAGCGTACGATTCTACCCGATGCGATAACTTAATAATCTCAATATCCAGCTGATGCGTGGTCGATAATTTTACCGACACAGTACTTGACTGTGACTCCTGTCTGGACTCCAATAAGCTTTCAATGCTGATAAATTCAATCTCAAAGGGAAAATACAGCTCAGTGGTTGCCTTAACTGCCTCTATAAACTGCTTAATAGCCTGAGGCGCAATAATGGTTAATGAGTCCTTACGCCCTGACATGGCCATACTAGCGAGAAGCCCTGGCAAACCATAACAATGATCCCCATGCACATGGGTAATACAAATCACCGCTAGCTGATGGCTGCTAATTTTGGTCTGTAGTAACTGATGCTGAGTCGCCTCTCCACAATCAACCAAAACCCAAGGCTTATTTTTCTTACCAGCGGGGTTGCCCGCAGAACCAAAAGGATTTAGGCACTCAATAGCCAGCGCTGTGACATTACGCTTCTTAGTCGGTACGCCAGCTGATGTGCCCAAAAAGGTAAGGTGTAACATGGTTATTTTTGATTGCCTAATAAACGCTCATTATTTAGTGGTGGTATCCCAGAAGAACGACTCAACGTTAGCATGTTGCAGATAAACAACTGTACCACTTCATTGTACTGATTCAAGGTTTTGACTTCCACCGTCACTATACCGCGGTCCGACTTAGACTTTGACTCTTTAATCTCAATGACCTCAGCTTCAATACGTAGCGTATCATCAGGATAGGTAGGTGTAGGCCATTTAATCTGGGCACTTGCGCCTATTAATCCGCTTGCCATCGGGATAGACTCTACCATTAAGCGCATGGTAATACCGGCGGTTTGCCAACCACTCGCTACCAATTGACCGAAAAAAGTATCTTTGGCTCTTGTCTCATCCATATGATAAGGCTGTGGATCATAACTTGCCGCAAACTCTTTTATTTCTTCTATACTTATTGTTTCAGTACGGCTTGTCCATCTGTCACCGACCTTGATATCTTCTAAATATAATTGCTGCATCTCTAACCTATAATTGTATTATTTATTCTAAAAGCTATATTTTCTATGACTTGTTTCTTATTTAAGTCTTATCAGTCTATGGTCACTGCAAAATGTCTTATTAATTTCCATTCAATATAACAAAGAACCCTACGTTACTTTCATAACATAGGGCTCTTAACAGTCTATCTGTTTCGATTATCGAGTAATCTTCGATAAATTACGCATCATACGGATCGCGTAATACGATAGTCTCATCACGATCAGGACCGGTAGAGATGATATCTACTGGGCAATCGATTAATTGCTCGATACGCTTGATGTAAGCTTTGGCTTCCTCTGGTAAGTCTTCGTATTTAGTGATACCAACCGTTGAACCTTTCCAGCCTGGTAGGGTTTCATACTTAGGCGTTACAGTTTCGTAGAACTCGCCGTCATGGGCAGCCGCAACCTCAGATTCAGGAATGTCATAGCCAACACCAATACGGATTTCATCTAAGCCATCTAATACGTCAAGCTTAGTTAAGCAGATACCTGACAGTGAGTTTAATACCACCGCACGGCGAAGTGCTTCGGCATCAAACCAACCACAGCGACGCGCACGACCGGTAGTTGCGCCAAACTCATGACCTACTTTGGCTAGGTGAGCACCCACATCGTCAAACAGTTCCGTTGGGAATGGACCGCTACCCACACGTGTGGTATACGCTTTAGTGATACCTAATACATAGTCTAGGTATAAAGGACCAATACCGGTACCTGTTGATACACCACCGGCAGTAACGCTTGAGCTGGTAACAAATGGATAAGTACCATGATCGATATCAAGTAAAGTACCTTGAGCCCCTTCAAACATTAAGTTTTTGCCAGCAAGACGTAATTGGTTTAGCTCTTCAGTTACATCACATACCAGGTCTTTTAGCTCATCGCGCCACTGTTGGCATAAAGCATAAGTTTCGTCAAAGTCAATTGCGTCAACTTTGTAGTATTGAGTTAGTTGGAAGTTATGGTATTCAATTAAGTTACGTAGTTTTTCTTCTAAATCATTACGGAATAAGTCTGCAAGCTTGATAGCACGGCGAGCAACTTTATCCTCATAAGCTGGACCAATACCACGACCGGTAGTACCGATTTTACCAGTGCCACGTTTTGCTTCACGCGCTTGGTCTAAAGCGATGTGGTAAGGAAGAATTAATGGACAGTTTGGTGAGATTCTTAAACGCTCACGAACTGGCACATTATTGCTCTCAAGCTCTTTCATCTCTTTTAGTAAGGCTTCTGGTGATAACACCACACCGTTACCGATGAAGCAAGTCACGTCATCGCGTAAGATACCTGATGGAATTAAGTGTAGAACTGTTTTTTTGCCATCTACTACCAATGTGTGACCCGCATTGTGACCGCCTTGGAAGCGTGCTACTGCAGAAGCTTTTTCGGTTAGCAAGTCAACAATCTTGCCTTTACCTTCATCACCCCATTGGCTACCAAGTACTACAACATTCTTTCCCATAACAAATCCTTAACCACTCGTATTGAACTGTAAAAATTAAATTGCGTCATTGTGGCGCAGTTATTTTGAGACAAAAAACCAGTCTTCAACCAAAGTTTAAACTGCTCTTAAGACCCACTCACCATCTTCTAAAATTAATTTGTGTGTCACATTATTAGGAACATCATCATCACTTAAAGGACGTACCACTCGATGACCTAAATCACGTAACTCTGAAATCTTATTGACTAAATCTTTTTCAAGCTTAGTATTGTCATCATTACGCACGCCTTGCATATCTGCAAAACTTACCAATACCAGCTTCGACTCATTTAGAGTAATAAAACGCTGTAAACGGGTAACCTCTAAGCTAAACCCAGTGGCGCTACGTGAGGGCAACTCTTGGGCAATAGCCGTTGGGGCATTACTTGCTGCGTCAAAGCTCTCCCCATTAAAGCGGCCGCCACGAACCACCGCTTGTGACTCATTTTCAAAGTAAGCATTAAAGACAATACCTGTGTGGTAGTGATACCCCAATTCGGTGATATCAACACTAACATTACTTTGATAAGTGTCTTTGATATGACGAACCATAGTCTGAACTTCGCCCACTGCTTTGATAATAGCAGCGTCCTTGGTGGCCGTATCTGATAAGGCTTCTTTTAAGGCAGTCATGTCATGACCATAAACAGCTAAATGATAAAAATCACTGCCCATCGGTAGCTCTTCACAGACCTGCTTCAGCTCAGGTAAAGCCTTATTGGCATATAAATTCATCAATACCGAGGCGTCATTATCTGATAATCCTGCCAGCTCTTTTAGGCGAGCAAAAATAGCCACGTGACCGATATCTATGTGTAAGTGTTTCTTTAGATCTAGATTGTCGATTAGGCAGTAAAGCACATCAATCAATTCGATATCTGCGTCAAAACTGTCGCTACCGAATATCTCCGCACCCAACTGCAAGGGCGTACGTGAGCCAAACAGACCATCTGGTAGAGTACGAATAACATGACCAGCATAACAATAACGGGCAATTTTATTGGCCTTACCCATTTTATTTAGGTGCGCATCGATACGTAGGATTTGCGGGGTAATATCAGCACGTACCCCCATAAGACGACCTGACAACTGATCAATAATTTTAAAAGTTTGACGTTTTAGGTCTTCTGAAGCGTTGCCTAATAATGATTCGGTAAATTCAATCATTGGTGGGCAAATAAGCTCATAACCCCGACTTACTAACAGTCGGGTTAACCTATAACGTAGCCACTCTTGCTTTTGTGCCTCTTCAGAAAATAAGTCACTCACCCCATCTGGTAACAGCCAGATGTTATCAACATCTGCTACTGGGGCTAGTTTATCTGAAGACTGGCTTTTATTTTTACTGGAGGTTATAGAACTATCAGACACAAGTAATCCTTGTTTGGAGGCGATACTCATTACTCAAGCCGGTTCGCCATCACCAAATCGTTAGTTAAAGTGTAGTATTAGTAATCGATATTTTAAGAATATATAGTTTTGAAAAATTAACCTTGTACAAGCAAAGCCATGAATAACAGTGGCTTTGGCACTCTGTACATTTTGGCTGAGCACACCATTAAACGGCGTACACCGTTTTGCTGTGAATTATTAAATTCTTTTAAGCCCTGTTTTGTATGTCATCTTTTAGATTTCGTACAAAAGCTATAACAACTTGCCTGATAAGGCCAAAGGCATCTTAATTGCCGATATATTGACAGTAAGATTCAAGGCTTTAACGCCATTTTAACACGACTTTATCCGGTCATGGTTAAATTCGACACTCAATAAGCCAATTAATTTGTGACTTTAAGTCTAGCATAGCTAACCGCTTTCGCCTAGAGAAACCCATGATAAAACTCGAAACTCATTTCATTAATTACAGCTTGGCCCACTACTTAGCCTTTTATTAACCTCTTGCAGCTAAAAAATATTGCTCTAGAACTTTTTAAATTAAAAAGCCATTCAGCTTCCAACTGAAGTTAACACTCTACACCAAGAATTTATTAACAAACAATGAGTTTCAGCTTGCTTATTATAGCTATCGACCCGACTATCTCCGCCATGAATATGTTACTATTTGGTTTAATTTTATCGCTTAACCAAGGTTTAGATACTATCGGTTTAGATACTATCTATTTAAATACTATCTATTTAAATATTATCGGTTTAAATATTATTCTACTTAAATACTACCCTACCCTGCTCGGTTACGCTAATCTCAATATAAGGTATAGGTGGGCACAGTGTGCTGTTGCCTTATCGGACTTGATATTTTGTCAGCCAGACCGAGTTATAGAGCCAACTGATCTTAAAATCTTATCTTAAAGAGATACCTAACTATGTCTAGCCATCATCCTGACCCTAAATTAAACCAAAGAAATGTTCTGGGCACTGCTTTGGCCAGCTGTTGTTTTGACCCCATCACTGGATATTATCGTAACGGATTTTGCCATACCGGTCCGCACGACATTGGACAACATACCGTCTGTGCCAAAATGACCAGCGAATTTTTAAGCTTCTCTGCCAAGACTGGCAATGACTTAATCACTCCGGTTCCTGAGTTTGGCTTTCCAGGATTGAAGCCAGGCGACTATTGGTGCATCTGCGCCCTACGCTGGTTAGACGCCCTAGACCATGATATGGCTCCAAGGATTAAGCTTGAAGCCTGTCACGAAAGCCTACTAGAGTTGGTCGATATAGAAACTCTAAATAAATACGCTTTATAATAAAGGCGTCTTTAGAATGCAGTGCTGTCAGTAAACATTATAGCCATTCGCCCTTAACACCTTAGCACCTCCTCATTTACCAAAGTCATGAGAGTTAACTATGCCCGATATAAGAATAAAAGAAGAGCAACAAGCTCTGTCCTTTATGTCGCCCACTATGCCGGTCTATGATCCTGATGCAGAGCGAGTAGAGGATTTTGAACGATCGGGGATTAACGAGATTGTTAACTGCTGCGTTTACTCTCGTAAAACAGGTGAGTTTGTTGAAAAAATAGACTTAGACGAGGTGAGCAGAACTCTAACTAATAAAGGGGAGTTTATCTGGCTTGGACTGTATGATCCTAGCATTGAGACCATCGAGGCGGTACAAAAAGCTTTTGATATTCACGAGCTGGCTTTAGAGGACGCTTTTAATGAGAGTCAACGCGCTAAAATCGAGTCCTATGGTAACGACTCTTTATTCGTAGTGGTCCGTACGGCTTATTTGGCCCAAAATAATATTCACTATGGTACTACCTCAATGTTTATGGGCAATAATTATATTATTACCATTCGCACTGGAGCCTCCAACTCTTATGCCCCAGTTCGGGCTTACTGCCATCGACGCCCAGAAAAAATGTCTATGGGCCCAGTCTTTGTACTACACGCAGTATTAGACTACGTGGTCGACAGCTATTTGCCTATCATCGACAGCCTAGGTGAGTATTTAAAAGAGCAAGAGCGTAATATTTTTTCTTATAAATTCAGTAAGGAGATTCTACAGAGTTTATATATCTTAAAATCACAGCTGGTGCACATGCGAGCGGTAATGATGCCGGTGCAAGACATTTGCAACTTCTTTATCAATCACAAAAAAAACGAGCTGGTCTCTACTTTTCCCAGCATAGCTAAACCTTATTTTCGCGATGTAAATGACCATCTTTTACGCGCTATTGATGCGGTTAATGGCTTAAATGAGATGCTCAGTGTGGCGATGGATACCTATATGGCGATGGTCAATATGGGACAGAACGAGGTGGTACGAAAATTGGCTGCTTGGGCCGGTATCTTGGCGGTACCGACAGCAGTGGCGGGAATATATGGCATGAACTTCGACTTTATGCCAGAGCTACATTATGAATATTCTTACTTTGTGGTGTTAGCCGTGATTTTAACCACTTGTGTGGTGTTATATCGTCAATTCCGTAAGTCAGGCTGGTTATAGACACTGCCAATGGCGTGTGCTTGGCCCAACTACTATTAATTGATATTTATTGATATTAATTTTGATTGCGACTACTTTTCGCTAGGGTCAGTTTTAATACTAGTTATGTGGCTATTATTATCCTGATTAATGTCAGTACTGTTTTTTTTAGCACTATGTTCCTGCAAGCTGTGCTGCTGAGAGCTGTCCTCGCGTAATAAATTATCTTCTGGACGACCAAACTTGCTTGCCGTCCACGTTAATATAAAGATAGCGATACTGAGAATAAAGATAGAAAAAGTGGTGGTTATTAATAACCATAAGTGAAAATCTTCGGAAACCGCTTGCACATCTACTACCAAGTGTCGTGACAAGGCAGTAATAGCAATATAAATCAAAAACTGTACCGGCAGTCTATGGGTTTTAAAATAAATCCCTATCATGGCCAACAGCTCAAGATAAATAAACAACATAAGGATGTCTTTAAGCTCCGCTTTGCCAGCTTGGACAATACTAATAAACTCAGCACCCCCTGCCCAAATTACCACCAGTCCTATCACTAACAATGCTAAATAATGACTGATATCAATCATAAGCATCCCAAATGCCTGTGCCTTTGCTTGCCAGCTATTATTTGGGTGATGAGAACTCATTAGCAATACTCCGTTAACTTAGATAGTCTGGGGACTGGGGAGGCAGGATATTTGCATACCTGCCTCCTTAAATTAATTTACGACAATTTTAAGGTGTGATTACTTTTTAATATCTTAACGAGCTGCTTTTTCAGCGGCTTCTACCGTCTGACGAATCAAAGTATTAATCGTCATTGGTCCTACCCCGCCCGGTACTGGGGTATAAGCCGCTGCAATTGACTCGATACCTTTTAGTTCGATGTCGCCCACTCCGCCGTCATCAGTGGGATGGAAGCCGGCATCAACAACGATAGCGCCTGGCTTAATCCAGTCTTTTTTGATCAGCTCTGGTACACCTACCGCCCCAACAATGATGTCTGCACGGCCAACGTGCTCAGCAAGGTTTTGAGTGCGTGAGTGACAAGTGGTCACTGTGCAGTTAGCGTTCAATAGCATTTGTGCCATTGGTTTACCCAAAATGGCACTGCGGCCCACCACTACTGCATGCTTACCTGCAAATTCAATGCCATTGTGCTCAAGCAAGTACATGATACCTTGCGGTGTACATGAGCCATAAGCAGGCTCACCCATGCTCATACGACCGAAGCCTAATGAGGTCACACCGTCCACATCCTTTGCTAAATCAATAGCGTCAAAGCAAGCACGCTCATCAATTTGCTCTGGTACTGGATGCTGTAACAAGATGCCGTGAACATCTGGGTTATTATTTAGCTCATCAATTTTTGCCAACAGCTCTTCTGTGGTGGTGCTAGCTGGCATCTCAACTTTGATAGATTCCATACCGACACGCTTACAAGCATTGCCTTTCATGCGCACGTAAGTGGCAGAAGCAGGGTCATCGCCGACTAAGATAGTCGCTAAAATAGGCGTGCGGCCTGTTTTCTCAATAAGGGCAGCCACGCGTTGGCTTAAATCGGTTTCAATTTGTTTTGCTAACGCTCTACCATCAAGGCGTGTTGCAGTGGCTTCAGTCATATCTGGCTCCATCTTTTCTCACTGTGAGGGATTACTAATTTTTAAGCGATTTCGCTTAGGGATTTCTTTATTGGCAATATTGTAACCTATGGCGACTATATATTCCGAGTCACTTTTGTTGTGCGCTATGACTTATCTGTCATTTAGCCCGTATTTTTTGGGTCTTTATACAAATTCTAGCTCATCTTATGGTTTATCTATAAAACCAGTTCACCCATAAAATTTTATCAATAGTTACCTTTGTTATGATTTCTTTTGAGAATATTTGAAATTGATCAGCGATTACGTTACTCTATGTTTCGCAATTATTGCTGTCTATTTTTTGAACAAAGCTTCTAAACAAAGCGTGAAAAAGTAGCTGTACAGCAATTGGTTAGAGTCATAGAGGGCTTAACGCAACACCTCAGTATTAACTCTAACCCCTATACATCTCGTTGAGATGAATTGGCTCGATTAACCAATCAAATGCCGCCTCAAATCAACGGCGATGTTGTCAAAAAGGTACGAACACACTGCACCATCTTGGCTCAGTGCGCTGCTCGGTGTCAGTTTATTTTATGGCTAGACAAATAAACTATAAAAACCTGCAGTACGTTCGATACGTATCCAATGTTTTTATCTTTTGACATTTGATTTTGTTCGCCCGCTCACAAGCGACTTCACAACCAACAACAATCAAAACAGAAGTTAAATTAGCATTTGCTGACTATTTAGACGATAAGTTATTAAGACGACAAGTTTTAACGTCAGCTCATCAAGTGTTTTAGAGAAAGAGTGTTATTCAGCCTAGCGGCGTATTTTTTTACGATGCTTTTTGCCGCTTAAATTTTGTCAAAGCTGTCCTTTGACAAATGGATTTGCTCACCCTTTAGAACGACAACTAAGCAGGATTTGAAGTTGGTTATGAATGACTAATATGTTTTGCATATTTTTATGAGAACAAAACAACTAAGGATGGTTCAGATAGTTACTGTTAAATAATAAGACTGTCATCCTTTCCCCTAATTTGTTTAAGGAGAATGGTTTGCAAACTCAAGAACTGTTTCAGTTTTCAGCCTGGGCAATCATTATTATGATGCTGGTTTTTTATGGGGGTACCTACTTACTCTCATTACTTATTAAGAAGGACAAAGAAAGCACCTCAGGTTTTATGGTCGCCGGACACGGAGTCGGCTTTGGTATGGGTGCTGCCAGTATGACCGCCACCTGGATTTGGGCTGCCTCCTTTTATGCAGCGGCGACATCAGGCTATAAATATGGCCTATCAGGCCCTATCCATTATGGATTCTGGGGCGCATTGATGATTTTATTTATTTATCCTTTTGGCATGCGCTTTCGCCAGTTAGCACCAAACGGTCACACCTTGGGTGAATTAATTAACGCACGGCATGGATCCTCAAGCCAATTAATCTTAGCAGTCTCAAACCTCATGGGTAGTTTAATTAGCTTGATGGTCAACTTCACCGCCGCTGGTGCTCTGGTTTCGGTACTTTCACCCCTATCGTTCCAAACAGGGGTGATTATTGCAGCTGTTGGCGTCTTAAGCTATACCTTAACTTCAGGTTTCCGCGCTTCAGTATTTACCGACTTTGCACAATTGGTGGCACTAATGGCCATCGGTGTGGTCATTATTCCTGCCGTACTATTTGCTATGGGTGGTCCACAAGCCATGGTTGATGGCCTACCAAACTTGACCCCGCAGCAACAGGACTTCTTCTCATCAGAAGCCTTTTTGCAACAAGGCGCCCCCTACTTCGTAGCGGTATTGGCCTATGCTATTGGTAACCAAACCATTACCCAGCGTTTATTCGCCATTGATAAGACCAAAATTAAAGCTACTTTCGTTACCGCTACCGTAGGTTACGCCGGTATCGTGATTGGTCTTGGTATGATTGGTTTAATGGCATTAACTGTAGGTATCCAGCCTCTTGATGGAGATATGAATAATATTATCCCGCAGATGGTAAGCACCTACCTACACCCAGTGTTTATTGCTCTATTCTTTATCTTAGTAATTGGCTCTCTGTCCTCAACGGCAGACTCGGACTTATCAGCCCTATCCACCATTATGATGGCGGATGTCTATGGTAAAAATATTGCCAAAGACAACCCAGATCCAAAAAAGATGTTGATTGTTGGCCGTGCCACCATGATTATTGCTACGGCACTTGGTCTAATCTTCGCAAGCTTAAAGCTTGATATTTTAGTAATGCTGGTCTTTGTTGGTGCCTTATGGGGTGCGGTGGTATTCCCAGTTATCGCTAGTGTTTTCTGGGATCGTGTCACTAATCTAGCTTTCACCGCTTCGGTAATCGTCGCACTGATCTTCTTCTGTATCGCCCGTTTTGAGCTGCTGCCTATCGAGGGTGGTATCGCCCTGATGTTTGAAGTCTTTGCTAGTGTCGGTGCTGCCGTTGTGATTGGCTTAATGGTATTTGGATTCTTCGGCCGTAAGCTGGGCCTGACCGCAGCCTTAATCACCTTAGTGCTAATGCTAGTCTATGCAACCGGCTTCTTACGTGATTATGAAGTAATACTATCGTCATTAACTGCTTACGGTGTCAGTACTATTGTTTGTATAGCATTAAGCCTAATAAGCAATGAGCGCTTTGACTTTGAGCTAATCAAAGAGCGTGTGGGTAGTTATGATAAACCGCAAGGCAAGGCGAATAGTGCTCAAGCACAACCAAAAGCCTAATTAGGTGCTTAACGCTAACTAAGCGCAGCTTTAAATACGTCCACTGTTGTGCTTAGATAGTAGTTAAGCCTTATCATCATTAATAATAAATAAATGGATCAAACAATAAGGAGTATATTATGAGTGCATTTGCTTATGGCTTGTATATTTTAATTTGGCCGGCAATCACCTTAGCTGTATTGATACTCATCTGTACGGCAACTTATCGCGATGTAAAAAAAGCGAAAGCTGCGAACAAAAGTATTGTATAACTGCTCAATAGCAATTGTTCATTAGCGATAATGACTTGATTTTAAGTCAATATAAAAGCATATTTGGTAATGTCTCAAAGCGTACTAAATATGCTTTTTTAGTGGAGAGAGGCCTCTAAATCACTAAAAAGTATCGGAAAATGCGAATATTTTCAAAATACTCTCAAGTGACCCTTGTATTTTAATTTTTTTTTGGTATTATAGGTCACCTCAAATGGCTGGGTGGCAGAGTGGTTATGCAGCGGATTGCAAATCCGTGGACGCCGGTTCGATTCCGACCTCAGCCTCCAATTTTGTTTCTAAAACTTTTAATAAGTTAAAGAAAAAAAGTGTTGACGAATATTAATTTTATGATAATATACGCGCACTAAATAAGTTGCTAGCAACACTAAGCAGCTTAATTAAAAAAGTTTTGCCCGGGTGGTGAAATTGGTAGACACAAGGGATTTAAAATCCCTCGCTAGCAATAGCGTGCCGGTTCAAGTCCGGCTCCGGGTACCATATATTAAAAGGCTTCCAAGCAATTGGGAGCCTTTTTCTTTTGTGCGCGTTTTATGAGATTTAATAATAATACCCCTATAGTACCCCTTACGACATAACTCGAAGTATTTATGTAGCTAAATAATACTGGCTACAAAATAATACTAGAAATACTATACCAACTCGCTATTTTAGATCCTAGCGAGATATCAGTTGATGCAATCAAAGCCAACCTAAAACAGCAGGCTTCTAACAAGTACCAGCACCAAAAAATAACCCAAAACCATATTAAACGTATCTCCCCATCTAATAAACCAAGGCCTATCATCACCATCTTCTGTCGTATCTTTCTTCCAGTCTTTGAGAAAATACATAATAAGTTTATATGAGGCATAAGCCCATAACAGCACACTTATAATGCTATTAAACGTAAACCCAAAGTAAATAAAAATTATTGAATGTATTAATAACAAGCTTATAAATAATTTCAACTAATCATCACTCCCCAAAAAAACCTATATACAAAAAGAACAGATAAAAGAATATTGCAAAGATTACTCCAACAATCCTGCTCGCTTGTGAGTCAGATGCCTTTACTGTCGACAAATATACTTGAAACTCACGCCCATAAAAATAATTCTTTATTGCATTTGATACAAATGTCAGAACAACGGCAAATAGGAGAAAGAAATACCAATCAAACTCAAACCCATCTTTAAAAGACGTAGATATAATGGCACTCATTAGAATATTGAACCCAATACTTATTATAGTCACAATACCTTCATATTTTCGATTTAGCATAGTTAAAATCTCATTTGGTAGTCTTAAACCCTTTCCTACCTCTTACATCAAAACTGGAAGCTTTTTTATTAACTCCATTATATTCTTTGAATAATTACTCTCAATTTTAATTTAAGTTATTAGACATAAAAAAAGAGCTGAAATTTCAGCTCTTTTTTAGTTGTGGATCGTTATATTTACCGGTTAACTCTAAAGGTGATTAACAAAAGGTATCGGTTGGCTTAGGCACAGACAACCCAAATAGTGGACGTAAGTATAATGCTAAGAAAGTACCTGCTAATGCTAGCACGCCCCAAATATAACCATGTAAACTAAAAGAGGCGATACCCCCAAAGTAAGCCCCAATATTACAACCAAATGCCAAGCGTGCGCCGTAACCCATTAATAGGCCGCCAATCACAGAAGCAGCAAAGTTGCCAGGTGTAATCTTAGTAAACTTAAACAGACCACCTGCTGCCGAAGCAATAAAAGCACCCAAAATAATACCCAAGTTTAATACCGTGGTTGAATCAGCAAAAATCGATGCTTGCAAGGCTGCGGCATTCTCTCCCTGCCAGTAGCCCCAACTTGCGACATCAATACCTAAGCCACTAGCGACTTTAGAGCCCCACAGTGCAAATGCCGAGGTGATTCCCCAAGGTTGACCACGTGTCATCAATGTTATGGCATTAAGTACAGCTAAGATAATAGCTGCAGCAAATAATGGCCAAGCACCACGGAAAATGCGTTTCCAGCCTGTTTCAGTGGGTAGTGGTGCCATTTTGGGTGCGTTTCTTTTCTTTTCGATTATCAGGCTAATCCAAGCAATAATTCCAAATATGATTAATGACAGTGCCCATGCTCCGCCATAACCAAGGCCTGTAGAGGTTGCTAAAGAGTAAGATCCCATTGAAGGCATCTCTTCTGTCCAAAACGGTAAGTGGTAGGCACCGATAGTCGCACCAATAATAAAGAATATTAGAGTAATAAGCATTACCGAACGGCCACCACCGACAGCGTAAAGCGTTCCAGAAGCACAACCTCCGCCAAGCTGCATACCGATACCAAACATAAAAGAGCCAACCACAAGGCTAACGCCAATTGGTGCTACATATCCAGCTACGGGTCCACCAAAAAAACTAATACCATAAGCCAAAATTGGGGCAAATAAGGTTACCGCAACCGCAAGCATCAGCATATGCGCGCGTATGGCCTGGCCATTACCGACAGAAGCTAAACGTCTGAATGCTGAAGTAAATCCAAAGCGGGCATGAAATAAGGTATAACCAAATAGTAGACCAATGATAAGCAGCATTGGCTGGGCCACAGGTTGCGTTACTAGCAAATACACTAGTAATACCAAACCAACGATACTAGCTCCTGCTATTAAACCTTTCTGCGGCGGATCTAAGGACAAATTATTTGTGGATTTAGTATAATTTGAAGGGGGTCTCTCAGTCATCGACTGAGTGTTTGTCATAGTCATAATATCGTCCTAATGAAATCTATCAAGCCGGAATAATCCGCTTGGTAGCTTATTATAATTAATGGGGTGTATTTACTGTGTTGTTAGGGCTATCAACACACATTGAGTTAGGTAGGCCGCCTATTATCTCAACACTTGTGACTTACTGCCACCTACGTTAAAAATAAGTAAGCTATAAGTACTAATTGAGAAGCGAAATTCACAGAAGCTCAGCAAGCTAGGTTCAATAAAAAAAGCTCAAGAAAACCTAAAAGGTCGTCTTGAGCTTAAGTTTAGTAATAACTATTTAAGGGAGCTAAGTTTAAGGGAGCTAAGTATACGGCTTATTATTCACCTTGTAGTAAGTCAATCATGCCTTGATATTTGTCTTTTTTGGCTTCAATCTTGCTACGCTCTTCTTCAGCGTTTTCTACAGGCTCTTCTGATTCTTCAACTTTTTTATCAAAAGCGTTTAACTCTGTTTCTGCCGCATTTAAAAGCTTAGTAAGCATAATTTCCAAAGCTTTTTCAGAAACATCATGAGTCATACTGGAAGCTTCAGAAGCAAAGTCTTCTTTTAGCTTAGCTGCCCATTGATAAAGATTAGCAATCGATGCACTAAACTTGTCTTCTTTTTCAGACTCTTCAGAGCTGTCTTCTTCAGACGCCTTATCTTTTATGTCAGAATCATCAGAATCTTTTTTTTCTTCATTTGAAGTTTCTTCTGAATCAGTTTTTTTGTCTTTATCTGCCATTAGTTCATCTTTTAGCTTGGTCGCCCATTGATAAATATTGGCAATCGCAGCGGTGTACTTTATAATACTCCCGGAAAACTAGACCAAAAAATTGTAGCAAATAAGATAGAATAACCTTTAGAAAAAGAGGTCTATCTAATGACGAAAGTACGTAAGCGTCACAATGCTGAATTTAAAAGCAAAGTCGCCGTTGAAGCCATCAAAGAACACAAGACCCTCAACGAGTTAACCGCAGAATATGGGGTTCATGCAACCCAAATCAGCAACTGGAAAAAGCAGGCTTTGGCAGTTATCCCTACGGCATTCAATACCAAACAGCAAGCCAACG
>NZ_JMKP01000009.1 GCF_000685805.1 Psychrobacter phenylpyruvicus DSM 7000 = NBRC 102152 | reverse complement strand
AGTGATCGCGGCGTTCAGTACTTATCCATTCGCTATACGGATAAGATGGCTGATTCTGGCGTTATTGCATCTGTTGGTACAACCGGTGATTCATACGATAATGCGTTAGCTGAAACGGTTAACGGACTTTATAAAACAGAGGTGATTGAATATTTAAAACCGCAGTGGCGGGATGCGTATGATGTTGAATTAGCAACCCTTGAATGGGTCGATTGGTTTAATAAAACTCGCATTCATAGTACGATTGGTTATGTGTCGCCTTTTGAGTTTGAGAGACGATACTATGATAGCCTTAATGAGTCAGACAAAGCTGCCTGACTCAAGCAATCCACTCTCCGATATAGTCGGGGCGGTTCACATTTAAATTATGAGTCATTGCACTATCCTTATGTTTTAAGTCATCATGCCTTAACGACATAGATAACCGTATCTCTTCCTGAAATACCGAACTTAATAACTAGATTAGAATATTTAATCAATAAGCGCAAATTTTATTGTTTTATTATGGTAGCTTTTGTTGACTGCTAATAGCTCATAAAAACAATCGCTCATAAAAAAACAATCGCTCATAAAAAAAGCCCAATCATTTCGATTGGGCTTTTGCTTAAAGGCGTTAGTCGCCTTTGTTAAATAAAAATGTTAAATAAAGAAACCATTATGACAACTTGTCTATTCACTATTGCATTTGGCCATCATTGACACTTTTTGCTTGGTAAATAGGTTTACCATTTTTAATGGTAGTTACCACCTTGATATCTCTAATTTGCATAGGCTTCACAGTCAGTGGATTGTTATCCAGCACCACAAAGTCAGCGACTTTGCCTACTTCTAGCGTACCCTTGCGGTCCTCTTCAAATAACTGATAAGCAGCATGACTGGTGATTGATTTTAAAGCTTGATAAGGACTGGCTTTTTGTCCAGAACCAATAACTTTTCCACTTCTAGACACTCTATTTACTGCGGTCCATAGGGTAAAGATAGGGTCAATTGGCGTTACTGTAGCATCTGAATGGTTGGTGTATTTAAGCCCTAGTTTGTCTGCACTGACTAGCGGGCTTAGAAACTCAGCACGTTTGTTACCTAAATTTTCAACGTGGACATCACCCCAGAAGTAGGCATGATTGGTAAAGAAAGAAGGCTCAATATTGTATTTTTCAAAGGTTTGAAGCTGGTCAGGGCGTACAAATTGAGAATGTACCACGATAGTTCTACGGTCTTTATCGAGTGGCTGCTGCAAAGCTTTTGCCGCATATTCATGTGCTTTGATAATCATATCAATGCTGGCATCACCATTGGCATGAATAAAGAGCTGATTGTCTGCAGCGTATGCTGTTTTAAACAAGTCATTTAACGCCTCTTGTGACAGGCTTGGCAAGCCCTTACAGTCACTGGCACAGCCTTCTACGTTGGTTAAATACGGTTCGCTAAAGTAAGCAGTTTTACCTTGCGGGGAGCCATCAGCAATAATCTTAGTACCTTGAACTTTAAAGCCGTTTTTATAGTCTTTAAATTTAAGCTCTGGGTCCTTTAAGTTACTCTCTAGCTCACTAAAACCTGCCAGCGACACTAAGTCAATTTTTAACTTACCTTGATCGGCTTGAGACTGGAAGAAGCGAATCGCTTCTCTATCAGTCATCCCATCTTGCGCGGTAGTTATCCCTTTTTCAGCATAGAAATCCTGGGTTTGGTCAAAGAACTCAGCTTGCTTGCTGTTGAGCACTTGAAGCATATAACCGACGAAAGGATACATCGCCGTTTCTTGCACCAAGCCATTTGGTTCACTTGAGTTTGGCAATCGACCAATCATACCGCCTTCTGGGTTTTCGGTCTCTGCAGAAACCTGCATTTTTGCCAGCGCAAGGGAGTTAGCAACTCCCATGTGGCCACTGGTATGCTGAATATATACTGGATTATTGGGAAGGACCTTATCAAGATCAATTTTAGTAGGATGGCGCTTATCGGTCAGTTGGCTTTCATCATAGCCCCAGCCATATATCCACTCTCCGTCAGCAATATTATTGTCGTTTTTATAAGCCACTAGGGCCGCTAACATTTGCTCTATGTTAGAAATACTGCCGACAGGAGGTGAGTTTAGATCCACTTGACCCATGGTATTAGATACCATGCCAAAATGACTATGCGGATCTATGAATCCTGGCAGTAAGGTTTTGCCTTTGAGGTCCACATGTTCAATATCAGCAAACTGATCTTTGGCTTTTGCCAAATTACCAACATAAACAATCTTACCCCCTTGCTCAACTACCGCCTCAACCATACTGGGTTTAATGGTATTCATAGGAATAATATCACCGTTATAATACAGATGAGCCTTAGTGACTTTAGCTGCGTTAGGTTCGACATTCACAGTATTTTCGACATTCGAACTGCAACCAGCAATTAGGCCTAAACTCACAATAGCGGGGATAATTTTTTTTAACATAACTTTTTATAGAACCCTTTAATTCAACCCAGTTTTACAAATCAATGGCTTATTTGGCACTAACTGCATATGTTGATCTTGCCCTTTAAAAATCATTAGCGGATTACTCTAAGGTTTGAACACCGCCACCATTGACAAATAAAGTCTGGCCACTGACCCATTCAGAAATTGGAGCGGCAAAGTATAACATGGCTCCTGCAATATCATCAGCGCTACCTAAACGTTTAATCGGGGTGTGCTGTAACATCGTTTCTTCAATCTCTGGCGTTAATACGCTTTCTAACGCTGCTGTCTTAGTAGCCCCTGGTCCCACAGCGTTAATACGTACTTCAGGACCAAAATCATGTGCCAAGTTGGCAACCATGTGATTAACTGCTGCTTTAGAGCCGCCATAACCGCTCATATTTGGGCTCTTATTAATACTCGACATTGAAGTGGTAAAGACAATAGAGCCGTAACCTGCTTTTTTCATGTACGGTACTACCAACTGACACAAACGCCAGCCGCTAAATACGTTTAACTCAAAGTCACGCTTGATATCATCAACGTCTATCTTAAACGGGTTCTCACGACCACCACCGCCACCACCAGCGTTATTAATTAGAATATGGATGGCACCGAATTGTTTCACCGTTTCTTCGGTTAATCTAACCAAATGCTCATCTTTTAGCACATTACATTCAATGGCCAGTGCCTTTACACCTAACGCCTCAATCTCTTTGGCAGCAGCTTGGGCATCTTCCAATTTTAAGTCAGCAATAACGATATTGGCACCATGCTTGGCTAACATAATCGCAGTGGCCTTACCGATACCATTTGCTCCACCGGTAACAATCGCTGTTTTGTCGGTTAAATTGAATAATTCGCTCGTATTCATGGCGATGGCTCCTTAATCCTTCTGGATTTATTTTTATGGATTTCAATTGTTTTCATAATAATGAATTTATGTAGACCATAAACATAACAAATTCAACTTTAATCAGCAGTCATGATTTGTTTCTTTCCAGTAAGAGCTCAAAGTTTTATTTTGGCGCTAGTATGAACTATAATGCGTTCCTATTATTAAGTATAAAACAACAAAATACAAATATATTTTTATTTATACTTAATAATAAATAAGTTGTTTTTTGTATTATTGTTATTTATATCATATACTTACACAAAATATCTGTATCAAAGAAAATATGGAGGTAGCCATTATTACCGAAGACAGCCTCATTGAGCTAATACAGGCCTTTTTACTTGCAATATCTCTTATTTTTTGTACCTTTTATGCTATCAAAAGCCGCTTCAATATAGCCCGATCTTTTTGGATTGGTTCTGTGTTGGTCTTCTTATCTGCTATTCGCCGAGAACTGAGTTTTTTGTCAGATATATTAGTGCCTGAGGGATTTTTATTACTTGGTGCAAGTTATGAGTGGTGGGAAGATGCTGTATTATTCCTCATTGCTGTAACTGCTCTTGGTTTATTAACCTACGCTTGGCACTATGTTTCAGCAGTTCTAAAACAGGTTCCAACAGCGCTGTATATAGTCATCTTTTTGCTAGTTATACTTCAATATGTAGCTGAAAATGAAATAGGATTTAGTGCAATCAGCGGCAACATAGTGGAAGAGCTTTGTGAACTCATTATTTATACTATTACCTTTATGTATTTATGGCGCTTTAAGCTTGATGACTTTAATACTAGGTTTATTAAACAAACCAACCCTTTGGATCTGCGTTACAACTTTTTACCTCCATCACAGAATAAGAACAACTCATAACTCAGCCTTACTTATTAACTCAAGAATTGCTTTTATAATGAAATGAAATTAAAAGTTATGATCTCTTGAATTGTTATTTTTCATAGAGTCATATAACAAATTCCTGATAGCTTTTTATTTTAGATGGCGATTTCTATTTTAAATAAAAACAAGCAACAATAATTGATTGAGGACAATAATAATGAGTGATAAACGCATTTCAGATAGTATGGAGCAAGCCTTAAACGATCAAATGAATAATGAAGCTGCTCAAGCTCAGGCTTATTTAGCACTGGGAGTGTGGGCAGACTCAAACAATTATGCTGGTATTGCTGAATTCTTTTATAAGCATTCAGAAGAAGAGCGCCAACATATGTTTAAGTTCTTGGAATACATTCAGACCAGAGGCGGCGAAGCAAAAATAAGTGCTATCCCTGCTCCCCGTGATAATCCAGTAGATTTAGAATCTTGCATTGAAGATGTGTGGCAACATGAGCTTGATAACTCTAAGAAAATTTATCAGCTAGTGGATAAGGCTTTTGACGAGAGAGATTGGCCAACCTTTAATTTCTTGCAATGGTTCGTTAAAGAGCAAATCGAAGAAGAAGCGTTAATTGATGAGCTTCGTGATAAATTTGCTCTAGCTTCAGAAAGTAAAGACAACAACGCTAACTTCTACTCTCTAGATCGTGATATGGCAGATGCACCACAGGAAGCTGAGTTACCTCGCGAGCAAAACCTTTAATCAGCGACTTTTAGATTACGATAAGGTTTTTAAATTACCATAAAGATTTTTAATCACCAAGGAATGACTTATGAAAGACCCAATAGATACGGCGATAGATCTAGATTCAGTAGACGAAGCTGAAGACTTGCAACAAGGATTAACTCCAGCACATCGTCAGAATATCGATGAAGCACGTATTGATGAAATCTTAGTGGAAGATAGCTTAGACAGTACTGACTATCCTGATATTACTGATATTGCTGATGAAGATGCTGTTTCTCAGAGCCATGAAGATGAGTAACTGATTAGTTGTTAATAAAAAACACCGCACTGGTTACCGTTGCGGTGTTTTTTATTATAGCTGTCCATTTTCTTAATTTGCAGTTTCTTAATTTGCAGTCAGTATTTAGAATTAAGAGACAGGCTGGTCTGTCCATACATCACGATAACTTGTGTAATAAGTAATCATAAAAATTGGTATTAGAGCAACCACTCCAACTGCTAAAGTGATGACTGATCCAACCAGAAATACTATAGTGCCTACAATTAAATAAACGATAATTGGCGCAATATTTTTCAGGCATCCTTTAAAACTCATTTCCATGGCTTTAAGGGGTTTAACATCATGTAATACAACCAGTGCGGGCGCAAAGAATATGGACATAATCGCTGGAATGATCATTAAAATCATTAATAAACTTAAGCCTATTATCTCCAGTACCTGACTCTCTCCATATTGACCTAAATCTGCAAACGCTGTGCCAGTACTACTCAGCCCAGCCACAAATAACACCGCTATTATAACTAAAATAAATAAAGCCAAACAATAAAGTAAAATCAGAATAATTAGCGGAAAAAAGTGAGTTTTAAATCCTGCAAATAAGTGGCCAAACTTAAGCTCACCTCCTGTTGCTTGTGTAGCGGCTCCTTGAATGAAGCCTGCCATAAAGATAATAGATAACAAGGAGATGATAAAGCTGGTGTACTCTGAAAGTTGAGTAACCATAATCAAGGCTAGATAAAAAAGACCTATACCTACCCAGAGCAGCCATCGCTGTTTAAAAAGAGTCGCTGCTTCAGTTAGCCATTTGACCCCTGAGCCGGCCGAGCAAGACCGAGGCTCGGGTAATAAGTTAGGTAGCGAGTAACCATAATTATCTGTTGGAATGGGTGGTGGCGTATTTGGACTCATTTAAAATATTCCTTATACTTATTTTTTAGAAATCAAATTTTTTAAAAATCGAAGTTCTATTAGAAGCTTAAGTATTAGAAGCTTAAGTTATCAAGCCTCAGCCAACGAACTTTGATGAAATATGATTTGTGGCTATTTAAGTAAGTATTAAAACATTTTAAATCTATTGAGTATAAATATATTTTAATTATAAAAAAAACCATATTATTATCGAATATTGGTCTTTGTTATAAATTACTTGAATTAGCTTACGCCCAACCTTCAAGGGTAGCCGCCCATCCTGCAACCAGAGGTTTTACCAAAGCCTCGATCAAATCAATATGAGCTTCATCATCATTTAAAGCAGGAATGTAGTGGTATTCTTGACCACCAGCATTGATAAAGTTATCTCGGTTCTCCATTGCCAACTCCTCTAACGTCTCTAGGCAGTCAGCTGAGAAGGCAGGACTAACCACTTGCACCGATCGTACTCCTGCTTTGCCCCACTCTTCTAAAGTCACATCAGTATAAGGCTTAACCCATTCTTGTTTACCAAAGCGTGACTGGAAACTGATAATCCACTCATCATCACTCAGCCCTAACTCCTGTGCTACTTGAGCGGCAGTACATTTACAGCGCTTAGGATAAGGATCGCCTTTATCAGCATAAGGTTGCGGGATACCGTGGAAACTAAACATTAGCTTTTCAGGCTTGCCGTGTACCGCTTGGAAACGGCGTATCGAATCGGCCAATGCCTTAATATATAAGGGGTGCGCAAAGTAGTCTTTGACAATGGTGTAATTGGGCAGGTTGCGCTGCTTAAGTGACCACTTGGTTAACGCGTCGTACACCGCACCCCCTGAAGTGGCAGAATACTGAGGAAATAGCGGTAAGATAACAAAATGATCTACCCCTTCACTGCGCAGCTGATCCATCACATCGGGTATACCAGGGTTGCCATAGGTCATTGCGGCATGAACCGATACCTCAAAAGGGGCCATACTACCGCCCAAACGGGACTGCAACTTCGCTACTTGTTGACCTAGGATTTTGCGGATTGGAGAATCGCCTTCCCAAACACTAGAATAGGCCTCTGCCACACGCTTTGGACGAGTGGGTAGTACAAATAGATTAAGGATAATCGCCCACAAAAACTGCGGTATTTCAATTACCCTAGGGTCAGATAAAAACTGTTTAAGATAGCGTCGTACTGCGGGGGCTGTAGGCTCATCAGGGGTGCCGAGATTGACGAGCAAGACTGCAATACGGGGTGGCTTATTGGGTTTCATAATGCGCTGAGTGTCCTTGCTAAACCAAGTTTAATGATTTTATAAAAGCGTAATGGATCTGGCCTAGGCTTTCGTTGTCTACTGTTGACTAAATAAATATAAAATTAATCAAATCTGCGACTTTAAGATTGATAACTCTTATTTAAGTCGCTGATTGACAACAGATATTGATTGGCCATAAAGCTTCAGTGTACCATTATTAATGGTCAATTTACTAAAGTAGTGCAAAACCATGATGACCAAATCTTATTGTAACAGTCATGGACCCGACCACCACAGATGCAAGTTGTACTTATAGGCCCTTACGCCTACAATAGCTATGACTAAACACTTCTAAGTCCCCATCCTAATTGACATAGCAAATATCATTATTGAGGTAATTTTGAGTATCCAATCGACCGCGACAGATCCAAAATTTGCCAACTCTGTGGGCATCGTAACCCCGCAGACGATGCATTTTGATACCCCCCTAACTTTAGAGTGCAACCGTACCTTACCTGAGTTTGATTTGGTTTATGAAACTTACGGTGAGTTGAATGCGGATAAATCCAATGCCATTCTGATTTGTCATGCCCTCTCAGGCAGTCATCATGCTGCCGGCTGGCACAGTGCAGAGGATAAGAAGCCTGGCTGGTGGGACAATATGATTGGTCCTGGTAAAGCCATTGATACCACCCGTTATTTTGTGGTCTGCCTGAATAACATTGGCAGCTGTCATGGCTCTACAGGTCCAACCACGCCCATTCCAGAGTCTAGCCTTGAGGGCACGCCAGGTAAGCCTTATGGCCCAGACTTTCCATTAATTACCATAAAAGACTGGGTAAAAACCCAAGCCATGCTCTCTGATCGCTTGGGTATAGAGGTATGGCACGCGGTGGTCGGCGGCTCAATGGGCGGTATGCAGGCCTTGCAGTGGTCAGTTGATTATCCTGATCGCTTAAAGCGCTGTGTCATCATTGCTAGCACCCCGAAACTGTCTGCTCAAAATATCGCTTTTAATGAGGTCGCCCGTCAGTCTATATTGTCTGACCCTGACTTTAATCAAGGCCGTTATCTCGAAGCCGGTACTTATCCTCGTCGTGGCCTCATCCTGGCCCGTATGGTGGGGCATATTACCTATCTGACTGAAGACGCCATGAAGTCTAAATTTGGTCGTGACTTAAAGTCTGGTAAATTTATGTACGGTTACGATGTCGAGTTCCAAGTAGAGAGTTATTTGCGTTATCAAGGGGAACGCTTTAGCAAAAACTTCGACGCCAATACCTATCTGCTAATGACCAAAGCTTTGGACTACTTTGATCCAACCCGATATTACGTCGATGATGAATCATTATCTGACTTAGAGGCGTTAAAGCAGACGCTTAAACATACCCGTTGCCAGTTTCTTATCGTGTCTTTTACCACGGACTGGCGCTTTGCTCCGGCCCGTTCACAAGAGATAGTCGATGCTTTAATGGCAAATGATAAACCTGTTAGCTATGTCAATGTTGACGCTCCACATGGTCATGACTCCTTCTTATTCGATATTCCGCGTTATATGGATGCCATTAAAGGCTTCTTAAACGCTCCCTTTTTAAGCACTAACCCTAAAGCCCTGCCTCAACAAGCTGAGGTAAACACTGAAACTGACACCCAAGCCAGGAGATCCTAACATGAGATTAGATCATGAACTTGCCAAACAATGGATTGCCCCTCACTCTCGTGTTCTAGATTTAGGGTGTGGTGACGGCTCGTTGCTTGAGCAGATGCAACAATCGCTGGGGGTCACCGGATATGGGCTTGAACTAGATGAAGAAAAAATTAACGAAGGGATTGCTAAAGGCTTAAATATCATCGAACAAGATCTCAATGATGGCTTAGCCCGCTTTGCAGATAACAGTTTTGATACGGTGGTTATGGCTCGGGCGCTACAAGCCGTTAAATCACCCGATACTTTATTATTAGACATGCTGCGTGTGGGACGAGAAGCTATCATTACCTTCCCTAACTTTGCTCATTGGCAAAACCGTCTCCATTTAGGATTAAAAGGGTTAATGCCCGTCTCTGAAGCGCTTCCTTATGAGTGGTACAACACGCCTAACATTCATTTATGTACCTTCAAAGACTTTGAAAAATTGTGCTCTGATAATGATATTAAAATCATCAATCGCTTTGCTGTTACCGACTCCCAGTCAAAAAGGCCCTCTACCCTAATGGCATCAATCATTCGTAAAGCGCCTAACTTACTGGCGGATGTGGCCATTTATAGAGTTACGAAATCCAAATAAGTGCTAAGCTCCCTTATATAAACTGTATTTTGGATAAACTATATACGGTGATGCTTCAAAGTTAAAATGACTGATAACAAATTAAATTGTTACTTAAACCTTTCTGGTATTACTTAGTTACAAATGTCTGAGGTAATTTGACTGTTAAATTATTGTTTAAGGCTATTTTAGCGTTAACAGCGTTTGAGTTTCGTCTTTTTGGGTGTTAAGCTATGTAAATCTTGTCGAATATATGTTATCGACATAACCTTCTAATCAAATTATTAGTGTCAATATCATCTTAAATGTTACCAATTTAGTGCAAAGCGAAGACAATAAATTGGGTTATGTTTAGATCCTAAGTATTTATAAATAAATTTTAGCTCAATGTTTGTCTAAATTTTTTGTTTAAATACAGTCAATTTCTGGATAACTCTATGAAACTTTTAAAAGCAACCCTATTCACTGTACTGTTTTCAACAGCAAGCTTGGCTCAAGCAGATCTAGTCTCAAACGTTCCGTTAGATGTGTCTCGTTTTGAGATGATGAACATCAATGAATTGACAAATCGTGCCAATCAAGGCAATGATCATGCCCAATTTTACTTAGCAAAACGCTACCAAAAAGGGGAAGGCGTTGCTAAAAACTCATTAAAAGCAATCGAATGGTACACCCGTGCCGCTAACCAAAACGTAACTCCAGCTCAGTTAAACCTAGGCATCATGTATGCCCGCGGTGAAGGCGTGGCTGTTAACGAACAACAAGCCCGCTATTGGTTAGAGCGTGCTGCAAAACGTGGTGATAACCGTGCTAGCTATACTCTTGCTTTGATTGATGAGAAGCAGCGCAAGCTAGTAGATGCTTACAAATGGTATGACCTTGCTGCTCGTGATGGCATGTTGAACGATGAAGTTCGCACTAAAGCTCGTGGTAAAATTGGTCAGTTAGCACTAAACTTATCAAGCTCTGATGTGGCTGCAGCTCGCAACCAAGCAGACAGCTGGTTCCAAAGCAAGTAGTTAGCAATAGCAAATAAGCTAACAACCAAAAACTAGCAAACCGAATAGCAAAAACCCAGCCATAAGGCTGGGTTTTTTACTTTCAGTTAAAGCCAAAGCTCACCTAGCTAGGCTAACGACTTGATCTATTTGGCACTCTTACTTGATCTATTTGGTACTCTTAATAGTGGCTGTGGCCACAACTTCCCCCTCCTCGGTTACTTGCTGCAATACCAGCTCATGACCCACTTCCGTTTTCGTATCACTAACCATTTGCCATTTAGCGTATTGCTCATCTGCAGTTGGGGTCCCTGTGGCACTAACAGAGATAGACTTGTTTTTTAATCGAATCATGGGCGGTTTATGTACATAAGCTTGATGTTCATAAGCCTTATCCGCCTGTGCAGGGTGTTGTTCTAAGTGGGCTAGAAGATGCTCAGCAATGGTTGAGGCCTGAGCTCTAAGAGGTGCCACATAGCGACAAGGTACCCCAGAAATTGACATACAGTCCCCAATGGCATAAATATTGGGATCACTAGTTTGTAGTGTTGTCTCTTGTACTGAGATGCCAGAGAGTCTGTCAAAATCTAGCTTGGCACTTTGAGGTAAGGCTTCTTCTACCTTAAGCCCGGTGCTCACTACTATATGATCTACTTCAAGTTTTTGCTCGCTCCCCTTACCACAGTCAGTCACGGTTAGCTGATAGCCGCCTGTTGCTAAAGTATTCACCTCTTCGACTCGGCTATTGCCCATAAAGTTAATACCTTGAGTAATTAAAGCCTGTTGGATTTTATTGCCGGCAATTTCAGGCAACATTAACGCCAAAGGGGTGTGATGCATATCTAATAAGCTAACTTTATGCCCTGCTTTAGTTAGGTCTTCAGCAATTTCAGTGCCCACCATGCCAGCACCAATGACTGCAATATGCTTCGCCTCATGCGAGTTTGATAATGCTTGCTCAATACTATTAAAGCCCTCAATATGGTTAATGTGCCATACATGTTGGGCATCTATAGTAGGCGGAATGGCAGGAGTGGCCCCAATAGCCATGACTAATTTGTCATAGCTTAGCTGAGCATTATCTAGTAGCACCTTGCGATTTTCGCTATCAATAGCAACTACCGTACTGTTTGCCAATAACTCAATCCCAGCCTTAGTAGCAGCCTCCTCACCAGTAAAGCGTATCAAGTCTGTGGCGGTTTTTTTCTGACTAAAAGCTGCTGATAACATGGGCTTATGGTAGCGATCCGCATTATCAGCAGCAATTAAGGTAATGGCCACCTCTTTATCTAATGCTCTTATTGCATCAACTACCGACCAACCCGCTAGACCTGCCCCTATAATTACAATTTGTCGATGCTCACTTTGATAAGTGTCACAGTTACACTGCTCTGTGACTTCGTCAACCGCACGAAACTCTGACTTACCGACCCCACATAAGGGGCAACTAAAATCATCAGCAAGTTTAGAGAATTGAACGGCACTTTGTGACTTAACATCTGCTTCTGCAGGGTATACCCAGCCGCAAGCTTGGCACTCATATTGGGTGATATTCATCATGCATCCTTTTCAATTATTACTTTTTAACTTTTATTTATAACCTATCTTACTCTTAATTCAATAAAAAAACGCCCCAATCATGACGATGGGACGTAAGTTTATCTTTTGGGACATCAGTAAGATAGGCCAATAGATATTATTTGGTTTCGTTAAACAATTCGCGACCAATTAGCATACGGCGAATTTCACTGGTGCCTGCTCCAATCTCATATAGCTTGGCATCTCGCCAGAATCGGCCCAGTGGGTATTCATTGGTATAGCCATTACCGCCAAAAATCTGAATACCTTCTCCTGCCATCCAAGTCGCTTTTTCGGCGCACCACAAGATGACACTGGCACAATCTTTACGCACTTCACGGCTATGACCTGCACCCCGTTCATCGAGCAGATCTAAGTTTTTGCCCACAGTGTATAAGAAGCTTCGGGCTGCTTGTAAGATGGTATACATGTCGGCCACTTTGCCTTGAATCAATTGGAACTCACCGATAGGCTGACCAAACTGCTTACGGTCATGAATGTAAGGAATAACATTGTCCATCACAGCTTGCATGATACCGACTGGGCCGGCGGCTAGTACTGCACGCTCATAATCTAGGCCACTCATCAACACCTTGACCCCATTATTTAAGCCGCCCATGATATTTTCTTCAGGCACAAAAACATTCTTAAAGGTCATCTCACCGGTGTGACTACCGCGCATACCCAGCTTATCAAGCTTTTGCGCGGTACCAAAGCCTTCCATACCCTTTTCTATTAAGAAGGCTGTGATGCCTTTCGCGCCGAGCTCTGGATCGGTTTTGGCATAGACCACCATTACATCAGCATCTGGGCCATTGGTAATCCACATCTTGCTCCCGTTTAGCACATAACCACCGTCTTTTGCTTCAGCCCGCAGCTTCATACTGGTCACATCAGACCCTGCCCCTGGCTCACTCATGGCCAAAGCACCCACAAATTCACCGCTGATAAGCTTCGGCAAAAACTTCTGCTTTTGCGCCTCACTACCATTACGCTTAATTTGGTTAACGCATAAATTTGAATGGGCGCCATAGCTTAGCGCTACTGAAGCTGAAGCACGACTAATCTCTTCCATCGCAATCATATGCGCCACATAACCCATGTCCACACCGCCATACTCTTCAGGTACAGTTATACCGTGTAGGCCTAGGTCGCCCATTTTTTGCCATAAGTCCATTGGGAACTCATCGCTACTGTCAATCTCTGCTGCCCTTGGAATAATCTCTTTTTCAGCAAAAGCTCGAACCGTATCACGAAGCGCTTGAATGTCTTCTCCTAACTGAAAGTCTAACCCTAGTAAACTCATAAATATCCCTTTTATGTTAATCATTAATTAATTGCTATGAAATAAACCGCATCTTTAGCTACAAATAAATAGCGGCTAATAGGTAACGCTTCTGACTAAAAGCTACTGCTGCTTAGCCAATAAGGCTTTCGCCGTTCTCGAACCGTTGGCTCGGCCCAAAAAATCACTGATTTGCTGACCGACATAGATCAGCTTATCCAAATCTATTCCTGTTTCAATCCCCATACCCTGTAGCATATACACCACATCCTCTGTTGCAACGTTGCCAGTTGCTCCCTTGGCATAAGGACAGCCGCCTAAGCCTGCAACAGAGGTATCATACTGTGCCACTCCTAAACTTAACGAGGTTAAAATATTGGCCAATGCCTGACCATAGGTATCATGAAAATGACCGGAAATGTCTTTCACATCAATGTGTTGCATTGCCGCTTTTAAAGCGTTTTGTACTTTGACCGGCGTGCCAACGCCAATGGTATCGGCAATACCAATATGCTCAGCGCCAATTTCTACCAATCGCTTAGTGACATACGCCACTTGGCTAGGGGCAATCTCTCCCTCGTAAGGACAACCCACAGTACAAGAAATCACCCCTCTGACTTTTATGCCAGCGGCTTTAGCAGCCTCAGCAACAGGGGCAAAGCGCTCAATACTTTCATCAATACTGCAGTTGATGTTCTTTTGGCTAAAGGTTTCACTGGCAGACCCGAAAATAACCACTTCATCAGGTTTGAAGGCCAACGCATTTTCGAAACCACGCAGGTTTGGAGTTAATACGGAATAACAAACTTCAGGCCTGCGAGAGTGATTAATCAATTGCATCAGCTCGCTGTTGTCTCCCATCTGTGGCACCCACTTTGGCGACACAAAACTGGTGGCTTCAAGCTTATTAACCCCCGCATTAATTAAACCTTCGATAAGCTCAAACTTAATCTTGGTCGGCACAGTTTGCTTTTCGTTCTGTAGCCCATCTCTTGGGCTAACCTCAATAATCTGAACCTTGTCTGGATAATTCATGGGCGTAACTCGTTTTCAATTGGGTTTAAAGTGACTTGGATTTAAAGCGCCTTGGATTCAAAGCGAATAAACAGCAGTTACACACTATGCAGGCTCAGTCTCTAGTGTTAACAGCTCATCGCCATCGGCCACCAAATCACCTGGCGCAAATAACAGCTCTGCTACTATGCCATCAGTAGGGGCATTAATGGTGTGTTCAATTTTCATTGCCTCAATCACCGCCAACGCTTGACCACGTTTCACTACATCTCCTGCTGCCACCTTGAAAGCAACCACTTGACCTGGCATTGGTGACTTTAAGCTACCCGCCGCTTGCGTATCTCCTTCGACATGTGCCATCGGGTCAATCAAGGTAATGCTGCCACTGCCCTCATCACTAAAAATATGTACCTTTTCATTTTCTACCCAGCTTTGTAGCTTTTTACGCTGGCCATCTAGCCACAGTACATAGCTGTCAGCATCGCCTGTGCTGTATTCAATATTGCCGTTATACAGCACTGAATCAGAAGCTTGGGCTTGGGCTTGGGCTTGGGGTTGCTCGTCTTTATTAACCAATTTCAGGGTTAAGTCAAAAACCTGACTGCCTTTGCTGTCTGAGCTTTGGGCGCCACCCGCTTTAACATTACTAATAGTGGCCAGATAACTTTGCTCTTGCTCACCTTGACTTAATAACAGCTCAAACTGACGCTGATAGTCACTAAAGCCTCGCCAGCCCCCAAGTTTACTAAAAGGATCGTTGCTTTGAGTGTGATTGTTATCCGAGGTAGCCTGCTGCTCTGAGTTGAGCTTATTCACTACAGCTGATGCCACCATTAGTGGTAGCGATAACGGCTGCTGGTTAAATAACACTTCTTTTTCACGTTCAATAAGCGCCGTATCTAATTTAGCTTGACTAAATGACTCGGTCGCTAAGACATGACGCAAAAAAGCCACGTTATTGGGTAAGCCGACAATTCTGGTTTGCGCCAACGCTTGGTCTAACTTCGCTAATGCTTGCTCACGTGTTGGGGCGTGTACAATCAGCTTGGCAATCATAGAGTCATAAAATGGGCTAATGACATCACCCTCTTCTACCCCATCATCAACACGGATAGCCCCCACGTTGAATTTAGTATGTTCCGGCTTACGGTAAGTGAATAAGGTGCCGGTCGCAGGTAAGAACTCATTGTCAGGGTTTTCAGCACAAATACGGGCTTCAATGGCATGACCGTTAATGGTCAGGTCCTGCTGTTTCACTGGGATTTCACCGCCCGCTGCCACCAATAATTGCCACTCTACCAAATCCATACCGGTAATGGCTTCTGTCACTGGGTGCTCCACCTGCAAGCGGGTATTCATCTCCATGAAATAAAAACCCATCTCTACTTTGCCATCACTTGAGGGGCGCTGCTCTACGATAAACTCAACGGTGCCGGCCCCCACATAGTTGACCGCACGCGCTGCATTGATAGCCGCGGTTCCCATGGCTTGGCGCATCGCCTCATCCACCCCTGGTGCTGGCGCTTCTTCCAACACTTTTTGGTGGCGACGTTGTACTGAACAATCACGCTCAAATAAATGCACATAATTGCCATGGCTATCACCAAATACTTGGATTTCAATATGGCGTGGGTTTAAGGCATATTTTTCGATAAGCACAGCATCATTGCCAAAGCTAGTAATGGCTTCACGGCGGCAGGAATCTAATAAGCTAATAAAGTCTTCACTACGCTCTACCAAACGCATGCCTTTACCGCCACCGCCTGAGCTGGCTTTGATCAGTAAAGGGTAACCAATTTTATCGGCCTCTTTGTGCAAAAACTCAGGATCTTGATTATCACCGTGATAGCCTGGAATCAAAGGCACGCCAGCAGTTTCCATTAATTGCTTTGATTCTGATTTCAGACCCATCGCGGTAATGGCTGAGGCTGAGGGACCAATAAACACAATGCCGGCTTCTTCACAAGCTTTGGCAAAAGAGGCATTTTCGCTTAAAAAGCCATAACCTGGGTGGATCGCTTCTGCCCCAGTCTCTTGGGCAATTTTAATCAGCAAGTCGCCTTTAAGATAACTGTCTTTTGGGGCTGAGCCGCCCAAGTAAACGGCTTCATCACAAGCACTAACGTGCTTAGCATAGCGGTCAGCATCTGAGTAGACCGCTACCGTACGCACGCCCATACGTTTGGCCGTTGCGGCCACTCGGCAGGCAATCTCCCCACGGTTGGCGATTAAAATTTTAGAAAACATAGCTATTCCTTTAGAAGTTGGCTCTTTTTTTAATTGGCCCTATGTGTGTTTATTCCTTTATTATCCTGAAGCAGACACTCAGTAAAGGGGTAGAGTTCTATAAAACTGGATACTAATTTAACCAATTTGGTTTACGTTTTTGTAAGAAGGATTGAACTCCCTCTTTGCCTTCATCAGAGGCACGGATATCTGCAATCCCTTTAACTGTCTGCGTAATAAGCGCCTCATCAATGGTCTCTTCGGCTACATATTGCACCAGCTGCTTACACTCTTTGACTGCATTTGGGCTATTGTTACGCAGCTTTTTGGCCACAGACGCTACTTTGGCATCAAGCTCCGCCGCGGCCACGCTTTCATGAATAAGTCCTATACGCTGTGCCTCTACGGCATCGAACACTTCCGCTGTTAACAAATAGCGGTGCGCCGCTCGTGCACCCATGGCTCTGATAACATAAGGGCTAATAGTGGCCGGGGCTAGACCTAAGCGCACCTCACTGAGACAAAAGTTAGCCGAATCCACCGCTATGGCGATATCACAAGCAGAAATCAGCCCAATACCACCGGCATAGACATCTCCTTGAATGGCGGCGATGGTAGGCTTAGGACAGCGATAAAGGGTACTCAGCATTTGGGCCAATTTATCGGCATCCGCTAAGTTCTCCTCACGGCTGTAGTCAGCCATAGCCCGCATCCAATTCAGATCAGCGCCAGCACAAAACGCTTTACCCTCTGCCGCTAATACAATTACTCGCACCTTCTCACTACTACCAAGCTGAGTAAAAGCTTGGTTTAGCTCAGCGATAACCTCATCGTTAAAAGCATTACGTTTATCAGGACGGGTCAGGGTTACGGTAGCAACATAATCATCTACGCTGACTTTTAACGTGGTTAACTCAGCTAAAAGCTGTAAAGTATCTGGTAGGGTTTGACTGACGGTCATAAGTCTCTCGCTTTGTTATCCTTGAAAGGGTTGGCTGTATATATGCTCTAACCAAGGCTTACATTCTAAATACCCCAAACTTAGTTTCTTCAATAGGGGCGTTATAGGCCGCACTTAAACCAAGTGCTAGTACTTTACGAGTATCTGCTGGATCGATTACCCCGTCATCCCAAAGACGTGCGCTGGCATAGTACGGATGACCTTGTTTTTCATACATCTCTTTGTAAGGGGCTTTAAAGGCTTCTTCCTCCTCCACGCTCCAGGCCTCGCCTTTGCGTTCAATATTGTCCCGTTTCACGGTGGCCAATACTGACGCTGCTTGCTCACCACCCATCACTGAAATACGTGCATTCGGCCACATCCACAAGAATCTTGGACTATAGGCTCGGCCACACATGCCGTAGTTACCAGCACCGAATGACCCGCCGACAATGACCGTAAACTTCGGCACCTTGGCATTGGCAACGGCCATCACCATCTTCGCACCATGACGGGCGATGCCTTCGTTCTCGTATTTACGACCGACCATAAAGCCGGTGATATTTTGCAAAAACACCAAGGGGATATTGCGCTTACAACACAGCTCAATAAAGTGGGTGCCCTTTTGTGCTGACTCACTAAACAAGATACCATTATTGGCAATAATGCCCACTTTCATGCCTTCAATATAAGCGAAGCCGCACACCAAGGTGGTGGCAAAACGGGCTTTAAATTCATCAAACTCGCTAGCATCCACAATACGCGCAATGATTTCACGGATATCAAATGGTTTACGGGTATCAGTTGGAATCACCCCATACAGCTCTTTGGCATCGTATTTTGGCGCTCTGGGCTCTATTTGATTTGGGATTTGCTTCGGAGGACGGTTTAAGTTACCGACAATATCACGTGCCAGCGATAAGGCATGCAGGTCGTTTTGGGCCAGATAATCCACCACACCGGACAGACGGGTGTGTACATCGCCGCCGCCTAAATCTTCTGCGCTCACTACTTCACCAGTAGCGGCTTTTACCAATGGCGGTCCACCCAAGAAGATAGTGCCCTGGTCTTTGACGATAATAGATTCATCACTCATGGCCGGCACGTACGCACCCCCTGCGGTACAGCTGCCCATAACCACGGCAATCTGTGGAATGCCGGCAGCGCTCATATTGGCTTGATTAAAGAAAATTCGGCCAAAATGCTCTTTATCAGGGAACACTTCATCTTGGTTGGGCAGGTTGGCGCCACCTGAATCGACCAGATACACACAAGGCAAGTTGTTCTCTTGGGCAATTTCTTGGGCACGGAGGTGTTTTTTGACGGTCATGGGATAATAAGTGCCGCCTTTGACCGTCGCATCATTACAGACAATCATACACTCAATGCCATTGATACGACCGATACCTGCAATCACCCCGGCAGCAGGAATATCCGCATCATACATATCGAAGGCCGCCATCGGTGCCACTTCGAGAAAGGCGGTGCCTGGATCCAATAAACGCTCCACACGCTCGCGTGGCAACAGCTTACCTCGTGCTAAATGCTTAGCTCGAGAATGTTCTGGACCTCCTTGTGCAATCTTCTTTAGATGAGCGTGTAAATCATCGACTACTGCCTGCATGGCTGCTGTATTGTCGGCAAATTCTTTTGAATTCGGACTCAGCTTACTGGTAATAATGGCACTCATGACATCCCTTTTCTTTGATATTACTCGCCACTGCTTACCTTAACTATTGGTCGTCAGTGGCGGCTATTTATAATTAATGGCTACATAATTAATGGCTACTATTATTGAGAGCCACCCAACTTTTAGGGTTTATAGCCCCAACTCTTCGATCATCATCTCAGTAATTTTATACTTCTGAATTTTTCCGGTGATGGTCATTGGGTATTCCTCGACGAAGCGGAAGTACTGCGGAATTTTATAGTGGGCAATGTTTTCTTTACAGAACTGCTTCACCTCCTCCTCTGTTAGCTCCACGCCTTTCTTCGCAATAATCCATGCTGCCAATACCTCACCATACTTCTTATCTGGCACCCCAACGACTTGCACATCGCTAATTTTTGGATGACGGTATAAATAGTTCTCAATCTCTACCGGATAAATATTTTCACCACCGCGGATGACCATATCTTTACTGCGTCCGACCACTTTAATGTAGCCGTCCTCATCCATGGTGGCTAAGTCGCCAGTATGCATCCAGCCGTCTTGAATCGACTCGCGAGTTTTAAAGCGGCTGCCCCAATAGCCTTTCATCACTGAATAGCCTTTGGTCAGTAGCTCACCGGTTTCGCCAATAGGTACTACTTCTCCGGTCTCAGTATCAACAATTTTTACTTCTAAGTTTGGTTGCACCAAGCCAACGGTAGACACTTGTTTTTCTAGAGGCGTGTTTTTATTGGTTTGACAAGACACAGGACTGGTTTCCGTCATACCATAAGCAATGGTTACCTCGCTCATGTGCATCTCATCAATGACACGGCGCATCACCTCAATGGGACAGCTCGAGCCGGCCATAATGCCGGTACGTAAGGTCGATAAGTCATATTTATCAAAGTCTGGATGCTCAAGCTCTGCAATAAACATAGTCGGTACCCCATGCAGTGCAGTGCACTTCTCGTCTTGTACCGCTTGCAACACGCTCAGTGGCTCAAATCCATCATTGGGATAAATAATACAGCCGCCATGAGTCAAAATGGCCAAGTTGCCTAGCACCATGCCAAAGCAGTGATACAGTGGCACAGGAATACACAAACGGTCCTCACAGCTTAGGTCCATTGCCTCGCCGATAAAATAACCGTTATTTAAGATATTACGATGGGTAAGGGTTGCCCCTTTTGGGGTACCTGTGGTGCCACTGGTGAATTGTACGTTGATAGGATCAGTGTTCTTTAGTTGCGCTTGACGCTCAGCGACGCGAGGATCGTTGGCATCCCCCTCTGTCATCCACTGTGAGAACTTCTGCATAAAGCCAAATTCTTCATCGGTATCTGGCTCATCAATCCAGATGATGCGCTCTACGGTGGGTATCTCTACCAAATCCAACTGATAGTAGGGCTTATGATAAATCTCAGGACACAGCTCACGGATGATACTGGCATAATCACTGCTCTTAAAATGGCGCATTAGCACCAACACTGAGCACCCCAGTTTATTGAGCGCATATTGCAATTCAAAGCTGCGGTAAGCGGGGTTGATATTGACTAAGATAACGCCAACTTTAGCAGTCGCTAATTGCATCAATAGCCACTCAGCATTATTATGCGACCAAATACCCACACGGTCGCCAATCTCCAGACCCATCTCAATCATTGCACTGGCCAACTGATTGACCTTTTGTTGCAGCTGACGGTAAGTCCAGCGAATATTTTGATGACAAACCACTAAAGCTTCTCTATCGGGATATTGCTCAACCATCGCATCAAAAAAATCACCGATAGTGGCCTCAATGAGCGGGGTTTCTGGCCCCCGATCCTGACTCATTGTTAAAGGCGCATTGGCAGATTTGGCGCCCATACTGACGCCTTTTAAGGAGCTTAAATCAATGGAGGGAGTTTTTTTGGAAACAGGAGCAACGTTGGGGGTGTTGCTTGAAGCGTTGACAGAACCAATCATAACGAATCCTTTCGTTGTTGCTATAACGTTATTACCATTAACGTTGTTATTAAAATTACATAGCTATTCACTATATAACAATAAGGTTAGCACTCAGCTTTGCTGCACGAGCGGCAACAGTGATTAGGTACTAACCCGCCCAAAGTCCTTTTGGATTACTATAACATCGATGACATTATCTCCGGTCACCGCAGCTGTGCTCTGATATCCTATAAGCCTAACTCTTCTAACAGTAGGCAATAAAATTTATTAACTCGGTTATTTATTTTTAAAACAATAGCTTAGTCTTACAATCACTGACTATCAGGACACAGCTGTTTACTGCTCCAGTATAAAGGCTAATCCTAGTCGCTGTCAACCTAAGCCGCCTCTCAAGTGTTACTTATCTACTAACTCATCAGGTCAACTTTAGCTTAATTTAGTTAAGTTACTCCTAAAAACTTAGCTTTCCTACTCATTTTTATATTGATAAACTGGACATTACACCCCATATAACTTTTCTAACTAACTCAAGACTATTTCATTGATAACCGCACTATATAACTGATTGAGACACTAAATGACTGAACTTACTGATTTACGTCAACGCTTTTTTATCGCAGACTCACCTGTCCGTGGTGATGTGGTCCGCTTACAACAAAGCTATGCCACCATCACTGCCCAAAAAGAGTACCCAGAATCAATCAAGCGCCTACTGGGTGAGATGTTAACAGCAGCCAGTCTACTGATTGGTACGCTTAAGATTGACGGGACTTTATCTATTCAGCTACAGTCCTCCGATGAAAGCAGCCTACTGAATTGGGCCATGGCAGAATGTGACCAATCAGGCATCATTCGTGCTTTAGCCAGTTGGAAAAACGATACCGAAGAACAGCAACAAGCATGGGCGGATAAAACCAGTGCTGATGAAGCTTTTGCTGAATTAGGCGCTGTGGGTAAAGGGGTTATGTTCATTAATATTCAGCCTGCCAAAGGCGAAGCCTATCAAGGTATTGTTGAAAGAAGCCACGATAATCTGGCCGAGTGCTTAGCGCACTATCAACTACAATCCGCACAAATCCCAACCCTGATTAACTTAGCCTGTGATGGTCTACAAGCCGGCGGTATCCTAGTCCAGATGCTACCTCGTACCGCAGAAGAGCAATATCAAGTAGAGCAAGACGAGACAGCAGGTATTGATGACGATCTATGGACACGGTTAACTTTACTCACTCGTACGGTTAAATTTGAAGAGTTGACCACACTTGATGCCAACGAAATTATCTATCGTTTGTATAACGAGGAGAGCGTGGTGGCCCCAGACCCTGTCGCCTTGGAGTTTGGCTGTACCTGTTCTCGTGCTAAGTGTGAAGCCGCTATTGTTCAACTTGGCGAAGCAGAAGCCCTAGAAATCATTGAAGAGCAAGGTGGCAACTTTGAAATGGATTGTGGATTCTGTGGCTCTATCTATAAATTCAATAAAGCCGACATTAATGAGATTTTTGGCTAATTAACCTTTAATTATTTGGTTATGCGCTAAGCTATAATGGTATAGTTTATTAAGCGCTTAATTGCTATAAAAAAACCTCCTAAACCCAGGCTTAGGAGGTTTTTTTGGGTCAATGCTTTTATACGACAACTTCAATATCATCTTTGGCAAATGACTCTATACGTGACTTTAGCGCTGAGTCACTACTGCCATTATCATTTAGCCACTCTATAACTTGATAATGTATCCGGCGGTCATACAGCAGATTTAGGTGATTCACCCCATAAAAGATGGCTTTACGCCCTTCCGGCACATATAACGTATGCAGCTCTCCAGCTTCACCTAATGCAGATTCAATGGTTACTAAGCCATCTCCTACTAGATTAGTGGCTTTAGAATCATAGACCCCTTCCACCATAGATCCTGCAATAAAATAGGTCCTGACATGGCGAGGCAACTTGGTAGGATGACGAAACTCTTCTGGCAATACATCCCGCTCTTTTAGATATTTCCAGTCCTCATCGCGAATGCTGCCATGACGCAAATCAATAATTCCAGCACTGCGAATATTACCCATCTTTGAGAATGAAGCCGCAAAAGGTACCTTACCTGCAAGACCTAATAGATAATGACTGGTACGCTCAAGCAGTGCCCCTTGATGCGGGGTGCCCAGAGTGATTAGATTACCGACCTGATCTAACCAATCAAGCCCCTCTTGTTCGGCATAAAACAAAGCACTACGGGCTACTAGCCCGCCCATACTATAGCCTACCAAGTCAATTTGGGTGATATCTGGGTTTTCTTCGAGGAGCTGCTTCATGAGATGCGACAAGCGGCGACCGTTTTGTGAGATACGCTTCCCGGTGTTGTAATCTAAATACAGAACCGTCGTCTGCGGCTGAGCCGAAGCTATATTCTCACCAAGGCTATCGTCTTCACAAGGGTGCCAGCTTAAATAACTTAGGCATAGACCATGACACAGTAAGACAACTCTACCCGACAGCTTATTGCCCAAAGGTTGACCATATCTATCATAAATAAGCATGGGCACCGCAAGCGAATTTTGCTGGGCAATTAAATGATCGCCTATCATACCATTGATGATATTAACGCCTTGCTTCAGGGTATTTGACAATCTTCGATCATGATAGCGCCGCAATGCTTTACGCACCAACTTAGTATTGGTCTGTGTTACACCGGTACCCACCTGCTGCACCAAATGACGCATACCATTATAAAGTTTACGATTAAATCCATTTTGCCAGCGTGTCAAAGAGTCTTCATTAAAGCGCCCCAAGGGCCTGAGCAACAGCTCCGAATGCAGAGACTCTATAATTTCAGTGACTTCCAGTACCCCAGAGGTAGCCAGCTGAGTTAACCCTTCAAATACGTCCCCTATTGTAAGCGGAGTACTTTTCAGAGGGTTACCTACGTCGGTAGCTGCCATCTTGACAATTTCTTCTTCATCAAGAGTGTCAAGTGTGTCCATTTTTTCATGCAGCTCATTTAAAAACACCGGATGAGAAGAGGTAACTAGCTCACACGCTTCAGATAAGTTATAACTTTCAACAGGCTTTGGCTTAGTCATATTTTGATAAAATAATTTATGAAAGAGATCTCATATTAGCCTGTCTTATAAATAAAGTAAAAACCTCAAGTGTTACACGCTTGAGGTTTTTGTAGACCTATTATTACCGGTTCAGCTCTAAACATCCCTTTGTTTACTTATAAAAACCCGCCATTAAAATTAATGACAATTTTTATAGGCAAGATGAGAACAATAACTCAAGCCATTACGCCACTTCTGCCTGCCACTGATGCTCACCTAATTTTAAGCTCAATTTATCACCTGCCTTTAACACCCCCACACCGCTTGGGGTACCAGTCATGATTACATCGCCAGGCTGTAAGCTAAATGCATAACTGATTTCACTTAACAGCTCATATAGAGGAAACAGCATCAGCTCAGTATTGCCCTCTTGCGTCAATTTCTCATTAATATATAACTGATAATTAACGGCACTAAAGTCAGCAAAAGCTTCAGGGTCAACCCACTGTGCGAGCACACAGGACCCATCGAAGCATTTGGCACGCTCCCAAGGATGACCTTTGTCTTTGAGTTCACTTTGCAACTCACGTAAAGTTAAATCTAGCCCTAAGGTGACCGCATCGATTGCTTTTGGCGTCGCTTTGATAGATTCGACTGAGGCGGCCTTTAGAGGCGCCCCAATACGCACGCAGAGCTCAGCTTCATAATGTACATCATACGCAGTGCCTCTTGGCACATCTCTAATTTGACTGGCAATAAGCGAATCGATACCAATCACACTAGACGCCGGCTTAATAAACAATATGGGCCGTGTCGGGATTTCATTACCTAATTCAGCAGCATGAGCAGCATAGTTACGCCCGACGCACACGACCTTGCCTAATTGCTTAGCGTTATCGTGGCTCTCGATAGAGGTTGTCATATTAATTCTCACAATTTAATTTATATGGGCTTTATCAATCAGCATTATTAATGACCACATTATCATCTAAGTTTAGATAAAAAAACAGCCAGCATATAATAATAGCTGGCTGCTTATTTTTGAGAAAGACATTGGTTAAGGAATGGTATTGGTCGCTACATCAGGCGGGACATAACTGGCATGACGGTTCACCCGCTTCTCTATCAAGCGGAAGGTGAGCAATATTACCCAAGACAATACTAGGTAAATAACGCCAGCCGCAAAGTACAACTCAAAAATAGTGTAGGTACGAGCACTGATGGTCTTAGCAATACCGGTAATGTCCATCAAGGCGATGGTCATGGCCAGCGAGCTACCTTTTAGCATAAAGATAACTTCATTACTGTAAGCAGGAATCATGATACCAAAGGCACGAGGCAGAGTAATACGCGTTAACTTTTGCCAACGTGACATACCAATGGCATCTGCTGCTTCCAGCTCACCTGGTGGGATAGATTGGATAGCACCCCGAATAATTTCTGCTATATAAGCACTAGTATTTAGAGTAAAAGCGATAATGGCACACCAAAACGGCTGTTTTAGTACCGGCTCCCACAAGAAGGACTCTTTGATAAATTCAAACTGTGATAAACCATAATAGATAAGGAATATCTGTACCAGTAACGGCGTTCCCCGGAAAAAGAAGATATATAAAAAGGGCAGTACTTGCACCAGCTTATTGGAAGATAAACGCAATAGAGCTAGGCCCAAACCAAAAATAAAGCCCAGAACACCAGAGATAACCACCAGCTTAACGGTTAATGCGACACCACTTAATAAGTCAGGTAGGTATGTAAAAATTACTTGCCAATTCCAGTCCATGTCTGCCCCCTACCCTTTGGCTGCATTAATTGATTGCGAGACGTGTTGTTTCGCAAGTTTTCTTGCATAGCGCTGAGCAGGATTTGCCCGCCATTCAAGCCACATCATAAAGGCAGTCACCACAATGGTAAGTCCCAAGTAAATAAAAGCTGCGGCCATATAGAAAGTAAAAGCTTGCTGGGTCGCCTGAGCCCCGCGCGCAGCATGATACATGATGTCTTTTAACCCCACCACTGAGACCAATGCCGTATCTTTTAATAGCACCAAAAATAAGTTACCCAAGCCAGGTAAAGCCAAGCGCCAAACTTGAGGTACAATAATGCGGAAATAAACCTGCATCGGCTTCATACCCATCGCTTCAGCCGCTTCCCACTGACCTTTTGGTATCTCTTGGATGGCCATCCTAAATACTTCGGTAGCATAAGCACCAAAGGCAATAGACAGCGCCAACACCCCTGCTAAAAATGGACTGACTTCAACATACTCGTTATAGCCGAACTTCTGCAGCACCGCCATAATGAGCATGGAGCCGCCGTAATATAAAAATAATACCAACAGCAGCTCAGGTATACCACGCATAGTCGCAGTATAAACCGTCGCCAGTTTGCGAAATATCCAAATCTTAGAAAGTTTGGCAGTAGCCCCTAACAGCCCCAAGACCAAACCTATTGCAAGACTTGCTAAGGCAAGTTTGATAGTAATCAACGAGCCACTAAGTAAGAGATGTCCAAAACCTTGCAAATCAAACACGTGAGAAGCAACCTAAATAATGAGAGAAGAATAAACGACTACGACTATATATGATACGGGATAGTAAAACGGAATACTCAGTAACAGTCCTAAAAGCTGGGGCTGTCATCAAGTGCATTGAACAGCACTGAGATTAAATCGTATTTTATGATTATATGCAAACGGCGAATTCTAACATATTATACGTCAATTAGTTAAGTAGATGATGACCTCTAAGTATGGCTCTTGACCTGTTAGCACGGCTCTATCGACAACCGGTGTCATTAAAAGCGTAATACCTTAGCCCTCAACATTTTTTCTATAAAAAAAGCCTCACTCTGCAGTGAGGCCTTTTAAAGCGATGGTAAATATACTAAGGCATCGGGAAATGCTTGTCTTTAATACGGTCATAAGTCCCATTGGCTTTTATCGCTGCCAATGCGCTATTGATGTCTTGCTTTAACGTATCTTGCTTACGTACTGCAATAGCAAAGTTATCATCAATCTCAATCTCTGAACCTTTAATCTCAAAGGTTGAGCCGTTCTTAGTTAACCACTCTAGAGCCGGTAATTTGTCAGAAATCATGGCATCAACACGATTAGATTCTAAATCCAAAAAGGCATTATTTAATGTATCGTACATTTTAATGCTGGTTTTTGGATAGCTGCTTTCTAACCACTGTGATGAAATGGTTGAACGCTGTGCTGCAATTTCACTACTATTGATAGCCTCGGCATTACTGGGATCAAAACTACTGTCTTTATTAGCAATAAATACCAAAGAGTTGGTGAAATAAGGGTCGGTAAAATCTACTTGCTCAGCACGCTCAGGAGTCACTGACATCGCAGCAATAATGGCATCGTATTTTTTGGCTTTTAGACCTGGAATAATGCCTTCCCAGTCTTGAGCAGTGATCTCACATTTTCGTTGCATCTGGTCACAAAGAGCATTGGTGATATCCACATCAAAACCAGCCAAATTACCTTCAGCATCGGTATAGTTAAAAGGAGCATAGGCTCCCTCAGTTGCCACGCGCAGTACTTTTTGCTCTGCATCAGCCCCTTCAGCAGCAGGCTCACCGGTGCTATCAGTATTATTACAGCCAGTTACTAAGGCAGAAACAGACAATGCGGCAATAAGAGTGACAGCCCCTTTTTTGATACGGCTAGAGGATGTGTTGCTATGTGCTACTAGGCTTTTAAGCATTCTTATGTCCTTATAAATTCTAAAAATATCTGGTCTGAAGTCTTATCGCCTTAACTGCCCTCTCAGAACCAAATAGCAAATAGAAGACTTACGACTTTAGCCAACAAGACGAACATCAGCCTTTAAGCTGTAATGTTCTTTTGTTATCTTAATGTTTTGGGACAAACCCTACTTAAGAGCAGTCTACTTAGTAGCCGCAGCTTGAGCAGCAGCGGTGTTGCTGGTGCCAAAGTAAGGGGCTGAAATTTCATCATACTTGCCGCTGTCTTTTAAAGCTTGTAGCGCCGTATTGAATTTAGCGGCCAATTCATCACCTTTACGCACCGCGATACCCATGGTGTCGTCGGTATTAAACTCTTCGCCTTTTTGTTCAAAGGCTTGGCCTTCGTCGCTCGTTAACCAGTAAGCGGCGGTAACTTTATCTGAGAATAAAGCACGAATACGACCTGAAGTTAGATCTAGATAAGCGTTCTCTTGAGTGTCATATAAGTTAAGTTTGGCTTTCGGATGAGTCTCTTCGATATACTGCGCCGCAATGGTAGCGCGCTGAGCTCCCACAGACACATCACTAAAGTCATCGGCGACACTGACATCATCGCCCTTTTTCGCCACTAAGATAAGACCGTTACTTAAGTACGGCTCAGTGAAGTCTACCTTTTGTAGACGCTCAGGCGTGATTGACATACCGGCAATAATGGCATCAAACTTCTTAGCCTGTAGACCTGGAATTAAGCCGTCCCACTCTTGAGAGCTGACCTCACACTTAGCTTTCATTTCATCACAAAGCGCATTGATTAAATCAATTTCAAAACCAATCAATTTACCATCAGCATCGGTATAGCTTAATGGCTTATAGCTTGATTCAGTTGCGATTCTGATGGTTTGCTCTGTGCTATCAGCATTGCTAGCTTCGGTTGAGTCGCTAGCCGCAGGAGCTTCACTGCTGTTATTACAAGCGGCAAGCATTAAGCCCGATAAAGCCACAGATAATACAGCCCATTTACTTTTTGATTTTATTGCAGTTGTCATGATGTGATCCTAGTTTTGATTAATATTTGATAACAAAAATTTCATTAATAAGACTACGACGGCTTAGGTTTATTTACCAAAGTTAGCAGCTTCAATTTCTGCCAACTTACCATTAGCACGAATCGCCTCAATACCTTTATCGAACTCAGCTTTTAGGGGGTCGTTTTTGCGGAACGCAATCCCTAAATTGTCATCATTATCAATCTCGTCACCAATTACTGCATATTCAGGGTTCTCTGGTAACCAGTCTGCTGCGGATACTTTTTCAGCCAAAACAGCGTCCACACGACCTGATTTCAGATCAAGATAAGCATTTTCATAAGTATCATATAAGTTAACTTTGTTGCCGTCTTTATTATCAAAGTTGGCCAGTAGGTATTCGCCCAAAGTGGTTGAGCGTTGGCTACCTAAATCTTTATTGGTAATGTCATCAGGGCTAAAGGTACCGTCTTTTTTGGCCAACCAAACCATAGTGTTTGAGAAGTAAGGAGCACTAAAGTCAACGGTTGCTGCACGCTCTGGCGTGATAGACATACCGGCGATGATGGCATCGTATTTATTGGCCAATAGGCCTGGGATAATACCGTCCCAATCTTGAGAGACAATCTCACAGTTGGCTTTAATTTCATCACAAACGGCATTGATAACATCGACATCGAAGCCGCCCAAAGTGCCGTCATTATTGGTGTAGTTAAATGGAGGGTAAGCCCCTTCAGTAGCAATGCGAATGTCTTTGCCTTCTGCAGAAGTCGCACCTTCTACTTCTGCCTTAGTGTCAGACTTTGAACAACCTGCTAGCCCAACCATACCAGCCATAACCAGTACCGGTAAAACTTTGCGCGATAACTGCATATCAAATAATGACATTTTTTCTTTCTCCAAAGCCAAAAAGTGGCTTATACAAAACTAAGTGGGCTAAAAATTTTATGGATATTACCAACCGAATTAATGGTCTTATAAATCCAATTAAAGCCTCCAACTAGATATAGTGATAATGAGGGACATACGATAAGGTTTGTGTAATTTACATATACAAAAATAATACATGAGGGTTTGACTAAAAACAAATCATTTTATTGCTTCATTTTTATACAGTGCCACAAAAAAGAGTGAGTACCCATTGACACTCACTCTTATCAACCCATCATTTATTAAAAGATTTATTAATCATTCATCCAGTAATAAATAACTAATCAATTTTATTGGCATCGGCATGGTGCGAGGCCATAAATTCACGCACCCGAGGCGAAGTTGGGTTATCAAAGATTTGTTCTGGGGTGCCCGCCTCTTCAATGCGGCCCTGATGCAGGAATACTACTTGCGAGGATACATCGCGAGCAAAGCGCATCTCATGAGTAACGATAAGCATGGTGCGGCCTTCTGCGGCTAAATCACGCATAACCGCTAATACTTCATTTACCAGCTCTGGGTCTAGGGCAGAAGTCGGCTCATCAAACAACAATACTTGTGGGTTCATCGCCAAAGCCCGAGCAATTGCCACACGTTGACGCTGACCCCCTGATAGGTTGTCAGGATAAGCATCTTTTTTATCGAGCAGACCCACTTTTTTTAACAGTTGTTCAGCTTCTCTTATGGCTTGATCTTTACCTATTTTTAGAACCTGAGTCGGTCCTTCAATGATATTTTGTAAAATAGTCTTATGCGGCCATAAGTTAAAGTTTTGAAAAACAAAGCCAACACGAGCACGGAATCTTTCTAGCTGTCTTCTGTTAGCAGCTTCCAACTCACCTGATTTACCAGGGACCAAATCCAATGACTCACCGCCGAGGGTAATAGTGCCTTGATTGGGCTTCTCTAGAAGATTAATACAGCGCAATAAAGTGGACTTCCCTGAGCCTGATGAGCCCAAAATAGAAATCACATCGCCATCGTAGGCTGTGAGTGAGACCCCTTTTAATACCTCAAGCGAGCCGTAGCTTTTATGAATGTTTTGCAAATCAAGGGCAATAGGTCGATCTGAAGTAGAGTGTGGCATAACAGTGGCTAGTGTCCGAAATAAGTAGTAATCAATAGAATAAAGGGTATAACAAAAAAATAAGCAGGCTACCCTAAGCGATAAATTTTAAGGGTGTATTGTCTCTTAAAACCCAGTTGATAAGCAAATTTTTTACCTATTAACATTATGACTTATCGTATTTTTAAGTTAATAGTCAGGATAACTTTTACTAATTTGCTAATTTTTTAGCTTTTACCAAATACAATGCTCAACCAATTGTGCTCAGACAGCAATAAATGATTGTTAAAATAAAAACCCTCTCTATCGCATATTATTTTAACAATGCAATAAAGAGGGCTGCTATTTACTTGATTAAAAGTTACTTAATTAAAGGGCTAGGCTTATTTAGAAGCCTATAATCAATTAGTTAGTACTCAATTAATTAGTAGAAACATGCTCTTGTGTTTCTGTACCATCGATAACTTGATCTTGGTCTAGCATGCCGGTGTCCACCTCACCTTTTTTAGTCTCAGGAGCATTAGGGTCAAGCTGGGTCAAATCACCTTCAGGTTTTGGTACATTATCTTCCTTCATAGCGTTTTCTCCCATGCCATGATCTTCCATATTATTCATGTCATGCTCTTCTGATACTGTACCCATATTGCTATCAGTGGCCATAGTACCAGCATTATCTTGGGTCTCAATTGAATTTGATTCTGCCGGTTCTTCGACTTCAGGAGCATTAGCTGCGTTGTCACAAGCAGTAACACCCATACTTAATAAACCTACTGCAAAAACTGGCGCCAAAATTGATTTTTTTAGATTTTTCATATAATTACCTGCATTTAGTTTTTTTAGAGTAAATTTTTAACAACTCTTGTTTATAAAAGGCTAGCTTAATTTTATAAGCGAATCTTAGCTTTTATAAACTAAGCTCGGTTTAAAGCTTGTTATTGCCTATATTACTCTTTCCTTTTTTTATTTCAGCCAAGTTTCGTAGTGATTTATAAGCATTTATGTAGAATAAGTAATCTGAGTCGTAACCCGGGGTAATTAATTATGAGTTTATTTAGCTAAATAGTTGTTTTATTAGCATTAATAGTAATTTCATATATCGACTCTAGCTTTTACAAAGGCTTATCAATGTTTACTTGCTCGTATTAGGCTCCTTAAGTTTAAATTTCTTAGTTTCAAAATTGTTGGCTAAAAAATATAAGCTATTTCTTAAATTGTTATCCCCTACCCCTTTATTATAAAGCTCATAATTATAAAGCTCATATCTGGCTTTACTATTGGCTATATCTGCTTTATGTTATAAGTAAATAAATCTTATTTTTAATATTTACCAGCTAGGAGAATGATAAATGGCACAAGACATCACGGACGTCAAAAATTATATGCAGCAAGTGGGTCAACAAGCCAGACAAGCTTCAAGATTACTGGCTGCTGCCAATACTGGCGATAAAAACAATGCACTTTTGACTATCTATGAGCAATTAAAAAAAGCAAAATCTGATATCTTGGCCGCTAATAAAATTGACATGCAAAAAGGTCATGATAATGACTTAGATGCAGCCCTATTAGACCGCTTAGAGCTAACGGATGAGCGCTTTGAAGGTATGTTGCAAGGTTTAAAAGATGTGGCTGCTTTGCCCGACCCTATTGGTGAAGTGACCGATATGACTTACCGCCCTTCAGGGATACAGCTAGGTAAAATGCGGGTGCCTTTAGGTGTGGTGGGTATGATTTATGAATCTCGTCCAAACGTCACTTTAGAGGCGGCTTCATTAGCCCTAAAATCAGGAAACGCCATTATATTGCGTGGTGGCTCTGAAGCTTTTGAATCAAACCAAGCCATTGCTAAGTGTATCTTGGCAGGTCTAAAACAAGCCGGCCTCCCTGAGCATGGTGTACAAGTGCTACAAACTATTGACCGTGCTGCTGTCGGTGAGCTAATCACTATGACTGAATTTGTCGATGTGATTGTGCCTCGTGGCGGTAAAGGCTTAATTGAGCGTATCAGTAATGATGCTCGAGTGCCGGTCATTAAGCACTTAGATGGCAATTGTCATACTTTCATTGACCGTGATGCAGACCCTGAAATTGCTGTTACCGTCAGCGTGAATGCCAAGACCCATCGCTATGGCACTTGTAATACGATGGAGACTTTATTGGTAGATAAGGCTATTGCTGACACCTTGCTACCCAAGATTGCCGAAGCCATTATCGAAGCGGACAACGCTATGCAATTACGCTTAGATGCTGAATCAAAAGCCATCTTACAAGACAATGCTAAGCTGTCAGGTCATCTAAGCGATGCCAATGAGGAAGATTGGGACACAGAATATTTGGCACCCATCTTAGCGATTAAAATTGTCGAGGGAATTGATGAGGCAATCTCGCACATCAACACCCACGGTAGCCATCACACTGATGTGATTATCACTGACAATTACAGCAAATCACAGCGCTTTATCCGTGAAGTTGACTCATCAAGCGTCATGATCAATGCCTCTAGCCGCTTTGCAGATGGTTTTGAATATGGCCTAGGCGCTGAAATCGGTATTTCAACGGACAAAATTCATGCCCGTGGTCCAGTAGGTCTAAATGGACTGACCTCTCAGAAATGGATTGTCTATGGTCATGGAGAAGTCCGAGGCTAAACCGTTATTTATCACAGGCTTTTTAAATTAAGGCCAGACTAAGGCTAGGTTTGAGATAAGGTATGAATCATTTCACCTAACATAAAGTCCTACAACATAATTAAACGTCAGCACTATGCTGGCGTTTTTTTATTGCACAGCCATAAGAAAGCCATTATTTAGTTAAAAATCTTATAGTTACCTTAATACCCCTACTGAATTGTCACTTTATATTGTAGAATAGCCGGTTTTGAGTCCAGATAAACATGATTCTAGAGCGTTTTCAATCTCTGTTGATTATCTACTTATTACATAAAATCAAAAAGTTAGCATTAGTATGCAACACCTCGCTAACAACAACTTAATCTAAGTTATTAATTTCAGCTTTCTTTGCGCTGATACACTATTTTCTAATTAATGACGACTTTTAATTAACGACAGCGCTACTCAGTTATTAAAACTCAATAATAGGGACTTCAAACTCAGCTAATCACCTATTAGCATGGGCTTTTTTATTTCAAATTATAGTCAAACCTCTATAAATGAAGCCAGTGTAGTACTCGCTTTTCTATAGTCAACGACCTTTAAAAATCGATACAAAACAACCTAGTAAAAGTATCACAGCTGTAGGCTATGGCAGATGCCAAGACGATTTATAAGCTCACCGACTATATACCTTCACTTTAAAGATGGCTGACTTATAGATAACCGTATCGTTGTAAAAGGAGTAGTTTATGGAAATCACCTTAAATGGCTATTACACCTTGATTTTAGCCACACTTGTTTTACTACTTGGCCGCTTCTTGGTCAAAAGAGTTAAGTTTTTAGAAGACTTTAATATCCCAGAACCTGTCGCTGGTGGTTTAGTGGCAGCCCTCGTTATTTATATCATCAACTTATCTTTGGGCTACAGCTTTAACTTCCAACAAGAGCTACAGACTGCCTGTATGCTGATGTTCTTCGCCTCTATCGGACTTAGTGCCGACTTTGGACGCCTAAAAGCAGGTGGTACCCCGTTAATCGTCTTTACCCTAGTTGTATCTTGCTTTATTATCGTACAAGACATCGCAGGTGTCGCTATTGCCAGTACCTTAGGACTTGATCCTTTATTAGGACTAGTCACAGGGTCAATCGCTCTTACTGGTGGTCATGGCACTGCAGGTGCTTGGGGACTGACTTTAGAAGAGCAATACGGTGTCGTTGGTGCAACAACCTTAGGGATTGCTGTTGCCACTTACGGCTTGGTTGCTGGTGGTATTATCGGGGGTCCTGTTGCACGCCGCTTAATCAATAAGCTTGGCGTAAAGCCTTCTGCTCACAACCCTAATCCTACTGAGGTTGAGAGACTTGCAGGCAAGCAATCACTATATAGCACCAAGCACAAAGAAGAAGAAGCATATCGCAATAAAGAAATCTTTGAAAAACCAGATAATATCCGCTTGATAACAGCGTCCTCTACCATTGAGTCATTGGCTTTATTTGCAGCAGCCTTAGCCTTTGCTGATATTATGACCATTGTTGGTAACGACACTTGGTTTGAGCTACCTACTTTCGTATGGGCATTGGCAGGCGGTGTCATTATCCGTAACGTATTAACCATCGTATTTGACTTTAATATGTTTGACCGTGCCATCGACGTGATTGGTAACGCCTCATTAAGCTTGTTCTTAGCAATGGCACTACTGTCACTAAAACTATGGCAATTAGCTGACTTAGCGGGTCCTGTCTTAGTAATTCTAGCGGTACAAACCGTGGTCATGATTGCTTATGCTTATTTCATAACCTTTAGAATTATGGGTAAAGACTATGATGCTGCAGTACTGGCTGCTGGTCACTGTGGCTTTGGTATGGGTGCCACCCCGACTGCTATTGCCAATATGCAAGCAGTCACTGACCGTTATCAGCCCTCGCCAAAAGCATTCTTAATCGTGCCTATGGTCGGTGCTTTCTTCGTTGATATTGTTAACGCCACAGTGTTGCAGATTTTCACTAAGCTGCCATTTATGTAGCAAGCCGTTAAATATTGTCTGATATAATAGGTTTGTATAAAATAACTTTGCAAATCAATTGCATAAGCCAACTTGATATATCAAAGGATGATAAAGATGAGCACAAAATTAACTCAGTTTAATGTTAAGAGTCATTCCGAAGGCAAGATGCGCGTTGACCTTGATATGCGTGATCTGACCATGATCTTAGATGAACCTAGCGAGTTTGGTGGAACTAACCAAGGTGCAACGCCTGTGGAGGCTGCTGTTGCTGCTTTATCAGGGTGTGTCTCTATCATGATTAGCCTAATTGCCAAGCGCCAAGGTATCACCGTTAATGGAGTTGATATTAATGCAGACTTTGACCTTGATATGCGCGGCGTTATGTTTGTGGCAGAAACCGGCAACCCTTTTAAGGAGATTCGCCTGTCTATCATTTTAGACGCTGATATCTCGCCCTCTCAATTGGCTGAAATGCAACAGCAGGTTCGTCAGTACTGCCCACTGCATAGCTTATTTGTACAAGCAGGTACTGAGATTGTTGAAGAGTGGTCAGTGATCTCTAACCAATCCTAGTATTGATTTAGACCATTGCTTTAATAAAAATATCAGACTTATAACCGAAAACCCCCTCGCTATTTAATAGCGAGGGGGTTTTTTAATGCCATAACTTTGGCAATACTGGGCTAATAATCTAGTGCTTTGACTTGAAATTAGTAACTCTTAGATTAAATCTTACTGCAACCAAAACAGAGGATTACAACTGCTCAGTTAAGCTCACAGCCTGATTAATCAGCTCGTCAATAAAACCAATCGTGTCTATCAGGGTTGCTTTATCCATGATATCCACCCCTACCATTTCAGCTAATTGTGCTGGAGTTTTGCTGCCACCTGCCCGCAATACCGCCAACCAATCATCGATAACTTCTTCACCTTGACGCAGCTTTTTGAACAACTGAGTGGCGATGCTCAAGCCAGCGCTATAAGTATAAGAGTATAGCCCTAAGTAATAATGGGGCTGGCGCATCCAAGTTAAGGCCGCATCCTCATCAATCTCCACCGCCTCACCCCAGAACTGTTGCAACGTCGCTTGCATCATGTCATGCAAATCATCGGTACTCAGGTTCTTCCCAGCATCTACCGCACGATAAACTTCACGTTGGAAGTGGGCTTCAAGATAATGGGTAACGAAATTGTGATAGTAGGTATTGGATAATAAGGAGGAAACCACATAACGCTGAAAGGCTTTATCCTCTGTGTTTTGCTGTAGCAGATGATAACCGAGTAACAGCTCATTACACGTTGAAGGCGCTTCAATAAAATATAGTGAAGGCTCATAGCTTAAGTAGTTCTGATATTGCCCGGCGTTATAAAAATGTCCGGCGTGACCAATCTCATGAATCAAGGTAAATACATCGCCTAGATTCTGTGTCCAAGACATCAACACATAGGAGTGTTCGCCATAGGGTGACGCACAAAATCCGCCAGTGCTTTTACCTTTATTTTGGGCGAAGTCATACCAACGCTCCTCAAAAGAGCGCTGCACCATATCGGTATAATCTGTGCCTAATAAAGACAAAGCGTCTAAACAATACTGTTTGGCTTGCTCAATACTCACTTGGGTCACAAAGTTGGCATCGAGTGGTGCTTTTAAATCAGCAAAGCCCATCTTTTCAATGCCATTAACCTGTTGTAATAGCTTGGCATAACGGCGCATCGGTGGTGCTAAATGAGTCATAATGGTGTCAATATGCTCATCATACATCTCGCGCGATACTTTCTGATCCTGTAAAAGATAATCAAATACTGAGTCATAACCTCGCATATCGGCGATGATTTTCTCTTTTTTTACTTGTGCCAAATAATTGCTGGCAATAGTGTGCTGTGACTGACGTAAGCGTGCTGAAAATGCTTTGAATGCTTGACGACGAAACTCGGTATCGACCGCCGTTTCATATTCATTTTCAAAAGTCGAAAAACTCAAAGGATAAGTCTGCCCATTGACCTCAAAGTCTGGGAAAGTCATATCTGCCAATTTGCACTGTTCATAGTTTTGATACGGCAAATCCAGTACAGGTGATAACGAGATAAGTGCCGTCTCTAACTCTAGACTCAAGGTATAGGGCTTTTGCGCCAATAAGTCTGATAAAAACGGACGGTATTTATCGTTTTCAGTCATCGCTTGCTTAATCAGAGCCTCATCGGCCTGCTTTAGGGTCTGCTCAACTATCGCAGTTTGGCTATTTAGTTTGGCGACTTTTGACTCAAAATCTCTAGCTCTGACTTGTAGCTCGCTATCGCTCATATCTACCGCACTTTGCGCGCCAGCATAAGTATCAGCTTTGGATAAAATAGTTAAGTAAGCTTCATAAGTCTGTAGCAAACGCACGATACTAGCACCATCGGTTAGATTGAGCATCGGCTCGCTAATAAGCTCGTTGGCAAGCTGAGCGGCTTGCTCTAAATCTGCGTAGAAGTCATCTGGCGTAGCGTATAGCGCGGTCATGTCCCAGGTTAAATGCGCCGGGACATCGCTTCGTTTGGGTAGAGCTTGAGTAGTCATAAGGGTCCTTTAACTTTTAAAAACACTATTTTGAATTAATATTATCTTTTTATCTTATAGATTCGGGATTGCTAGATGACCCTAATATAGGTTAAACAGATTTACCTATCTCGCTTTGGTGGGCCATATAGCGTGGTTTCCCATTCCTCGAAAGGGGGATCAACAATATACTCTGAACAGTAAGATTTAAGATAGTCCGTTGCTCTTTTTTGTGCATAAGTAAAGTTCAAAACTTTACCCTCTTCATCCATTTCTAATACATTGGCAAATATGGCAAAGACCATTTCGATAGCACTGGGCTCAGTTCCAAATAAGTCAATATATTCAATGTCTTGAAGCATATAATGAGTACCACTTGCTATAAAATAAGCAAAAGTACTCAAGGCACCGCTAAAATCTTGACTAACTTTCATTTTTCACCTTCTTATAGCTTGAAGCTAGGTTATCCAATATCGTATCAAAGTAGGCATTATTGTCAGTAGCAAATTGGGCAGTGTTTTCTAAAATATAAGCTGGAGATTGCACGGTTTTCGGATACTGCCTCATATCCTGTTCAGAGATACCTTTACCCTCATTGATCATAGTCTGTAAGCTAACAGGCGTCACCTCAAAATGACATTGCCAACCTATGAGCCAAGAGCCTAGCTGTTTATGGTTGTCGGTTTGATAAATAAAACCTTGGTTTGGCCAATGTTCAGAGGTAGCTAGAGACGTAGCACCGTCTGGTAAATCAAAACCATCGCCATGCCAATGAAAGGTGGTAAATTGATGAGGCACTCCATTCAATAGCGGATGATGGACACCTAGTTCAGTCAGTGTCAGCTGTGTCCAACCTATTTCTTTGATATCGATTTTACCCACATTGGCACCCAAACCTTCAGCAAGTAGCTGGGCACCCAGACACATGCCAATGACCGTCTTACCCGCTTTGATGGCCTCAGTGATAAACTCCTTTTCTACCTTTAGCCAAGGAAATTTGTCAACATCGTAAACCCCCATAGGCCCGCCCATAATAATCAACCAGTCAAAGCTATCTTGGCCTGGCAGAGCATTGTCCGCCACCAAGTCCTCTGCAAACTGAGTAAGGGTTAGCTCATGACCGTTGCGCTTTATCCAATACTCAATAGACCCTAGAATATTGATATGATTGTGCAATAAGGCGTGGATGCGTAGAGTCATATTTCGTCCTTTATTTTCAATGCCTTTATTTTGACGCTTTGATTCCGATCGCTTTACTTTAATGCTTTTATTCTGATCCCTTTACTTTGATAATTTTATTCTAATAGTTTCGATTGCTATTCATTACGCTACTTATGGGTTATAACTTATGGGTTATAACTTATGGCTTATAACTTTTGGCTTATAAAATAGTACTATAGCTTATTGGGCGTTTAATGAAAGCAAAGTAGAGAACCTGAAATGGATTAAATCAATAATTCTAGATATAAACTGAGTAAATCATGAAACCTAAAAAGCTATTGCAACTGGACAAAGAACAGGAAGAAGTCTTGCTCGATGAACTGCGGGCTTACATGAGTGATGAACTGGATATGGATATCGGCAACCTGCCCGCTAAGTTTCTGTTAGATTTTATGGTGGAGCTGATAGGACCCAAGATTTACGATCAGGCGATTAGTGATACTGAACCTTGGCTATACGATAGATTTACGGGCATCTTAGAAGATTTATCTGTTTTAAAGAAAGACTAAGCAGGCCGTAAACCACTCATTGTAACTTAACTATCGAGATTGGCCATATTATCTAACATTAAGCTTATCCAAGCATTATTGTCTTCAATATACTGCTCACCCAGTGCCAGTATTTGTTTAGCAGTCTGCACTGAATCAGGATGTTGAGTTAGTGAGTCTCTTATGTACTCCTGTCCCTCTGCCACCATATCTATCATGCTTTTGGGTGTGACTTCAAAATGACACTGCCAGCCCACTGCTCTATATAACCTAGTTTTTCAAAATCGACGTGGTATAAGGCATGTATTTTAAGCGACATGAGCGGTTTCCTTGAGAAACTGCTAAAAGTTGAAGTTATATAGCCGAAAAGGTAGCTTCGCTGTCTAACATTTGTTGTTGCAGCCACATTTTAAACTGCACTTTTCGACTATCCTCATAAAAAGGAGTAGCTGATAATAGATGATAGGAAGAACTGTCTGCTACCGGAGGCTGAACTAGCTGTAATGATTGATTGGCAAGCTCTTGCTCGACCATATAACTTGATACAACAGCAGTACCTAGCCCGGTTAGACAAGCTTCAATACATAAGTAAAAGTGATCAAGAACTAGCTGACTATAGGTCAATAATTCATCGTTTAGTAACTTCGAGTGTGTTAATTGGTTCCATAGTTGAGGCCTTGATGACGACAACAATAGGGTACGATGCTGCTTAAGATTGGCGTTACGAACAGCCACCACATGCTCATCGGCTATTTTTTCTTGATAAATCCCTTTACCCCAATCAAAGTCATTACGCCTTAATGCAAGATCAACAGCGCTACTCTGAAAATCAACAGGGCCTCCACCGGTGAGCAATACTATTTCAAACCCTGTCTCCAACTGATTAAAGTTTACTAAACGTGGTATCAGCCATTTCATCGCGATTGTCGGCTCACAAGACAGTACCAATTGCTGTCTTAGAGTTTGCGATTTACTCAAAGACAATAAGCAACGATCTAACTGAGGAAATACTTGCTGACAACATGAGAATAAGTGCTCTCCCTTAGACGTGAGCACTAAAGTCTTATTAACTCTATCAAATAGGTCTATACCCAGATCATTTTCTAAATTTTTGAGTTGTTTACTGACTGCGCTTTGGGTCACAAACAGCTTTTGAGCAGCCATAGTCACGCTACCATACGTTGCCACATAATAGAAATACTTTAGCGAATTTAAAGACAATCTTTCTATCATGCCAAAATCTCATGGAAGATGAGTGAAATAAGTCAATTTTAGTGTACCGAAGGATGTGTCAACATGCCACTACATTCATCTACTTGAGCAAACCATGACAGAATTCTATGCCGTTATTGCTATTACTATTCTTGCCGTCATTAGTCCAGGAGCAGATTTTGCAATTGTGACAAAAAATAGTTATTTATATGGCCGCTCGATTGGCGTTCTCACTTCAATAGGTATCGCACTGGGTGTCTTAATACATGTTGCTTATACATTAATTGCCATAAACCTTATTATGACCGTGGCGCCAAACTTTCTAGACATAATAAAATATATAGGGGCGTTTTATCTTATCTATCTTGGCTATAAAACGTTCATTCAGATACCCGTAAAAGAGAACCAAACCACAACGATTATTCACGGCTGGAATGCTTTTAGAAATGGTTTTTTCACCAATGCCTTAAATCCTAAAACCACTTTGTTTGTTATCAGCACCTATACTCAAATCGTAAGCGTGACAACTCCGCAAGGAGTTTTAGTTGGTTATGGTGCTTTTATGTCACTTGCTCACTTTACCTGGTTTGCTTTAGTAGCAGTTGTATTCTCTCAATCTTACTTAAGAACAAAAATGCTGAGTAAACAAGTGGCTATTAATCGTGTGATTGGTTTGATTTTGGCAGGATTAGGTTTGGTTCTCCTGCTATCAAACTTAAAATAAAAAATTATCTAACATGCATAAAAAAACCGCCTAGCCAAAAGCTAAGCGGTTTTTTATCAACCCCTAAAAACAAGCGTCAATAAAGCTAATTACTGGTTACGCTCATAAACAGGAAGTTCAGCACAGATTTTCTCTACTTTAGCGCGAGTGTCTGCTAGTACTTTTTCGTCACCACGGCTGTCTAACACATCACAAATCCAGCCCGCTAAATCAGAAGCTTGTGCTTCGTTGAAACCACGAGTAGTAATCGCTGGAGTACCGATACGGATACCAGAAGTTACGAATGGAGATTTAGGGTCATTTGGTACCGCGTTTTTGTTCACTGTGATACCGGCATCGCCTAACCATTTATCTGCTTCTTTACCCGTCATTTCCTGCTTAACAAGGCTGATTAGCATTAGGTGGTTTTCAGTACCGCCAGAGATGATTTCATAGCCACGCTCTTGGATAACTTTGGCCATTGCTTGAGCGTTTTTCACTACTTGCTTCTGGTAAGTTTTGAAGTCATCTTGTAGCGCTTCTTTGAAACATACCGCTTTGGCAGCGATAGCATGCATCAATGGGCCACCTTGGTTACCTGGGAATACCGCTGAGTTTAGTTTCTTAGCCAGCTTGTCATCACGAGATAGGATTAGACCAGAACGTGGACCGCGTAAGGTTTTGTGAGTCGTAGTGGTTACCACATCTGCATAAGGTACAGGGCTTGGGTAAACACCAGCAGCTACTAGACCTGCAACGTGTGCCATATCTACAAAGAAATATGCGCCAACGCTATCTGCGATGTCACGGAAACGCTGCCAATCTACTACTTGTGAGTAAGCTGAGAAACCAGCAATGATCATTTTTGGTTTGTGCTCTTTAGCCAAACGCTCAACTTCGTCATAGTCGATTAGACCAGTTTCTTCTACTAGACCGTACTGAACCGCATTGTAGTTGATGCCTGAGAAGTTTACGTGTGCACCGTGAGTCAAGTGACCACCAGCGTCTAAGCTCATGCCTAGTACAGTATCGCCAGCTTCAAGTAGAGCTAAGAATACTGCTGAGTTTGCCTGACTACCTGCGTGTGGCTGTACGTTTGCGTATTCAGCGCCAAATAGTTCTTTGGCACGATCAATCGCTAACTGCTCAACGATATCAACGTACTCACAACCGCCGTAGTAACGTTTGCCAGGATAACCTTCAGCGTATTTATTAGTTAGGTCAGAACCTTGCGCTTCCATTACCGCTGGCGAGCAATAGTTCTCAGAAGCGATTAGCTCGATATGACTCTCTTGACGCTTGGTTTCTGACACCATGGCTTGATATAAATCAGGGTCATAGTCTTTAATGGATATGTCTTTAAACATATTATGGTCCTATTTATTCCAGTTAGAGTTAATAAGGTATTAAAGGGTTACAGAGATAACAGTAGAGGTTTGAGCCGTATTTGAATACACAGGCCTCGCTGTAATGCCTAAGTGTACCATGAAAACGACCCTCTATATGACAAAAAAGAGTCATGCTAAGCTGACTCTTTTTAATGATTTTATAACATAATTTAGACGGGTTAATTTCTGTTAAAAGAAAGACTAATATTGGAAGGCGACTAGCGGCTTAGATACCCATCCTTCGCCTTTATCACTTTGTACATAATAAAAATCATTCTTTTCAGAACCCATATAAATCATAATGTCTTGTCTAGTTAAAGTAGCGACTGATGCTGATGATTTATTAGGCTGAGAATAGAGGGTAGTACTATTAAGTTTGCCTTGTAGTACGGCGCCAGCAGCCAGCTTACCTCCCATGACATTAGACTGCTCAGATGATTGACCTTTAAGTCCAACCTCTTCAGTCAAGTCCTCTACCGCTTGTTTGCTACCCCGAATAGTATTGGCTGTTTGCCCAATAGAGCCAATAGTGCTCTGGACACTGCGGATACTGTCCAAAAATCCAGCATTGGCACTTAGCGGCAAGCCTGTCAACAGACTCACAAATGCTATAGAAGTTAACGCCTTTGAGGCTATATTTTTGCTCGATTTTGATAGGTTATTATTGTTAAATATGGTCATAGGAGGTCCAAAGTAGCACTTAATAGCGAAGGTAATGGGTAGGGTTACTGTCGTATTACTTAACATAATTTATACTATATATTTACTTCAGTGCAAGCTTTTTTTCTATGGATTTTCACCTTATTGGACCAGTAACTTTAAGCAATTTTAATAACAAGCAACTTCAATAATGCTTAATACCAAAAATCAGAGTTAAGAGTTATTTATTCACTAAAAGCTGGCAAAAAAGTTTCACTAATTAATAACTCTCTGTTGTACCAATTATAAAGGGTATTGCGCCGCCAGCCCTGCTCTGTCCAGTCAATGGTTCGCTGATGAGGCAAGGTAGTTTGACGCTTAAATAACACATAGCCAATGGGTGTGCCCTGCAAGTACTGTAGCCGCTTAGCTTCCCCCTTTAAACTAGTCAAAGGAAAAATGCTTTGCGCTGCCACCCAAGGTTCTTTGCTATTTCCATACAATAAAGACTCTCGCACCCACGCCATGACCGGTCTATTTAACTGGGCGCCTTGATAGCCTATTTGTTTTTTTTGTGCCAAAGTTAAAGCCCGATATCCCTCAAAGGTAGGCTCTACTTTTAACGGCTGTCCTGCTTTAGCTTCCAATAAAGCAGTTAGTGAGCCATCTGAGGTCAGCCAAGATAGCGCCTCTGCTGATATAGACATGCTGTATCCTTTAACTGATTCTGATTCTTAGGCCTAGCCCTGAAAGCGAGGCATATTTTCAATATTAAACGGTAAGGCGTCATGGGCCTGCTGACGATATTGCTGCATATAATCCCGGTCTTGCTGACAGAAGTTAGCAATTGCTGGCTCAAAACGAGGATCATAAACTCGGTGTAACGAGTGAGTCTTTTGCGGTATAAAGCCGCGAATTAGTTTGTGCTCGCCTTGAGTGCCTGGGTCAAAATAATGCAGCCCCTTATCGATAGCAAATTCGATGCCTTGATAATAACACAGCTCAAAATGCAAACTATCATAGTCATCAAGAGCCCCCCAGTAACGCCCATATAATGTCGCATTGGCTTGGGCTGGATCATCATAAAAGAACAAGCTACTTGCCACCACCTGTTCGCGCTCATCAACAGCTTGAGCCAACATAATATGCTCAGACATACTCTGGGCAATTTGCTCAAAAAACTCTGGGGCTAAATAAGGGCGACGACCCCGCACTGCATAAGTCATGGCGTAGCATTGGTAAAATACCTGCCAATCTTCAGCCGTGATATCCTGACCGGTCTTTATACGGCAGCTTAAGTTTTGCTTGGCTATCTTTTTGCGCTCAGCTCGGATATTTTTTCGCTTTTTGGCTGTGAGAGTACTTAAAAAATCATCGAAGCCAACAAACGCTTTGGGGTTGCCTTGTTGATCTATATCGGTCAGCTTTTGATTTTGCCATAAAAATTGACAACCTTGACGCTCAAGCAATCGATGATCAGATAAGGGGTTAGGTAATTGCTTCGCGGCTGTGAGCTGCTCCGTTGCAATAAACAACCCATGCCAACTTGACGCGCCCACTTGCTGCGCCACATCGTCCACAGCTGCAATGGCAGTCTGCCAAATAGCAGGATTTATAGTTGCGCCTTCTACCAACCACAAACGCTGGCCCATAACTGGAGTATAAGGCACACTGGTCACTAGCCTAGGATAATAGTCCTCACCATAGCGAGCATAGGCTTCAGCCCAAGCATGATCAAACACATACTCACCTTGGTGATGACCTTTGATAAATAACGGCATGACTGCGACTAAGATTAAAGAGTGCTCACCATCTACCTCGGATTGTGCAGACTGCTTATAGATCTGTAGATATAAAGGTATCCAACCAGAAGCCTGACCAATCGCTTCACTGTCAATAAGCGCTTGCCAATAAGCAAAAGACATAAATGGGGTGTCAGGTACCTGCCAATTAGCCTCATTTTGCCACTGTAAGTCTTGGGTAATACTGTAGGAATAAATCATCGCTCTTTATCTAATTGATTATTATTGCCCTAGGGTAGCAAATTATCAGCGTTTTGCTGACCCTATTTTAACCCCGTCCTTTTTTTTGCAGTTTATTATTTGAAAAAATAGTTTTCATCCCCATAACTGACCCTGCACCTATCAGGGTGTTCGGTAAAATGCAGACAGTGCTCGATATAATAGGGATAAAAAAAGCCATCTACATTAATATAGATGGCTTTTATTGCTTATTTTGTTTTTTAAAAAATAACTATTCTAGGTAATAGATGATATCGAGGCTGAGGACTGGTAAAATACAAGTTTACTAGCTTAATATAATTCGTATACATAGCGTATGCATAAAAATTGTATACTTAGTTCATTATACGAGATTGACATTGTTTCGATTTTATAGTGGATTCGCTATAATATCGCCACGATTGTTCATTAAACATTCACAGAGATAGATTAACTTAGTTGTATTAACTAGGTTCATGAGTCAGGCCTAATATCAAAATTTTACTACTCTTGGGCCATCTCAGTGTTTATAAGCTTATATACTTATACAAAAGTTTATAAGCTTTTTCCAGTTCTTTATTGCATATATAGATTAGTTTTATCCAAGTTTAAGTTTTTTTATTATCTACGAACTAAAGGGACCGATTACTATAATGTCAAAAATCATTTATACAAAAACCGACGAAGCCCCAGCACTAGCAACCCTATCATTTTTGCCTATTGTTGAAGCTTTTACTAAGACAGCAGACATTGAGGTCGAGACCAGTGACATCTCTGTTGCTGCTCGTATTTTGGCAGAATTTCCTGACTACTTAACAGAAGAGCAACGTGTTCCAGACAACTTAGCCGAGCTAGGTCGTTTGACTCAAGATCCTAATACTAACATCATTAAGCTACCTAACATCAGTGCTTCTGTACAGCAGCTAAAAGCAGCTATCAAAGAATTACAAAGCAAAGGCTACGCCCTTCCTGATTTCCCAGAAGACCCACAAACTGAAGAAGAGCACAAGCTTCGTAAGCGCTACGGTAAAGCTTTAGGTAGTGCGGTTAACCCGGTATTACGTGAGGGTAACTCAGACCGCCGCGCACCAAAAGCAGTCAAAAACTATGCGCGCAAACACCCACACTCAATGGGCGAATGGAAACAGTGGTCAAGCACTCACGTGTCTCACATGCATGGCGGCGACTTCTACAGTGGCGAGCAGTCAATGACACTAGATAAAGCCCGTACCGTGCGTATGGAGCTTTTGTTAGAAGACGGCTCAACCAAAGTATTAAAGCCTGAGATTCCTTTACAAGACAAAGAAGTCATCGACCTTATGTTCATGAGCAAAAAAGCATTGCTTGAGTTCTATGAGCGTGAAATGGAAGACTGCCGTGATGCCGGTATCTTATTCTCATTGCACGTAAAAGCGACGATGATGAAGGTATCTCACCCTATCGTATTCGGTCACGCTGTTCGTATTTATTACAAAGACGCGTTTGAGAAACATGGCAAGCTGTTTGACGAGCTTGGTATCAACGTAAATAACGGTATGGCTGATCTGTACGACAAAATCAAAACCTTACCTGCCTCAAAACGTGAAGAGATTGAACAAGACCTACATGCTTGTCAAGAGGACCGTCCTCGTCTAGCTATGGTTGACTCTTCAAAAGGGATCACCAACTTCCACTCACCAAGTGACGTTATTGTAGATGCTTCTATGCCAGCTATGATCCGTAACGGCGGTAAGATGTGGGGTGCTGATGGCAAACTATACGATTGTAAAGCAGTAATGCCAGAGTCTACTTTTGCTCGTATCTATCAAGAAATGATCAACTTCTGTAAGTGGCATGGTAACTTTGATCCAACCACTATGGGTACCGTACCAAACGTAGGTTTAATGGCTCAAAAAGCAGAAGAATACGGCTCTCACGACAAGACCTTTGAATCAAGCGACTCAGGTATTGCTCGCATTGTAGATGTGGATACTGGCGAAGTTCTAATGGAACAAGCAGTTGAAAAAGGTGATATCTGGCGTATGTGTCAGGTGAAAGATGAGCCTATCCAAGACTGGGTTAAACTTGCCGTTCGCCGTGCCCGTGAATCAGATACACCGGTAGTATTCTGGCTAGACCCATACCGTCCGCATGAAAACGAGCTTATCAAAAAAGTTAAAACCTACTTAAAAGACCATGATACAGAAGGCCTACGCATCGAAATCATGTCTCAGGTTCGTGCAATGCGCTATACCCTAGAGCGTGTGGCTCGTGGTCTAGATACTATTTCAGCTACAGGTAATATCCTACGTGACTACCTAACAGATTTATTCCCAATCTTAGAATTAGGTACCAGTGCGAAGATGCTTTCAGTAGTTCCGTTAATGAAAGGTGGCGGTTTATTTGAAACAGGTGCCGGTGGTTCAGCGCCTAAGCATGTGCAGCAGCTGTTAGAAGAAAACCACTTACGTTGGGACTCACTGGGTGAATTCTTAGCGTTGACAGTATCTTTAGAGCACTTAGCTTCTACTCAAGACAATGCCAAAGCAAAAGTATTGGCAGACACTCTTGATAGAGCAATTGAGACGTTGCTACTTAATGACAAGTCTCCATCACGCTCTACCGGTGAGCTTGACAACCGTGGTAGCCACTTCTACCTAGCTATGTACTGGGCACAAGAATTGGCCGCTCAAGACGAAGACGCTGAGCTAAAAGCACAATTTGCACCAGTGGCTGAGACTCTAGCAAGCAAAGAAGAGACCATCGTTAAAGAGATGAATGAAGTTCAAGGCAAGCCAGTAGATATCAAAGGCTACTACTACGCTGATGAAGAGGTTGCTAAGAGCGTCATGCGTCCAAGTAAGACCTTCAACGAAGTCATTGCCTCAATCTAATGAGGGGCCAGTTAAGCTAAAACTTGACTGCTTGATTTAAATGTAGCCATAAATAAATACCCTAAGAGTACTCTCTTGGGGTATTTTTTTGGCTTAAATTCAGTAATACACTCACAAACTTTCAGAACAAGATACGATTTGTAAACTGACTGTTAAGACGCTTCTTTAGTATGATTAAACTTAAGCTTGGCAACAATATTGCGGGTTACCACAAATACAAATTCATTTATCCCTAATAATTCATTTATCCCTAATAATAACCCCAGTTAATTCTAAAAAACAATAAAAAGGACTTAAGATAACTATGTCAAAAATTATATACACCAAAACAGATGAATCCCCTGCCCTAGCTACCCAGTCTTTTTTGCCTATCGTAGAGGCCTTTACTAACACCGCTGGGATTGAAGTTGAAGTCAGTGATATCTCACTAGCAGCTCGTATCCTAGCTGTTTTTCCAGACTACTTAAGCCCAGAACAGCAAGTAGCTGATGCGCTTGCTGAACTGGGTGAGCTGGTGTTAAAACCTGAAGCCAACATCATTAAATTACCCAATATCAGCGCCTCTATCCATCAGTTAAAAGCTGCCATCAAAGAGCTGCAAGATAAAGGCTATGCGGTACCAGACTTCCCAGATAACCCACAGACCGATGCGGAAAAAGAGATTCGGACGCGCTTCGATAAGGTCAAAGGCAGTGCGGTGAACCCAGTGCTACGTGAGGGCAACTCAGATCGACGTGCCCCAAAAGCGGTCAAAGCTTACGCCCGTGCCAACCCACATTCTATGAAACCTTGGAGCCCTGACTCTAAGACCCACGTCTCTACTATGGCCCATTGCGACTTCGTTGATGATGAGAAGTCGGTCATTATTGACAAACCCACCCAATATCGCGTGGTATACACCGATGAAAATGGCACAAAAACTGAACTCAAATCCGCAGCACCTCTGCTTCAAGGTGAGCTGATGGATACCTCTATATTATGCTTTGATGTGCTAAGCAACTTCTTACAAGAGCAGGTGCAAGACGCCAAAGATAACGATCTACTATTCTCGATTCATCTAAAAGCGACGATGATGAAGGTGTCTGACCCGATTATTTTTGGGGAAGCAGTGCGTGTTTATTTTAAAGACTTATTTGCCAAACACGGAGAAACCTTTGACAAGATTGGGGTAAACGTCAACAACGGCTTTGCGCAACTGCTATCGAAAATTCAAGAGCTACCAGAAAAGCAGCGTAAAGAAATCGAGGCGGATATTCAAAAGGTATATCAGACCAACCCTCCTCTGGCTATGGTAGACTCAGACAAAGGCATTACCAACTTGCATGTGCCAAGCGATGTGATTGTTGATGCCTCCATGCCAGCAATGATCCGTAATGGAGGACAAATGTGGGGTCCTGATGGTAAGCTCCACGACGTCAATGCAGTCATTCCAGACAGCAGTTATGCTGCCCTTTATGACGAAACCATCCGCTTCTGTAAAGAGCATGGTGCTTTTGACCCCACCACTATGGGTACAGTACCCAATATTGGCCTTATGGCACAAAAAGCCGAAGAGTATGGCTCGCATGACACCACCTTCCAAATGCCTGGAAAAGGTAAGATTCAAGTAATCGATGAAGACGGTAAGGTACTTACCGAGCACGCTGTCAGGAAAAATGACATCTGGCGTATGAACCGCGTCAAAGATGCTCCCATCCAAGACTGGGTAAAATTGGCGGTAACCCGGGCCCGAGAAAGTGGTATGCCGGCTGTTTTTTGGTTAGACAAAGACCGAGCTCACCATGCTGCCTTAATTGAAAAAGTTAAGCATTATCTAAAAGTTCACGATACGGAAGGCTTAGAGATCCACATAATGTCTATTCGTGAAGCCACTCGCTTTACCCTGAAGCGCCTAATTGCCGGTAAGGATACACTGTCGGTAACAGGCAACGTTCTACGCGACTATCTCACTGACCTATTCCCCATTCTTGAGCTGGGCACCAGTGCCAAAATGCTGTCTATCGTTCCGCTTATGAATGGTGGCGGATTGTTTGAAACCGGTGCCGGCGGCTCTGCACCAAAGCTTGTACAGCAGTTATTAGATGAAAACCATCTGCGCTGGGACTCACTCGGTGAGTTTTTGGCATTGGCGGTCTCTTTAGAGCACGAAGCAAAGCATGGCGATGATCGCAACCCAAAGGCACAAATCTTGGCTGATACTTTGAGCGATGCTACTGAGAAACTACTGCTTAATAATAAATCGCCTTCACGCAATGTGGGTGAGCTTGACAACCGAGGTAGCCATTTTTACTTGGCCCTATACTGGGCGCAGGCGTTGGCCAGTCAGGATAAAGACCAAGATCTTAAACAAAGGTTTACTCCTTTTGCCAAAGCGCTAACTGAAAATGAAGAGACCATCGTTAATGAGCTAAATGCGGTTCAAGGTAAACCTGTTGATTTACAAGGCTACTATTTCGCCAATGATGATATCGTTAAGCAAGTGATGCGACCCAGCAAAACCTTCAATGAAGTCCTAGCCTCTTTATAATTAGCCTCTTTATAAGGAGCTAGCTTCTGCTTAATCTTTTAGTAACATCTAAATACTAAACACCCTAAGGCTATCAGCCTTAGGGTGTCTTTTATTTTATAAGCTTTGGCTCATGGTAGAATGGTACCATTAGCTTCTAACACTCAACTCTTTAAATATTAGTCCTCTTATGCCTTCAGTTATTCTATTTAACAAACCTTATGGGGTGCAAAGTCAATTTAGCGATGATGCCAATAATAAATTTGCCCCGTTATCACAGTTTTTTAGCGACAAATCACTGCGGGTCGCTGGGCGTCTCGATGCCACCAGTGAGGGATTATTACTTTTAACATCAGATGGCCGAGTTAACAAAGCCATTACTCATCCGCCCAAAGCTAATGCTGGTCGTAAACAAGGCAAAACTTATTTGGTACAGGTTGAAGGTGTCCCCACAACTGAACAATTAGAGCAACTGCGCCAAGGTGTGGTGCTCAAAGATGGCAAAACCCTGCCCGCCGAAGTTCAACATGTGAGCGAAGATGAGCTACCCATGCCTCTTTGGCAGCGTGATCCCCCTATTCGCGAGCGAAAAAGCGTACCGGACTCATGGCTCATGATGACTATCTATGAGGGCAAAAACCGGCAGGTAAGACGCATGACCGCCCATGTTGGTCTACCTTGCCTACGTTTAATTCGTTGGTCAGTGGCTGGGTTTGAGCTAGGGGATTTGGGTGTGGGTGAATTTGTTCGAGTACACCTAAATGCTAAGCGTTTACAGCAGTTAGGGATTTAATATTTTTATTAAAAAGGAAGGACTCTATGCAACATATCACCGCTCTAGTATTTAATGACTTCGAGACGTTAGATCTATTTGGACCTGTCGAAATGCTTGGCAGCCTGAAGGATAACTACTCGTTTCAGTTTTGCTCTATCGACGGCGGACTCATTAATAGTGTTCATGGTGTGCCATTAGCGACGACAGCTATAGCAGACTTGCCTAATCCAACTGATATTTTACTAGTAGTGGGCGGGTTCGGTACTCGTCAATTAGTTGAGGATAGTCAGTTTTTAGAAACTCTAAGAAACTTGGCTAATGAAGCTGATTGGGTCCTATCGGTTTGCACAGGTAGTGCTCTATTAGCAAAAGCGGGCTTATTAGACGGCAGACAAGCGACTTCAAATAAAATCGCTTGGGAGTGGGCGACTTCACAATCCGACAAGGTTAATTGGATCAAAAAAGCACGCTGGGTAGTTGATGGTAAGTATTACACCTCAGCTGGAGTCAGCGCCGGTATGGACATGGCATTAGCCTTTATTTCGGATAGACACGGCAAGGAAACAGCTGCTCAGGTAGTTAAGCATACTGAGTATCGCTGGACATCAGATAGTGGCTGTGATTAGACAGCTAGTTTATAAAGTAGCGGCTAGATGAAATAGCTATCCTATAATTTGTAATTTTTCACCTAGCGAATCTTATATCCACTTGCCAAGCTTATCCCGAGCTTCTATAACAGCTCTTCACTAGTTAGTCGCTAGCCATATTTACTCAGACTTGCTATGCGCCTCTTCCCAAAGCACCTTAACTGGGTTTTGACGACGCTCATAGTGAGTGACAAATATTACGGACGCTATAATTAGCGCTGAGCCTACCCATAGCATGCCTGGTGGTACAGTACCAAATACAATAAACCCTGCCAACACATTTAGCGGTAATTTGATATGATCAAACGGCTGAACAAAAGATGCATCAGCTACTGAATAAGCTTTGGCAATAGCCCACTGCGCAAACGCCGTTAGCGCCCCAATCATTATCAGCAAGCCCCACATTTGCCAATCATTAGTTAATGTCAGCTTCGGTAACCCAAACAGCATATTGAATGGCAACATCAGCACCAGTAAGTAGAAGACAATGGTGCTTGGCTCATCTCGACTGACGGTGAACTTGGTCATCAACGAGGCACTGGCCCAAAAGAAGGCTGCAGCCACAGGGATTAAACTGGCCCACATAAATTCATCAGACCAAGGTTGTAATACCAACATAGCCCCTAAGAACCCTACTAAAGTAGCCAACCAACGTACTGGGCTAACTGATTCACGTAGCAGAAGGCCGGACCCCACAGTAGCAAATAGCGGAGAGACCATCAGCAGCGCAATGCCCTGCCAAATGGGGACCGGATAAGCCAGGGCCCAGGTCCAAAGCTGGATACCTATTACTGAGAACCCTACCCGTATCACATGCAATAAGCGAAAATCGGACTTCATCGCTGAACGAATAGAACCGGTGCCCATTAATGGCAAAAATAATAGCAAAGCAATACCATATTGAAACAGCACTGCAGCCCCAGAACCTATGCCATAGTTGATTCCGAGATACTGTAAAGTGGTATTGATGATTGCAAACATAAGGCCGGCTGCAACCATCCAGAATGCGCCCTGCAAGGGCTGATGATTTGACATAGTGTACTTCTAACAACTAGGTATATTGTGTTCAATGCAGAACATGAAATTAAACTATCTAAGACCGAGTATGATAGCTAAAAAAATAATAGTAAAACTTTATAATAAAGTATGTATTTTAAGTTAAATTGTACAAATAAAGCAAAGATTTAGTTTTTGATACCGGAGAAAGTCAAGTCTATCACCAAAAGTTATAACTACAAACTAATTGGATTTTAAGGATGCTTTCATCTGGTAAGAATATATTAGTCGGATGATAACGAATATTGTATGTAAGGCTTTAGTGCGAGTATAAATATGGCATTAGGTTTTATATATGATAGGTACGGGGTTGAAACTTCCCTACAAGTGGCTAAAGGGACAAAATATCGTTGGGCTATAAGTTGGGCTATAAGTTGGGCTATAAGTTGGGCTATAAGTTGGGCTATAAGTTGGGCTATAAATAGTCGTTTTAGTGAGTTTGATTAGTTTTAAGAGTTGTGAGCCATTAACTACTCAAGTATATTAATAAATAAGACTATCAAATATAAAAAAGTGAGTTATATGAGCACACGTAAAATACTGATATTAGGTAATGGTTTTGATTTAGCCCATTTTTTACCCACCAAGTATGAGCATTTTATTCATGCTATGAGAGTCATAGAAGATAGCGAGGAGAATATAGAGCTGTCATTTAATCAGCTGTTTGAAAGTTTAATAGAGGAAGAAAAGCAACTTTTAGAACAGAGAACTAAGGAAATAGAAGATAGTGATATTGAAAAGGGACTCAAGAAAAAAGAAATTGACCAACTAATTGAAAACTATTTCTTACACTGTACAGAAAAGCTTTATAAGACTAATGAATTTGTTCTAGATGTAAACGAGGTTAATTATTTAAAAAATAAGCTTAGTTCTAATGGATGGTTCCAATACTTCAAATATTACTCTAATAGTGGTATTGAGACTTGGATTGATTTTGAAAATGAAATGGCTACTGTGCTAAAGTCACTATGTTTTTTGATAGATGAATTAGAAGTTAATCCTAAACTCTTTTTTACATCGTCAAATAGAACTGATTTATCACACTCTTATATAAGTGATGAGTTATTTCAAGATAATCACTTTCGCACTTATCCATTACTGCAAAGTATACTTAATAATTTCTCCATAGTTGAACACTATAAATCTTCAGGTGTTAATGCTTTAATAGTCAAACCAGAATTTATTAAGAGCCATTACCAGCACCCAATATCTGTTAGTCCTTCAAAAATACTTAAGTATTTAGAAAAACAGCTTAAAGATTTTATTGAAATTTTCTCAACTTACATTGAGTTCATTGAAAGATTTAAACCTAAAAAAACTTTCGAAGCTCCTAAAATCTTACAAACTGATTTAGAAGCAATATACAGCTTTAACTATTCAAATACAGTCGGACGTTTATATAATCAGAAAAACATTCATTATTTACATGGAAAAGCAGGGGAAAAAGAGCAAAATAAAATTGTATTAGGCATATCGGATTTACAACATTCGTTATTAGAAGATGAAAAAGCTTATGGGTTCGTTAAGTATTACCAAAAACTAGTAAATAATACTGACTATCTATTTTTAAAACCAAAATCAATAATAACAGAAATTGAATCTCGAAAAGTAAATGGCACAAAGGATAGGAGTTTTTGGCACCCAATTGAAATTTATATCTGGGGTCATTCATTAGATTCATCGGATAGAGATTACATTGAAGAGATTTTCTCATTTAATCAAGGTAAAGATACTTCAATAAGAGTGGTTATTTATTTCTATAATAGTCCTCATCAGCAATTAGCTAATTTGATTTATATCTTAGGTAGAGAAATTGTTGAAACGTGGATGAAGAATGACTGGCTAGAATTTATAAAAATGCCAAACATATATAAACTAAACTTTGAGGAAGGGTATTCTGATAAGGTAAGTAAGTTTTCAGAAACTATAGATGAACCAATTAAAAAAGCGAAACCACTCCCTGTATATTTTGGATAAAAATTTTTCTATACTCATATTAATTATATTGTTGAGCGATTTAGCCCAACTTGGATTAATATACTTTAAAGTTTAATGTCTAGCGAGATGTAGGTTTGACAAGGTTACTGTAAGTAAGACAAACTTGCCAAACCTTAGTACACGCATCGTTTAGAATAAACAAAACTAATTAACGAAACTTGGGCTTAAGCCAAGCCTCATAACCTGACTCATTTAAACTCAAACTCACTTTTTCTAAGCTAGGATTGGCAGTAACACCAGATTGGGTTGTATTTGCCACCTCAAAAGTCATTAGCTCATCACGGCGGAACACATGACAGGTTACCGACTCAAGATTAGATTCAGCCACACTTTGTAGCTGTTTTTTGGTTGCCTTCACACCATCAATTGCTACTAGCACATCTTTGGCTGAGATACCCGCCTCGCTGGCTACACTGTCACGCAGTACCTTATTAACTTGCAGTCCTTCTGGTGTTTCACTAACAGCGATGCCCCAAGGCAAGGTGTTGTCTTTTTCATCTATTTTAAGACTAATGCCATTGGCCTCAAGCAGTTCTTGGATAGGCAGCTCTTCTACCCCATCGACATATTTCGCTTTGAAGTCTTGCCAAGCTGCTTTATCCATAAACTGGCTAATAACCGCTTCTAAGTTATCGTTATCCATACCAACACGGATGCGATCGCCGGCCTCGCCCTGCTGTTTGGCCAGTTGATAGAAAGCCTTGACCACATCAAATAAGCGGTATTTGCCATCGCTATGCTGCATTAAGGTAAGATCTAAACATAAGGCCACTAGAGCACCTTTGTTGTAGTAGCTAATACCTGCATTACCGGTATTTTCATCAGCGCGATATAACTTGATCCAAGCGTCATAACTTGATTCAGCTACGCTTTGTAAATAACGGCCGTGAGTCTGGGTATAACGATTAATCTGAGCTTGTAACAGTTTCAGGTAGCTGTTAGCGCTAACCACCCCTGACGCCTGCAACATAAAGTCATCAATATAAGAGGTGAAGCCCTCAAATACCCAAAGCAGTGGTGTATACGCCTCTTTGCGTAAATCAACATTCATCATCACATCAGGACGGACTGTTTTTACCCACCATGAGTGGAAATATTCGTGGCTACACAATCCTAAGAGGCGTTGGTAGCTATCACTAGGCTCATCAGCTTCTGCCGCTGTGGGTAGATCACTTCGAGGGGTAACCAGACTGGTTGAGTTGATGTGCTCAAGCCCTCCATAATCATTGCCACTGGCATAGGTCATAAAGGTGTAACCATCATAATCTTTGCCCCCAAAAGGCGCATCGCCTAGCCAGCTGACAAAGGTCTGACAAATTTGCTGCACATCCTGCTGTAATCTGCCCAGATTAGCACTGTGCTTGCCTGAGATATAGAAGCGGTGCGCAATGGCATTGTGCTTATTGTCCTGAACAATAAAGTCAAACTCATCCTGCGGGGCAATCTCAAACGGATAATCAATCAGCTCGTGATAATTCTCAGCTTGTAAGTGATAATAGTGGGTGTTGTCGCTGTGGATATAAATGGGTTTCAAGCCACACGCTATTTTGACTTTTTTATCGGTATTATTAAGTTTATTAAGGCTATTAGGGCTATTAAGCTCATAAAAATCTTGAGGCACACTTAAGGTCACTGAGACAGGGCTATGCTCTAACCCTTCAACAGCCAAAGCTAGCGAAGTGAAGTTACCATAAAGACGGGTCTGATCCACGTAAGCGGTTCGCACTGATAAGTCGTAGCAGTAAACCTCATAAGTGATCTGTAGCTTATCCCCCGCTTTAGCCTCAGTAAGTTGCCACTCATTCTTGCTCAGCTTACCTGCTCTATACCCATTTTTTATAGAGCTATCTTTTATACAGCTATCATCTATAGAGTTGTCATCCTGATCCGCACGCTGATAATGCACTGCAGTAATATTGCGAGCGAATTCACGCATCAAATAGCTACCTGGTATCCATGCCGGCAACCACAAGGCTGGTGCGTCCTGCTCCGCAGTAAAGCTCAAGGTCACATCGACCAAATGCTGTCTAAAACGGCTAAAATCTAAATGGTAATCAACAACACCAGAGTTTGAATGAGCGGCATTGTGTGAAGAAGAGGGACTGGTGATACTCTGCAAAGTGGTCATAATTGGTGTTTATATCCATGATAATGAATTTAAAATGTGAGCTATCTTTGATAACAAGATAGTACTTGAGGCCTACTACCCTGATTTAGTCTGCTTTTTTTATTAGTAATAGGCTTTTTCATCGAAATTAAATATGCTACTGGTAGCATAAAAGATAAAGCTCATAAAAGATAAAGTTCATAAAAGATAAAATTAATGTAAAAATAGCACTTTATTCGACCTTTAGACTATATTCATCTTTTATAACTGTATTTCTCTCTTAGAACTGTATTTGTTACTTAGGATAGTATTTATCTCTAAGATAGTTATTAAATCGGGGACTTTAAGCCAAACTTCAACCTCAAAGAGCTAGATTGGCTTAATACTTTGTGACTATTTATCACTATCTGCAAGAACGATACAATGCAAAACAAGGGTTAAAATGGCTTAATAAAGGGGTCAATTAGCCTCTTTTTTTGGCTTTATGACATAAAAAAGCTTAATTTTTTGTAAAAAACTTAGCAATTTGGCAATTAATTTGAGAACATGACTTGAAACTTTTGTCTATCATCGCAATCTACTAGACAAGGCAATTAGCAGAGGTGTGGCTAAATATTAGGTTAACCTTCATGGTTAGCTTTGCATTTCGCCGCTATAAGCACCCTACTTTATTGTATTATTTACAAACTTATAGAACGCCTATATTTATTTGAGGAAATTTTATGACAACAATCGCAAAAGATACTGCCGTACGCTTTAACTATATCCTAAAAGACGAAAGTGGCAACGTTATCGACCAGTCACAAGGTGAGCCATTAGCTTATTTACATGGTCATAACAACATCATTCCAGGTCTTGAAAAAGAGCTAGAAGGCAAGTCTGCTGGCGATTCACTAACAGCGGTTATCGAGCCAGCTGATGCTTATGGTGAATATCAAGAGCAAGCCGTACAACAAGTACCTCGCGCTAATTTCCAAGGCGTTGACAATATTCAACCTGGTATGCAGTTCCAGTCTGAAGCAGAAGGTCAAGTTATGCTAGTGACCGTTACTGAAGTTAACGATGACACAGTAACTGTAGATGCTAACCACCCACTAGCAGGCAAAAAACTAAGCTTTGACGTAGAAATCATTGAAGTACGTGCTGCTACTGAAGACGAACTAAACCATGGCCATGTTCATGGCGTAGGTGGTGTACAGCACTAATAGCTGCCTATAGCAGTTAATTTGATATGTTTGGATTTATAACTTAACTCCTAATATCAATAATAAAAGAGCCATTCGCGAACAGTGAATGGCTCTTTTTTTTATGCTTTTCTAGTGCACGTGTCCTGATCCGAGGTGGCAATATCTTAGTTATCTTAGATAATGTCTCAACTAATTTTAGATAACTCTTGGATAGGCTGGTATTAAAGGACACCGCAATCGTTACTTGGATGATTGGTTAGGGCCATCAAGAAGTAGCGGCTGCTCAGTGTCAGTGGTGTCGTCGTCAATAGCATCAGTGTTAGCAGCAATCTGTTGTGCCTCTTTTTCTGCTGCTTTGTCTGTCTCCTCACGATAGACACAACGTTCTGGGAAAAACACACTAAAAGTAGACCCCTTGTTTTCATTGGATTCGACCTTTAATTTGGCCCCATGTTGATACAGCACATGCTTTACAATGGCCAATCCCAGACCAGTTCCACCAGTGCTTCTACTACGCCCACTATCGACTCTATAAAAGCGCTCAGTCAAACGCTCAAGATGCTCGGATGCAATGCCAATACCATTGTCTTGCACTGAGAACAGACACCCCCCTTTCACTTCTTGCCATGTAATCCTGACTATTCCCCCTTTGGGCGTATACTTTATGGCATTGGTGACTAGGTTTAATAAGGCGCTATTTAGATAACTGTAAGAGCCATAAACGTCTAGCTGAGAATCAATATGCAAATCAATTAAGTGACCATAATCTCGGTTATAAGCTTGGGCATCATCAAAGATACTGGTCATCAGCTTGGGCATATCTACCCGTTCGGTTTGAATAGACTCTTCGTTTTCGAGACGGGACAGCAGTAATAAATCATTAATAATATGATTCATTCGCTCAGTTTGCTGGGTCATTAGCTTGAAGCCACGTTGCCACTTAGGATCCAAATCCGGCTGGTCAGAGAAGGTTTCAATATAGCCCATTAATACGGTTAATGGGGTACGCAGCTCATGGGACACATTCCCCACGAAGTCTTTGCGCATCTGCTCTAAATGCTGCAGGCGGGTCACATCATAAATAATGAGTAGCTTTTCATTGCCAAAATGAGTCACCTCGCATTGCAAAAACCTTTCATAATCTCGCCACGAGCGCATTCGCACCCCATCATTAGGAGAGACAGCATTGACATAATAGTTGGTAAATTCAGGAACATTAATCAGGTCCAAAATACTGCGACCCTGATCCTCTGAACGCAAATCTAATAAAGTTTCAGCAGCCTGGTTCCACCACTCTAAGGTATCCTCTTTATCGAGCAAGATAACGGCATCTTGTAGAGCCAGTAATGAGCTACGAATCTTTTTGATTAGCCCCATCATTTTTTGATGAGTCATTTGTTCTTGTTTTTTGCTGTCGTAAAGCTTATTGGCCATGAAGGTCAGGCTACCAGACAGCTCAGGAGGCGGTAAAGTTAAAGACTTGCTCATCCAGCCATAGAACTGCTGCACCGCATAGAGTCGCCAGAGGTTATATAGCAGTAACGCCAAGATGATGCCCCAAGGCACCGAGTTGATAATATAGTAGCCAAAGGCAGTACCTAGCAGGGTCAAAGTGACCAACCACTTAAAGTCTGACCACAGTAAGGCAGAGCGAGGGCTCTCACTTCTGGCAACAGGCTGTGTCTTAGAAGGGCTCATTACAATCTCAGTTCAAAGATAAAAAACAACATATTTAGCAGTACAGCCCTCAACACCCTGTAAATTTGGCCCTTATTATAAAAACAGTTATAGGCCCAAAAAGTTGGACTAAAAAATCATACTATAATAGATAAAATAAGCGCTTAGCTATTTACTTGGGTGGAGAATCGATAGCCGGTACCACGCACCGTTTGGATAAACTTGGCATAGTCATAAGGCTCGAGTACCTTACGTAAGCGTCGAATGTGAACATCAATGGTCCGATCTTCTACATACACATTGCCACCCCATACCTGATCTAATAACTGAGTGCGGGTATAGGCACGCTCTGGGTGACTCATAAAGAACGCCAACAATCGATATTCTGTCGGTCCTATTTCTACCGGTGTGCCGTCTGCTGATAGACGCTGACTTACAGGGTCTAGACTTAACCCTTGTGCTTCAATAGGCTTATCGCCTGATAAAGCACTGCTACGGCGTAGTACCGCTTTGATTCGCGACACCAGCTCACGGGTAGAAAACGGCTTAGTAATATAGTCATCGGCACCCGCATCTAACCCTTGCACTTTATTATCCTCTTCGCCTCGTGCGGTAAGCATAATAATGGGCACCTCTGATAACATCTCGTCTTTTTTTAGACGACGACACAAATCTATGCCTGACTGATTACCTGGTAACATCCAGTCTAATAAAATCAGCGCAGGTCGATGATCTACCACTTGGTTATGGGCCTCATTAACATCTTCAGCCTGCAGACATTCATATCCTGCCATCTCTAGCGTGGTAACTATCATTTCACGGATAGCTGGTTCATCTTCTACAACCAATATGGTTTCAGTATTCATCTTATTTATTGTCCTATGGTCTACATCTCTGATATTGATTCACGTTATTACTAATACAGTATCAGTAACCTGTAATTTGGCTCATAAAATTATGACCGTTATATTACAGCTTATAATTATGACAATTAGATGACAAGTAGGTAATTTATTAGACTAAGCCATTGAGCTGAGTTATTATTTAGGTCAAAAACTTAGTTCCAAACTGTATCAAACGACCTTGCTTATAGGCAGTCTTAATCCACTTCTAAAATAAAGTTTAGCGGGCCATCGTTGTCTGCTTTGACTAGCATATTAGCACCAAACTCACCAGTTGCTACTTTTTTATATTGCTGTTGGGCATAAGCCACCATCTGCTCAAATAGCTCACTGGCCTGCGATGGTGCCATTGCTCCACCGAAATCTGGACGACGACCCTTATCTGTTTTGGCCATTAACGTAAACTGGGAAACCAGAAGCAGTCCTCCCTCTACTTGCTGCACATTTTTATCAAGCTTGCCTGCTTCGTTATCAAAAATACGATAGGTCAAAATTTTATCGACCATCTTTTTGGCAGTCTCAATACTATCTTCAGGACCCAAACCAATATAGGCTAAGATACCCTGCTCAATTTCACCCACAGTTTGACCATCAACGATCACACTAGCGGCACTTACTCTCTGAATTAGGGCCTTCATACTAATACCTCATTGCCTGCTTCATACTAATATCTTAATACTATGCTTATCTTAATACTATCGCTCTTGCTATTAACGCTGTTTGATACGGTTTATGATAAACTAACTGTCTATTAACATTTATTTTAGTTACTTTTAAATCTACAACTTTTATCTTTTATTTTCACAGCTTTTGATGACACTCCTCTATGAAAAACACAATGAAAAACTCATTAAAACAGCAAGCTCAGCGCCTACTCACTCGTGACGGTCTATTTACCGCAGCTCAGCACTTAGTTCCTCAACAAAAAATTAGTGAAGTAGCAGGTCGCCTAGCCGCCAGCCAGAACCCTATTGTAAAAAAAGCTTTCGTAACTACCTTTGCTAAAGCTTACGGTATTACCTTAGAAGAGTATGCCAGACAAAACCTAGCAGACTTCAACAGCTTTAACGACTTTTTTACTCGAGAATTAGCCGAAGAGGCTCGTCCTATCGACAGCACTGAGCAAGGTATTGTCTCACCCGCCGACGGTATGATTTCACAAATCGGTTATATTCAGCAAGGCCAGTTGCTACAAGCCAAAGGCCGTGATTATGCGGTTAGCCACTTGTTGGCTGATACCAATAACCAAGACGGTAACTATTATGAAGGGGGCAGCTTTGCCACGGTGTACTTAGCCCCGAGCAACTATCATAGAGTCCACATGCCGTTTGATGGCACCTTGGTTGAGACGCGCTATGTCCCTGGGACCTTATTCTCAGTGAATAATGTCACTGCCCAGAATGTCCCTGACTTATTTGCCCGTAATGAACGTTTGGTTTGTATTTTTGAAACTCAGTATGGCCGTGCCGCTGTGGTCTTAGTTGGTGCGATGATTGTGGCCGGCATTGAAACCGTCGCCACCGGCAAGATTGAGCGCAGTGATGAAATACAAACTCTTGAGCATAATATTAGTCTTAGCAAAGGCGATGAGTTAGGCCGTTTTTACTTAGGATCAACCGCTATTGTGGTTATGCCAAAATCTGCCGGCGTTGAGTGGACCCAAGATATGGAGCATGGCTCTGTGGTACAAATGGGTCAGCTTTTGGGTGTGGCTAATAAAGCCTAACCTACTAATATCGATATATTTTTTCATTATTTTAAAGGTGCCCCTCGTGCACCTTTATTTTTTCATAAATTTTTTACTTATTTCTATACATCACATCAGGCATCAATTAACCAGCCCTGCTCGGTAGCATAATCAATCTGCTTTTCTATCCACTCATGAATCACCGGAAAGCTATCGGCGATAAAGGCATGCATAGCGGCCACCTGTGAACGCTTAACCCCATGCTCACTCCAAGTTTTACCCCCGGTATTTATGTTCAGTAAGAAGGGCAACAGACGATCAATGGCCTTTAATAATTGGGTCTCAGGACTATTGCCCGTCTCTTGCTCATCCCAAACCTCAAGCAAGTTATCAATGCCATTACCACTATGCGCATGCAAACGCACAATCCCCTCCCGCTCCACAATATGCGCCTCGCTGCGACTGCTGTCATACAAAAAAGTATCGCCGGCATCAATTTCACCCAAGTCATGTACTAAAGCCAACTTCAAAAGCTTTTCATGATTGACCTCAAGCTGAAACAACTCCGCGATAGACCAGCAGGCCATTGCCAAATGCCAAGAATGTTCCGCCGAGTTCTCTAACCGATTAGCCTGAGTAACATAACTGCGCCGGTTAACCCGCTTTAACGCATCGAGCTCTAATAAAAACTCGGTAATTTCGGTCATGCTAAGCGCTCTATCAGCTTTATTTTTTGTAGTGGATAATGACATGGAAAACCTTATGTCTTGGTAAAAAATGTGGCTATAGGCTAATGCAATATAGCAGCTTATACAAGGCTTCACTACTGACCTAGGGGTCTGAATCTTGTTAGTTAAAGGCTTTTTTATAGCTTTTTAATAATAGGGCTTTAATAATTAGTTACCCAAGCTATAACCACAAAAAATCCGTGACCAAGCCAACTGACTTTATCACGGATTATTTAACTAAATAGAGATTAAAGCTTTAAGGTCTGTTGCAGTTATTCAATGAACTATAAGCTATTTAATTAACTGACTAATGGCCTTAAATACCGGATCCTTACTCGAGCGGCACAACTCAAACAATATTGCCTCAGTAGTGGTGATCACAGCGCCGGCTCTACGCATACGGCGAATGGCTTGGCGGCGGTCATAAGCATCGCGAGAGCCGGTGGCATCGGCAATCACCACTGGCTGCATGCCATTGTCGAGCAAATCTAATACGGTTTGCATTACACAGACATGAGTCTCTACCCCAAATACCAGCACTGAAATACGGTTTTGCTGCGCCAGATAGTTCCAGGTCTCATCATTATCACAAGCACTAAAAGTCACCTTTTCAATCATTTTGACCTTAGAGGTATCTATGACTTCCATGATTTCAGGCAGCGTCTCACCCAGTCCTTTTTTATATTGCTCGTTCAACACAATGGGCACATCTAGTAGCTGTAGACCTTTAATTAAAGTCAGTGTCTTTTTGACAATTTCCTCATGACGATAGATATGCGGGGCAAGCTTCTCTTGCACATCAATGAGCATAGCCTGAGTATTTTCGCGTATGATACGATAGGTTTTATCCGTAGTGATAGTTTTTGACATAACACACTCCTTGTGCTGTTGAGGACAAAAATACCTACCACTATTAAGTCATATAAGTGTCACTGGGTCAAACTCTTTGGTGAACAGTTGTGGTAACTTTAGACAACATTAATTATCAGCAATCCCCACAACGGTAATCTGACGCTCATAATAACCCATATGACCATAATTACCGGGCTTACTAATTACTGCCTTTACTCGAACTCGATTTAGAGTATAAAAGCTACCCACTACCCCTCTTTTCTTGGCCAAATCATCTAATATATTGCTCGGGTCTGCCACGTGATATTGCACTCCCTGCTCAGTGGTGAGGCTAAATTGCTCTAAGTTTTTGGTCACTTTTCCTGCCAATACTTGTGGCTTAAACGAGCCTGGATCTTCTTTATCGGCCAAGCCTGTTGCCGCTAACTTGGCACTAGATATCAAGCTTAGCCCCACCCCCACAGCAGTGATTAAAAAAAGCTTGGTCAAAGCCGTTTTTCGATAAGGGTTTGAATTGTTGCTACTAAAGGCTTTTTGAGTGGTTTCACTATTTTTGACAGAATCGACCGTTTTATTATTAGACATAACACAATACCTTTTGGCAAAAGCTGAATTTATTTGACCTAAAAAAGACATAAAAAAGCACCTCTAACATTACGTCAGAGGTGCCTTTTATACAAGATAAATAAACAGAACTTATCGTTCTATTATTGAACTTTTATTAAGTTATACACGCTCAATAACCGTAGCAATACCTTGACCTAGGCCAATACACATAGTGGCTAGACCAATTTCAGTATCCATCTGCTCCATAGCGTTCAATAGAGTCACGGTGATACGAGCACCAGAACATCCTAGTGGGTGGCCTAGGGCGATAGCACCACCGTTAACGTTAATGATGTCTTGCTTGTCTAATAGGTTTAGAGCTTTTAGTACCGACAGACCTTGAGCGGCGAACGCTTCGTTTAGCTCGATGGTTTGCATGTCATCAAGGCTCAAGCCAGCACGCTTAAGTGCTTTTTGCGTAGCAGGTACTGGACCGTAACCCATGATAGCTGCATCACAACCAGCAACCGCCATACTACGGATACGAGCACGTGGCTTAAGACCTAAGTCCTTCGCTTTTTGGGCGCTCATTACTAGCATTGCAGACGCACCGTCTGATAGGGCAGAAGAAGTCGCAGCAGTTACCGTACCATTTGCTGGATCAAATACCGGGCGTAGTTTTGCCAATGACTCTAAGGTAGTGTCAGGACGGATAACTTCGTCCACAGTGCAAAGCTGTAAACGGCCTTGTGCATCATGACCTTCGATGCCAATGATTTCATTATCAAAACGACCCGCTTGTGTGGCTTCCCAAGCACGGCGATGAGATTGAACACCAAACTCGTCTTGTTGCTCACGAGTGATGCCATTCATACGACCTAGCATTTCAGCGGTTAAGCCCATCATGTTAGACGCTTTTGCATAGTGCTTAGACGCTTCAGGGTTGATATCGATACCATGCATCATGCCTACGTGACCCATGTGCTCCACACCACCAATGATGAACACATCACCTTGGTTGGTCATGATTTGAGCAGCAGCAGTGTGTAGTGCTTGCATTGATGAACCACATAGACGGTTCACAGTTTGACCGCCAGCAGTCTTTGGAATATCAGCCAATAGACCAATGTTACGACCAATGTTCATGCCTTGTTCTAAAGTCTGGTTCACACAGCCCCAGATAACGTCTTCAACTTCGTTAGTGTCAAAGTCGTTACGCTTAACTAAAGCTCGTACTAGCTCTGCTGACATGCTGTCTGCACGAACATTACGGAACATACCGTTTTTGGATTTACCCATTGCAGTACGCACGCCATCTACGATGACCACGTCTTTTGGACTTAATGTTGTCATGTAATACTCCTTGAATTTTTTATCGTTTAGTCTAACTGACGCTGCCCGCTCATTCATTTAGTTATGCGCTAATCAGGCAGGTCGCAGCATCAGTTGACTAATTAATTATTTAGTCGTCCCAAGCTTATGGTATTAGGCTTTTGGGTAAAAAGTTTCACCGGCTGCAGCCATATCACGGATTTTCTGTGGCGCTTCATAAGCTTTGCCTAGGTGAGCATATTTCTCACATAGCGCTAAGTAGTTATCAAGGCCTTGTTGGTCGATATAACGGCATGGACCACCACGGAATGCAGGGAAACCAACACCCATAATCATTGCCATATCGGCTTCGGCTGGAGTAGCAACGATGTTGTCCTCTAAGCAGCGAACAGTTTCGTTACAGAAAGCTAGCATCATACGATCAACGATGGTTTGATCATCAAACTCTTTCTTATCGCTATCAGTAGTCGCTTTTAATAGCTCGTAAGTGGCTTCGTCAGCAGTTTTCTTCGGCTTACCACGTTTGTCCATCTCGTACTTGTAGAAACCAACGCCATTTTTCTGACCTAGGCGGTTGTTTTCAAACAGATGTTTGATAGCACCTTTAAAGTCTGGCTTCATACGATCTGGGAAACCTTCTGCCATTACTTCTGCGCCGTGTACGCCGGTGTCTAGACCTACTACGTCGATTAGGTAGGCAGGACCCATAGGCCAGCCGAATTTCTCCATAACTTTATCAACATGAACGAAATCAGCGCCTTCTTTCAATAGCAAATCAAACGCGCCGAAGTAAGGGAACAATACGCGGTTTACTAAGAAACCTGGGCAGTCATTTACCACAACTGGCACTTTACCCATACGCTGTGCTAATGCAACTGTGGTAGCAATCGCTTCTTCTGATGATTTCTCACCACGGATAACTTCCACTAGTGGCATACGATGTACTGGGTTAAAGAAGTGCATACCCACGAAGTTCTCTGGGCGCTCAAGTACAGTGGCCAAATGCGTAATAGAGATAGTTGAAGTGTTAGAGGCAAGGATAGCGTTCTCTTTAACTAACCCTTCCACTTCTTTTAATACTGCATGCTTAACTTTTGGATTTTCAACAACCGCTTCGATAACGATGTCAGTTTCACCAAAGTCGCCGTAGTTCAATGTAGGACGGATACGACTTAAAGTTTCACCCATCTGTGCTGGGGTCATTCTCTTACGCTCAACCATTTTGCCTAACAGCTTGCTGGCTTCGCCCATACCTAAGTCTAATTGCTCAGACTTGATGTCTTTCATGATAATTGGCAGACCTTTTGAGGCTGCTTGATAAGCAATACCACCACCCATGATGCCAGCACCAAGTACCGCAGCTTCATTGATGTCGTGAGCATTCTTAGTGTGTTTTTTGGCTAATTTCTTAACCGCTTGATCGTTTAAGAATAGACCCACTAAGCTTTCTGCTTGTGGTGTTTTCGCCGCTTTAGCGAAATGAGCCGCTTCTACTTTAAGCGCTTCATCACGGCCTAAGTTCACATGCTTTTCAATCGCTTCGATGGCAATAGCAGGAGCTGGGTATTGTTTAGGATTTGCTTTAGCGAAGATAGCACCTTTGGCACTGTTGAATGCCATAGATTGTTCAAGCTGATTTAGCTTAACTGGTTGTAGCTTCTCTTCACGCTTCGCCTGCCAATCTAAGTCACCAACGATTGCTTTTTTCACTAGGTCAATAGCGGCCGCTTCTAGGTCGTCTTGTGCCACAACGGCATCTACTAGACCTAACTTAAGGGCTTGAGCAGGTTTTTGAGCCTTACCGGTTGCGATTAGCTCTAACGCATTGTCAATACCGATAACACGTGGGGTGCGTACACTACCACCAAAGCCTGGGAAGATACCTAGCTGAGTTTCTGGAAGACCGATTTGCGCTTTTTCGCCCATTACACGGTATTCACAAACTAGGGTCATTTCACAACCACCACCTAAAGCAGCACCGTTAATCGCAGCTACTTTCGGGAATGGTAAGTCTTCAAAGCGGTTAAATACACCGTTGATCTCAACGATCCAGTTTGTAATTTCTTCTTCTTCTTTATTGAAATGAGCTACAAATTCTGTGATGTCAGCACCAGCGATAAATACGCCTTTGCTAGAGGTGACAATTAGACCTTTTACATTGTCCGCTTTTTCTAATGCAGTCACAGCTTCATCGAACTGTTTGTTGGTTTCGGCATCAAATTTATTAACGCTCTCGCCTTCAGCATTAAACTGTAGGTTGGCAATGCCATCATCTAACAATGATACCGTAATGCGGTTACCTTGATATATCATATAAATCTCCTTGTTATTTTAGTGCTTTATTTTAGGCTTTACGTGCAGTTACCCCACGTCATAAGCTAAATCACTTTAATTATATTCTAATAAGCTTAAGTAAAACGTAAGCTGTAAAACATAGGCGTGTATAGATTCTATATTATTAGAGCGCACACAGTGTAGTAAATTACTATCATATAACTTGCCACTTTATATCTTTACCCTAGCAGCTGTGTGTTGAGTTATTCTTTACGCCGGTTAGTGTAGGGGATTTAACCCCTTGATGTCACAGCGCAATCACTGACTCATAGGTCATATATTTTATTGTATATTCTTTACAGAAACATTTATTACCCAAAAAAAACCGCCCTACCAAGCTCTCTACCAAGCTTGGCTAAATCGCCATTAATCTAATTATCATAGATACCATAAGTCATTGATTGAATAGATATTATATTATTTTGTTAGCTTATGTGTGCTAACAGTAGGCGAAAAGTGTATCTTGCACATGTTAAACTAGTCCCCATAAAGATTAGGATAGCATTACTATAATTTCTCCCTCATTTGTATTGAGCATTGGTTCTATGATTACACAGCCCGTCAGTTTTGAAAGTCTAAGTCAACAGGTCATCACCACATTAGAGGCCGATATTGAGTCTTTGCTAAGTCATGCCAATTTACCAAGCCCATTACAAGAAGCTTGCCACTACGCGATGACAGGGCAAGGAAAGCGAGTGCGCCCGTTAATGGTGGCTGGTGGTTATCAGACCGTGCTGCAAGGTGAGACTACAACTGCTGATGACAAGACGCTTAAAACTGAAACATCATTAGGCTCAGTTTTGTCAGACAACTGTCGACGAGCCATGCTAGCAGTAGAGTTTGTACACACCTATTCACTTATCCATGATGACCTGCCTTGCATGGATGATGATGACTTACGTCGTGGCCGCCCTACTTGCCATATCAAATTTGATGAAGCTACTGCCATGCTGGCAGGTGATGTGCTACAAACCTTAGCCTTTGAAGCATTAACCGCTGATATGGAAGGCTTTGCTCCTATTACAGATGAGCAAGCTGCCCAATTATTAACTGTGCTGGCCCCAAGAGCTAGAAGAATGGTCTCGGGTCAAATGCTTGACTTAAATGCTGAAAATAAACAAATTACCCAAGCCGAGCTTGAAGCCATACACCGTGATAAGACTGGGGCTTTAATCGAAGCGGCAGTGCTTATGGGCGGCGTGTGTGCCGAAGCTAGCGCTGAACAATTGGCTGCCTTGACCCAGTTTGCTCAAAATATTGGTTTAGCCTTTCAAGTTCAAGACGACATTTTAGACGTGACTGCAAGCACCGATACTTTAGGTAAGCCGGCTGGCAGTGATGAAGGGTTAAATAAATCGACTTATGTCAGATTAATGGGTGTAGATACAGCAAGAGATTATGCTAAGTCTTTGTTTGTTGAAGGCAAGCAAGCGATTATTGACAGTTTCGGACAACAAAGTGCGTTAACCGCGCTAGCAGACTGGCTATGGCAACGCCAGAAGTAACACGGACACTACTATTAGACTGACTAATAATTGATTATAATAAAGTGCCATATTCTGCTGTCAGCGATGCCCAGCTTAATGCCTTATTATAGGGAATGTTCAATAGGTTGTTTTTGGTACCGCTAGTAGGACTGCATCCATAGAAAACCCAATTTTCGTTGAGTCAGGATTACCTGTCCTCTAAGTAAACACTGCCACGTACCTCTCATCTTATTACACCAGTCGGAAGTTTATGCTTTTTTTTCAGCAGATTAATGAGTCTAAAAAAGTTACAAAGAGGACCAAAAGTCGTTTTGGTGATACTCAGACTCGCCGGCGCCTAACTTTTAAGCAAACTTTGAGCTTTCAGCTAAAAAAAGCAGCTTTAATCAAACCCTCAAAACGTAGTTTACGAGCCGCTTCCAGCCGCAAGGTATCAAAAAAAGTACAGGTTAATCAAAAACAACTCAATCAAAAACGAGTGAAACAAACACAGGTTAATCAAAAAAAGTCGCTGAGCCTTACCCGTCAGCGCTTATTGCGCTTGTCTATTTTATTAAGCTTGGCCAGTATGGCCACGCACTCTGTCTCTGCTTCTGCCAATGTTTTTGACCCAATACGCCGAGTACTATCGCCGATTATCAGCATCATAGACAAAAAGGATCCATCAGAGCCTGCCGCCCAGCCTACCTTGCCAGAATCTGAACTGATAGCGGCATCCAATATTAACAACCAAAGCACAGAAGAATCTCACGGACGCTTATCTCTAACCAAAGATCGACCCAGTTTGCTAAATGTAATGCAAGCTGAGTTCTTGATTAACCGAGGTGAGATAGACGCAGGATTACAGCTTTACAAGCAGGAGTCCTTTAAAGATGAGGCCACTACTGTTTTTGAACGTGCCTTAGAGCTGTCTTTGCTGTATGAGATGCCAGAAGAGTCCTTGGCATTCGCGGTTAAGTGGCAACGACAAAATACCGAACACGTCCCAGCTCTATTTTACGTGGCCCATTTGGCGCTAAAAGCTCATGACTATAATTTGTCAGGCAAGGTGCTGACTGAGATTTTAAAATATGACAATCAAGCGGATCTTAGCGAGATTCTTATTGGTATTTATCCCACCAATGAGTCTGATCAGCGCTTATTGCTAGAGACTTTATTGCGCCTACCCAAGCATGACAACCCCTCTTTGTTGGTGATGCAAGCAGGTTTAATGTCGCAATTAGGTCAGCCAGATATCGCTTTATTGAGTGTCAATCGTGCCTTGAAGTTCAAGCCCGACAACGCCCCTTTTATTGTGCTAAAAGCCGATATCTTAAAGCAGCTTCAGCCTGACCGTCAGGTATTGCAGTTTATTAGTGCTGAGCGGCAACGATTAAAGAATAATAAAACCCTCTATCTGTACGAAATTCGCTACCGCTTGGAGCTGGGTGAGACGCAAGAAGCGCATCAGCTGTTATTACAAGCTCACAAGCTATTCAACGATGAAGAGGTCACGCTACTGGCCGCTTTAGTCAGTATCGATATTGAAGCCTATCCTCAAGCGGATGAGTTATTATCTGCTCTTGCCTCTTCGCCCGCCTATATCGATCAAGCTTATTACTATCTTGGTATTAGCGCCGAGCGCCAACACAAGTTTGATAGAGCAGAGCGTTTTTTATCCAAAGTAATGCAAGAAAACTTGGTGCTAAAAGCCCGTCAAAAGTTGGTGTCTATTCAACTTTTGCAAGGTCGTGCGGATGAAGCATTAGCGACCTTAAGGCAGTTTAGTGAGCAGTTTGATGTGTACGGCCCCGAAAGCGCTATTATGCAAGCGGATATTTTGCGTCAACAAGACCAGCTGACTGCTGCAAAAAACATCTTGGCTGAAGCCAGTAAGCGCTATCCAGATGATACTAAGCTGATGTTTGCTCGGGTTCAGCTGTTAGACAACGAACAAGATACAGCGCTTAAGCGTAGACTACTCGATCGCTTACTGCTGATCGATCCTGAAAACACAGATTACATCATCGCCTCTGCTAAACTGTTATTTGCGATAGGCAACGAGCAAGATGTTGAGCAAGCTCTGAATTTGGCGCAGTCAATTTTGTCACTGCCCTTTGATTCGCCCCAATTTGATCAACAGAACTACTTAACAGCATTAAACATTGTGGCCTCTGATGCACTGTCTAGAGGGCAATACCAGCAAGTAATTGAGTATCTCGAAATACCCTATGACATCTCACCTACTCTGGATTCAGGAATTATTTTACTTCGTGCCTACCAAGGTTTAGACCAACAAGACAAGGTGTTAGAGTTGTTCGCCGACATTCAGCAGCGCTTTGCCGTTGGTCAGCAAGACATTAGTGACAGATTGCAATCCTACTAACCAACCTGCCGGTTATTAAATGAACGGTTATTAATTAAGTGAATTGTTACTAAGTAGATTGTTATTAAGGGAATTGTTATTAAGTGAACTGGGATTAAATGGGCGGATATTTTATTGGACTTGCTTTTAATCAAACTAATTTTTGAGTGAGTGGTTCGGCTTTTGAGTAGTTGATTGGCAGGCTTTGAGCATTGTTATTAATTTTGAGCATTGTTAGCAATACAGACACAAAACTTGAACGCTACAGACTCTTAAAACTCACAAAGCCTTGATAAAATCATTTGCTTTAGTAAAACCCCTATTTAAATCTATACTTGCTATAACTTTGTCTCTAAGCTCTTATCTATACAGCCCGATTACAGACTAAATCTGAACCCATTAAGGATAATTATGACCACACTGCTCAGCAACAAGCCTCTATTCTCAAGCCCTAAATCCTATTTTTCTAAAGCGTTGTCGAAAACAGCAAGCCTCAGTCTAGTTTTGACCACCAGTGCTTTTATCCTTACTGGCTGTCAAACTACGCAGCACATCGGTGCAGCCGCTAATGCTAATAGCAGTGTGATTACTGGTACTGCACAATACCCAGAATTATTACAAAGCTTCAATATCCGCGGCAAAATTGGCATCACTACCCCGCAAACTCAAAACAGCGCAGCCCAAACCGGCAGTGCTTTTTATGTCTGGGCCCAAGAACAGGAGCGCTTTGCCATAGACTTGACTGGCGCTTTAGGCATTGGTCATACCGTTATTGAGTATGATGGACATAGTGCTACTTTGGTTAGTGACCGTACCGGAGAAATTAAAGCGGCCTCTCCTGAGGAGTTATTGCTACAAGCGACTGGGTGGCAAGCCCCTATTTCACAGCTACGCCACTGGATTTCTGGTCGCCCAGCGCCTTCAGACACCAACAGCGAATTAGATGCTCAAGGCCGTTTACAAACCTCACAGAACGGAGATTGGGTTGCTAGCTTTAGTTATAACAATGCTAATACCCGTACGCCCAATAAAATTTCGGTCACTCGTGCTGATGGTCACAGAGTAATTATGACCATTTCACATGGTTAATTTGACATTTTTATAAATATTGAGGGGTTAAGTATTTCTCCCCTCAATACTTTATTTTGATTCCTCTTCTGTCTTTGATGTGATTATTCTATGACCTCTTTGCCTCAGCTTAGCCTTTTCTCCCCTGCAAAAATCAACCTGTTTTTACACATTACCGGTAAACGTGCAGATGGATATCATGACTTACAAACGGTATTTCGGCTGCTTAACTGGGGCGATACCTTACATTTTCAGGTCAGTGATAGGCAGTTTAATCCTCATCAAGATTTCGCGGACAACGTGTTGCCCATTACTTTAGACACTAAAGTAGCCGTCACCACAAATCTTCGTGATAACTTAATTACCAAGGCTGCTTTGGCTTTAATTCATGCCATTAAATCCAATACTCAACTCTTGGAGGCGGTAGATCGGCTACCAGTAATTGATATTAAGCTTGATAAAGTGTTGCCTGCTGGGGCTGGACTAGGCGGAGGCTCCTCCAATGCCGCAACCACTCTTTTGGCGCTAAACAAGCTATGGGGCCTTAATTTAAAGCAGCAAACTTTGATTGATATTGGCCGTAGTGTCGGCGCTGATGTGCCTATTTTTATCTTGGGCCAAGATGCTATTGCAGAAGGCATAGGCGAGATACTGACTCCGCTGTCACTACCACCGCAGCATTATCTTTTATTAAACCCCAATGCCCACGCATCCACTCAGGCGCTATTTGCCCACCCCGACTTGCGCCGAGACATTCCGGCCATAAGTGTGGCTGATATTGAAGAAAATAGCGAAGGCTATCTTGCCCGACTCTACCCTCCTTTTAGCAATGTGTTTGAGCCGGTAGTGACCAACTTAGTGCCCGAAGTAAACCAAGCTCTGAGTTATCTAAAAAAATTAGAGTCGCTCACGCACAGCTCTGCCAGAATGACTGGCACAGGAAGTAGTGTATTTTTGCCCGTACCAGAAGCAATGACCCCGAGAATACAAACCTATATGATAAATAACCCTCCCCCTTGTCATGCCTTAATAACTGAGTCTTTGTTGGGACAAAAAGGGTCGATTTAAGCAGATAAACCTAATAATTTTTAAATAACTTAGAAAAACAGTTGCAATCTACAAATTGTTGTGTATAATAACTCGCCCATAAAGGGGTATAGCCAAGTTGGTAAGGCATCAGGTTTTGATCCTGACATCCGTTGGTTCGAGTCCAGCTACCCCTGCCATATTCGTCATAGGCCAAACTGCTTATTTATAAAATTAAACGGTTTAGTTTATTGACATATCTAGTTAGTTTTCGGTATAGTTCGCCTCGAACGCTACCGAGAAGACAACAAGTAAAAAGTATCAAAATATTAGTGAATGACAATTATTAATATTTTGATAGTAAATTATCAAGAAACGTGCTAATTTAATAGCAGCACATAACTTCTTGATAAAGTTTGTCTGTTACAGGGGTATAGCCAAGTTGGTAAGGCATCAGGTTTTGATCCTGACATCCGTTGGTTCGAGTCCAGCTACCCCTGCCATTTTCTAAACGTTCAACTTTCTTCTTTATTTGTGCAGTTTCTACTGCTCCTCTCTTAAGTCAAATAAATAGGACTTGGACCATGCCATATCTGGCGATTTTTACGGGTAATGCCCACCCTGAACTGGCAAAAACTGTCGCTGATCACCTACATATTCCTCTTGGCCGTGCTGATGTCACGCGTTTCTCTGATGGCGAAATTGCTGTCGAGATTAAAGAGCATGTTCGTGGTAAAGACGTATTCATTCTTCAACCCACTTGTGCCCCTACCAACGATAACTTGATGGAAATCATGGTTATGGCTGATGCACTGCGCCGTTCAAGTGCCGGTCGTATCACTGCTGTAATGCCGTACTTTGGTTATGCTCGTCAAGACCGTCGTCCTCGTTCAGCACGTGTGCCTATTTCAGCAAAAGTGGTTGCAGATATGCTTAACATCGTTAGCATCGACCGCGTGATGACTGTGGATTTGCACTCAGATCAAATCCAGGGCTTCTTCGATATTCCAGTAGACAACATCTATGGTACTCCAGTATTACTAAAAGACCTTAGAAAACAAGGTTATGATAACCTTATGGTTGTTTCTCCGGATGTAGGTGGCGTGGTTCGTGCTCGCGCTATGGCCAAAGAGCTGGGCGGCAATACCGAACTTGCTATTATCGATAAACGCCGTGCTCGCGCTAACGAGTCACAAGTTATGCATATCATTGGTGATGTAAAAGACCGTGATTGCGTAATCGTTGACGACATGGTAGATACTGCGGGTACATTGTGTAAAGCAGCTCAAGCGCTTAAAGATAATGGAGCACGCCGTGTCTTAGGTTATATCACTCACCCAGTATTATCAGGCAATGCTATTCAGACCATTAGCAATTCAGTATTGGATGAATTAGTGGTTACTGACAGTATTCCTTTATCTGAAGAAGCAAAATCTTGCGAAAAAATTCGTCAAGTAACCATCGCTTCCTTACTGGCTGAAAGCTTACGCCGTATCAATAATGAAGAATCTATTAGTGCTATGTTTGAGTCTATTGACTGAACATTTCTGCCCTAATCAGCCTTATTGATATTAAAAAACCACTGTCTTTTAGACGGTGGTTTTTTTGTACTGGATTTTAGTGCTTAATGTCCGTATAATATGCCCTCTGTATGTAAGCAAAACGTATCATGGCTATATTAAATGCCGGTAATACCTGCTATACAGTACATAGATGTGTGTCTGGCCACGTTGGTCGCAAGCGTAGCTTGAACGCATCAAACCCTAAATAATTTAATCAAGGATACTCTCATGAGTGATATTTTATACACGGTAAATGGCATTGTCCGTACCGATGATCAGCAGGGCAAAGGTGCGAGCCGCCGCCTGCGTAAGCAAAACTTAGTTCCTGCCATTATCTATGGTGGTAACGAAGAGCCTACTACTATTGCTATCAAAAACAATGAGCTTTGGAAACTTCTAGAAAACGAAGCTTTCTTCTCAAACATTTTGACTATCAAGCTTGATGGTGAAGATCAGCTAGCGGTTATTAAAGACCTACAGCGCCATCCTTCTAAAGGCTTCCCAATGCATGCTGACTTCCAGCGCATTGTTAAAGGTCAGAAGATCAACATGAACATCCCAGTTCACTTCACAGGTCGTGAAGAAGCACCAGGTACTAAAGCTGGTGGTATCTTATCTACTCTAGTGACTGACATCGAAATCGTTTGTCTACCACAAGACCTTCCTGAGTACCTAGAAGTTGACGTATCAGGTCTAGAAATCGGTGAGTCTCTACACTTAACAGACATCAAACTTCCTGAAGGTGTTATCATCTTCGAACTTGACGTTGATGAGCCAGTTGACCGCACTGTGGTTAACATGCAGGCCCCAACTATTGAAGAAGTTGACGAAGAAACTGAAGAAGAAGTTGATGCCGCTGACGTACCTGCTACTGAGCAAGGTGGTGAAGAGGATAAAGGCGAAGAATAATTCGTCTCCTGCCAATAAGTTATATGACTGCTTTCGGGCAGTCATCTAAAGCTATATACTGGCAGACATAATTTATTATACAGTGAGAACGCTATGTCCCAACTTAAGCTTATTGTTGGGCTTGGCAACCCAGGTCAGCAGTATGTCGAAACCAGACATAATGCTGGCTTTTGGTTTGTGGCCCTGATTGCTGACCAATTTAATATTGAACTGGCAGCTGACAAAAAGTTTCATGGTTTAACTGGCCGTGGTCGCATCTTTGATACCGACGTACGCCTATTGTTGCCGATGACTTTTATGAATAAGTCAGGCCAGTCTGTGGCTCCAATGGTGAAATATTACGATATTAAACCAGAAGAACTACTGATCGCCCATGATGAATTAGATATTCCTGCGGGAAGTATTAAGCTGAAAACAGGTGGCGGTCATGGCGGTCATAATGGACTGCGCGATATTACTCCTCATCTTGGAAATGACTTCCATCGCTTGCGTATTGGTATTGGCCATCCCGGTCATAAGTCCAAAGTAAGTGGCCATGTTTTGTCCAAACCCTCCCCTGATGACCAAGCTGCTATTGAAGCTGCTTTGGATGCAGCCATGGACTCATTACAGCTCATGGTAAGCGGTGATATCGAAAAAGCACGCAGCCAGATTAATGGCTTCAAATTGCCCAACGGCTAATAATTGTTTTTAAATAAATAAGCTGTCGATAACGATGGCTTTTTTGCCTACTCTACCATCGAAATGGCTTATAGTTAAAATATTAGATTGCTCAATAGTTTTTGATAAGTTAATTTTTGACAATTTAGCTATAAATTGCAGAAAACCATTCATTTTATAGGTATAATCTGCTTTCTAATTGTTATCAGCACGACCTCTAGTCCATAATTTCAAGGAAATCCTCTATGTTATTGACCTTACTAAAAGGCAAACTACACCGTGCCCGTGTCACTCACGCTGACCTGCATTATGAAGGCTCTTGTGGGATAGATGGTGACTTACTAGATTTGGCTGGTATTCGTGAGAACGAGTCGATCGATATCTATAACGTAAGTAATGGTAAGCGCTTTCGCACTTATGCCATTCGCGCTGAAGCAGGCTCTGGCATTATTTCATTAAATGGTGCAGCAGCTTACATGGCAGATTTAGGCGACATCGTTATCATTTGTGCTTATGCCCAGATGGACGAAAAAGAAGCTGATACGCATAAGCCAAAATTAGTTTACTGTAACGAAGACAATACCGTGAAAGACACGGCTAATGTCATTCCTGTACAAGTTTCTTAATCTAAACTTTTTGGTGTTTTTATTACAAATGCTAAGCGATTCATATTGCTTAGCATTTTTTATTTTTCTCAATCTATATTGGAGTTTATTATGGGCCTAGCGATTATCGCTGTCATTATTGGCCTAGCTGTTTTGGTCTGGAGTGCTGATACTTTTATTGATGGTGCAACCAGTCTGGCTGTACGCTTTAATATGCCTAGCTTCTTAATTGGAGTGATTATCTTAGGCATTGGTACTTCGGCACCTGAACTAGTGGTTTCTGCTTTAGCTGCTCTGTCAGGCAGTCCTGATATAGCCTTAGGTAATGCTTATGGCTCTAATATTATCAATATTACCTTAGTATTAGGGGTTACTGCCCTTATTAGCCCCATTATCATTCGTAGCGATGTGATTCGTTATGACCTAATGCTGTTAATAGCAGCTACAGCTTTGGCTGCCATTCAGTTGGCCGATGGCAACTTGAGCTTAACCGATGGTATTGTGTTGGTTGTGACTTTAGCGGCTGTGCTGATGATACAGATATTTTTAAGTCTACGTGGCAATAAAGATAAAGTAGAGTTGCCAGAAGAGTTGGCCGCAAAACAGAAAATTAATGTCTTAAAGTCTTTTGGCACTTTAATTGTGGGACTCAGCTTATTAATCGCTAGTTCAAGAGCCATTGTCTGGGGCGCGGTTGAGTTGGCCACTTTATGGGGCATGAGTGAACTTCTGATCGGGCTTACTATTGTGGCCATTGGCACCTCCTTACCTGAATTGGTAGCCAGTGTGGCGGCAGCCAGACGAGGTGAGCACGACATGGCCTTGGGCAACGTCATTGGCTCTAACTTATTTAATACCTTAGGTGTGGTGGGTCTAGCTGCTATTATTAAACCCATGCAAAATATTGATCCGCAGATTTTATCTCGAGATATGGTAATGGTAGGCTTAGTAACTCTAATCCTGTTTATTTTGGCAATTATTGCTTTTAAACGTCAGGGCGAAATGAAGCATGGTAGTGGTGTAGTACTGGTTTTAACCTTCATTTTCTACTCAGTATGGTTGGCTAAATCTGCCATATAATTTAGATCTCTAACTTAGGTTTCTAACTAAGATCTCTAACTACAGCTTCCTAGCAGATTTAGTTATCATCCATAAAAAACGGCCACTAGCTCTGATTGGCCGTTTTTTTGACTGTTAATTTATGAAGCATTAGAAATAATAGCCCAACTTAACCCCCAAGGCGTAGCCAGTACCATCATCAAATTTTGCTAAGGTTCTTTCTGACAGCGTCTTTTCAATTGGCAGCTTAGAATATGCCGTACCACCTTCAAACCACATATACTGTGCACCAGCGGATAATTTTAATTGCTTGGTAACATCGTAGCTACCGCCTAACGCCAAAGTCTTAATTGAGTCGTAAGGACCTAATAAACTTAGAGGCTCCGCTGTTCCTGAATCATAGCCGGCTCTTATCTCACCCGCAAACTTAGGCGTGAACTGCTTGGCTAAAGCCACCTCCACAGCATAAGCATCCTCTTTATATTCTGCTAATGGCTCACCAACCACGGTAGTAATCCCCTGTGGTGATATATTAAATTTGGTCCATTCTACCCAGCGTGCATTAATCATACCTAAGAGTTGATACTTTTCACTCAAACCTGTTTGAAAATCAAAGTTAACCGATTGCGGAGTTTTAAAACTCAAATTAGTATTTCCCAGAGTATAATCATCAGGCACGCCGACAACTGCTTTAGCAAGGGCAGAATCGTTGAAATCTTCAGGGGTGTTTCCTCCGAAGTCTAAATACAAACTTTCATGACCTTTTAATTTATGCTCTCCCTCACCGCGCCACGTTAAGGCAGCTCGTAGCATAATCTCCGGCTTTTCATAAGCCACGCCTAATACCGGTATTAGGGTATCACTTTTATTTTTTATATCTAAGCTATAATAAATTGGAAAACCCTCAAAATTCTGCGCTAGCTGTACACCGCCATCCGCCTCTTGATATTCCACTCCCCCATAAACCCAAAAATTATTATTAACCTTACCCCCACCTAGTAAAGTTAAACTACGAGTATCTACTCGGGCCTCTGTAGCCCCCATACTATTGTTAAACTCACTGCCTTTACTATAGATAGTATCTACCCCAAACGGCTCATCATAAATTAATGCCAAAGCTGTATTCTCGGTGGGAGCTATCTTCACTGCTCCCCCCCAGATTTCAAAGTCATCCATCATGTCATTAATTTTCTGATTTGCTGCTGGGTTATCTACCCCACCTGCGACATCTGTTCCTTCGATTTTGGGATCAACATAAGCATAAGACAGTTCAGCATAGTTGCCAGGCTCAAAAAAAGGCAGGATAGATTGTTTGGTATATTCTAAACCAGCTGCATGAGAAGTTATGCCTACCAATAAACTGGCGGTAATAGAAAGCTGAATCGTAGTACGATACTTTAGGAGATTCATGACAATATCCTTTTGTCAGTAGAAGTGAAATCCATAATGGTAAAAATGCCACCTTTAAATTAAATACTTATCTTTCTATTTTGTCAATAAATTGTAAAATCAGTATTTAATTCTTTAAGGCCTTATTGCTAGATAAAAGATAGCCATAAAAAAAGAGGCGGTTAATAACCGCCTCTTTTTAACTACATCTGTTAAAGTTTATTATCAGTTTTATAGTTGAGCTGCTAGCTCAGCACCATCCCGAATAGCACGTTTCGCATCCAGTTCTGCTGCCAACTTAGCCCCACCGATAATATGATATTCAGTTTTGCCTTTTTTAGGGGCTTTACCTTTTTTAATGTCGGTTACCGCTGGCATTAAGTCGTTTACCGACTCTTGGCCGGCACAGACCACAATGGTATCCACCCGTAATAATTGGCTGTGTCCTTGAGGCGTAGTTACCCATAACCCTTCATTGGTTACTTTATCATAGGTCACACCCGGCATTTGCATCACTCCATGTGATTTAATATGTGCACGGTGTACCCAACCTGTAGTCTTGTTTAAGCCTTTACCAAGGCGACCTCCTCGACGTTGCAGTAAGTATACTTGGCGTATTGGCACAATTTTTTCAGGTTTGGTTAAGCCGCCATCAGTTTGATAATCGACATGACCATCCACACCCCATTCTTGCTTCCAATCGGCTACTGACTGTGGCTCAGGACGGTAACTTGGGTCTTTTAGGGTTTCAGGCCCTAGCTCATGTAATGGCTGACCATGACGCGCTGTCAAATATTCACTAACATCGAAACCAATCCCGCCAGCACCAATAACTGCAACCGTCTCGCCCACAGCTTTCTCACCCGATAATAGCTCGGCATAGCTGATGACTTTTGGATTATCCGCCCCCTCAAGCTTACCTTCTAGACTACGTGGCACTACACCAGTGGCAATCACCACATGGTCATAGTTGGCTTCATCTAGCATTTCTTTAGTAACTTTGGTGTTTAACTTAATGGTTACTCCTTGATGATTTAGCTCATTTAGGAAGTAACGGGTGGTTTCAAAGAACTCTTCTTTGCCTGGAATCACTTTGGCATAGTTGAACTGGCCTCCTAAAATATCTTTTGCTTCATAAAGCGTCACCTCATGGCCACGTTTGGCTGCCACAGTCGCCGCTGACATGCCAGCCACACCACCGCCAATCACCGCGACTTTTTTCGGCTGTTTAGTAGGCTCGTAAGTTAACTCGGTTTCATAACAAGCACGTGGGTTAACCAAACAAGTAGAGCGTTTATTTTCAAAGGTATGATCCAAGCAAGCCTGGTTACAAGCAATACAAGTATTAATACGATCCGTTTCGCCATTTTTAGCCTTATTGACCCAGTCTGGATCGGCTAAGAAAGGACGCGCCATTTGAATAAGGTCAGCCTGTGCTAGTGACAAAATACTTTCTGCAGTCTCAGGCATATTGATACGGTTGGCAGCCATTACTGGGATAGACACATGCTTTTTCACCTCAGCTGTGTAATCAATAAATGCCGCACGAGGCACGCTGGTGACAATAGTCGGTACCCGCGCTTCATGCCAGCCAATACCCGTATTAATAATAGACACACCCGCTTCTTCTAAGGCTTTGGCAACGGTAATTACCTCATCCATGACATTGCCGTCTTTTACTAGGTCAATCATAGATAGACGGAAAATAATAATAAAGTCTTCGCCCACCGCTTTGCGTACTGCTTTCACCACCTCAAGCGGGAACTTCATGCGATTATGAATATCGCCGCCATACTCATCTTTGCGCTGGTTGACATGGCGCGATAAGAATTGGTTTAGCAGGTAACCTTCTGAGCCCATAATCTCCACACCATCATATCCTGCTTGCTTAGCTAGAGAAGCTGAGCGGGCATAATCCTCAACTGTGCTTTTGATGTTTTTAACACTCATCTGGCGTGGTTTAAAAGGAGAAATGGGAGATTTAACAGGACTAGCAGAGACCACAAAAGGATGATAACCATAGCGACCACTGTGTAAGATTTGCATGATAATCTTACTGTCATGTCGATGCACAGCACGAGTCAGACGTTGATGGTTAATTACATCTGCTCTGGTATTCATCGTACCCCCTGCAGGCAACAACCAACCTTCACGGTTAGGTGAAATACCGCCAGTAATCATCATACCTACGCCGCCTTTAGCGCGTTCAGCAAAATAGGCTGCTAGCTTCCCATAATTATAGAAGCGATCTTCTAGACCGGTGTGCATCGAGCCCATAACAATACGGTTTTTTAATTTGGTATGACCCAAATCTAAAGGTTGAAAAATATGCGGATAAGGAGCATTTGTGTTGGCAATATAGTTTGAGCCAGAGCTTTCCCCCGTGACATTGCCATTTGAGTTATTTAAAGCGTTAGAGGTAGCAGCGGTTGCCATAAAAAATATCCTTATTAAATTCAGAGTGACACTAATCCCAATGAGTAGTAATGTATAACAGAAATATGTGACTAACAACAATAGACTCTACATAGCACTTGCTACATGAGTCTTAGGCTAAGTCAACCTGATAATATCATTTAACCACAGTGAGTTAATATCGTTTTAATGACTTAAAATTAGTAGTTATGTGTTGACTAGGTAAATTCAGTTAACATATACTCACTGAACAAACTTATCCAACTACCCTCGTATCATAAGCTGATTAAGATAGGTCATGCAAAGGGTATGCAATGACCGTCTAGGCACTCTCACTAAGATACGAAGGCTCCCAATTCTGATAAAGGACTATCTGCCATGACCGATTATAGTACGGGCCTAGCTAAGAATGAGGCCAACTACCAGCCGTTAACTCCGATTCAATTTATTACGCGTACAACTGCTGTATATCCTAATAAAACCTCTATCATTTATGATGACTTGGTGCAGGCACCGATTACCTACACTTGGGCACAAACCTATAGTCGTTGCCGCAGCCTTGCGCATGGATTAAGAAAGTTGGGTATTAATAAAGATGATACAGTAGCTATTATGGCGCCTAACACTCCTGCTATGGTCGAGGCCGCCTTTGGAGTGCCTATGTCGCAAGGCGTACTCTGTACTTTGAACACTCGGCTAGATATCGGCGCGCTCACTTTTTGTCTGCAGCACTCTGAGGCCAAAGTACTGATCTTAGACAGTGAGTTTGCTGAGCATGTCGATCTTATCGAAGAAACTTTCCCTCATTTAATCCTTATTCATGCAACTGACAGGGCATTTGCTGAGACCAAACCTTTTGGCAAAATGAGTTACGAGCAGCTGATTGAGTTTGGTGAATTCGAGAGCGATCAAGCCGCGAAAGAGTTTGATCAAACCATATACCCCGAAAATGAGTGGGATGCGATTGCTTTAAACTATACTTCTGGCACCACTGGCAAACCCAAAGGGGTGGTCTATCACCATCGAGGTGCCACGCTCAATGCGTTATCCAATATTTTGGATTGGGACATGCCCAAGTTTAATACCTATCTGTGGACCCTACCCCTCTTTCATTGCAACGGCTGGTGCTTCCCATGGACAGTGGCTGAACGAGCGGGTATTAATGTGTGTTTACGCCAAATTAATGCCAACTTAATTCTCAAGCTGATTGCCAAATATAACATTACCCATTATTGTGCCGCACCTGTTGTGCATAATATGATTGCTGCTGGCGATGAAGCCCTAAAGCAAGCCATTACTCATACCGTTAATGGTTTTGTGGCCGGTGCCCCGCCATCAGAGGCGATGTTAGAGAAGATGGAAGCCATGAACTTCAACATCACTCACGTTTACGGCTTGACCGAAGTCTATGGCCCAGTAACTATCTGCGCAGAACATGATGAGTGGCAACAGCTGTCGGTAGCAGAGCGTGCTTCTAAGAAATCTCGCCAAGGCACTACCTCACATCTAATGACAGGATTTGAAGTGCTAAAACAAGGTACCAATGAGCCGGTGGCTGCCGATGGAACTGAGATGGGAGAGCTGGCATTAAAAGGTAATATGGTCATGAAAGGCTATCTAAAAAACCCTAAAGCTACCGAAGAAGCCTTTGCAGGCGGCTGGTTCCGTACTGGGGATTTGGGAGTCAAAGATGCCGATGGCTATATTAAGATTATGGACCGCTTAAAAGACATCATCATTTCAGGGGGAGAAAATATTTCTAGTATTGAAATCGAGAACATTCTATATGCTCTGCCACAAGTGAATAGTTGCGGTGTGGTCGCCGCCTCCAATGAGAAGTGGGGCGAAGTACCGGTGGCATTTATTGAAATTGCCGAAGGGGCCACTTTGACCCGAGATCAGGTTATCGAGCATTGTCGCCAGAACTTGGCAAAATTCAAAGTGCCGAAACACGTTATCTTCTGCGAAATCCCAAAAACCAGCACTGGTAAAATCCAGAAGTTTGAGCTACGTAATGCCGCCCAATCCATGGCCAATGAAGAGCCAAAGGTTATGCATTAAGCGACAAAGATTGCTTTAATCAATAAAAATTAATAAAAATGCCCATTGATAATCAATGGGCATTTTTATTGTTTTATCTAATTTTATTGTTTTACCAAAAGCTTCTGTTATAAAGCTTAGCTGGTCTGCTTAATTACGCAGGCTGTACTTTATCCAGTACCAGTTTAAAGCGCTCTACCGCACCATCTATGTCGGTTAGTTTATCAAGACCAAATAGACCCAGACGGAAAGTCTGGAAACCGTCCGGCTCACCCACTTGTAGCGGTACGCCTGATGCGATCTGCATGCCGTGTTCAGCAAAAGCACGGCCTTTATGCATCTCTTCATCATCGGTGTAGCACACCACAACCCCTGGGGCTTGATACCCTTCGGCAGCCACGCTTTGGATGCCGCGGTCTTCCAATAGGTCACGAATACGATTGCCTAATTCCCACTGCGCTTGCTTTAACTCTTCAAAGCCAATGTTTTTGGCTTCCAACATCACATCACGGAACATACGCAAGCTGTCAGTTGGCATGGTAGCATGATAGGCATGGCCCCCATTTTCATAAGCGCGCATGATGGTTAACCACTGCTTTAAGTCTAAACTAAAGCTATCGGATTCTGTAGCCTCTACCTGAGCCACAGCTTTTTCGCTTAGCATTACTAGACCGGCACAAGGAGTACTGCTCCAGCCTTTTTGTGGGGCTGAAACAAGAACGTCAATACCTAGCTGCTGCATATCCAACCAGATACAACCTGAGGCAATACAGTCAATAACCAATAAGCCGCCCACACTATGTACAGCGTCTGCCAACTGCTTGATATAATCATCAGGCAATATCATGCCAGAAGCAGTCTCAACATGCGGCGCAAATACTAAGTCTGGCTTTTGCTCTTTAATCGCTGCCACAGCCTCTTCAATAGCTACTGGTGCAAAAGGATTCGGGATACCCTCTTCTGACTCACCTCCCACCTGATTTGCTTTTAATGCGCCTACTGTTTTGGCGATTTTTCCTTTTTCTAAAATCTGAGTCCAGCGATAACTAAACCAACCATTACGCACAACTAAGCAGTTCTTATCAGTGGCTAATTGGCGGGCAATGGCTTCCATAGCATAGGTACCTGAGCCTGGCACAATAGCCACAGCATTTGCTGCGTAAACTTGCTTTAAGTTGCTAGATAGGTCATTCATTACCTGTTGAAATACTTTTGACATGTGGTTTAAAGCACGGTCAGTATAGACCACTGAATACTCTAATAAACCATCGGGATCAACGTCAGAACGTAATGCAGGCATAGCTACTCCTTTTTTTATTCAAATTATATGTTGGGGTTCATCTAGTTATACCACAAATAAATCTTGCGTTTTTAGTATAGCTGTAACTGGCTAATGAGTACACCTTAACTGATGATTAAACTAAATGGATAAAAAAATACCAACTTACTTTTGTAAGTTGGTATCAGTTAACATAAGCTGCTCTTAAACAGACTAGACTCTATAGAGCTAAGGCATCAACAGCGCCCTATCCTCTATTAGTCATCAATTTTGGCTTGGACATAGTTTTCTAGGCCCATAGCTTCGATCAACTCTTGTTGGGTATCTAGCCAGTCTGAATACTCTTCGTTGCCATCTTTTAAATCTAATAACAGCTTACGTGACACATAATCTTGCTTTTGTTCACACAGCGTAATTGACTCGGTAATAGTGGTAAACTTTTGGTCTTCTAAGCGCACATTGCACTCAATCATCTCCGCCACATCTTCACCGATGAACAGCTTACCGTACTCTTGCAAGTTTGGCAGACCCTCTAGTAACAAAATACGCTCAATCAGTGCATCTGACCACTTCATCTCAGCAATAGACTGTTTATAGAAGGCTTCATTTAACTCTTCAATACCCCAGTTTTTGGCAATACGAGCATGCAAAAAATACTGGTTAATGGCGATTAACGACTGGCCAAGCACTTTATTTAAAGCGCCAAGGACTTCTTTATCACCCTGCATAACTTTCTCCTACTTTTGCTTTAGCACTTACTAGGTGCTGAAATTATAAAATAATTCTAGCTAATACGGCTTAATGGATTATTCTGAAATATCACCCATTTGGCTTTGTAGGTAGTTTTGCAGACCAACCATATCAATTAAACGAAGCTGTTGCTCTAACCAGTGTGCATGATCCTCTTCGGTATCTTCTAGCTGATCGACCAAGATATCACGGGTCACATAGTCATGCTCTTGCTCACAAAGAGCAATGCCATCCTTTAGATGTTGCTGAACTTTGTATTCAAGCTCTAGGTCAAGCTTAAGCATTTCAGGAACCGCGCTGCCCACAGTAATGGCATCAACCGTCATGTCCGGCTTACCGCCGAGCATTAATATACGACGGATAATGGCCTGAGCATGCTCGGTCTCATCTTCCATTTCATGGTGAATACGATCATACAGCTTGCCGTAGTTCCACTCACCATACATTTCTGAATGAATAAAATACTGATCGCGGGCCCCTAACTCACCCCCAAGTAAAAAGTTTAAATAATCAATGACTTTCTGACTGCCTTTCATGGTAGCTACCTTTTATTTATCTATTTGATTTACTTGCTTATTGGTCTATATAGTAACAAATTTAGAACCTCTACACAGAATTTTTTGGAACTGCGAATAGAGGGACTAATCTAAATGAGAAACTCTTAGCCATAAAAAAAGTGAACCCGAGAATCTCTAGGCTCACTTCAAGTTTGCTTTTATTATTATTCATTCTTTTTATTCTAAGCTAATTTTTCTAATCTAAATCTTAAGCTGTTTTATACTAGGTTAAACTCAGTTAAGCACCACTCAATTAAGCACCATTCAACTTTATACGGCATAGGCCAGTTGACCCGCCAATTCGCTATCCACGCTCATGGCTTGATGCTCTTCTAAAAAGTCATTAACCATAGGCTCACAGCAGCCACAGCAAGTCGCTACATCCAAAGTTGCTTTTAAGGCATCCATAGAATTGACGCCTGAAGCAAGAGCGGCTTTTATTTGACGGTCTTTAACATTATTACATATGCAAACGATCATCTTGATATCCTCATCTATTGGCTTGCCAAAGCGCTTCCGGTTCATAACTTAATCCATATGATAACGATAACGGTTCTTATTTACAATATTTTTTTATCCAAAACTCTTCTAATTTACAAAACACTCCTACTTAGTAAGACTGGGTTCATAAAACTTCAGCACCCTATTTTTTTAGATAAGTCACATAAAAAAAGACCAAGCTAAGCTCGGTCTTTTTTTATATTTAGCGGATAAATGAGATATATAAGACAAATAAACGAAAACTATTTGCCAGCTTTTAAGTCTGTGCGTACTTTTTTCACTAAGTAATCTACTACTTTTGGCACTTTCTCAGACTCACCTTGTACCACATATCTACCATGCACAACCACAGCAGGCACACCCGTTAACTGATAACGTTTAGCGCCTGCTTTTGAACGAGCTACTTTGGTACTAACCGCAAACGAGTTATATAGGCTATTGAATTTCGTTTGATCTAGGCCTTGGCTCGCGTACCATTTAGATAGAGAGTTTTGGTCAAATAGACGTTTGTTGTCTTTATGAATAGCATCAAACAACTTATTGTGAGTTTTTGCTTGATAGCCCATCAATTGAGCCGCATAGAAACCACGCGCATTAACTTCCCACATTGGATTTAGGGCAGCTGGTGACTCTAAAAACAGCACATCGCTAGGCTTGGTCTTGGCCCATTTTTGCATATGCGGATTCAAGGCATAACAATGTGGACAACCATACCAGAAGAACTCACGAACAATAATTTTGTCGCCACTAATGCTTTCAGGATTATCCAATACTACATAGTCTTTACCTGCCACATAATCTGCTGCGGAGGCTGGCATCGAGGCTAAGCCCACAGCGGCAACTAAAGAGGCTAAAGCAAAACCTCGCTGAGAATAAAACTTCATCGTAATTCCTTAAGAATATGTATATAGATAGGTTGGGGATCAATATTGAATTTGAAGTTCGCCACTTGGATACTTGGAAGCTGGTAGCCAATCCATAAGTATCAAATAACAGTTAACCTAAAATATGATAATCAAGGCCAACGAGTCGTCGCTACTTATTCAGATAACGCTATGATAACGCATTTATCAGTGCTGTGTGAACCGTAAGCTTTGCTAAAACCTTAATAGATGGTTAAATATGCGTTATTGAGTTATCGCAATTGGCCTAATAAGTAGCGTTAAATCTTGTAAAACACTGTAAATTATCGTCTGTAAACCCCGCCATTGAAGATGCCCTATTTTATTAAGCATGGTAAGATAGACGGTAATCATTATAGACTCAAAATAATAAGATTAACCCACTTAGCAATAAACTCGGTTAATAATTAGACAACTTTTAGGATAACTCATGACCCAGTTCAATACGCCAACCAGCTCAACTCCTTCTGATAGTCCCGTTGCAAACGCTGAAACACAAAATACCACTTCAAGTGCGACCCAGCAACAACACAACGATTTGGGTAATAACGTGGACATGAGTGAGGTGGGTAAATTCACCCAGCTCGCTAATCAATGGTGGGATAAACAAGGCCCATTCGCCACTTTACATGAGATTAACCCGCTTCGCCTAAATTGGATTGAAGAAAACGTCATTCGTCATATGGGCACAGGGTTAACTGCAAAAACAGTACTGGATGTGGGCTGTGGCGGCGGAATTTTGACGGAGTCCATGGCTCGCAGAGGCGCTGATGCTACTGGTGTCGACTTAGGTATTGAGAATTTACAGGCGGCGACTGTCCATGCCGAGCAATCGGGGTTAACCGACCGTTTACGCTACAAGCATATTGCTATTGAGCAGTTGGCGGCTGAGCAGCCTGAAAGCTACGATGTAGTCACTTGTATGGAGATGCTCGAACACGTTCCTGACCCCAGTCAGATTGTGCAAGCTTGCTTTGATTTATTGAAGCCAGGCGGCGTTTGTGTTCTATCTACCATTAACCGCAACCCTAAGTCCTACTTATTTGCCATTATTGGCGCCGAATACGTCCTACGCTTATTAGATCGGGGCACCCATGATTACGCCAAGTTCATCACCCCAGCGGAGCTGGATAAAATGGCGATCAATGCCGGCTTTAACCGTCAAGACTTAATCGGCTTGCATTACAATCCAATTACTAAGCGTTATTGGTTAGCACAAAATGTTGATGTGAACTATATGATGGCGGTGGTCAAGCCTACTGAATAGCCAAACCAGCTGAGTAGCTAAACCAAGCAAAGAGCTATATACAGTACGCTTTGATTTTTCTGTCTTTTGAGTCTTTTAAATTAAATTACTTAAACCTTCCTTTAAAAAAGAATAAATTATGTCAGCAAATTATGTCAAAGCCGTCTTGTTTGATTTAGACGGCACTTTAATCGATACGGCAGCAGATTTTATCCGCATTATTGGCCGTATGTCTGAAGCCAATGGTTGGCAGGTCCCCTCTAATGATGCCATTCGTGAGCAAGTTTCAGCAGGGGCAAGTGCCATGGTCAGTTTAATGCTGAAATACAATAACCAACCTCTTACAGAAGAGCAGGTGCAGCTGTATCGTCAGCAATTTTTGGACCAATATGAAGCGGATATCTGCGTCGACAGCCGAGTGTTCCCAGAGCTTGAGTCTTTATTAGACTTCTATGATACAAATGACATCCCTTGGGGTATTGTTACTAATAAGCCCCGCTACCTATCTACCAAGCTTTTAGAGTGCCTAGATCTCGCTGAGCGCTGTTCTGTCTTAGTCTGTCCTGACGATGTGAGTAACACTAAGCCTGATCCGGAACCAATGTACCTCGCTTTAGAAAAACTTGAGTTACCTCGTGGTATTGCCAATAGCGTGATCTATGTTGGTGACCATATTCGTGATGTTCAAGCTGGTGCAGCAGCTGGCATGACCAACGTACTGGCCAGCTATGGCTATATTCCCCCTGAAGATCAAGATAATTTAGAAGCTTGGGGCGCCGACTATATTGTTGAGTCCCCAAAGGCATTGGTAAAACTGTTACGCTCAAAACAGTTTGATTATCTATAGTTTTACTTTTTTAAATCAGTGCTTTTAACACCGCTATAACAGTGCTCTGTAAATAGTAATTTTTTAAGTAAAGCTCTCTTTAAAATAAATTCTCTTTAAAATAAAGAAATAGTGACCTTATGACGCAAACTCCTTTAACCCACGAACAAATTCGCAACTTTGAGCCTGAGCCAAACTGCTTACAAGGTAAAACCATCTTAGTCACCGGTGCAGGGGATGGTATCGGCCGAGTCGCTGCCCTAACCTACGCAAAGTACGGTGCCACTGTGTTATTGCTAGGTAAAACCTTAAGTAAGTTAGAAGCCGTTTACGATGAAATTGAGGCGGCGGGTGGCAAACAACCTGCGATTATGCCGATGAATCTTGAAACGGCTAGCTATAGCGATATGCAGCAGTTAGCAAACCTTATTCAAACCGAAATTGGTGAGCTGCACGGCGTGCTGCATAATGCGGGAATCTTAGGGGCACTAACCCCGCTAGAGATGTATGACATCGTGACCTTTGAGCAAGTGATGCGCATCAACACTACCGCAACCTTTATGCTGACTCAGGTACTCATGCCGTTGGTCAAAGAAGTGGATAACGGCTCTTTTGTGTTTACCAGTAGCTCAGTCGGTACTCATCCTCGCGCTTTTTGGGGAGCCTATGCCTTATCGAAGCAAGCCGTTGAGGGTATGAGCGATATTTTTACCCAAGAGACTCAAAACACCACCAGCTTACGCTTTAACTGTATCAATCCAGGCGGCACCCGCACCAACATGCGCGCTCATGCCTATCCTGGTGAGAACCCAATGAGTCTGAAGACTCCAGAAGATATTATGCCGGCATATGTGTGCTTAATGAGCGATGCTAGCATTGGGGTAAGAGGTCAGGTTATTGCTTTGCAACCTAAATAACCTATCTTGCTAATAAACTTTATTGCTAATAACCTGCATCACTAATAGCTTAAATCCTCCTAAATATCGATAATAACTTAAGCTATGCTAAAAGCAGAAGCCCTCGAAGCTTCTGCTTTTTTGTGCCTCTAAGCTTATTGTAACCGCCAAGCTCTACCTTGAAAAATAGGCTGATAGCCCCATAATATAAGGATAAGCCCTGATTTTATTTGGGCAAATCTAAATAAGAAAAGGAGTCTATTATGGCTGGAGGATGGGCGCGCGATGGCGCAGAGCACGAACAAATGGATGCCACCGTCAATGATGCTCTTGAACGGGCAAGGAGAGCCTTGCCTAAAGGTGAAAGCTTAGAATTCTGTGAGGAATGTGGCGAGCGTATCCCAGAAGCTCGGCGTCAAGCCTTGCCTGGAGTAGAGCACTGTGTCAAATGCCAGTCTGAGCTAGAAGCTCATACCAAGACTCAAGAGCTGTATAATCGCCGTGGCAGTAAAGACAGTCAATTGCGTTGATTTATTAGCTAGGCGTTAATTTATTGGCTCTGCATAAGTAAAGACAGTTATTAACGACAATGGTCGGCATTGATTTATAAACTATAAAAAAGCACTAAATATAAAAAGTTGTTAATATAAAAAACTAAAAAGGCACTCTATATTAAATAGAGTGCCTTTTTTTTGGACAAAGAAGCTATTATTTAGGCATCTTCTTCATCGGGAACAAACACGTAGCCCACGCCCCAGACTGTCTGAATATAACGAGCCTGCGAAGGATTGTCTTCAATCAAACGACGTAAGCGTGATACTTGAACGTCAATAGAGCGCTCCATAGCGCCCCACTCTCTGCCGCGCGCTAAGTTCATTAACTTATCGCGAGTTAACGGCTCACGAGGGTGCTGCACTAGAGCTTTCAACACTGAGAACTCACCGGTGGTTAAGGTCACCACGTTACCATCACGTTTTAAGGTACGTGTTGATAAATCCAAGGTCCAAGGTCCGAACTCTACCACTTCTACCTGCTGCGAAGGAGCGCCAGGTAACTCACGGCTATGACGACGTAAAACCGCTTTAATGCGAGCCAGCAACTCTTTTGGGTTAAATGGCTTGGGTAGATAATCATCCGCACCCGCCTCTAGCCCGGCAATACGGTCACTGTCTGAGCCTTTGGCAGTCAACATAATGATAGGGATATCACTATTATCTTCACGCAAGCGCTTACAGATGCTAATACCATCTTCTCCTGGTAGCATTAAGTCTAGCACCACCAATGAGAATAACTCACGTTGCATCAATTTATCCATCTGACTGCCATCATGAGCGGTGCGCACCACAAAACCGTCGTCTTCTAGAAAGCGTTGTAATAAAGAGCGCAAACGGGCATCATCATCTACTACCAATATACGGTGGGTTAAACTGTCGGTATTGTTTATTTTATTGTCTGACATAATATTTTCCTGCTGTTTATTTATTATAGTAACCCAGAGGGTAAAGGGAAAAATACATTTTGCATTTTAATTGCTAAAATAAAATTGAATTAGGTCTTATGTTATATATGGTTATGAAGCCAGCATTAATCAATGATTAACTTAATAATATACGGTACTCATTGCAGATAATGCTAAGGGACTATTGCCTCAACTTGTTAGCCGTCCTAAAATCCTCTATTGCCCATCGTCTATTATAATTTAAGACAGATAACATTAAGCCTGACAATGGACATCATTTAGTGTATAAGATTATGAAACAAATTACACACCTATTACATAGTAGTGCTGTATGGGTTTGTTAAATAATCAAGACTTATTGACAGAAATAAACATAAATACGCAAAAGCGTTTTTATTATGTCAGCTTTTGTTATAATGCCAACCACATTTATTAACTTCGATACGGATATGAACCAAACCGATACCCCAACTACCAACACCCCTACCAGCCAAGGCAGTACTAACTTGCCGGCTGATGTCATTGCCAACATCCATACCAAGCTTGCAAAAGAGCTGGGCATTAAGCCTGCGCAAGTCAATGCGTTTGTTAAGCTTTACGACGAAGGTGCTACGGTGCCGTTTATCGCCCGTTATCGTAAAGAAAAAACGCAAGGCCTAGATGACAGTCAACTACGTGCTTTGGAAAAAGGCCTGAATTATGAGCGCGACATGGCGTCACGTCGTGCTAAGATTCTTGAGCTATTACAAAGCCAAGGCAATCTAACTGAAGCGTTGCAAGCTCGCATTGAGCAAGCCACCTCAAAGCTTGAGTTAGAAGACATCTATCTGCCTTATCGTCCTCGTCGCCGCTCTTTGGCTGCCAAAGCACGTGCTGCAGGCTTAGGTGAGGTCGCTGAGAAGCTATTAACCACCGAGATCACTCCTACTGAGGCGCTACAGGGCTATCAGTTACCTGAGACCATTACCGATGATACCGGTAGTGAGATTGAGGTCGACTTCTCAGATGCCGAAAAACAGCTGGCCGGTGTTGAAGCCATCATTATCGATGATTGGACTCAAGAATTAGAGCTACTGGATGCTTTACGCACAGGTTTCGCTAAGACAGCCACCATCAATTCAAGCTTGGCTTCTGAGGAAAAGCGTGAGGTTGGTGAGAAATTTGCGGACTACTTTGAGCATAGTGAGAGCTTAGCTCGCCTACCTAATCACCGCCTACTTGCCATGCTACGTGGCCGTCAAGAAAACGTACTGGTGCTTAAAGTCGACGGTGAAGACGCTCCTTTTGTTGAAAAAATTATTAGCAACTTTGAATTAGATGCCAAGCAGCCAGAAGAGCGTCGTGAATTCTTAGTAGCGGCTGCCAATAGCTTGTGGAAAGACAAATGGCGTCCGCACTTAGAGCACCGCTTATTAACAGAAAAACGCCTGGCTGCCGAAGCCGATGCCATTGATGTCTTTGCTAGTAACCTTCAGCACTTACTGATGGCAGCCCCGGCTGGTCGTAAAGTAATTCTAGGTGTCGATCCTGGTATTCGTCATGGCGTAAAAATGGCAGTTATCGATGCGCAAGGTCAGGTTATCCGTGATGCTGACAACACCCCTGCCACCGCCACAGTGTATCCTTTTGCTCCAGACAACAAAATGGATGAAGCAAAAGCCACTATCTCTGAGCTATTAAAGACGCATAACGTTGAATTAGTAGCAATCGGTAATGGTACGGCCAGCCGTGAAACCGATGCTATGATCAAAGAAGTTATCGATGCCGATGACGCCATCACTGCCAAAGCCGTCGTGGTAAATGAGTCTGGTGCTTCTGTCTATTCAGCCAGTGAGTTGGCTAGTGATGAATTGGCAGACTTAGACGTGTCAATCCGCGGCGCTGTTTCTATTGCTCGTCGCCTACAAGACCCTCTATCAGAGCTGGTGAAAGTTGAGCCAAAAGCCATTGGCGTCGGTCAATATCAACATGATGTGAACCAATCTCAGCTGTCTGATAGCTTAGACAAAGTTACTCAAGACTGTGTGAACGCAGTAGGCGTTGATGTAAACACTGCCAGTCCTGCCATTTTGGCTCATATTGCCGGCCTAAACCGCAACGTGGCTCAGCAGATAGTAAATTATCGCAAAGAACATGGCGCCTTTACCAATCGTGAGCAGCTAAAAGACGTGCCAAGACTGGGCGTGAAAACCTTTGAACAGGCCGCAGGTTTCTTACGTATCCGTGATGGCGAAGAGCCTTTAGATGCCACTGGTGTGCATCCAGAGAGCTATGATTTGGTAAAACAAATTCTAGAAAAATCTGGTAAAGACATTACTGAAGTCTTAGGCAATGACAGTGTGATTCACACCTTAGCCACTGATGGTATTGAAGCAGCTAATGATGAAAACATTAGTCTTGCGGCCATTAAACAAGAGCTTGCTAAACCTGCCCATGACCCTCGCCCTGAGTTTAAAACGGCTCAGTTTAGAGACGACGTAAATAGCATCAGTGATCTAGAAGAAGGCATGCAACTAGAAGGCGTAGTAACTAACGTCACTGGCTTTGGCTGCTTTGTGGATGTAGGCGTTCACCAAGATGGCTTAGTGCACATCTCTGAGATGGCCAACGACTTCGTTGAAGACCCAATGAACTTGGTTAAACCAGGCGATATCGTCACTGTTCGTGTGATTTCAGTAGATGCCAAACGCAATCGTATTGGCTTCAGCATGAAATCAGAGCAAGCAGTAGCACCCGCTAAACGTGCTACTGCTGCTGATAAGGCAGAGACTAAGGCTGCTCGCCCGCCACGCAGAAGCAATAAGGCCAAAGCTGCTAACAGAGGCGGACGTAACAGCCCACGCAATGATAAAGCCAAAACCAAGCCTGCTGCGAAGCAAAAGCCTGAAGAGAACAAAATTGGCTCATTAGGTGCTTTATTAAAGCAAGCCGGCCTTAAATAGCTACTTAGCCAAATTGTCTATTATAAATTGACTATTATTAAAAAAGGACAGCCCTCAGGCCTGTCCTTTTTTGTGTGTTATTAAGTACGTTATTTAGTTTTATATTCAGCTTATAGTTTGTTATTCAGCTTATATTAGCTACTACAAAACTATGCTGATAACTCTACAAACTCAATGCCAGCGTGATCTTGTAAGCGCTTAATCAAGGCTTCACCCATCGCAGCAGCCGGAGTCCAAAAACCTCCCTCCACCTCTTGCCTACTAATATCTTGCAGGAGACACAGTGCACTTTGTGACAGCATTTGACAAGTACCACCATAACCAGGGTCTTTGTCACCTGTCACCTTGGTTAATACTTCATGGTTGGTATTGGTATAACCAAAGAAGCGAATATCGAAATAGCCATTTTCTCGCTCTGACTTAGAAGGGCCATCACCAGATTTGGGTAGTACATGCTCATTTAACAGATCACGGCTAGGCTTAAACATCATGCTGGCCGCAAAGCCTGCAATACCTGCCGTCATTCCATAACTCATAAGACGACCTTTCAGACCTGCTGGCAACCACATGGCTTCATCATATTTAAAGTCACGACCATATTGATAATCCCGTAGTTGATTGGAGCGATGAACAATACGGGTATTAATGGAAGCCATAATAAAGGGGGCTACCCAGCGCTCATTTTCAGCATCCCACTGAGGAAGGTTAATATTCTGTTGACGCACATTAGGGCGATTTTCATCATCATTTAACAGATAAGGGTTGGCCAACTGTTTACGCAGCGATTTATCTTTGCCAAGCTCCTCAAAGATAGTAGCCATCGAAGACACCGTCCCGCCTGACACACCTCCTTTAGCCGCTTTCACCCGCATATTAATGGTTTCGCAATATTCGCCATACTCTTTTTGGGCACAGTTTTGGGTGAATAGTACGCCTAGATCGGAAGGCAGGGAGTCAAAGCCACAAGAGTTGACGATACGCGCCCCAGAATCTTTAGCAGTTTGTTGATACTTATCGAGCATGTTTTTGATGAATAAAGCTTCACCCGTTAAGTCGACATAGTCTGTGCCATTCTCAGCACACGCTTTGATCAAAGGCTCTCCATATTTTAGGTAAGGTCCTACCGTGGAGATTATTACTTGGGCTTGGGCGGCCATTTTATTTAGACTATCGGCGTCCTCACTGTCTGCAATAATAATCGGCAGCTCGGTATTACCTACCTGCTGCTTAACTTGCTCCAATTTTTGTTGATTGCGACCAGCAATTGCCCAGCTTACTTCATTATCCGTATTGTCTGCGGCTAAGAACTTTTGCAAATACTCAGCAACCAATTGACCCACAAAACTTGTGGCACCATAAAGAACAATACCGTATTTATGCTGTGAGTTTTTTATGTTTTCATTTGTCATATATTTTAATCCCTTAGAATATTTATTATTTATTTAAGTAGCTATTTATTTAAAAAACTATTTATTGAACTAGCTTTATTTAACTAGCTGTTGATTTAGCTATTGACTGATAAAGCCAACAGTTATCAATTCATTAAAGCATACTGCTTTATTATCCGAAACTACAGTTTGTAAGAGTGCCTTAGTTTGTAGCAATAAATACGGTAAAAACTGAGGGTTCGTAAAATTTCACTTTTTATTCATATTTTTATCAAATGTGTGGTATCGCATAGCGCCATTTAGACGTAAAATAGCTTAATGATTGCTTAAGGGCGAATGTGCTACACTAATTGCAATTTTTAAACCTGTTTTCAACCTTAATGCTGCATAAAAGCTAAGGCAATTGCATAGGGGAAGCGGGCTTACCATTACCCAGCTTCAAGATTGAATACCACTAACTTCCCCTACTTGCCGTGATTTTATTACGCAGCCGTAAATTTTAAATGAAATGTTAGTTGCGTAGTAAAAAGCACTTGTTATGATAGTCCTAGCTACTATCAAATCCGCTCAAAAAGATTGATATGACAAATAAACACGCTAATATATTGAAGTAACTTTAGTTAAAAATAACAAGGCAATATTATGAGTAACCCCTATTCTGAATTTAAAACCAAATTACAAGGCTCAATGGTTGCCTTAGTCACTCCTATGCTGACTAATGGGGAGGTAGATTATCCTCGTCTAGCTGAGCTAATTGACTGGCATATTGAACAAGGTACAGACTCTCTAATAGCGGTCGGTACCACTGGTGAATCTGCTACCTTGTCGATGCAAGAGCACAGTGATGTGATTCGCTTTTTTGTAAAACACGTTGATGGCCGTATTCCTGTTATCGCCGGAACCGGTGCCAACAATACCCAAGAAGCCATTCATTTAACCTCAGAAGCCAAGGATGCGGGTGCTGACTGTGCCTTGTTAGTAGCGCCTTATTACAATAAGCCCACTCAAGAAGGCTTATTTCAGCACTATAAAGCGATTGCCGAAGCTGTAGATATGCCACAAATGCTTTATAATGTGCCAGGCCGTACTGTGGTAGATATCGCACAAGAGACGGTTGAACGCCTAGCTGATATTGAAAACATTGTCGCCATCAAGGACGCTACTGGTTCTGTAGAACGTGGAAAATTGCTAATTGAAGCTTTAGGCGATCGTATAGTAGTGCTATCAGGTGATGATGGTACAGCGCTGGAGCTTATGAAGCATGGTGCTAAAGGCAACATCTCGGTAACGGCAAATATCGTGCCCAAGGCCATGAGCCAAGTATTCAATGCCGCTTTAAAAGGTGACTTTGAAACTGCTACCAAAGTTCACGACACCATTGCGCCACTACACAAGTTGATGTTTATTGAATCTAGCCCTATTCCAGTGAAGTATGCTTTACATAGAATGGGCAAAATTGAAAAAGGTATTCGCCTACCAATGGTCTGGTTAAGTGAGCAGTACCATGAGCAGGTAGATGCAGGCTTACGTGCCGCAGGTTTAATTGACTAATAGCGTCAATTAGCTCCCAGTATGATTAACTTCGGTACTTTTGACTATCAGTACTTTTGAATACAAGCTGTATGGTAGTGAGAAATTTATCTCTTTGCTTATACAGCTGACAAAGGATGACCCATGTCTCACATTGAACTTTCAAATCACTCACAGCCCTCTGTAGCTGCGACCTTGCGCACAGCAATGAAGGTTGCGATTATTGCGGCCAGCAGCGTTGCTTTTTTATCAGGATGCCAAGCGACTAAAGGGGCTTTTAGTAAAATTGACGATGGTAGTTTGGCTTATCAAAAAGCTGAAAAACTTGACCCTATTCAATTGCCCGCAGATCAAGAGACCGCCCCTTTTGTTCCGCTTTACCCTACTCCGGCTGTAGGAGTTAATACCCTTGATATTGAGAACGAGTCTGGTAAGCGTTATGAGTTACCACCTCCTCATCGTCAAGTGCCCGCAGCCAATCAAACTAGCAATTAATTGTCAGCTTGATTATTTAGTTGTTTACTTACTACCGCCACTCTACTTTTTAAACCCCCTTTTAGGGATACTGACATAACCGCTCAGTAAACTATATGCATAGGACTTAAATCATGCAGCTTCAAAAAAAAGACCTGCTTTACAAAGGCAAAGCCAAATCTGTTTATGAAACAGACAACCCCGATTACTTAATCCTTCACTTCCGTGATGATACTTCTGCTTTTAATGGAGAACGTATCGAGCAGCTAGGTCGTAAAGGACAAGTGAATAACCGCTTCAATGCATTCATTATGCAAAAACTTGATGAAGCCGGTATTGAAACTCACTTTGAAAAGCAGCTTTCTGACGATGAAGTGTTGGTAAAACGCTTAGAGATGATTCCTGTAGAGTGTGTGGTACGTAACTTTGCAGCGGGTAGCTTAGTACGCCGTCTTGGCTTACAAGAAGGTCAGCCTCTGAACCCACCTACTTATGAGTTATTCTATAAAGATGACGCTCTAGGTGATCCTATGGTCAACGAATCGTTATCAGTAGCATTAGGCTGGGCAACTCCTGAGCAGCTGGCTAAAATGAAAGAGCTTACTTTTAAAGTAAACGATGTATTAAAACAGTTATTCGATGAAGGCGGCTTAATGCTAGTCGACTTCAAACTTGAATTCGGCGTATTCCAAGACCGTATTGTATTAGGTGATGAATTTTCACCAGATGGCTGCCGTATTTGGGACAAAGAAACCAAGAAAAAACTAGACAAAGACCGCTTCCGTCAGAGCCTAGGTGACGTGATCGAATCTTATGAAGAAGTGGCTCAGCGTATTGGTGTGCCCTTAAACTAAGCAAGCTTTACCGCCTTACGTTGCTTTAACACAGCCGACTATGATTAAATTATAGTCGGCTTTTTGTATTAAAAAGACAATAAGACTATTAAAAAAAGGCAATAAGATTATGTACAAGCTTACTGTATTTATTCCAGAACCTAACTTAGAGCCGGTAAAACAAGCTTTATTTGCCGCAGGGGCAGGCCATATTGGTAACTACTCTCACTGCTGCTGGCAGGTTAAAGGTACGGGTCAATTCATGCCTAGAGCTGGCAGTCAGCCTCATATTGGTAAACAAGATAGGGTTGAGCAAGTAACCGAATGGCGGGTAGAGATGGTGGTTGCTAAAGAGAAGATCTCTGAGGTTATAGAAGCATTAAAGCAGGCACACCCTTATGAGACGCCTGCTTATGATGTGATCGAGGTAATAGATATCTAACCATTAATCTAACTGACTCAAGATAGCCACCTCTTTGATGTAGCTCAGTAAGTCTGTTTCTGATTCTTTCAGCAGCTCATCATCATCCATGTGCTTGGCATATTCAATCCATAGTAGTAGCTGAAATAAGCTATTACGCTCTGCCGCTTTGAACTGCTTGCAGAACTGCTTTAAGGTGCCTTCATCGTTAATATTTAAGCGCGTATACCACCCTTCAATTTTAACGGCTTGCTCTTTACTAAAGCGGATCTGAAATAAGGCGTCTACTAAAGCATGACGATCTTCTTCACTGATCAGCTTCCCCACTCGCTTAATTTGGCGATTACGGGCTGCCGCACTGGTAATGTCGGACAAAGCCATCAGTTCAGCCAAGAAGTATTCCGTTGCTGGCAGTTTCTTCATCTGCTTTTTGGATAAGGCAGCCAGAGGCACAGACAGCTTCTGTAAGCGCTCATGGGCTTTTTTTAGTTCAGTGCGAGAAACTCGCATGTCATGTTCGGACCAATCAATCATAAAAATCTCAAATTAATAATAAAAATAATATCAGTATTCTGGTAAAACTTTGGGCTGCGCAGTCCTAGCATACCTGCCTTTAGTGTCCCCAGTGCAATTTTTCACGGTGTTTAATCATTGCTTTTAGCTCGCTTGGCAAGCTTTGTGACAATCTAGCATGTAGCTTCTCAGTAATAAATACTGAACGGTGCTTGCCCCCTGTACAGCCAATTGCTACCGTAACCGTGTGTCTATTGTTGTGCAAAAACTCAGGCAGCCAGCGATTTAAAAACTGGTAAATATCCTGCTGCATTTCATCCACTTCTGGAAACTCTGCAAAAAACTCAGCCACCTCAGCATCCTGACCGGTCTTAACCCGTAATTCAGGATTCCAATGGGGGTTTGGTAAGATACGCACATCAAAGATAAAGTCCGCATCGATGGGCACCCCAAACTTAAACCCAAAGGACAGCAGGTTGACCGTAATTTTATTGTCCACCCCTATCGACTCACGCACCAACTCTTTTAGCTGATGAATATTAAGGGTACTGGTATCAATGGTGATGTCAGCCTTGCTAGCAATCAACTGTAGCGCTTCGGTTTCCTTCTTTATGGCGCTGGGCAAGTTTTTGACATCACAACTCGACATCGCCATTAGAGGATGCACTCGACGTGTGGCAGCATAACGTGCTACCAATACCGACTCTTGGGCAGTAACATAAAGGATTTTAACGCTATTAGCACCATAAGCTGTCAGGAGCTGCTCATAAATATTCTTAAAACTAGAGGAGTCTGCTTGTAACGTTCGTATGTCTACGCCCAATGCTAGTTTTTTAATATCCCCATCTTCTATTAACTTTTCAGCGGCTGCGGATAATAACGATAAAGGCATGTTATCGATAACGTAATAGCCTAAATCCTCTAGAATATTAAGTACTGAGGTTTTACCAGAGCCGGAACGTCCGGAAACAATCAAAACCTCTACCGCTAATACCTTAGAATTCGGCTGTTGTAATGTTTCAGCTTCTGGCTGCTTGGCAGACATATGGTAAACTCCCTATCCTTGTATTGTATTGTAAGATGCTATAAATATTGCTCAAATAACTAAAGCCAACACGCTTCGCACTTTTATCTCAATACTGCATACCACACTTAAAGCAACTGCTAAATATCAACCTCTTGGTTATCCAATAACCGTGCTTTACCTAACCAGGCAGCTACCGCTATTAACCAAGACTGCTTGCCAGCAAATTCAGTAATTGGCGTTAAGTCTTGGTTTTTTACTTCAAGATAATCAACCTTAAAACCTTTAGCATTAATTTCGGCTATACTTTGCTCAATCAGCCTTTTAAGGTCAGTCTCACAGGTAGCCTTACCATCTTGTAATTTTAGCGCCAAGTCTTGAACCGCTTTATGCAGCTCAGGAGCCTTAGCTCGCTCTTGTTGTGTTAAATACTGATTGCGTGAAGACAATGCCAATCCATCTTCGGCACGGACTATAGGGCCACCAACTAGCTGTATATCAAAGCTTAAATCTCGTACCAACTGCTTAATAATGGCCAGTTGCTGATAGTCTTTTTTACCAAATACGGCCACATCAGGCTGGATGATATTAAATAGCTTAGTCACCACAATGCCTACGCCATCAAAGTGGGTAGGACGTGATTTACCACACAGTATTTTACTAATATTACCTGCTAATACCTGAGTCGGAGGGGGCATAACTGGGTACATCTCATCCACCGTAGGAGCAAAGATATAATCCGCTTCTGCTGCCTTTAACTTGTCAGTATCTGCCTCTAAAGTTCTAGGATAACTGTCTAAATCTTCCCCCGCACCAAACTGGGTAGGGTTAACGAATATACTGACCACCACGATATCTGCATGCTGTTTAGCCAATTTCACTAAAGAGATGTGGCCTTGGTGCAGATTACCCATGGTAGGCACTAAGGCTATTGTTTTATTTGCTCGTAGCGGTTTAAGCGCTTCACGTAACGATTTAATGGAGTTATAAGTGGTGGTCATGCAGGTATCCTAATGGTCCAATCTATTGCCAACTAAAAACTTTTATTAGAATATTAATATTCAAGCTAAGCCGCCAAGACCGTCTTAGCTAGGGGTAATTAATTAAATTGATGCTGTGGTTGAGGGTAGCTGCCCTCTTTAACCGACTTATGAAATAAAGCAAAAGCGCCCTCTACACTGCCGGCATAATCACTTTGCTGATTACGCTCATCGGTTAAGAAGTCATGGACAAAACGTGCCACTCTCCCATGAGTAACTCCGAGCATGTCGTGCATCACCAAAACTTGACCATCGGTATCAGCACCAGCGCCAATACCAATTACTGGTACATTCACAGCTTCCGTCACTTGTTTTGCCAAAGCCGCCGGCACACACTCTAACAAAATAATTGCTGCACCCGCTTCGACAACCGCCTTCACATCCGCCATTAGTTTGGCAGCACTATCCTCTGTTTTACCCTGTACTTTATAACCGCCAAACACGTTGACAGATTGTGGAGTTAAGCCCAGATGAACACAAATAGGAGCCCCAGCCGCCGTTAATGCTGCTACCTTATCTACCAGCTCTGCCCCGCCTTCTAACTTAATAACTTGCGCCCCTGCTTGCATAATTTTTCTAGCATTAGCAATAGTATCCTCAAGTGTGACATAGCTCATAAAAGGTAAGTCCGCTAGAATCAGCGCATGCTTGTTGCTACGCGCCACGTTCTCGGTGTGATATACCATATCTTCAACGGTCACCGGTAACGTTGAGTCATGACCCTGAACCACCATACCCAAACTATCGCCGATTAAGATAGTATCGACCTCAGCATTCTGCATCATTTTTGCAAACATCGCATCATAGCAAGTAAGACAGCTAAATTTACGACCGTCTTTTTTGTATTTATTTAAAGTCGACAAAGTAATCATATAGGGCCACCTAGAAGAAGTAAGCAGATAAACAATAAAGAACCAACTAAATATTTTGGCCTAAGACAAACGAGTGAGTCCCGACCAATCCTGACTTAGTTCCAAGTCAGTAATAGCAATCTCATTAATTTTCACAGTAGGATTTAGCTCAGCCAATGGTATCAGAACAAAATTACGCTGGGTGATACCAGGATGAGGCACTATTAAGGTAGGGCTATTTATTTGCTCGTCACCATAAAGCAACACATCCACATCCAAGCTTCTTTCACCCCAATGACGCAGACGAACCCGCTGTGCTTGCTGCTCTAATTGTTGACACAAGCTCAGTAAGTCATGAGGCTCTAAAGTGGTCTCAATTTCAACAACAGCATTAATAAAGTCTGGCTGATCTTGGGGACCCATAGGCTTAGAGGCATAAAGAGATGAAGCCTTCACCTGAGTTACTTTAGGATGAGCCTGCAAGCTTTGTATCGCATTATGAATGTGCTGACTAGGACTGCCCAGCTCATTGGTAATATTACCACCTAGCCCCAGATAACAGCGTTTGCTAGTTAAGGCTTTATTCATGATAACCGATATCCTATGACAGATTATGACTGGCTTTTTTTGCTAGTATTTTTTTCACTGACACTGACCGTAGAGCTTGGCTCACGCCGACGACGTGTAGCAGGCACTCGATCACTTTTAGGAATAACTTTATCAGCAATAACTACTGCAGCTGGACTAGTTGTGGCTGAGCTGCCCTGCTTAGCCGCTGTCACTGTTGGCTCAGGCTTAGAAGCTACTAACTGCTTAGCCTTAGCTGCTTGACTGTCGTCTACTTTACTGTGAGAGGCAGTTTTGGCAGTTATCGCCTGTGACTGCTTCTGATCTTCAGTAGCATTCTGCTCACTCTTGGCTGCTTGCATACGCTCAGAGTATGAAAGCTTTTGGCTCGGCTGACGACGGCGACGCTGACTAGGTATAGGCTCCGCTTTTGGTAATAACACCACATCTTTTTTTACCACCAACTGTGAAGAAACCACCTTGTCTGTGCTGGTCTTAGCAGTACTCTTTGGGGACGGCTTAGCTGTACTTGAAGATTCACTTTGCGTTACTGACTGAGCATTCTCAGCAGCAACTTGGGTGGCTTCAGCTTGCTTAAGTTGTTGCTTTTCAATATCCGACTGCTGTGGCACTTGTTTTGCCATTTTATCGGCATTGATGGTAAATAGCGGGCTTGGTTGGCTTTTTTGAGAGCTGTGCTCACCTGCTAACTTACCCAAAGATAGCTTCTCAAGTTGCGCTCTTTCAGCAGCATAATGTTTATTTTGAGTAGAACTACTGGCTTCTATTTGCTTGGGAGGCTTAGGGCTATAAGCAGTAGCCTCCTTGTTTGCCTTAGTAGCTGAATTGCTTTGGTCGTTGTCGGTACTGCGGTTTCTACTGCGATTGCGGTTACGACTTGATTTACTAGCACCGCGGCGACTGTCTCCAGCGAAGCTATCAATAGCTTGCTGCTTTTGTTTTTCTGAGAGCGTCTGATACGTTTGCCACCACTCTCCCATGCCATTGGTCGACTCAGACAGTGGATTCAACTCATCACCACATTGCTCACGCAATAATAAGAAGTCAAAAGCGGCTCTAAATCGAGGATGCTCTGCCAACTGTGCAATCTGTTTCACTCTAGGATTGGCAAGCTTGGGCTGCATTACCCAGATATCACGGATAAACTGCTCGGCAAAACGTGGAATTGCAGTCTTAATACGCTGGCGATCGATAACTTTGCTGGCGGCTTGTAGCTGTGCATCATGAAATGGCATGTTTTTCTTTTTAAACTTAGCCAATTGATGCAAGTAATTGTCCCAAAGTAGCGCTGCATAAAAGAAAGCAGGGTTGATACTTTTACCCAAAGCAATGCGCTTATCGGTATTGATAGCAACTTGATTCACTAATCTGCTGGGCTGTTCCGGCGGGTAGATGATTAAATGACGAATGGCGCCATATTCAAACAATAGCGGCAATAAAGGAACTAAATAGCCGCCGGTGAACATTTTCTGCGACTCATCATATAATCTATGCGGAGAAACTTGATCCAACAAAGCCCAGTTATCATCATGGAACTGCTCTGATAACTCTTTATCAAACTCAAATCCGAGTTTGGCTTTAAAGCGTAAAGCACGTAGTAGCCTGACTGGGTCTTCTTCGATGCGTATAGGTGCATGGCCCAATAATCTAAGGGTTTTATTTTTGATGTCATCTAACGCATTACAGAAGTCATGTACCACTCCTTTTAAAGGCTCGTAATACATAGCGTTAATTGAAAAATCGCGGCGAGCAAAGTCTTGATGAATGTCGCCCCAAACGTTATCACGAACGATCATACCATCACTGGTAGTATGCTCATTACCAGTAGGTGGTGGCGCACGGAAAGTGGCCACTTCAATCATGTCACGGCCTGAATACACATGTGCCAATTGAAAACGACGCCCAATAATACGGCAACGCTTGCCAAACAAGTCTTTCACTTCATGCGGTCTTGCATCAGTTACGGCATCAAAGTCTTTTGGATTGAGACCTAAAAGTGTGTCACGGACCCCACCACCGACAATGTAAGCCTCAAAACCAGCCTTGCTCAAAGTGGCAATCACTTCAATAATCGAATTGGGTAAATCCGCCTTACTTAACCCTAACTGCTTGGCTGAACGTTCTGCCATGCATCTACTCCCTACAAACTAACAAAAGCCCATGATTACCCGCCGAATTTTCGGCTAAGTAAACTAAGGCATATATAATCGCTAGTGTAACAAATTTTCAAGGTTGGTGCCCAACATACTGAACCCTGACTACATTAATACCTGCTTAGTAATTATTGCCATAATAATGCTTTGAATTAGCCCCAATTAACAAACCAATACACAATCCGCCAAAATGCGCCGCAAATGAGATGCCTGTTTGGGGCATAAGTCCTTCTTTTAAGACGAACCAATAGCTCGCCCCCATCAATATACAAGCCAATAGATAACCCCAACGCCTAGCAAAAATAGCCCCACCGATCATATATCCCAGCATTGCAAATATTAGTCCTGATGCTCCAATATGGATAGAGAACGGCGACCCTAACCCCCAGGTCATTAATCCAGAACCAATAATTAGTTTTACTATCGTTCGATAAGCATTACGCTCAAACAGTCCAAACAAAAATAATATTTGCACTAAAACAAGCGTATTTCCCATTAAATGAGCAAAATTACCATGCATCGTCCAAGATGAGGTGACCCCAATTAAACTATTTAAACTCAGACTACGCGGAATAATTCCTAACATATTCCAAAAATTAAATAATATCGTACTGTTTAAAACATACATCACCCATATGGGAATCAAAACGAAGCCATAAAGGCCAATCACTTGACCAAGACGATGTTTAATAAGGTTAGATATTTTTTGCCAATTCATATATATCGCCATATGGTAGGGGGTTTAAACGCCCTATTTTTGTGATAATTAAGCCCGTAAGCACCGTATAATTTGGGCGTGAATAGCGACTCGACTGATTATGCTTAGGTTGCTACACTCTACAATAAATAGTTCCAAATAGCATTTAACCAGATCGCTTGGTTCTAGGAATCCAAGTATGGTTATAAAGTTTGGAGGTGGAGTGATAAGGCACTAAGGCAGTGGGCACATAGTTTCTGGCAGCCTCAATATGCTGAACAGAGTCATCGAAAAAGATATGCGGTGCAAAGGTTTTTAACACTGACGTTTTTTCAAGACCACCCAAAAAAAATGCCATATCTACCGAAACGCCCCACTCACGCAAGGTCTTAATAGCCCGTAAATCAGCCGGTGCATTGCGTGCAGTGACCAACGCAATCTGAATGGGTTGAATGTCTTCTGTATGAGGCAACCTATCTTGTAACAATGATAGCTTGATTAATAAGTCTGCATAAGGTCCTTTCTCAATAGGCAAGTCAGTCATTTCTGCTTCTCTATCATGGAACGCCTTAAGACCCTTTTGCTTATATAGTAGTTCGCCAGAGTCATCAAATAACACCGCATCACCATCAAAGGCAATGCGTAATTGCTCTGTATCTAACTTAAAGGTATTAACCGGTGTCGCATCCAATATAGCACAGGCACAGATCTTGGCGTCTGCCACACTTTGTGCATCTTCTCTATTGGTAGTCAAAAAAAGATCCACCTTAAAGTCAGCGATATAGTCAGCCACCTCACCGCCAGAAATAAACGCTGAACGGGTAATACATAAACCTCGTTTTCGAATAGCATTTAATACTCGAATTCCCGTTTCAGGACAGCTTTTCGAGATAATAACAACTTCCACTAAAGGGGCATTACTTTCACAGCCGTTCTCAACATAGTTATTTAAATTTAATATGGCCTGAATCAATGGGAAGCCCGCCCCTATTTCTAACGGGTCGTTTTCATGCTGCTGCATATACTCCCGAAATCTTTGGGTAGCTGTAAACGGATCTTGTTCAATCAGCTGTTCACGATACAGTTCGGATTCATTTAAATCAAAAAGTGCGGTTGCGGAGATCGCAACGATAAGGGTATTAGATAAGTCAATGGACATTGAATATAGACCAAATAGAGAAATTAAAATGATAGAGAAATCGAAATAAAGTAAAAAGCTTAAAATTTAGCCTCATCGCTTAGTTAGTCAACAATTATATCGATTAAGTCAAAATAATAAGTTTAAATATGTTTCCCCTATTGTTGTATAACTATTTTTAGACTTGTTAAGCAGTGTCCTATCAGTTCACGCTTATCTTCATAAAAAAAACCACACTATTAAAGCAAATAGCATGGCCAATTTAGGATAATTGATCAAAAAATGATCGGTTTAAAAAAGTAACAGTTTCGCTTGGTTTAGCTTAATAAAACCAATGAAATCGAGGGAAAAGCCACAAGTACAACCAAGCGAATCACATCTGAAACAATAAAGGGAGTGACTCCTTTAAACATATCACTCAGCTTAATATGCGGTGCCATAGCTTTAATTACAAAGATATTCATGCCCATGGGCGGTGTAATAAGACCCAGCTCAACCGTCAATACCGCAATAATACCAAACCAGACAGGATCATAACCTAATGCCAAAATAATTGGAAAAACTACAGGTATAGTAATCACTAGCATGGCTAAGGCATCCATAAATAACCCAAGCAGGAAGTACATGATCAAAATACCAATTAATACAACAAGCGGACTAACCTGTAACGCTCCAATCCATTCAGCCAATGAGCTGGCTATCCTTGATACATTAATAAAAAGCCCTAATGCCTCTGCTCCCAGTAACATAAAAAACACCACCGCTGACAGTGCTAGGGTTTCAGTTAAGGATTGTTTTAACCCTTTAAGACGCATGCCCTTAAATACTGCATACAACCAAGAGGCAAAAGCTCCTACAGCCGCCCCTTCAGTAGGGGTAAATAAGCCAAAAAATATTCCAGTAATAATAATAATGAAGATAAAGCTAAAAGGAATAAGGCCTGTTAAAGAAAACAACTTCTCTTTCCAAGAAGTTTTTTCGCCAGGCTGTGCTAAATGAGGCTTCCATCGAACCATAATCATCACAGTAATAGAGTACATCACCATGCCTAATAGCCCAGGCAAAAAACCAGCGATAAACATATCACCCACTGACTGCTCTGTTAAAATGGCATAGACAAGTAGTGCAATACTAGGTGGAATCATAATCCCCAAGGTACCACCCGCCGCCAAAACACCACAAGCAAAACCTGGGTTATAACCATGCTTTTCCATTTCTGGCAACGCGACCCGAGTCATCGTTGAAGCTGTAGCTAATGAGGAGCCTGAAATAGAAGCAAAAATACCTGAAGACCCTATCCCAGCTATACCTAAGCTACCGCGCACACCGCCAAATATAGTCCTAGTCGCGTCAAATAATTTTCCGGCCATTCCAGAATGAGCGGCAAATACCCCCATAAGAATGAATAGAGGTATCGCACTGAAATCATACTTAGCCAACACATCAGTTGGAATATCCTTCAACATTTGTAAAGAACCACCTGGGCTTGTCACCGCACCAAATCCGATAAGTCCTGCTCCTAACATAGCCAAAGCCACAGGTACTCGAAGGCATACCAGCATAATCATGACAATTAAGCCAACCGCACCAATAATTTCTGGACTCATGCGCCTGTCTCCTCAGCATCAAAGAACTCGCCTGTTCTAAAAATATTGATAGATTCAATCAGTGCGCGTATCGCTAATAAGGCGCTAAGAAACGAACCAAAAGCGAAGATAGGTGTCATTGAAATTCTAAGGTCTTGTGTGGTCTTACCAAACTCTTTGGCATCTAAAGCACTGTCATATAGACCCCAAACAAATATCACCCCCAGTGCAAAAAATCCTACCATAAATATGCCCATCATATAGCCTTTGATATGCTGAGGCATCTTTTGAGTAAATACATCTACAATAACTTGTGAGCGCTCAACATAGGCGGCGAAAGCGGCTAATAACGCAAAGAACATCATGTAAGATACGATTTCAACAGTACCTTTGATGGTAAAGCCAAAATCACCCATTGTAAGCTTGAATAAATACCTAGTAATAACATCTGCGATGGTCACTAACACTATTATGACTAAACTTACACCACCGATAAATTCACAAATCCTTGCAAGAAAACGACTAATGCTGGTCAATGCTTGCATAGTAAACTCCTATTAAATCAGGCTTCACAGGCAGCACTTGCCGCTTTTGCTTTTTCATAAACACCCGCTGAATCTAGCCCTAAGTCTTCAACATCCTTTAAATATTTTTGCGTTCCTTTTTCAAGGGGGCCCTTCCAAGCAGGATCGTTTAGTGGATCAGGTATCTCAACAAATTGATCGCCTTTATCTCTTGCTTCTTGCAATACTATCTTATCGTGCTTATCAAAAACCTCCCCAACTTTCATTGCTAGAGCCATACCAGAGTTATCATCAATGACTTTTTGTAAATCAGCTGGTAATCCATTGTAGGTCTCTTTGTTCATTGAAACCATAAGACCCGAACTATAAAATGGTATGTTTGTATGGTACTTAGTAACTTCATCTATTTTGAAGGTTTTGACTGCCTCCCAAGGGAAGCTTAAGCCATCTACCACACCACGTTGTAATGAAGTATAAATATCGTTGGCTGGAAGCCCTACAGGTGAAGCACCCATGCTCTCCAGAATATCACCAGCCACTGCTGAGGGCCGGCGAATACGCATGCCTTTCATATCATCAGGGGTAGTAATAAGTTTATTTGAGGTATGCAGTACCCCAGGACCTGCCCCATACATGAAGAGCAAATGAGAATCCTCATACTCACTAGCGATAGTGCCATTCTCATATAAGGTTTGTAAAATACAACTCATTTGGGTAGCTGAACTTGATAGGCCCGGCAATTCTGCAATTTGAGTTAATGGAAAGCGGCCACTAGTATAACCGTGGGCTTGAGAGCCTATATCCACAGTACCTTTAACAGCAGCTTCATAAGTTACTTGAGGTTTACTGAGAGTAGCTGAAGGATATAGCTCAATTTTTAATCGACCCTTCGACTCTTGTTCGATGGTCTCCACCCAAGGCTTTAGTATCTCTTCATTAAATGAGGACGTAGCGGGCCAAAAATGGGAAAAGCGTAAGATAGTAACTTCGTCAGCGCTGACTGCAGTAGACGCTGAATCTTCAGTTTTATCATCAGTAGAAGAATTAGAGCAGCCTAAGAGGCTAAAAGAAAGTAGAGCTGTAGCATAAACAGAGGTACGGAGTTTCATTATCAATTCCTTTGATAAACATGGGAACCTATTGATCCTTAATAGGCCTGTATAATCTTAGCTCGTACTTTTTAAACAATGGTTGTGACTTCGAGGTAATAGACCCTGTCAATCTTCATGACTGAGTAAAAACCCAGACTATTATTTTAAAATCAAACTTTGTTTTTTAATATAAGTTAATGACTATTTATTAAAACTAACAACTATAATGAGTTAAGTCAAATCATTTTATAGGTCAAACTCAGAAGTTTGACCCTTACTGCATACGTCATATGGCTTGAGAATAATAAATTTTTTACAATAAATTTAATATTAATGGATATAGGTTGTTATCTTAAAAAGATAAAACCAAAAACCTCAGCAATTCAGTGCGACAGTTAAATCAAAAATTAAAATCCAGACAAAGGAAAAAGCCCCCACTCAAATTAATGAATGGGGGCTTTTAAAGTATAGGGAGCTGACGATGACCTACTCTCACATGGGCGAACCACACTACCATCGGCGCTACGATGTTTCACTTCTGAGTTCGAGAAGGGATCAGGTGGTTCCATCGTGCTATTGTCGTCAGCAAAGGGGGTATAGATATGAGTTGTGTTAAGGGTTAGCTTAACTTTGTTTGACTATGTATATCAGAACCTGAATCAAGTCACTTATAATTTGTGATTATCAGGATGATATCGAAATAATTATAGCTTAATACAAAACCACTTGGGTGTTGTATGGTCAAGCCAAACGAGCAATTAGTACAGGTTAGCTACACGCATCGCTGCGCTTCCACACCCTGCCTATCAACGTCCTAGTCTTGAACGGCTCTTAAGGGAAATCTAATCTTGAGGTTGGCTTCCCGCTTAGATGCTTTCAGCGGTTATCCAATCCGAACGTAGCTACCGGGCAATGCCATTGGCATGACAACCCGAACACCAGCGGTTCGTCCACTCTGGTCCTCTCGTACTAGGAGCA